>JAEKNU010000108.1 GCA_016838895.1 Chloroflexota bacterium
TAACCTGGTCAATTTGACTAAGAAAAATAAATTTCCTTTCCAGAAAACCATCGATGGAGTTTTTACACCCTACGAGTTCCACGCTTTGCTCATTTATGGGTTTTCGAGATTTTTATTAGAGATCAGTATATTTGTGAGGATAAATGCTGCCATATGATTTATTAATAAAAGTATCTCATTGTGTTGGACAATGAGATACTTTAGATAGAGGAGAAAATGCCACTTTGAGTCAAAATGATCGCTGGTTAGTCCTCTATAAGAAATAGCCAGCTGTTGTCAAATGTGCAAGTCAGACTTCCAGTATCACTACCTGAAGCAAATCCAAGTAAGCCATCATAATAAAACGGTTTGTAGCGCTTGAAATTTTCTGCGGCTTGAAGTCCCTTGGCAATGGCTTCCTGAGCGACCAACTTATTCTTTTCGAACTCCTGCTCATATACCTTTCGTTCTTCTTCCGTAATTCCAATTGGCAACTGTTCATTGGTACTGAATTTGGGTGTGGTAACGGGTGGCGGTTCCACTTTTATATCAATTTGTCCGACATGGGTGCCATTTGTGTAGACATCAATCAAATCTCCTTTAACAACCATTGCCAATCGATTGGTGGCAAGATTTGTCCAATTGAAAGTTTGATCGCTATCTGCCGGATAAAGCATGCGGTAGTTGCTCAATTCCCCTTCATAGGTAGCCGCAAACGAAATACGCCCTGGAACGGTACGTTCTACCAGCAACACATATTGACTGGGCTTATCGGGATTGCCGTCTGATCGGAACAGGAAACCGCAACCCCCTAGACTGTTTTTGCTGTCCCAGGTGATGTCTGTGACAATAACAAAATCCGCTCCGGTCACCAATGGATAATCGTTCGCAAACCCATTCTGCTCATAACCGTTTAATGCGATGGAGACAGGGGCATGTAACCATGCAACACGTCCTTCATTTGGATTAACCTCGTATCTTGGCAATTCTGCCAGCATGGGGGCAACTGCAGTTGCGGTTGCCAAACGGGCGGGTTCGTACAAATCGGCACGCGCGGTCTGGGTATGATGAATCACCATTGCGGTTTCAGTTGCCTGAAAAGCCGCAGTGGCTATCTGATTCCCCCCACCAGCTGCTTCCAAGGCACGGGCTGTTAGTGTTTGGCGTACCGCATCACTCATAGGGGTTAATGTTTCCAGCAGGGCAGCATCATATGCCGGAGCAGGCGAACAGGCAGTCAGCCAAACCAACAACATCAAGAAGAGAATGTAGGTTTTATTCCGCATCATTTCACATCCTTTCGCTTGATCAGCGCCAGTATGATCAGGTAATATGCCAGTACAATCGCTATTTGGGCCAGCCAGGCTTGGGTCAGCCAGGTTCGATATACTTGGACATCATCCTTGTTCACCCAGGTCCAACCGTATTTATCTGTAATGGTACCCATGACACTCTCAGCGCCTTTCACTGCGGCAACCCGTGAGATGGTATACATGGCTAAATCCTGTTGATATTTCATCATTTCGGTTTGATAAACACCAACTTGCGCTTCATATAACAACATCTGATTGCGAAAATCATCTTGAAGTTCTTGCAATTGATTTTGATAATCACTGAGTGCATTCAAGTATTGTGAGTTTGCCACCTGATCGTAGAAATTAGACGGAGGCTGTGGTGCAGGTGGAAGGTCGGGCTCTGTAGGACGAGCAGGGAGTGATGCTGGTTCATCGCCTGGCTTTCGGTCAATTTCCGGTGAGTAGAAATTACCTACTCCAGGGAAATTGCACATTCCCGGGGTGAAGATATTGATGCCCAGGCAACGGCAACCCAAGGCTTGCTTGTCTTCCAGCGTCATGCCATCACGCAGGTCCTTATCCAACAACCAGCATACATCCGCAGAGATATCCGAGCCAATACCCATGATACCCATCAGCCCCTGATAGGACCATCGTGTGGAGGCAAACTGGTTTATCTGTGGTGGTACAGGCGCCAGTGCGCCGCTGACTACAAGCAAAGGGATAATGAACAATATTAAGGTTAGCGGTGCTGCGCCTGCATTGGGAGAGATGGCAGAAGCGAGTAAGCCGAGCATCATCCCTGTCATGGTTGCAAGACTAAGGGTGATGTAAACCTGAATAAACACGTCTGCACCGGGCGGCATAGCAAACGCCAAATAATGAATAATGGTATACGCCAGCGCATGAAAAAATGCCAGAATCAGTGCTACCCAGACCTTCGATGTGACGTACGGAATCACCTTCAGGTTGACCAGACGTTCCCTCTTGTAGATATCTGATTCCTTTACAAATTCCCTCATCTGTGACATTCCGCCTACAAGCAGGGTATACATCATCAGTATAAACAATGTCACGCTGCCGTTAATGGCATCCCCTCCAACATAGTCAAAGGTGTTACGCCCTACCAGAGGCGCTATGAAGAAATCGAGCAATGCGACCGCTGGTGCGGATAGAAGCATCAACACCAGGCTGGCTTTGTCCCTCGTTAAAATGGTGATATTTCGTCTGGACAACACCAGAAACTGACGCCAGGCAGCGCTGCGCAGTCCTTTTCGGGCAGGTTTGGTCTCCTTGGCAAGAGAATTGGATGGGCCGATTTTCTTTCGTCGATTTTCCAATGGCTCCACAATGTATTTATTGTATGCCTGATAGGCCTGGAAACGTTCCGCCCAGTCCTTACCCTTTCCTTTAGAGAGATCATCCAGTATGGCATAAATCTGATCAAATTCCATGGGCCGGGCACGCCGGTCGTGTTCACTGCGATATTGATCAAAATAAGTCAGGGCTTCATTTGGTGGGCCGAACCAGGCAATATATCCACCGCGTGCGAGAAAGACAACTTTGTCAGCGAGCATGACGTTCTTGGTAGCATGGGTAACCATGATAATCGTACGCCCCTGATCGGCAAGCCGCCGCATCAGATGCATGAACACCGTCTCGGTACCTGGATCCAGACCGGATGTGGGTTCATCCAAAAAGAAAAGTCCTGGGCGAGTAAGTAATTCAACACCAATGGACACCCGTTTTTGCTGTCCTCCGCTCAATCCACTGATCTGAACATCCTTGCGGTGTGTCAAATCAAGATCAGCCAAGACCTCCATAACGCGCTCATGACGTTCAGCTTCTGAGGTGTCCCCAGGCATGCGCAGCTGAGCGGCAAAATCCAATGCCTGAAATACCGTTAACTCCATATGGATAATATCTTTTTGGGGGACAAATCCAATATTGTTACGGATGGCATCGAAGTTCTGGTAAACATCAATATCGTTGACGAAAACTTTTCCGTGTGTAGCTGGCCGGTATCCGGCTATGGCATCCACCAGCGTTGATTTTCCACCACCACTCTGGCCGACAACAACAATAAATTCGCGTGGCTGGAAGATCAGCGAAAGATCTTGAAGCAGATTCAGATCCTTGCGCACCCATTTTTGCAGGTTATAAACTTCCACCCGCAGACCATCGGTGTCTTCAAAGGCTGTAAAGGCATCCTCTCCCATCACAAAGCGGTATGGGCCGATACGAATGACATCTTGAGGATTTAACCATACATTGCCATCCACTGACGCATCGTTAACGAAAGTACCATTTGCGCTGCGCAAATCGGTAATATAATACCGGCGCCCCACACGGGTTACCTCAGCATGGTAGCGAGATACACTGGGCATATTCAGACAAACATCATTTCCTGCATCCCGACCAAATGTGAGCACATCCTGCTCGCCAAACTGAATTTGTAGCGGAACTTTTGCAGCTGCCGGACTGCAGTAGGTAAGGGTTAACAACATGCCAGGTACATCACTGTCCATCCGCAAAACATCGCCATGGCGCAATAAGCGGGGTTCATCCAGCATCTTGCCGCGGCAAGAAACTCGATTGATTGCATTTGGAAGCATGGAAACCACATACCCTTCTGCACTTTGTTCAAATATCAAGTGATAGCGTGACACAATGGGCAGTGCAACGACGATGTCATTATCATCTGAACGTCCCAGACGAACCTGCTTTGTTGTCAGGAGGACATCACGGCTCTCCTCACCGGTGATTTGGATAAGAAGGCGTGGTGGTTCTTCGGACATGGCAGCCAGCGCAGCCTCGTCCAGTTTGACATCCAACATGGTGGCTTTGGCGCCGCTGTTTTCCTTTTCAACAGATATCACATTTTTCAGATTAACCATCATGGTGCTGTGAATATCTGTACTATAGGTTTGTGTCACTGGGGCTTCCATAGACTGGACGGTTTTAGGCACATCAGCTGCATAAAAACGCAAGTGAACATCCAAACCCAATAGGATCTCATCACCGTCCTTTAATTGAACCGGCGAGGTGATTTGCTCACCATTGATCCGCGTACCATTACTGCTTTGCAAGTCTTCCAGAAAGATACGATCACCTTCCCGGAAAACACGAGCTTGCCGCCGGGAAACTGATGGGGATGAAAGCACCACGTCTGCTGGTTCTGTACGGCCAAACACCAATTCGCTACCAACCAGAGGGATGGTTTTCTCAGCCTGTCCTGCCTTGATTAGAACAATTCGGTCGAATTGTTTGTCATCCTCCATGCTTACCTCCACTTGTTAATGATATAAAAAAGCGATTCCAAGAACCCAATAAAAATTTGCCTGAACAATTTGTTTCTCATCCAGTAGTAATTCGGTAGAACCCATGGTTGTCAGCCATGGACTGGAAGCATTTTGGATAGGTTCGCTGTCAGGATGATCCAGAATTATTTTTCCATCCAGCATTTCGAGCACTTCGGCGCGGCTGAACGGACGCAGGACAATGTTGGCAAAGATATTGAAGAACGGCGAGCCTTTCAGTTCTTCGGAGTGGCACAAATCGACCAGTTCGCGGCGGGTGGCCGTCAGGAGCGGCAGGTTCTGGTGAATGGCCAGGGCGCGCAACCCGCCAAAGAAATCGGAACCAAAATTGGGGTTTTGGGTGACGTATTCGAATTCATCCAGCATCAGGACGGTGGTCAGGCCGCGTCCGGCAATACTCTCAAACAGGTCTTCCAGGTCAAACAGGTCAAAGGCGCCCATCTCACGCAGCGCCTGGATTTCGGGTAACAGTTCAGGCAGGCAAATCGAGCGCTCCATTTTGCGCAAAACGCGCTGCCAGAAGCGTTCAGGGGTGATGTCGGTCAGTCCTTGGAAGTCGATGTAGACCATGCAATACTCAGCCGGAGGCAGCCCAAGTTGGGCAGCGACTTCGGGCGTGTCGAGATATTTAAGCAAGGATGTTTTTCCGATGCGCCGTTCGCCAACGATGGAGGTGCTCTCGTGCGCGCTGGAACGCAGGCGGTTGACAATCTGGCGCAAATCTTCGCGCCGCCCGTAGAAACGGGCTGGATCTTTGATGGGGTTGCCGAAAGTAAAGGGGTTCATGGATGCTCCATTTGAACTTTGTCATCTCGCCAGGCTATGGCGACAGGTCTGTGATATCCCATATTTTTAGGTTGTCAATCAATACCTGTAAAGGATTGCCATCGATGTCTTCGCACACACCAAAAATAAATCTTCCTTGGCTTGATGAAGAATCGGTCAACGCGATGACCAATTCCCCGTTGACGTAGAGTGCCATTTTGTCTTGCCAGGCAATCAGCGTCAGGTGTTTGGAATCATCCCAAGCCTGGAAGGTTGATTCTGGGACTTCGGTTCCGAGCAGGTCAAAATGGATGTTGTTTACGTTTTTGTGAAAATTAAACCATCCCGACTGGAAAATATTTGCTCCGTAATGAGCTGTTTCATTATCTCGAAATAATATGGTCACCGATCCATGCTCTTGATTGATAAATCGCGCATCCAACTCCAGAACAAAATCTGAAAACACTCGATCGGTTGGAAGGCCCGCGCCATAACAACCATTTTTGGCGGAAATAAGGTATGCGCCATCCTGATAGCCGGTTTCGTTGCCGGTGGAATTCCGATCGGTTCGCCAGCCGCTCGCAAGGTTGCTGAAATCATCTTCATAATCCGGCGTTTTATCAGCAACAGAATCCAGTATGGACGCAAAGGAAGAGGTTGTCCCGCTTGTGCTTGTCGCAGCAAAGAAATCCACCCCGCTTAGATCCCAATACTTGTAATTGTCAAATTCGCACACGTGGGCTCTTTCAGTTGCTCCGTAAGCCCCCAGTGAATGATGAGAATAAACAATGCTCCCATCCGGGTTTACAGTTGTGTATATTAATTTCCCATTAACAAAAGCAGTAATTTGATCTCCAAGAATGAGCAGGGTTACTGTATTAACATTTGAACCTGTATAGCCTTGCCACACAAAATCTTCAAGGTCCGGGTATTTAAATCGTGCCAACAATGCATCTTGTTTTTGGAACTGGGGTACTAATGCCTTCCAAGATTCGCTCCATGCTCTTTGATCATTCCCGGTTTGAAAGAAGCAGTTTCCTGCCGAATCCGCCCCCAAATTATGCAGCTCAAATTCAACTACGAATCTATCGGAACTAAAATTATTTAAGTCCACCAATCCTCCAATACCATTGCTGCCAGTAATAACCAGTTTTCCATCTTCTATCCTGGCGTTGTTGATGAATTCCCATTGATTCGCATCATCAAAATCGGTCTGATAATCAGGTTCTTTGTTCTGGATGGTCGCCAGCGCGGTTTTAACGGCGGGATCCATTTCTCTAAAGTCCCAAAACTTATAATTGTCGAATTCGCATGCGTTATTTCCTTCTGCCGAGAAGATGTGGCGGGAATAAATCGTGTTCCCGTCAGGGTTGGGAACGTCGAACATCAATTTCCCGTTGACAAAGACAGTAATTGTCCCCCCATGTACGATCAGTGTTACCTTGTTGAGTTCTATGTCCGCATAGGAACCATCCGCGATACCTGGGTACTGATCCGGGTACACATAATGTTCCAAATGTGTCTGGCTGTTCGGGTCAAAACCAATGCCGAGCGCCTTTATGGTTTCATTGTTGTCACCGCCAGTATCTGTGCCAAAAAAACAACTTCCGGGACCGGATCTCGAGACACGAAACTCGAACTCGACCGCGAAATTGTCAGAGGGAAAGGCGCCAAAGTTTACGCCCACATGTTCTTGATTTTCACTGACAAGAACCAGTTTTCCATTTTCCAGTGTGGCATTATCCGGATGGTCTCCAAATTCCCAGTCATCGAAACTGGTCTGGTAAAGCGGCTCTTCGCTCTGGATGGCGGCCAGCGCGGTTTTGACAGCGGGATCCACATCTCTCAAGTCCCAATATTTGAAGTGGTCAAATTCACAAGTGACCTGGTTATATGCGGCAAGATTATTGCCGAAATACACAGCGCTCCCGCTTGGATCTTGAGCCGTATAGGCTAACTGTCCATTAATAAAAACGGTGATTTGATCCTCTAGGACAACCAGCCTAATCATATTGGATTTGGTTTTATCAAACGAAGCTGTCGCAATACGCGGCTGCTCTCGAGATTGTGGGTCAAATATCGATAACACCGCCAAATCTTCTCCTGGGTAGAATTCCGCGCTGAATGCTCTCCAGGATTCTTCATCAAATTGAGCATCGCTCCATGCTTCATAAACGCAAAGACCATCCGCTGAAGTATCTTCCGAAATGCTAAATTCAAATTCCACTACATAACGATCGGCAGGGAATACGTTTAGGCCTAAAACTGCCCCATTTTCATCTTTGCTTCTGAGGATGAGATTCCCATTCATCAGCGCAGCATTGCGGCCAGAATCATTGGTGTCCCAGTCATCGAAACTGGTCTGGTAGAGCGGTTCTTCGCTTTGGATGGTATCGAGCGCGGCCTGGAGTTCAGGGTCGAGTGTGGGTGTGGGCGTTACTGAGGGAGCCGCTCGCGTGGCGGTACTGGTTTTGGTGGGGACGCTGCCGGCTGTTGGAAACGTGAAATCTTGTTGCCCCAACCAGACAATCCCGAAGCCAAGCGCAATGACTAGCACAACGGCAGCGGTCAATCCGCCCCAAACCCGCGCCCGCCGCCAGAGAGGAATGGCTTTATTGGCTTCCTCCGCTTCGACCAGCAGTCGTGAAGTGGATTTATAGGTAGGATCCTGAGCGATGATTCCTAGTAACAATTCCATTGCTCTGCCATAGTGTTTTTTGCGGATGGATTCCTGCGCTTCGTTATAATTCCCGTCAATTCTGGCATACTTACGGGCATGTTGGAGTTGTTCTTCTACTTCAACCCGATCACCCGATTCAAGCGCAAGGAAACTTTCCCAGGCCTGTACCGCTTCCTGCCATTTTTCAGCTTTTGCGGCTTTTTCAGCTTGAGCCTTAAAAGCTACGGATGCCAACCCCTGAATTTCCGCTGCATCCAAGTTACCCAATAAAACAGCTTCCATGGCCTTTGCCATTTCTTCAGCAGTCTGAAAACGATCAGCAGGAGCTTTGGCTGTGGCTTTAAGGATGATATTTTCCACAACTTCGGGGATGGATGGATCAATGTGGCGGGGTAAAGGCAGCGATGCACTAATGTGTTTGATAACAATTGCCATAGGCGTATCCGCATGGAAAGGTACGTCCCCTGTCACGAATTTATAAAGCATGATTCCCAGGGAATAGATATCAGAGCGGTGGTCCACATGGATGCCCTGTCCCTGCTCAGGAGACATGTAGGTGGGTGTACCCATACCCACCCCAGTGCCAGTTAATTTCTCATTGGAGGCTTCCGCCATTTTTGCCAAGCCGAAATCTGCTAGCAAAGGCCAGCCTTCATTGTTTAGCAGGACATTGCTGGGTTTTACATCCCGATGAATGATCCCCCGTTGATGTGCGTAGCCCAATGCCCGCGTGATCGGAAGGAGCAGCCGTAACGCAGCCTGCACATCTAATTTTTCACCGCGTTCGTGTTTGAGGGTATCCCCTTCAACATACTGCATGGCAATGTAAGTAATACCGCTGCTTTCCCCAAAACTATAGATGGGAACAATGTTGGGATGATTCAATTGAGCCACTGCTTTGGCTTCCCGGCGGAAACGACTGGTAAATCCAGGATCGTTGGCAAAAAATTGCGGCAGAACTTTAATGGCAACAAAACGGTCTAGGGCAGGTTCATAGGCCTTGTAGACAGTTGCCATACCCCCCTGACCCAGACGATCAACCAGCCGATAGCCTCCCAGCGTCTGGCCTACCAGCGCATCTTCCATCCCCAGGATGGAGGCCACTGGCTCTGATGATGCTCTCTGATCATTGACTGCTGACAAAAAACCCTGTATATTGGCATAGCGTTTATCCACTTCAGGGTTCAAGCAAGTGGCAATCAGATCGTCCAGTGCTGGAGGGATATCTTTCCGTAATCGGCTGGGTAGCCAGGTAACGATCATTGTTCTATCAGGCGAAAGATCCGGTTTTGGAACAGGTTTGCCAGTTATCGCCTCAAATAGTACTGCACCGAGTGTGTAGAGATCAGACCGAATATCAGCAGGATTGCCACGCATCAGTTCAGGGGCATAATATCCATGCTCAGGGAGTTTGCCATTCACAAGTAATGCCGGTAGATCTAACAGCGAAGCCAGGGCTGGCAGTGTTAGCTGAACTTCCCCTTCCGATGAAAAAACCACTTCTTGTAGGGTTAATACTCCCTGCAAAAAGTGGTTTTTGTGCAACATATCAAGGGCATTTCCCAATTGATAAGCAAGTTCGATGACTTCATTGGGAGAGGGTAATCCAACTGAGTCTATTCTTTCAGTGACTGATTCTCCAGAAAAGGAAGTGCAGATCATAACCGCAATTTTATCAACCTCTCCGGTAGACAATATCAGTGGGAAATAGCTCGAATCGAGATCTTTGATTTTTCGTTCAAGATTCTTTAGATTGGAGATCAATGGTTCTGGAGGAACAAGAGTTGGATGAAAAGCATGAATGATGATTTGTTGACCAGTTCTGGTGTCCACCCCTTCATATCTTGTGCACCAGTCATTTTTACAGATTTGTGTTTTTACAGCGTATTGTTCAAAGATTATCGAATCGAGCATGACTTCTCCTAAGGGATGAGGATCAACGCATAAGTTCAGAAATTCAATAATATCGATTGTTTATAAAAAAATATAATAGCATATTCTCTTTGCATTTGATATAAAAAAATACAAAAAAAATAAGAGAGTGTTTACAAACCAATTTAAAATTCAGATCCAAAAAGGTTCAAAAAGCGATTATTGAAAACTTTCATTCATCAATTTTCAGCAGAGTTTATCCTGTTAAGATTTTTTTCAATACCATCATAGTAGATCAATTGGCAAGAAGAATGCTCTTGCTCAAACAGGCTTGGCTTGGAGATAATTTAGCGGCGTAAAGAAGCACCAGGACATGTCACAGCATGTCTTCTCCTGACACTGTATTGTAGACGTACCCTATTGTACCTTGTTAAATCGTCCTACTATTGGTTTACATCGGTTGCGGGCTAACTTTGCCCAAAATAAATATCACCGAAATTCCACGTCCCGATTTTTTTACCAACATTTTCACCCTTCCAGAGTAATGGTTGTGTCTGAACTCATTAAATTTTAGCATCATTTCCTCCATTTTGGTTCTTTTTCGCGATCTATTTCATAAAATTGGGCATCGGGATTGGTTTTTCCAGACCCGACTTAAATACAAATAACGGGGTGAGACGCTATTTTGGGTGTTTTTTCAGGGAAAACTTTGTTCATACATCTCTCGATACGGATATTTTTCAGAAAGTTTCAAGATCACGCTTCTGGCCGTTCGGATGATTGTCCCAGCCAGGAAAATGTACTTCAACCTGAATGTCTTGATCTGCTGCCGGTATTCCGTTCCATTTGCGAAGTCCATCTTGAAAAGTAAAAACAAATTGTAAGCCAGCATCATCAACTGAAAGATGGCTTCGTTGGCCCAAAAGGATTGGAGCAGCAGGTGACCAACCGCCATATCATACTTGGCTTCTTTGATGTAATTTTCAGCATTACCGCGTTTTTATTGCGGTAGGACTGCCAGTTACCCAGCAGCCCCCGCACAGATCCCGGCGTGCGGATTTTCCGCACCGGGCTC
>JAEKNU010000109.1 GCA_016838895.1 Chloroflexota bacterium
CCTGGATAGTGCCGGACAGGTTGGCGAATTTACTTCCCTGGCAGTGGTGGGGGGCTATCCTGCCATCAGTTATTACGCTGATACCAATAATGATCTGAAGTTTATCTGTGCCAATGATGCCCACGGCGCTTCCTGGGGCACACCCCAAATCCTGGATAGTGCCGGACAGGTTGGCGAATTTACTTCCCTGGCAGTGGTGGGGGGCTATCCTGCCATCAGTTATTACGATGATACCAATAATGATCTGAAGTTTATCCGTGCCAATGATGCCAGCGGCTCCATCTGGGGGGTGCCTCAGATGCTGGATTATACAGAAGATGTTGGTATGTACACCTCCCTGGCGGTGGTGGATGGCAATCCTGCTATCAGTTATTACGATACTACCAATGGTGATCTGAAGTTCATCCGTGCCACGAATGCCAGCGGCTCCATCTGGGGCACCCCCCAGACGCTGGATTATGCAGAAGATGTTGGTATGTACACCTCCCTGGCGGTGGTGGATGGTAATCCTGCTATCAGTTATTATGATGATACCAATAGAAATCTGAAGTTTATCCGCGCCACGAATGCCAGCGGCTCTTCCTGGGGCACACCCCAGAACCTTAGTGCCGCCATACATATTGGTATGTACACCTCCCTGGCGATGGTGGATGGCAATCCTGCTATCAGTTATTTTGATGATATCGATGATAATCTGAAGTTCATTGTTGTCCAATCGGTAGATATTTCCCTATCGAATGGTGCCACTTCCATTAATAATGGGGATACTCTCAATTTTGGTGCCACTACATTAAACAACCCTGTTACCCATACGCTAACCATTCAAAATAATGGGGACGCGACATTGGATTTAACCAACCTTTCTTTTCCCGCAGGTTTCAGTTTCACGGGAAGTTTTCCAACCGTAATAAGCGCTGGAAGCAGTGAGGATATTCAAGTCCATATGGATGCCATACTAACCGGCATCTTCTCAGGGAACCTGCTCATTGGTAGTAAGGATACCAACCAATCCCCCTTCACCATCGCACTTGCTGGAGAAGTCACTCAGGATTCCTTGGAAACCGGCATTATTGCACCGCTGGATGGCTCTACCATGATAGACAGTGAAATCCAGGTATCCTTCAATCACGACGTACTGCACGACGGCAGCGCCGAAGCCGCTAACAATCCCATTAATTACCTGCTGGTGGAAGATGGCAGCAATGGTATCTTCGATACCAGCACCTGTCTACTCGGACTGTTCGGCGATGATGTGCAGGTACCAATCAGCAGCGTGACCTATGATGACAGCACCTACACAGCCACACTGAATACAGATACCTTACCTTCCGGCAGATATCAACTGCTGGTTTGTGGTACGGCTTCCATCGAGGACCTGACCGGCAATGTACTCAATGGCGGTGTCTTCGATTCATCCACAACCTTTACCGTCGTTTCCGCAAGTTCAGGCGCTGGTACCGCCGGTACTGTGCTCCTGCCTGCCACCGGCTTTGCCCCGCATCAAATCACAATTTTAAAGGAACAACCCACCCAAGCCGCCTACAGTGACATGGATGCCCTGCGCCTGCAAATTCCAACCCTCAAAGTGGATGTACCCATCGTGGGCGTACCCCAAACCAGCAGCGGTTGGGACGTCACCTGGCTGACCAATGCTCAGGCTGGCTGGCTGAATGGTTCTGCCTACCCCACCTGGGATGGTAACACCGTGCTTACCGGACATGTCATCAACGCCTCTGGCAACCCCGGGCCATTTGCAGAAATAAAATCGCTCAAATTTGGCGACCAGATCACCCTGCAGGCCTATGGTGTGGATCATATCTACGAGGTGCGTGAGAACAAACTGGTCTTGCCATCCAATATGAATGTCATCGAAGAGCACAAAAACCACGACTGGATCACCCTGATCACCTGCGAATACTTCAACGAATCCACCGGCCAATACCTCTACCGTCGCGTCGTGCGTGCCGTGCTGGTTGACGTAAAATAAACCTGCTTTTCTTCCCCCCATAAATGGGGGGACCGAGGGGGGCTGATTGCGCTGGAATAAATATCAAATCAGGCCTTCAAAAGAAAAATATATCGTATGATTGCGAAGAAGCGTTTTGAGAAACGGTATTTGTCACCATAATAAAAAGCGACTGAAGCAATCCCCCGGCATGTGGAAAATACCAGTCCTGTCAGGTTTTCTTCAAATGTAGGGTGTTGTTGGGCGAGTTAATAACGCAATAAAGAATAAACAAAAATAAGTCCAACGCACCATTTTCCGCCCAAGTAGCTTTCATGTAAAGTGCTGGTTGAGGTGGAATGATAAAATTCAAATTACGCTTATCAAACCTGTGAAATCTTTTCTCATTCGTTTTCGTGTATTTCGTGGTCCATTTTACACCCAGACCTGCCAGGTTTTCAATGAATTGCCCCCTATAAATTAGTGTTGCTCGCAGAGCGCACCAAACACGCTAATCAAAACAATAATTTTTTTCAGTAATCTCAATGATGTGTCATCGCGAGCGGGTCTATACGATTCATTCATTAAATAAACCGTAGCGCGGCGATCTCCAGCCATATTGGAATATCATTCCATTCGCAGCCTAACGCACAATTTTCCATGCCGCACTACACATGTTTGCCCCTATATATTTTTATGTATGCGCAGGAAGTTTGCCTGTGTTACACTGTATTAGACCAATCTTTCATCCATCTTCATGGAGACTTGCGCTTTGCCAACCGTATTCAAAAAACCCATCCTCATTTATAACCCTGTCGCAGGACAAACCAATCCTCAAAACCTTCGCAAGGCATTTCAACACGTCTGCGAGCAATACGGCTGGGATTCTTTGCTCCATGAAACCAAAAAAGATGAAGATCTGCTCTCTATTGTGCAGCATGCCATCCAACAAAATTGCGATCTGATCATCGCCGCCGGCGGTGATGGCACCGTATCTGAGGTTGCTTCAACATTGGTGAACCATGATCTTCCCCTCGCCATCATCCCCTCCGGAACCGGGAACCTGCTGGCCAGGCAGCTCCATTTGCCACTCAATCACCAAAAAGCCTTTGCCTATATCACCAATCAGCCCGACAGCCTGTACCTGGACAGCATGCAAATTGATGCGCATCACTATATTCTCAACGTTAGTATTGGTCTGACATCCACCATGATCGAACAAACCACCCGCGAAGAAAAACGCAAATTCGGTATGCTGGCATACGTTTGGAATGGCATCCGTGTATTTATCGGATTCCAACCCCATCGATTTCACATAAATATCGACAGCGTACACATCACTACCCGTGCATCCGAGGTATTCATCACCCACACCGTCCTTTTAAAGGGCGATCCGGTCTTCAAAGAGCTATTCAACTGGACAGAAGAGGGAAATTTGGGTGTGTTCATCATTAAAGCCCGTACGCTGTGGAGCTATTTCCAATTGCTCTTTGACTTTATCGCTCGTAAAGCACACCGCACCCATAACCTGACCTATTATCCCCTGCAGAAAACTTTCAACATCAGCACAAAAAAAACCATATCCGTACAAGCCGATGGCGAAGCTATCGGAAACACCCCCATGCAGATGAAGGTCCTTCCAAAAGCTGTTCGGGTGCTTATTCCTAGTAAAAGCGCAAATCCTTCGTTATTGGATGCGTTTGTACAACGAACAGGGTAAACACAAAATAATAATCCGCCCCTTTATGATTGATCATCACTTCCATCAGACAATTCGTCTGAATTTGAATTTTCTAATAAATTGGATGCATTTTTATCCGTGACAACTGGTTTTCCTGTGCGCTGTTCAATCTCTTTTCTTGCATTTCCGGCTACCGTTCCCCCTTGCCTGGCAATTTCTTTACTTTTATCAAATGTTTGCGGCTTTTTTTCTTTGGATATTTCGGTCGTGGTGGCTTCTGCCAGCATATTCAGAACAAGTTCAAGATTGGTCATGTTATCGCGAAGATTTTCCTTTTTCAACCCTTTATACCGTTTGTAGCCTTTTACGCCAAATCCTGACCAGGCTTTTGTTATCTCATTGGTTAAAATCGCAAAGTCACTGCCCTTTTCAATACCGCGCTCTTCCCATTCATCCGTTAATTCCTTGCGAACTTCAATGCTTTTTAATCGCTGATTGACCCATTGTTTGGAGTAACCTTTCTGTAAATACGTCGCCATCGCCCGATCAAACGTAATTTCAGGATCCTCTGTTTCTTCAATTCGTTCATACCCCACTTGTGCCAGCCAAAGTTTAAACGGTTCTGCCTTTGGGGATGGGATGCTCTGAATAATGCGCAGAAGCTGCTCGGTATTGGCTACATCTGTTATACGTTGCTTTCCATCCTGTGCAGTCATTTTCAACTGTCCGATTATTTCGGACAGTTGGCTACCTTCAATATCCAATTTCTTTTTCAGATCATTCCAGTATTTCCGTGGACGATCATTTTCCGCTAACACCCCAACCACATCCACCACAGAAAACAACCATTGCTCATGCTCTTCATCCCATGCCACACGAATTTGCTTATCATTGAATAACTTAATGGCTTTCTCTTCTTCCATTGGCAGTCCTCCTGATTGGTTTCAGCTTTGGCTCGATTCATTTCACAAATCACTATCACCCAATATACATCTATTATAAGCAATATCCCAGGTCAACAAATACAGGAAGGGGGTTAAAAAAGTTGGATTAACCGAACTTTCCAAATCTAGATCAATCACAACAATCCAAATCATGTTGTCCTAAGGAATATCCATCTTTTCACCCGGATTTTTACAAAACATGCCAAATCTCAATGGAAAAACAGCACACACCAAGCATAGGTTCATCCCGACACTATAATTTTATTACCATTATCGTTATTTCCCCTTATTGCTCCTTGACATTACTGTGTATTACACTGTATAATAGCAGCATGAACACCAAACATACCCAAGCATATGAAAAAATCAAACAGGAAATGCGCCGCGGCACAGTTATCCTGGCTGCGCTAAGCCAACTATCCGAAGCGCAGTATGGCTATTCGCTCATTCAGTCCTTAAACGAAAAAGGATACGAAATCGGACAGGATACTCTATACCCGCTTTTACGACGCCTGGAACAGCAAGGCCTGCTGGACAGCGAATGGCGTGTCGAGGACCCTCGGCCCCGTCGATATTACACACTCAACGCCGTTGGTCAGGAAGTACTGAATTTATTAATCGCTGATTGGAAGAATCAGGAAAATGTCTTAAGGAGTTTATTATCATGAAGTTCACCCCCGAAGCACAGGAGTATCTGGATCGATATTTCTATGCCATAAAAAATGAATTGCCCGCCGGTCAGCGCGAAGATATCACCGCAGAGCTGCAATCCAATCTGATGGATACCATAGAGGAGCAATATCCAAATGCAGCCGAAATCGATAATACACTGATCAAGGAAATTCTACTCAAAAATGGATCCCCTCGCAGTGTCGCCGCGACCTATCACGGTCCGCGTTATCTGATCGGGCCAAAACTCTACCCTCTCTTTTCCCAGGTATTGCGCATTGTCATGACAGTATTAGGCTCCATCCTGATCGTAGTCTATCTGATCAGCACCTTTATGAATCCACTGCCGGCAAGCAGTATATTCGGCAGCGTGTTCGAATTTATCGGTGGTTTATGGCAGGCATTATTAACCTCAGCAGCCATGATCACATTGGTCTTTGCCATAATTGAACGAAAACTGGATGATAAAGTAGGTGAACTAGATGCAGAACCCTGGAAACCGGATGATCTGCCCGAGATTACCTATCCACAAAAAGTACGGCTTTGGGAACCCATACTCGGTATCGTTGGCGGATTAATCTATATCAGCATCCTGATATATTTAATGAATGTTGGTGAGTTGGTTGCCTGGGTCAATGGTGAACGTATTGTAGCCGGTACGATTAATGAAGGGTTCAAGGCTTTATTGCCCTATGCCATTATTTTGTCGGGTCTGGAAATGGCGAATCATACCGTAATTATTTCACAGCGTATGATATCCGCTTTTTCCCGCTGGTTCAAAATTGCATTAGAAATTCTCAACGCTGCATTACTCGGGTTCGCCATAAACGCCATTCCTCTCTTTACCTTGATATGGGATAATTTCCCTGCAGCTTCACAAACAGATTTTATCACGCTGGAACCGATGATTCATAAAACGTTCAAAGGGTTTCTGATCTTCATCATTTGTTTGAATATTGCCTCCATTATCAAACGATTGGTTACTGAGGTAAATCAGAAACCAGGTTACAAATACGAATACTAAGAAACCACTAAAGCAAACAGGCTTCCTGAATATCAGGAAGCCTGTTTTTATACAAATCTATATCAATAAAATTGCTTACTTTTTCTTAAACACTTTTCCTGGCTGCCAGGGCGTCCCTAACAGGGGTAATATCCAACGGTCCAATCCCCACCACCCGGCGGTTTTCCAGGCCAGAATCAATAAAATGGAAATTGAGAACAAAACCGGATTGGTGCTGGCTGTACCGGCCATCATGAAGTTCCAGTTCAGGAAACCACCAAAGAAAGCAGCAATACCGGTTAACAAACCCAAAACCAGGGCGACGCCCACTAAAATTTCGCCAACGGCCACCAATTTGGCAAACCATGTATAAGCCCCGGCATCCAGCATGCCCTGCAGGAAATTACGATACCAGTCAAAGGCGATAGCCGGTCTGGCTGGTGCTTCTGGCACCATTACTGCGCGTTCCCAGAATCCTTTCAAGGCGGCGCCGCCATCCATCCAGGCTGGATTGGTAACTTTGCCCCACCCTGAATGAATCCATTGATATCCCAAATAAACCCGTAGAATCAACCAGATCCAGGCCCAGCGTACCTGACCAAACAGGTTCACTGCTGCGGGTGGATCTAAAAATTGAAGTTCACTTTTCTTATTTTCAGTAGCCATACAATACCTCCATATCAAATCAATATCACTATTATTGTCTATTTTATCATATTTATTGATTAATTACAGCTTAGAATTTCACCAATTACGGAGTTAATATATGCATAACGCTTCATAGTCATTGATATTTTCCCCTTTCCCCCATGTTACTGTGACAAAAATCACAGACCTGCGTATCAAATTTCTGTATATTGGTTATATTCCATCTTATTAGGGCGAATTATGAAACAATTACCTATGCCGATTATAAACAAACAACGCTGTACTCGCTGCGGCCAATGCATTTCCCAGTGTCCCACCCAGGCCGTGGAAATGATCGATCAGTATCCGATGATTGTTCATCCAGCTCAATGTACATACTGTGGTATTTGTGAAGAAATTTGCCCCTTAAACGCAGTGGAACTGTTGTACACAATCACAGTTCATCAATAATCTGGAAATAATATTGAAGGAGAATCACACATTATGAGTATGTATTGCTATCAATGTCAGGAAACCAGCAAAAACAATGCCTGTACCATTGCAGGGGTTTGTGGAAAAACATCAGAAACGGCTTCTTTGCAGGATTTATTAATCTGGACAGTGAAAGGCATCGCTTTTTGGGGTGTTAAAGGTAGAAACTTCAAAATTGATTTAACTGAAGCGGATGATTTTGTCATCAAAGCCCTCTTCACCACAGTCACCAATGTTAATTTCGATGCCAATCGTTTTGTGGATTGGATTGAACAGGCCGTTCAAATTCGGGATGATGTCAGAAAACGTGCCCAAACTGCCTGCCACGGAGATTCCGGGGAAGCCTGCACAGGCACATTTCCTGATATTGCCGAATGGCATCCAAAAGATTATCAGATAGAAACCTTGCTCGCCAAAGCGGAAATGATTGGTGTTATCAGCGAGTTGGAAACCAATGAGGATATTCGCTCCCTGCGCGAATTACTGGTTTATGGACTTAAAGGATTGGCAGCCTACACCGAACACGCCGGCGTGTTGGATACCTTTAATGAAGCCCTGCCAACTTTTGTTATGCAAGCCTTATTTGCCACCCTGGATGACAAAATGGACGCTGATAAATATGTTCAGCTTGTCCTAAAATGTGGCGAGATGGGTGTGCAAGCCATGGCCCTGCTGGACCAAGCCAACACCTCTCATTATGGACATCCCGAGCCTACCCAAGTCAATCTCGGTGTGCGCGAAAATCCGGGCATTCTCATCAGCGGACACGATTTGCGCGATCTGGAAGAATTACTCCTGCAAACTGAAGGCAGCGGCGTGGATATCTACACCCATAGTGAAATGCTGCCGGCCAATGCCTATCCAGCCTTCAAGAAATATAGCCATTTTGCTGGTAATTACGGCGGATCATGGTGGCATCAACAGGAAGAGTTCGCTAAATTCAATGGTCCCATCCTGATGACCACCAATTGTATTGTAAAACCAAAAGAAAGCTATCAGGAGCGCATTTTTACCAGTGGATTAGTGGGATGGCCTGAGGTCAAACACATTGCGGATCGGGTTAACGGAGCAACCAAAGACTTTTCTGCCATCATTGAACTGGCAAAACAATGTGCAGCCCCACAAGCTTTAGAAGAAGGACAACTTACCATTGGCTTCGCCCATCAGGCTGTGCTCAATGTCGCTGATCAGGTGGTTGAGGCTGTTCAATCCGGAGCGATTAAGAAATTTGTGGTCATGGCCGGCTGCGATGGTCGCCACAAAGCACGCTCCTATTACACCGATTTGGCTGAGCAGCTCCCCAAGGATCATGTCATTCTGACGGCCGGCTGTGCCAAATACCGTTACAACAAATTAGAATTGGGCGAGATCAATGGCATTCCACGCGTACTGGATGCCGGCCAATGTAATGATTCCTATTCACTGGTCGTGATTGCCCAGAAATTAGCTGAAGTATTTGAGGTAAAGGATATTAACGATTTACCCATCGCCTATGATATCGCCTGGTATGAGCAAAAAGCTGTCATTGTACTGTTAGCCTTGCTGTCTCTTGGAGTAAAGAACATCCGCCTCGGGCCCACACTGCCGGCTTTTCTCTCCCCCAATGTTGTCGATGTTCTGGTAAAGAACTTTAATATTATGCCCATTCAAAGCGTCGCAGAAGACCTGCAGGCAATTACCGCATAATCAACTTTATAACCAATAACAATAGATTTACCAGTAAAGTCAATACGGACCAAAGCGTTGATGATCAGATCTCACAGGTTTTGAAAACCTGTGAGATCTTTAAATGATGGGCTTGTTAAATAAGAAAACCTCTTTCGCTATGAAAGAGGTTTATTTTCAATGATTGAACGATTGTTTAATATTGGAACACTAGATTCCTACACAAAAAGCATGGGAGTGTACCAAACTATATGCTTTGCACATCCTTTGCTTGTGGACCTTTGGCGTCCACCAAAACTTCAAATTCTACACGAGTACCATCCATTAAAGAACGGAATCCATCACCACCGATTGCGGAATAATGTACGAAAACATCACCACCACTATCGCGTTCGATAAAGCCATAGCCTTTATCTTTGTTAAACCATTTTACTGTACCAGTTTCGCGGTCAGACATACTAGAAAACTCCTTCTTGTTATACGTCAGTCTATTCGATTGCCACATCTCTTGGGAAAAATAGGAACTGACTTTGATAATTTAAAACATTATAACATAATGACCCTACCATAATGCAAGTAATAACTCTTGCAATTTTTCCGGTAAAATGTCACATTATATACAATCCCTACTTTTAAAAGGGCGATTAATGCAGGTGCCCATCCATTGGGGTCAATTTTGCGCTACAAAAAGGGATATTATGGGGATAGCGTTTTTGATAAAAACAAAAATATTCTACAATAAGCATAAGAATATTATTGGGAGAATGCAATGTCCGTGGAAAACAATAAATGTGTACAGTGGTTGCTGGAAAGTGAGCACCCGTCCATTCGCTTGCTTACTAAAATAAAAATACTCAATCAAACGCCCCATGAAAGGGATATCAAAGCATTAACCGCTGAACATTCCCCCATCTGGGAGATCATGAATCAGTTAAAAGAAAACAAGTACTGGATGCACGAGAAGCATTTCTATTCACCAAAATTTTTTTCCAGCCATTGGAGTTTATTGATGCTGCATGAATATGCCTGCCCGGCAGACTACCCTCGTCTACAAGCTGCCTGCTTGCACCTTCTCGAGAAATCCCACACCAAATGGTTGCTTCCAGTCCAGCAAAAGAATAACAATGACCATGAACTGGCCTGCTTCTTTGCCAATGTTTTACGATACGCCTATGCCTTTGAGTTAGGAGAGCATCCCCACACGCAGGCAATACTCAAATTTCTCAGCCAGGATAAATCAGGTAAGCAGTGGTGTTGTAAACATAATCAGCATATGCCATGTTTATGGGGCGCCATCCGTACCCTTTGGGCATATGGGCTTATCCCTCAACAGGATCGCTCTATGCAGGTACAGCAATCCATCCAGTCCGCGTTGGATATGATCCTCAATTGTGCTGAAATGTTGACTTCTACAAGCAGATCTCCCAGCCCAAAAGAACATACGCTCTGGAAGAAAACCGGGTTTCCGCTATACTATCAGGCAGACCGCTTATTTACCTTACGCGTATTGCAGGAACATAAGCAGTTAAATCACGAAAAATTACAGCCTGTTTTATTGTGGCTGCAATCAAGGCGTCGTAAAAACGGGCATTGGCGCGGCAGCAATCCGTACCGTACGCGCAGTTGGCCATACGGCATCGAAAGCGAAGAAATCGACCGTTGGGTAAGTTTACATAGCTTATCAGTACTAATGGATGCAGGCCTGGAAAGTTTATAAACACCAAAAGCATGTTCCAGGCAACTTATTATACAAAATACAAGGAATACACCCCACCCCAGGTAGACAGAAAGTTTTTATCGCTCTATTTTACAAAATCAACGCAGCAT
>JAEKNU010000110.1 GCA_016838895.1 Chloroflexota bacterium
CGATTAAATTATTATTTAAATTAACAAAATGACATTATAAAAAATACCAGAGAATTAATTCCGTATTCTCAAATTATTAACCAACTTTCCTTTTGTCACATTTACCTAATTAGAAACAGTGTATAGATATCGAAAACCTACCATTGATTTTGGATAATACCGTAGATATGATTGACGTCGGGGATGAGGCGGGGAATGATAAAGAGGAATAATTTATAGTAGCACAGATTGCACATATTCGGACAGAAAACACATAAATTTCAGGCATATTGATTTCATCCTCGTTCATTACTTTCCGTAAATCAAACAACCTCATCCACATCATCCTATTTTTTAATTTTATCCCTCAATCATCCCCATTGGCACAAACATATACGTCACATCAATCTGTCAATGCCCCAACAATTCGGACACTCGCCGGCGAGCTTCCCGATCAATCCAATCCCTGTTTGAGAAAACCCTGATACTTATTCTGCGCATAATTCGCTCTCGATTTATGAACGCCACTGATTTCAATCTCAAGTGCTTTGATTACATCGTGTATGGCATGTCGAAAACCTGCCTGCCAGGAAACATCCGCTGTATAAAAAGGTCAGCTTGAGTTACCTCTACCCCACTCTGGCATCCAGTCCGTTCTCCGGCCGATACGTAAGACCAAACATTTTTTCTGCCAGCCAGGTACGGAAAGATTCGTTATCAAAAAACTGTTTGAATAACTCGGTATCATCCTGAAGCAAACCCGTGATCACACGCGCCAGGGCTCGATCATGTTCGATGCGCGCATTCTGTTTATCCGAGTTGGTTTGCGCATTTTGATAGGCCACATCTGCAGCCAGCTTTACCGGTATCTCTTCGATAATCATGCGATTAATGCGATCTCGATCCGACCAGGGAATATTGCCAAATTGATCATTAAAGGATTTGATGATGGCAGATAGCGCTTCCAATTCCGGATCAATCTTAAACCCATCCGCAGAAGTGGGCACCGGATCAATTTCGGCGTCTGAATCTTCCAATAGAATTTTTTCTACCGCTTTTTTCTCCGCCCGGTAGCTATCCATATCAATGGACTCAAGAATACCCTTGGACAAATCTTCTTCAATGGGTGCCGGCAGCTTGGGGATCAAGAAATTGAGAAAGATGGAGAATTTTTCCCAGGTGGCGTTGCTATAGGGCAGAATCAAGGATAAAAATGCATAGGTTCGACTGAATGTTTTAGCTTTGCTTTTAAAATCCACCTGTCCGTCTTCATCCAGTTCGGTTGTATAAGACTCGACCACCGCATCCAGGATGGGGTCCAACTCGTTACGCTGGGCGCCGTGTAGATATTTTTCGACCAGGGTTTCTACCTGATAGGGGGTATATAGCTGATAGGCATCCAGGCTGGCTTTCAAATCATGCAATTTGTCCGGGTCCGTTTCATCGGCCAGAATGGTTGTGCGATAATAATCCTGAAATGCGGCTTGAATGGTGTCGGCGTCATTCTGAAAATCCAGTACAAAAACATCACTCTTTTGGGGATGAGCGCGATTCAGGCGTGAAAGCGTTTGCACGGCTTTGATGCCCGTCAACAGCTTATCCACATACATGGTATGCAATAAGGGTTCGTCATAGCCGGTCTGGAATTTCTCGGCACAGATCAGGAAACGGTATGGATCCTCTTTGATTTTCTCAGGAATATCATTACTTGGAAAGCCATTTAATGAGGCCTCAGTAACCTGAACACCCTTATCATCACGTTCACCGGAAAATGCCACGACAGCTTGATAGGGACTTTTGCGTTCCAACAAATATGCACTGAAGGCATGGTAATACTGGATGGCGCGGTCGACACTACCGGTAACCACCATGGCTCGTGCCTTTCCACCGATTTTATTGAGCGCAATCACATTTTCATGAAAATGATCCACCATGATCTCGGCTTTCAGGCGGACCGCGTAATCATGCCCTTCCACATACCGGCGCAATTTTTTACGCGCCCGTTTTACATCGTACTCCGGGTCGCCTTCAATTTTCTTGACCAGTTTGTAATAGCTGTTAATGGGTGTATAGTTCGCCAGTACATCCAGAATAAAACCTTCCTGGATGGCTTGTTTCATGGTGTAGGTATGGAATGGACGGTGCTTAACCACATCCCCTTCCTTATATGCTTCACCAAAAATTTCCAGAGTTTTGTTTTTGGGTGTAGCAGTAAAGGCAAAATAGCTGGCATTGGGCAGCATCTTACGAGATTCCATAATGCGATTGATCGTGTCTTCGGTGGTCTCGTCATCTTCTTCCACGCCGGCAGTGGAAAGCGCCATGGACATGGCTGCCTGGGTTCTGCCCCCTTGACTGGAATGGGCTTCATCAATAATAATGGCAAACTTGTGATTGCGTTGTTCGTTGCCGATCTCATCCAGAATGTAAGGGAATTTCTGCACGGTGGAAATGATGATTTTCTTGCCGGCTTCCAAAAACTCGCGTAATTGCCCCGACCCCTGGGTAACCGCGCCAACCGTGGAGCTGACCTGCACAAATTGTTTAATGGTGTCACGGATTTGTTTATCCAGTACACGCCGATCGGTCACCACAATCACCGAATCAAAAATGGGTTTCTCATCTTCACGGATACCCACCAATTGATGCGCCAGCCAGGCAATGGAATTTGATTTACCGCTGCCGGCCGAATGTTGAATCAGATAGCGTTTTCCACAGCCGCTTTTTGTAGCATCTGCCAGTAATTTGCGCACTACATCCAGTTGATGGTAGCGTGGAAAAATCTGCACGGTGGTTTTGCGTTTGGTTTTTTCGTCCTTGCTCTGCACCACCTGAGCATAGTTTTCGATGATGTTGGTCAGGCTTGCGCGGGTGAGCACCTCTTCCCACAAATAGGCCGTTTTCAGCCCGTTCGGATTGGGCGGGTTGCCCGCGCCGTCGTTCCAGCCTTTGTTGAAGGGCAGGAACCAGGAGGCTTTGCCTTTGAGGTGAGTACACATGCGCACCTCAGCATCATCCACGGCAAAATGGACCATGCAGCGACCAAACTCAAACAGTTTTTCGCGCGGGTCACGATCGCGTTGATACTGGCGGATGGCGTCCATCACGGTTTGCTTGGTGAGGCTGTTTTTCAGTTCAAAGGTGGCGATGGGCAGGCCGTTGATGAACAGGCCTAAATCCAGTGAGAGCTGGGTCTCATCGCGGCTGTAGCGCAACTGACGGGTAATGGAAAAGCGGTTCTGAGTGAAACGTTCCTGCGCCAGGGTGTTGCCGGCCGAGGGGGTGCCGTAAAACAATTCAATTTGATGGGCGCCATGCAGCAGCCCGTTGCGCAGTACTTCGATGACGCCTTTGGCGCTGATTTCCCCTTGCAGGCGTGAAAAAAACTTGCGGCGGGTGGGGCTGTCTTTACCCAGGTCCAGGGACTGCGCCGTTTTGGGTTGGGTGGCTTGCAGGAAAGCGGAAAGCTGAAACAGATCCACGGTGTATTCACGGTCATAATCGGCGGCGCGGCCAGGCAGCCAACCGCCGGTGATGTAGGCGGTATGATCATCATTCATCAAATGCTCTGCCGAGGGCAGACAATCGCTGCCGCTCAAGGCACGGCAGATGAGCATTTCCAGCCCTTTCTCACTGGTATCCGATGTCATACGCCCTCCTCTTCCTCCAGTACTTCCTCATCCAGTTCCAGTTCATCCAGTTCCGGAGTTTCTCCTTCCAGACCCATTTCATCCGTCCCTTCGTCAGGCAGGGCAGCAGCAGCCGCTCGCACATCCAGCTTGCCGGTGACCACGTCCGCAATCAGACGTGTACGGTAATCATATGTTTTTGTAATTTGATTTGTCAGAACCTCAATATAATAATTAAGTGAATTGGTTTTTTCTTTAATGGCTTCTAAAATATCATCTTGTTCATTTCTAGGTGGTAAGAGGATTTCAAATGACCTTAACTTATCAAGGGTTAACCCTTCTCTTGAAGCACCAGTTGATGATATCATAATGATTTTTTGAATCATCGGAGTTGAGAGGTAACTACTAAGATATCCTGAATTTATCTTAGATTTTATTGGACGAATAATACACACATGTTGATTTACATTTCCATCTGAGAAATCCATTGGTACTGAACAAGTCCTTCCTATTGATGCACCTGTTATATTTAAAAGTACATCAGCCGGTTTTACATGAGTATTTGAAAGTATTTGATGTAATTCTTTTTCAATAAATGCCACTTTTTCAAGTTTTAATCCAGTGAAGTGAATGTTTTGGCTTCTCAATAGGGGGATTCCCTCAGTTTTATAAACTTGAGCACCACCTTTTGGAGTAATACCACTGCCAAATTTGCTGGCTAAATACTTTAACTTAATCACTTCCCAATGTTCTGGGATATCCCCGAGCCATTCGACCCCGGAGGGTTTGAGTGGTACATCCGGATTCAAGCCGCGGGTGACCGCCTGATGGATGACTGCCTGCTTTTGCTCGTTCAGCAGCTTGATCATCTTCTTACGGGCGCGGATGAAGCGCTGGATGCGCTTGTCCATATAGTCCAGATAGCGCACTATGGCCTGCTGCTCGTCAAGGGGGGGAAGGGGATAGTATTGATTTCCAAACTCCGAATAGCGAAAATCCGTTGACCTCTCTCGAATACCTTTTGCTAAAGCCAATATCCACTGGCTTCTTGCCATTTCTCTAACTAAGAAAGCATAATACTCAGAACTAACATTTTCACATGGCTTACAAACAGAATAAACTGGGGTTCCTTTTCCATCCGAATCGGAAACTCCAACTGCCCCAGCAAAAGCATCCATAGCGTGAATTACTAAGTCTCCCTTTCGAATACCTTGATACCCAATTTCTTTTAATGATTCAGTAAAACCTCGGAGACGCCGATTTTTTCGTAATGTAACGACGCCATCCCGAAAACAGGTAACAACATCCTCATTGTCTTCTGCAGGGCGACTCATTTTTGTAAATAGCCATTTTCCCCGCTTAAAATCCCAATGACTCGGTACTTCGCCAAGCCAAGGCACGCCGGAATCTTTGGTTTCATGGTCGGGCAGCAAGGGAGAGGTCATGGGTTGACTCCGGTAATTAGATCTTCAGGATTCCAGACCTGTTCCGCCAGGAGACGATATAAGTGACTTCGTTCTTCTAAGTCTGACTTTTTAAATTCCTGATGGGGATGAAACGGCAGCCCGCTTTCGTCTCTGAAACGCAGAAAACCCGGATTACGTTCATAGCACAAAGGATGAAGGGAACGGGCCAGAAGGTTCTGGGTGTTGTAATGAGGTAGTTTCTCCTCGTAAGGCAAATCCCCATAGCTGCCATTAAAACTCTTCGGTAAGAGCAACAATCCACCAATGCGATTGCGAAATTCGGAAAAATCCTGAGGGTGCGAAAATTCATCAGTATGTCGTTCAGCATGGTCCGCCCAAATATGCTCCACTTCATAACGATTGCGACCTTCAGCCACATAATCCAGATAATGGGAATGTAATCCTGATTTGATTTCCACATAATCGGTCATGCGAGCCAATATACGATGGAGTGCATAACGATTTTGTCGATGGACCTGCAATCTCTCATTGGTTGAAAAAGTTTCATCTTCTTTTTGCAACGAAGAATAAAGGTATTCCGACAATGATTGTATGTCCAAACCTCGAATATCCCGCATAATCAAGAACATCGTATATTGCAGGGTGGAATAGGCAATGGAGCGATAATTCCAGATTCGTCGGGTTATAAAAATATCAATGTAACGAGCCACAAGGAATAGTTTTTTTCGGATAACCGTTTCTTCGTCTTGCGGAGTAAGTGGCGCCAATAGCAGCATGTTTTGCAATGTAAAACCATGCTGTGCATTATAAAAGATGTGATCCAATCCCTGAACAGGAGATTGGGCCGCCTGAACCAGTTGCAAGTATTGGCGGCTATAAAAGTTAAAGTTTTCATCAATTAATCGATAAAAATCTTCACTATGATTGAGTCCAATTCTCTCTTCATTGTCTCTAACCCAACGGTGAAATTCGGTACCGATGCGATCAAAATCCTCTGGCTTAGCTCCCTTTTTCCTTTCGCGAATTTTATTGGCATACTGGCTGCGCAACCATGTTTTAAAACAATCAGGTTCTACATCCTTTCCAGTATCATTTAAATCCTTTATCCGATCGCGCCACAAAACACTGGCTGGGACGCGTCTGTATTCGTCAATATTTGCTAATAAATAGCCTTTCAGCATATCAGTAGGACTCAGGGAGAGACCGCGGTCATTCATGGTTTCGAAAATGGTATAGGCATCATCATCGGAATAAGCCGAAATCTCTACCAGATGTACATTTTCAAGCAACCAATCGATGAAATAGGGTAGGGCATCACCACGCAGTTCTTCGGGAAAATAATCTTCTAAATCCTGATAGCGACGTACAAGGTTTTGTACAGATTCCGGCCGATCTGTTATGTCAAATGGATTTCCCGAATATAATGCATTCATTGCATTTTTGCGTTCATCAATATCCAAATTAAATGACTTCTCACCGAAACGTTCCGAAAAGATTAACTCATCGACATTAACTTTATCATCCCTTCCATTTTGCAAACTGCGCAATAGAATTAACAATAGGGTCAAACTGGTCAATCGTTGCTGACCATCCACAACAAATTGATTGCCGTTTTTCTTACTAATAATGATTGAACCCAAAAAATAATGGGGGTAATTTGCAACCATATTACGGGCATGACCTAGTTGATATTCCTCTAAAAATTTATTACTAAGATCATCCACCAATTCCTTGATCTGTTTTTCCCGCCACTTGTATTCCCGTTGATAATAATCTATGGAGTACTTCACACCTTTCAGTAAACCGCGAATGGTTTTTGCCTCGCCAAGAATTTCACTCATGCTACACCCCCACCCATGATTTCACCCAGCAAGCCATCGGTTTCCTGCTCCAGCGCGAGGATATCGGCGCGGATTTCTTCCAGGCTGCGCATGGGCTGGGGTTTGTAAAAATAACGCGTAAAACTGATTTCATAGCCGATCTTGACGCTGTCCGGGTTGTACCAGGCTTGCGGGGCGTAAGGCAGCACTTCGCGGGTCAGGAAAGCTTCGATGCCGCCTTCCTCCAACAGGGGAATCTGCTCGGTATCGCGCAAGGCACTGTCGGTTTCGTATTCCACCACACAGGGCTTGCCGTCCACGATTGCCTCAAAGCGTCCCTGCAAAGGGTTCGTCGGGGTGCCACGTTTGTGGACTTTCTTGATGACAGGGTACATTGTTTCCGTTCCCCGAGCTGTGTCGAGGGGCGCCCCTACGAGATCCTTTATTTCTTTTGTTGTGTAGACACGATTGGGGTCAATGCCGCTTATGCAGAGCGGGCGCTCGACGGTGACTTTCCAATAGCCGAAAGCGGCATTGGGGAAGATTTTGGATTGTTCCGTTTCTTGAAAGGCCAGGAAAGACTCGCAGATCTTCTGGATATCCGGGTCGGATAGTTCGCAGTTCTTCTTGCCCAGGTTCTTGCGCAGGGGGGTGGACCACTGGGTGGCATCAATCAATTGCACCTGGCCACGGCGACGGGGAGCTTTGCGATTGCTCAGCACCCAGATGTAGGTGGCGATGCCAGTGTTGTAAAACATATTGAGGGGCAGAGCCACAATGGCTTCCAGCCAGTCATTTTCGATCAGCCAGCGCCGGATGTTACTTTCACCCTGGCCGGCGTCCCCGGTAAATAAGGAGGAGCCGTTATGCACCTCGGCGATGCGGCTGCCCAGGGGGGTGTTGTGCTTCATCTTGCTGACCAGGTTGGCCAGGAAGAGCAATTGTCCATCACTGGAGCGGGTCAGCAGGGAATACTCAGGATCGCCGGCGTGTTGGATGACAAAGCGCGGGTCTTTCACCCCGCCCTTGCCGCCCATGCGTTCCAGGTCGGTCTTCCAGCTTTTGCCATAGGGCGGATTGGAGAGCATGAAATCAAACTCGCGCGAGGGGAAAGCGTCGTTGGAGAGGGTGGAAAATTCCGGCCCGCCTACGATGTTATCCGCGGCCTCGCCTTCGCCTTTCAGGAGCAGGTCAGCCTTGGCAATGGCATATGTTTCCGAGTTAATTTCTTGTCCGTACAAATAGGTGGATACCTTTTTATCCGTCCGATCTGCAAGCTGCTGCAGGGTTTCTTCGGCTACGGTCAGCATACCGCCGGTACCGCAGGCGCCGTCATAAAGTAAATACGTGCCCGATTCGATCGAATCGGCAATGGGGAGAAAGATCAAATTGGCCATCAGTTTGACCGCGTCGCGCGGGGTCCAGTGCTCGCCGGCCTCTTCATTGTTTTCTTCATTAAAACGGCGAATGAGTTCCTCAAAGATGGTACCCATGGCGTGGTTATCAAGCCCGGGATGTTTGACGGTGTCATTGCCGTTCATAACCGGGTTAGGCGAGAGGTTGATTTCGGGAGAGAGGAATTTTTCAATCATTGTGCCGAGTACGTCCGCTTTGGAAAGGCGCGGAATCTGGTGGCGAAATTCAAATTTTTCAAGAATATCCTGGACATTGGGAGAAAAGCCATCCAGGTAGGCTTCAAAATCGTTTTTTAACTGCTGCTGGCTGGTACGGTTCCGCAGGTCACGCAGATTAAAGCTGGAGGTATTGTAAAACGCCTGGCCGGCAGCCTGGCGCAGAGCCTGATCCTGATGAACGATATGTTTCTCGTCCAGCATGCGCTTCATGTCCATCACGGCTGATTTGGTCGGCTCAAGCAAGGTATCCAGACGGCGGACAACCGTCATGGGCAGGATCACGTCGCGATATTTGCCGCGCACATACAGGTCGCGCAGAACATCATCGGCAATTCCCCAAATGAAATTTGTAATCCAGCTTAAATAATTGGTTTCCATGCATTCTCCTTCAATGAATCGTGATGCGATGTCATGAGATATTTCTGTACAAATATTCATAAATCTGTTTTAAAATAAGTTTGTACAAAATAACATTATTTTTTCGATGTTTAAATTTAGAAAGAGCCCCAAAAGATGAATAGAATGATTATTGTTTTACATTTAAAAGGGTCCTTCTTAAAGCATAGACTTGACCATCTAATTTGTCAACAAGAACCATGATAAATTCAAAACCGAGAATCCAAATGCTCAAAATTCAATTTCCATACTGTAGAAGCAAATTGAGTAGATTCATGATTAGTTACCTGACAAGGAGATAAATTCATGGGCACAATGATAATGATCAAATGTAAGAATTGCCATTATATGAAACCCTTTCAGCTTGGAATTGGCTTTGCATATAGCCCGAATAGATTGCTGGACTTTGATTCAAAAGACAGCTTACTTAACTATCTTATTCGTTCTAAGAAAACGTTGGAACATGTAAAAAATCTAATCCTTGAACATGATGGGGACTTCATAGATTATGATCTTAAATTGCATCACTGCCCAAAATGCTCTGGGTTTTATGCAAGGTTCTATTATCAAATCCAATTCACTGATGGTTTGTTTGAACCGGATTATAAATGCACTAAATGTAAACATAAACTTGATGTTGTCCCAGAACAAAAGGATCATGAGCGGGAGGAAGGTGTACTTGATCTATCCGACTATCCATGTCCAGAATGTGGTGAAAAAAGCGTCAGCTATTATAATTCCGGAAATTGGGACTGAAACTTACTAATTTTCCTTTCTATTTTAATCTCATCTATCCAGGATCCACCCCTTCGACACAACCTTAAACATCACATCAATCCGCTGATGCCCCAGCAGCTCCGATACTCGCCGGCGGGCTTTATGAACAATATATATTCTTCATCATGGCTCAAGAGGCACAGTTTCTGTCAACACTTCCATTTCGGTAGATACTGGCTGATCCGAAAAATCACGTTCCCAGGTACTTTCAATATGAGCCAGTGTCTCATTCATTGACATCCCCACAAAGTCTTGCAAGGGTGTACGTTCCAATTCCCGTGCAATATCATTGTGCAACTCTCCATTGGATAAAGCCATCAATTCATCAAACAAAGCCTGCAATTGATCAACTTGACTTTGCGTGATAGTTACCTCATCCCCACGTCCATCCAACGTTGCTTCAATGTGCGGAATATATAATGCCATAAGAGAATTAATATTTTCACGAACTTCTTGATTTTCTCGGGCAATTTGCCATAGCTCATCGAAATTTTCCCAATAGAGATCATTGTAGTATCTTCCATACGCCGTGGGCAGCATGATTTCAATATTGACCCTGGCAAATAGCGATACCACATGTCGAAAGGATAGTACCGCCTTTACCATATCCGGTTTGGCGATAAATAAAAGCCCTAATCCCAAAATGATAGTCAGGAGAAAAGTTCCAATCCAGGTCAGAAGTCTTTTCAGTCTTTTCTTCTTCATTTTCCTGAAATTTTTCCTCCTCGAACAAATTGATATTAAAGATCATTATTCGTTTATATTTCCACCCAACAATATTCTGATAAGCTCTAGGTTCATTTTACATCAATTTGCGATGGTAAGTTGTTGTGTACTTCATTTTCCATCCCCTTCGGCACATACTTATACGTCACATCAACCCGGTTATGCCCCAGCAGCTCGGACACGCGCCGGCGAGTTTCTTGATCATGTTACCCTTGAATAAAAATTTTTTATACTTATTCTGGTATCATCTCAATAAAACGGGGTAGAGCTAAGATTTAGGAAAAGACCAACCCAAATTAATTTGAGAAGCGCGTA
>JAEKNU010000111.1 GCA_016838895.1 Chloroflexota bacterium
TCGCCGAATCATTCAAAATGTGAAATAAATTTCCTTAATAGAAACGCCTTGTTAAAATTTTCAGTGAGGAAAATATAACGCAAGGATCCTACCGTGATCAATAAAATCGAATTCTCAGCCAAAACCCTCACCTCTAATGATGGTTTGTTTCTATTCCTGGAGCATAGCAATAAAAATGGGGAATTTGATCTGATTGATCACGATCTTGTTTTTGACAATGCATCGACCAATAAGAATAAGTAGACCCACATAAAAACCATGCGCTGCGGGAACTTTAACGCGATTGATTAACCAGAACGGTTGAAAAAGAAAAACCTAAAATCTATAACCTTTGATATCAACAGCAACTTGGCCAACATGGACTTTGGGTAGGCAATATGTTTAAGAAAGTTATTTTTTATTTTCTAATGACTCCTTTTTTGTGTTGGTTCTGCTATGATCTTGACGCTCACGATCGGGGTATGTTAGACTTTTATCATTAATTATTCGATTGGGAAAGGAGATGCAACCAATATGCAACAGAGAAATATGGTCATTGTTCTCGATATTGGGAAACACCTCGTGACTCGGTCCGCTGGTTAAGATACAACAGTTTGACTTGCTGCAGCCACGGGTGATATGCGTGGCTGTTTTATTTTAATCACGTACTGGTACGCGGCTGTCCCTTTTTATGAATCATCCGGCAGCTACCGATGGTTTGTACTTGGACGCTACAAGAAAAATATTAAAATATAAATGGAGAATTCCACATGTTTGATGACTTGTACAGCAAAAAAAGAGAACAGGAAGCCCATTACAAGAAAAACATAAAAAAGCATCACCAGAAAGAAAAGTTGAGGAAGGCAAGCCGTAAAATCGGGAAATCTGAAAAAGACAAACGGTCGGGTTCCCTGCAGGATGACTTTGATCGGCATGACGATAGCGACTGGGAAGAATCCATGACAGAGCGTATCACACCACGCGGAGAACAGGAACGTCGCCGTGATCTCGAAAAAGCGCTCTTTGACGATCCGCAGAGCAGCCTGGAAGTCAGCCTACCGCTGGATGAGCAGCAGGGTCAGGAAGAGGCAGGGTTAGTGGTCGGCGTCAGCAGCGGTTTCTGCAGGGTTGTGCTGGATGACGAAGAGATCCTCTGCAGCCTGCGCGGATCCCTGAAAGCAGTGGAAACCGGCTATACCAATATTGTCGCAGTCGGTGACAGAGTGCGCATTCATCTCGATGGACAGGGACGCGGGGTCGTAGAAACCATACAACCGCGTCGTAGTCTTCTGGTGCGTCCCGATGTTCAGTCCCCCCATTTAAAGCAGGTGGTGGTTGCCAATGCCGACCAGATGCTGATTGTGGCTGCCTGGCGTGACCCGTATATCTGGCTCGAATTGATCGACCGCTATCTGATCGCTGCCCAACGCAGCTCCCTAGAGCCTATTCTCTGCATCAATAAAACCGATCTTTCTCAGGATGCTGTGGAAATCGATCTTGCCGTCCGTCCCTATTTCAAACTAGGTATTCCGGTTGTCCTCACAAGTGCCCACAGCGGAGCAGGTATAGAAAGGCTGGCACATCTTGTATATGGGAAGCTCAGCGTTGTGGTCGGGCTATCCGGGGTGGGAAAATCGACCCTGCTCTCCGCCATCCAGCCCGGCTTAAACCTGCGCACAGCAGAAGTCAGTCAGGCTGAGTTCTTGCGCGGCTCTGGTAGGCATACCACCACACAGGCATCACTCTACCCTCTCCATGCTGGAGGTGCGATCATTGACACCCCTGGTGTGCGCGAGTTTGGTCTGGCCGGTCTCACCCGCCGCGAACTGGCAGCATATTTCCCTGAATTTCAGGAGCTGGCTGATCAATGTCCCTTCAATGACTGCAGCCATACTCACGAACCAGATTGTGCCGTCCTGCAGGCAGTTGCAGATAACCGCATCGCGGCCAGCCGCTACCACAGTTACACCTGCATTCGCAAAGAGCTGCCTGCATGAAGTGATTGAGATGCTTTCTGCCGTGGTGAGACGTATGCTACGCCATGATGTACGCTGATCGGTGCGAACCTACAGTTTTTTTGGAGCCCAACCATTCTGTGATGAACAGGTGGCGTTGGGTTCTTTGTATTTCCTTTAGGATGGAGAGGTATCTGTGGAAATAACCGTACTGCTTTCAATGATACCTCCATGCCATGATTCAGACATTTTAGTTACACAAAACCGGCATGCTGATTGAGATCAAGGGCGCATACGATATCAAATCAGGTAGACAGGTAATGACTGGATTGGGTTATACCAATCTTATAAGCGCATATTTTCTTTGATTGACGCCTGAACCTGATCGGGTTATGATGATGGCATCCAGGTTGGTCGGGTGGCTGCTGCTGCGCCTGACGCAGTAGAGGAAAGTCCGCGCTTCACAGAGCACACAGCCGGATAACATCCGGGACGGGGTAACCTGTCGGATCGGGCCACAGAAACAAACCGCCTGCCTTGTGCAGGTAAGGGTGAAATGGTGGTGTAAGAGACCACCGGAGACCGCAGCAATGCGGCTGCCGGGTAACCCCCTGTGGAAGCAAGGTCAAGCAGGAACAATATCCTTCGGGATGGGAGGCGGCTCGTCTTCCTTGAGTTCCGGGTAGGCTGCAAGAGCGTATCGGTAACGGTACGACCAGATAGATAGTCACCCAGATGGCGTTTCGCCATCAGACAGAACGCGGCTTATAGACCGACCTGGATACCATCCATAAAATCACAGGATACCTTTATGAAACAAATCATCGCCATGGGCGGCGGCGGATTCTCACAGGAGCCAGACAACCCTGCAATGGACCAATACATCCTCAAGCAAAGCGGCAAAGAACGCCCCAGAGTTTGTTTCCTGCCCACAGCCAGCGCCGAATCACAGGAATATATCATCAAATTTTATGTCGCCTTCAGCCAGCTTGGCTGCCAGCCTTCGCACCTTTCCTTATTCCATCCGCCAACCAAAGACATGCGCGGATTCATTCTTGAAAAGGATATTATCTATGTCGGGGGCGGCAATACGCGTTCTATGCTGGCGTTGTGGCGAGAATGGGATTTAAACAATATTTTGCTTGAGGCTTATCAGAACGGTGTGGTCCTGGCGGGCATCAGCGCAGGCGGGAACTGCTGGTTTGAACAATGTACCACCGATGCTGTTCCCGGTGAAATTGGCATGCTGCCAGCTTTGGGTTACCTGTCAGGCAGTTTCAGCCCTCATTACAATACCGAAGCTGAACGGCGCCCTGCATTGCATCAACTATTAAAAGAGAATGCCATTCTACCTGGATACGCAGTGGATGAAAGCGCGGCAATACACTTTATTGATGGCAATTTGCATAAAGCCATCCGCTCTATCCCGGAAGTTCAGGCATTTCACGTTTCATTTCAAAACAACGAAATCATTGAAACATCGCTGGAAATGCATGATGCTTGAACTCAATATCGCTTGAAGTGTTCAAAAGAAAGTACTTGTCCCTGAAGTTTATGGAAATCTTCAGGGACTTCATTTTTATAATGCCTGAGTGAGTATCTCGCTCAACTCCTCATCCGTCAGCTCAATCGGGTTACCTTTCATACTGCTTGAATTTCTGGATTTTTCCACAATCAGAGGAATATCATCCTGAGTTATCCCATAGTTGGCCAATCCAGGAATCTGCAACGTTCGCGCCAACGCTTGCAGCAATGCAATGCCATCTTTGATTTGTGCAGTTGCATTACCTGTCAGCATACTGGCAATCTCCTGATAACGCGGCAAGGAGATATGCTCAGGGGCACGTTCACGCAGCGCCTGCACATTCATTGCACAAACAATCGGAAGCAAACGAGCACAGACTGCTCCATGCGGCGCGTCAAACATGCCGCCCAATGGACCCGCAAAACCATGTACAGCACCCAGCCCGGCATTGGCCAGGCAAAGTCCGCCCAACAAACTTGCCCAGGCCATATCCTCACGAGCTGTGAGGTTTCCGCCATGCTGATATGCTTCCTGTAGAGATCTGGCGGCTCTTTGAATACCTTCCCTGGCGAATAAATCCGTCATAGCATTGGCTTTACTGGATACATAAGGTTCAATCACCTGGGTTAACGCATCCATGCCTGAGCTGGCTGTCACGGCCGGCGGCATGGATATGGTCAATTCAGGATCAATCAATGCAATTGATGGAGTCATCCAGGCACTGCGCATGCTGACCTTTACTCGTTTCTCTGTCACCAACAACACAGCATTTTTGGTTACTTCCGTTCCTGTGCCGGCAGTGGTGGGAATGGCAATCATTGGGGCTGCACGGTTTAGCAATGGCATCCCTTTTCCAACCACTTCCAGATAATCCAACAATTTGCCATCATTGGTCAGCATGGCGGATATGGCTTTACCGCTATCCAACACACTCCCTCCCCCAAAGGCAATCACAAAATCACACTTTTCAGTGCGTGCGAATTGCACAGCATCCTGAATTAATTCAACGCTGGGTTCACCCAATACCAGAAACGATTTCCAGGCAATCCCTGCTTCATCCAAAAGCCTGTTGATCTGATCCGGTTTTGCCCCTCCACCGCCTGTCACCAGCAATGCTTTCTTCCCCAATGGCTTGGCTATGGTACCAATTTCTTTATGTGTTCCATTCCCAAAAAGGATTTGCGCTGACGTGGAAAATTGAAATTGCATGCCACTTACCTCCAAATTACATCTTCTGGTGCAAGTAGATTGAATTTCACCCCTTGACGATCTTCCGCCATCATGTCCACCACTGTATCCCGCCAGGCCAGATAATGTGCAGTTTGTTTGTGAGCAACAGCCGCATCCTGATCCTTGTAAACTTCCATTAACAAGAAGCGCGTTGGATCCTCCACCATTTGGTGAAATTCAAATCGTGCCACACCTGGTTCCTGATTACTTCCTGCAACATTTTCCAAAGTTGCTGCTATAAATTCATTAACAAATTCATTTTTTATATGAATATAGACATTAACAACGATCATGCCCGCCTCCTCATTTTTATCTCAAATTCTATTGTATCCAAAAATACTTCGAATTGCATTTTCCCAATCCAAACTATTCACCCATTATTAACCTGTCTTTGAAGAACAATCGCAAGTTTGGAAAACAAAATGGCGAATAGTTGTGCTTTAATGAAATCATGCCGCCAAATAATAATATTCATTTAAAACAAAATTTACAAAAATTGATTGATTTCATTGAAGTCCATTTGGAAGAAGAGCTTACCCTGGAGCAACTAGCCATTGTGATCGGGTATTCCCCTTACCACCTGCATCATATCTTTACCGCGTTTACCGGTGAAAGTCTGGGCGGGTATATCCGCAAACGACGATTATCTCTGGCAGTACGTTGGTTGCAGCAATCATCTATGCGCATCACGGACATTGCCTTGCGCTGCGGGTATCAAACACCGGCTGCGTTCAGCAAAGGTTTCCGTCAGGCATTTGGCATCACACCCAGTGAGCTGCGCAAAAACAAGCCCTTCTTGCTGCTGCATGATCAACTATCCATCAAAGTAGATATTGCCAGGAGTATTGAGATGGAATTCAAAATTATCGAACGGTCAGAACAACGTGTGCTGACTGTAGAAAGAAAAGGACAACTTAATAACGATTTCACTGTTACAGCAGATAAGGCATTTAATATACTGGACAAATTTATTGATGATCATAATCTTCGCAGTTTTGTTGGGTATTGTCTTGGTATTACCCCGGATGATACTTTAAGTGCAACTCCAGAGGAAAACCGTTATATTGCCGGATATTTCATAACCAGAGAGTTTCCGGTTCCTGAACACAATGAAGTAAAACAAATAATCTTTCCGGTTGGAAAATTTGCTGTATTTGAACATCATGGCGAATATGAAACGCTTTGGAAAACATGGAAAGCAATTTATCATGAATGGCTTCCACAGTCTGAGTACACCCCGCGTGATGCCATGCCTTTCGAAGTTTACGTGAAAAACAAATTCGAATATAAAAAAGAAGAAATGCTTACAGAAATTTATATCCCTATCGAATAAAAAAAAATCCCTCTGCGATTTACGCAGAGGGATTACCGTATCATTTTGCTTCACTACAGTTTTACCAAACTTGAAAGTTCAGATTTAAATTCAAGCTCGTTTTCCAGCATAGGAAAATGGCAGGCTTTCCCAACAAATTTAATCGGCGTAGTTTGACTGATTGCGCTGGGAAGGTATAAATCATCAATATTTTTCCGTTGATTTCGCCGTCCACGATCTCCATATATGAATGCAGTGCGATCAATCAATGACATTGCAAGATCTAGATAGTTCTTCGTTCTCAATTCCTTGTGTAAAGTCTCTGAATAATATTCCCCTTCCACTGCTAACATATCCTCAATTCGCTGCTGTAAAGATCCCTCTGCTGCATCAAACAATAAATTATGATAAAAATCTCCTGACGGAACCACAAAGGTTTCAACAAGAATAACTTTAGAAATCTGATGCATATGTTGATTGGCGATCTGCAAGGCAAGGACGCCTCCCATGCTGTGACCCACTAACACATCATAGAAATTATCAGGTTTCAAATATTTTTGTGAAATCCATTTGGCAATATCCTCGCTCGAATTCGCATCCCTGGTCGTTTCTCTTGGATATTCCACGACTTCAATTTGAATGCCTTCAGACAAATTTAATACACCATCCCATATCCAGGGTTGACATTTCATACCATATAAAAACAAGGCTTTCATACTAAAGTCTAAAATTCCAGGCTTCACTGGAGAACTTTTCTTTCACCAATACTGTAGCTCTTTCCAATTCCAAATCAGTATAATTCCCTTGCACAATCTGTCTATCTTGTGAAAATCCGCTTTCTAATGCTCTTTGTAAATCCACCATGGTCGCTTTACCCTGATCAATAACACTGGTGACGCGTTTCTTGACACTCTTGATTAATTTATCCGAGATCTTCTGCTCACTAACATTTAACAATGAAAACATGGTTTCAACATCCACCTGATACAATATGGTGCCATGCTGTAAGAGAATACCATCACGGCGGGTCTGCGCATTTCCGGAGATCTTCTGCTCTTTCACCAGAATATCATTTACAGGCACAAATTTGGCTTCAATCCCCATGGATGACAAAGCACTGAGGATATCTGCACAAATTAGCTCGTATGAAGCCATGATATTTGACGGAAAATGATCCACTGGTGCAATGATGCTGTATGTTACTTCGCCCAATTTATCATGATAAACAGCTCCGCCACCGGTCATGCGCCGTACGACATCAACGCCCTGCTTTTTGGTTTCCTGTAAATTGACCTCATTGTGAATACCCTGAAAAATACCAATGGATACTGCCGAGGGTGACCAGCCGTAAAAGCGGATGGTTGGCAAGGTGGTGCCAAGCCGCACACCTTCCATGATGGCTTCGTCTATGGCCATATTCATATATGCATCAAAATATTGGAAAGAAATCATGCGGTACTTCATTGGACAGCCTCCTCTAAGATTGAAACCAAATCAGCAACCTCAGCACCAATCAATTGGGCCTCACTACCTAGCATGATTTCTTCAAGTTGCGCAGTCAGATACGCTTTATCAATGGGCAAGGATAAACCAACACATGCCGAAACAATCGATTCAAGTGTCTCCTCAGGATGCAGGAAAAAATCCCCTGTAATTTTTAATGCTTCTATTTTCGAGGTAAACTCTACATCCATACGGATCAGTTTGCCTCCCGGTATTTTTCTTTCAATCGTCTTTTTTGCCATACCCCACTTCCTTTTGAATATCTACTTAGTCAAAATTATTTTTGTATTACGTGCTAACCATTTAATTCACGGTGTAGATTGCTCAAAGCACGCACCTGATCCACAGCATGATACGAAGAACGCACCAACGGCGCACTCTCTACCCAGCCAAAGCCTATCTCTTCGCCGAACGCCTTCAGTTCTGCAAATTCTTCCAAGGTGTAGTATCGTGATATGGGTAAATGTTTTCTGCTGGGCTGCAAATATTGTCCTATGGTTAAGATATCCACGTTCCAGCGTCGTAATAGCTGCATGGCTTCTTTCACTTCGTCCATTTCTTCCCCCAAACCAACCATAATTCCTGATTTCGTCAGTACCTCTGAATCCATATCTTTTGCATTGCGTAATACTGCCTCAGACCATTCCAACCGATCCTGTGGTTGTACCTGTTTAAACAGGCGCGGTACTGTTTCAAGATTGTGATTCAATATTTCCGGGCGTGCATCCATGACAATTTTTAACGACTCGAGCTTTCCTTTGAAATCGGGAATTAACACCTCGACAGAACATCCAGGCAGTGCTTCTCGAATTTTATTTATGATCATAGCAAACAACGTTGCCCCACCATCCTTGAGATCATCACGAGTCACACTGGTGATTACAGCATGCTTGAGCTGCATGGCTTTTACAGCCTGTGCAACCCGATCTGCTTCTTCCCAATCCACTGCAATGGGTCTGCCGCGCCGAACATCACAAAATCCGCAAGCACGGGTACAGACATCGCCCAATACCAAAAAGGTTGCTGTACCGCTGCTCCAGCATTCACCAATATTTGGGCAGCCGGCTTCTTCACAGACAGTATGCAAGGACTTCCTGCGCATCAGATCTTTCAACCAATCAAAAGTCTGCTCGTCCTTGGATGGCAATTGAATCCAGGAAGGACGTCGATGTGGTGTTGTATCCATGAGTTGAGGATCAATACGATCTCGTGTAGGTTTAGATGACATAAGAATCTCCTCCATTCATTATACCGATAATGAAACCAAGCGAAAAGTTTTCTATGACTAATCAATAGGATTACAAGACCGGAAAGTGCAAAATAAATGTATAATATTGCAAAGCATTTTTGACATTCAAGGATAAGAACTTATGGAACAAGATTTCAACTCCCCATATAAATCAAACTATACTTTAGGAATTATATTTACCATTCTATCTTTACTGACTGTTGTTGGCAATATTGTAACTATACTTATGCCATCAATTGGTTGCATCGTCTCAATTGCATCATTGATCTCTGCAATTCTGTTGTTAGTATGGTTTTTTCGTAGTCATAAAAATCTACTAGCTTTCAATACCATGGGGTTAAAATATTCCCCTGGCTGGGCTGTAGGTGCTTTCTTTGTGCCGATTCTCAATCTTTTTCGCCCATATCAAATCGCTCAGGAAATTTGGAAGGCCAGTGATCCCGAAGCCAGCACGGTAGGTTGGAAACAATCAAAAATTAGTATCGTTGTTATTTTATGGTGGTTGAGTGTTTTCCTGTCCATAATTATCACTAGCGCCACCATGGGTTATGGAATATCCATGGGTATTCAGGCTGGATTGAGTGGCGTTGAACCGGATATTGCTTCAATTTCAAATGCTGTTTCCATTCCTTCCATGGTAGGTATGGGACTATATACGATTTTGACAATCAGTATGGTTGTTTTAACAAATGACCGCCAGGATGAAAAAGCAGAAAATCTCGGCATTTTGTAAAGCGAAAAAAAAACCACCACTTAGCAAGTAAAGTGGTGGTTTTTTTTATTAAAGGTACCTTTAAGAATTTCAAATCAATTAGCCAAAATCCCTTCTACCGCTTTAATCTCATCATCAGTCAATGGCGGGGCCTGCAAACTGCCCACAGCATCCAAAATTTGACTGCTTCTACTGGCACCGATCAGAACAGAGGTAATCACTGGTTGACGTAAAATCCAGGAGATGGCAAACTGCGCCATATTCTGGCCGCGCTGTTTGGCAATCTCATTCAATGCACGCACCTTAGTCAATTTCTCTTCTGTCAGATCACTTTCCTTGAGAAAAACACCCGAGCGTTTTACGCGTGAATCTTCTGGAATACCATTCAAGTATTTATTGGTCAATAATCCCTGAGCCAATGGTGAGAAGACAATCGCACCCAGGCCTTCCTCTTTCAATACTTCAAGTAAACCATCTTCAACCCAGCGATTGAACATATTGTAGGAAGGTTGGTGAATCAAACAGGGTGTTCCCAAAGAGCGCAATATTTGTGCAGCTATACGAGCTTCCTCTGCCGGATAATTTGAAATACCCACATATAATGCCCTGCCACTACGCACAATATAGTCCAGAGCGCTCATCGATTCTTCCAACGGTGTTTCTGGGTCCGGCCGATGATGATAAAAAATATCCACATACGGAATACCCATTCGTTTCAAGCTCTGGTCCAAACTAGCAACCAGATATTTACGCGAACCAAAATTCCCATAGGGCCCTGGCCACATATCATAGCCAGCTTTAGATGAAATAATTAACTCATCCCGATAGGATTCAAAATCATGTTTGAAGATCTTGCCAAAAGTTTCTTCAGCAGAACCCGGAGGTGGGCCGTAATTATTTGCCAGGTCAAAATGGGTGATACCATTATCAAAAGCGGTATGCAGCATATCTCTGGCATTCTCAATCGTATTCACACTTCCAAAATTGTGCCATAAGCCCAATGAAATTTTGGGCAACTTTAATCCACTGTTTCCACAGCGTTTGTAAATGTCCTTTTCATAACGTTCATTATTGGCTTGATAAACAGGGTTCATAATTACCTCTACTTTTTTATCATTGTTTTCATATCCAAAAGAATAAACTAGAATAATAATACTTACAAAGTTTCATCACCACAAATCAATGGAGTCA
>JAEKNU010000014.1 GCA_016838895.1 Chloroflexota bacterium
CGCTTCTCAAATTAATTTGGGTTGGTCTTTTCCTAAATCTTAGCTCTACCCCGTTTTATTGAGATGATACAATAAATACATATAATAATCATAACCAATACGATACTTACGATTCCAAATTTATATTTTTTATCCATCAACATTCCTCTTTTTGGTAAATACAGGCAATAACTTATTATTGCCTGTATTTACTATTTTATTACTATAATCAATAACCTTTAACTTCCTTAACTCTTTCATTTAACAAAACTTGTGCTGAAAGTAAATCATTCGCTAATGATTCATCATTATAAAGACACCCAAAAGGTGAGTCTAATAAATATTTACTTACAGCCGTAAGATAATCCTGATTACCCCCCTCTTCACTTGCATACATTCCAACTGGACTAGTACCACCATTAAAATATAGTAACAGTTTCACAGTCTCTCCACTAGGAATATCACTAAAGTTTTCTTCAATTCCTTGTCTTTCCCAGTTTTCAGAGATATCACTTAAATATGATATTGCATCGACGACAATTCCTTCAAATCCTCCATACGTATCATTGTATGGATACCCTGCATTCCATCGCCATTCATTATCTGGCGTAATTTGAAAAAATCCATCGGTATTACCAGGATTATGAGGATCATGGACTTGAGACCAATTGCTTGCTACTCCTTTTTCCGCAGAAGCAATTGCTAACATTAATGGAACTGACATTCCTTCAGGTAATTCATCCTTGTGTCTTAGAACTGCATTAAGAAATTCGCTTTTCCATTGATCACCCGGGATTGTTGTGTCCCAACTTGATGGATCAAATGGAGTTGATTCAGGAAATATTCCACTACTAGAATCTACTGTTGCAGTTGGTGTTGAAGTATATGTTTCATAACTCATTCCATGAGCAACTGCATTACAATAAGGGTCATTAATACCACAATCCTGATTATGTCCACTCGGGTCAACAAACCTCACCGGGTTATTACTAACATACGTATACCGATCATAACTCTTAGGATTCCCTACATTAGGCACAATCGTATCCGCCTGGACAAACCTGCCCAGTGCCGCATCATAATACCTGGCATTGTAATAATACAGGTTCACGTCTTTCTGTTCAAGCTGGCCGGTGTAGCGGTAATCCGTTGGCGTAATACCCAATGAGTACCTAGTTTCACCAAAAGCACTGTAGCGAATCTCGCTGTTCCATGTACCGTCGGCAGTCGTTGTAATCGAAGAAGAACCAAGGTGATCAGAAAGCAGCCAGTTTAAGGTTTCCGTGGTTTCATTCACAATTGTCCGCACGGCCAGGCTGGTACTGCCAGCGCTGTAGGTCTTGCGCACGGTGGTATCACTGCCGTCCACTTCCACCACGTAGCTGCTGGAGGCGTAGTAGGTGGTAAGGCATCAGTCTTCCAGGCATACATTCGCGAGTTCGAATCTCGTCTCCCGCTCCTGAAAACACCCGCTTTGAAGCGGGTGTTTTTGTTTTATTCATATAATCACATAATACAGATAAAGCGAATCCAAGAATTTTTTCATCAATACTTTTACTTCTCAATTACAGGTCTCTTATATAATTTGCCATCCGCAATCATCCATAGATCTCCCTCCGGGTCTTCTATAATATTGGATTGGTAGGTTGTAAACCAGCACCATTTTTCTTCCGAAGGATCTAGATACATCATGCCATTTTCATGATGAAACCACAGAATCTGGTCCTCGCTTTCAAGCAATACTTTTGCAGGACTTAACCGTGATGTGTATACGTCATGACTAAAACCAATAAATATTGATGAAGGCACGAGCTGATACCAGTTTTCATCAGAACCCAGCCACCCAGCATTGTCGAACCAAATATTGCCTTGTGTATCTCCTAGGAAACTTGTGTAGCGAAAAGGCCAAGGCACTAGATATGGAAGAATTCGTCCGGAACTTTTTTTATTGGTATCAAACGTATATAGAGGCCACGCTTTCTCCCCATAATTCAATACCGGCTCGGAGAATAAATAATATATTTTATCGTCGGCACCCACGTTTGCGTATGGAATTTCATAATTCTCCATTTCAAGAATTAATTCATTTGAAAAATCAAATTGCTTATCATAGGCATTCATACTGACGGTATATGAATAAATCCCATCTCCTACAACTATCAACCACAAATATCCTTTAGAATTAACCAGAGGAATGATGTCATAGGGTTCTGTAACTATTTCTCTTGTAATTTCGATAGATTGTTCAATTGACTCAAACCTCAAGCTTGACCGATCAAACTTGCTAAGTAATGGAAAAGGATCGCCTGATTCTGTTATTGGTAAATTTACGGCATAAAGGTTTCCATCCCATCCAGTAAATAAATAATCTGCCATTACTTCTCCATCCCCGGTTGTTGCAGATAGCATCTGCCATTCGTTTGATCCTGCAGAATAGATCCAGTACGATGAAAAGTTAGCATTGTAATTTAAATTATTTACAGCTAATTCATTTTGTCGACGGCCTTTGATCCACACTTCAAGCTCCTCCTCATTCTGGTATACAAACACAATATCGCCAGAGGCTAACCCTTCCGGAAAATGAGCCATTCGAACCCAGGAATCGTCAGGCAAAATAAATTTGGGAAAAGAATCAAGCTCATCCTCTGAAGGTAGATTTATTCCGTATGCGTAATTAATAGTTGGTTGAATACATCCATTTTCATCAGTAAAAGAATTGTTTTCTTCTACGGCTTTATCGCCAATTTCAATAAAGATGCTCTCCTTATGAGCGCAAGATGTTAACATCCAAACAACTAAGAAAACCATAATAGTAGTTTTTTTCATAATTTCTCCATCCGGCTATTTAGGTGGCCATTCCCAGTTTCCTGTTACAAATAAGTCCCAAACAGATGTAGCTAAGTAGGTGTTTACATTTAATGGTGCAAGATTTCCGGTATAAGTTTGGTCTGGATCTCCATAATGTTCCAAACCTGTCATCTCACCATTCCAAAATAATTCTGGATCTTTATAATAATCGTAGTCCATTGCTCCCGCTTCTGCACCACTGTTATCATCAATCAGAACAATTGGAACCCCACTCTCATAAATTCTATTAGCATACTCATCAAACCCTGGAGCTTGGCGTGTAATTGAATTGAATGTAAACTGCATTAATTGATAAAGTAAATTATATTGCGGATATGTTCCAGCCAGAGATGCTACACCCAAAACCTCTCTTATTTCTGGATTAGAATTATGCTTTTGAATTCTATCATCTGCAGCAATTAAGCAGGCACCCGGACTTGCGCTATAACAAATATAATATACTGGACGATTTGTCGGAACAATGTCAATCAGGTATTGTGCAAATGAAAATTCATTAGTTGACTTCTTATATTCTATAGGCAAAACATCATAATTAAAAGGATTTGTTGCATAAGCAGGTAATTGCCACAGTGCGTCAGGCCCATCAGCACCATGGTTTCCATCGGATCCTCCAACAAGTACTACAAGAGGATCACTTTTGGTAGGTGCTGATGTTGATGTTTTGAATGAACAGGCTCCGTCACCTCCACCAGGTATCCATGCACCCGAATCAGTATAACAATGCCCACTTGGATCCATATACCTCATCGGATTATTATTCACATACGTATACCTATCGTAGCTCTTTTGACTCGCAGGATTCGGCACAATCGTATCCGCCTGGACAAACCGACCCAACGCAGCATCGTAGTACCTGGCATTATAGTAATACAGGTTCACATCTTTCTGCTCAAGTTGGCCGGTGTAACGGTAATCCGTTGGGGTAATGCCCAGGGAATAACGTGTTTCACCAAAGGCACTATACCTAATTTCGCTGTTCCATGTACCATCGGCGGTTGTTGTAATGGAAGACGAACCCAAATGGTCAGAAAGCAGCCAATTTAGCGTTTCCGTGGATTCATTCACAATCGTCCGCACGGCCAGGCTGGTACCGCCTGCTGTGTAGGTCTTTCGTACAGTGGTATCACTGCCGTCCACTTCCACCACGTAGCTGCTGGAGGCATAGTAGGTGGTGATGCCATTGATCACACTCATGACCATATTGTCATCGCCATCATAGGTGTAATAGGCGCTCTCAAACGGTGCTGGCGGTTCTTCAGTCGGTACGGCACTGATGGTCGCTGTGGGTGTAAAGGTAGCCGTCTCCGTTGGTGTTTCGGTTTCGGTGGGTGTGTCGGTAAAGGTTAACGTCACATCCAGGGTTTCGCTGGGGGTTAAGGTTTCGGTTGGTGTGTTGGTCACCGTACCCGTTTCAGTTGGCGAACTGGTACGGGTTGGCGTGGCAGTGTTGGTTCGTGTCGCTGTTGGCGTGTTGGTCGGTGCAAGACCATAAAGTTGTACGGTAATCACCTGCGCACCATATAGACTGCCAGATGAACTGAGCTGGATGGTATGCGCACCATAATCGTACACTGGTGAGGTCCAGGTTTTAATGCAGCCGCTGCTGCCGCAATTGTATTGATCCGTACTTAGCGTGGCGACTGTTGAGCCGTCAATTTTAATGGTCATATTGGGTCCGCCGTCATAATCCCAATAGCGTAGTTTAAATTGGCGGTAACTACCCAGTGAAGCCGTGCTGGTAATTGAACCGTTGATTAACCAAATATTGCATTCACCCAAATACGTATAGGGCATTGTTGTCCCGGAACGGGTGAAATATGTTGTTGAGCAGACATTTATTGTACTCCCTACGGGCGCCAGCGTAGCAGTGACCGGTATGGTTGTAGCCGTGTTGGTTCGGGTTGCGGTTACCGTGCTGGTCAACGTGTCGGTTGGTACCTGCGTTTCAGTGGCAGTATTCGTTACGGTTGGCGTATCAGTGATGGTCGGCGAAAGCGTAAATGTTCTGGTCGGTGTTTCCGATGGTGTATACGTAATGGTCGGTGTCAGGGTTACCGTACTGGTCACGGTATTTGTTCTGGTATCCGTGGGTGTCAGCGTTTGTGTCGGGGTCAACGTTGAAGTACGCGTTAACGTAGAGGTTCGCGTTAGCGTTGGTGTATTGGTTGGCGCGCCACCATAAAGCTGCACGGTAATCACCTGTGCACCATAGGTACTGCCCGATGAACTGAGTTGGATAGTATGCGCATCATAATCGTACACTGGTGAGGTCCAGGTTTTAATACAACCACTGCTGCCGCAGCCGTATTGATCGGTACTGAGGGTTGCCACAATTGTGCCGTCGATCTTGATCGTCATATTAGGTCCGCCGCTGTAATCCCAGTAGCGCAATTTGAATTGGCGGTAACTTCCCAGATTCGTTGTGCTGGTAATGGAACCATTGACCAGCCAGATGTTACATTCGCCCAAATAGGTATATTGGGTAATGGTTCCGGAGCGTGTGAAGTATGTTGTTGAACAGACATTGATGGTACTGCCCAATGCAGCCAACGTTGCCGTAGGTGGAATAGTGGTTGCCGTAGGTGTCCGCGAATTGGTTGGCGTAAGGGTGATCGTAGCCGTATCACTGGGGGTATACGTAATGGTCGGCGTATCCGATGGTGTAACAGTATTTGTCGCCGTGGCAGTATCGCTTGGCGTGTATGTAATAGTCGGCGTATCCGAAGGCGTGGCTGTATCCGTTGCCGTGGCGGTGTCGCTCGGTGTAAAGGTATTCGTCGGTGTCTCGGTTGAGGTGGCAACATCGGTTGCCGTAGCCGTATCACTGGGGGTATAGGTTATAGTTGGTGTTTCCGACGGCACGTCGGTCTCAGTTGGTGTGTGCGTTTCACTGGGTGTATAGGTAATGGTTGGTGTGTCTGAGGACGTGGCGGTATTTTCCGGCGTTTCTGTTGGGGTTTCCGTTTCCACCGCTGTTTCGCTTGGCGTTGGGGTTTCTTCCAGTGTTTCGCTGGGGGTCAGCGTTTGTTCCAGGGTTTCAGTGGGGGTTGGCGTTTCATCCAGGGTTTCACTGGGCGTTAGGGTTTCTTCCAGGGTCTCGCTGGGGGTGAGGGTAAATTCCAGGGTCTCGCTGGGAGTCAGGCTGGCTTCCACTGTATCAGAGGGAGTCGGCGTTAGGGTTATGGTTGGTGTTTCGCTGGGTGTTTCTGTTGCTGTGGCCGTAGCCGTGGATGTGGCCGTTGGTAAATTGGCCGGTATGACTGCCACCAGACGGTTTTCAGCATCGTAGCTTAACAAACGTTCTTCGTCATTCTCTTCAAAACGGCGAATCATATTGCCGTTGGCATCATACCAGTAACGCTGGTTCTCGCTGTCACCCACATGCGTCACGGCATGCGGCTGGCTGGCATTGTATTCATATAAGTCCCAGGTACTGCTGCTTTCGCCCTTGTATTGCAAATTGCCGTTGGTACTGTTATAGCCAAAGGCTTCAGTGAACACATCCGTTGCACCATCGTTCACCACGGCAGCCGTCAGGCGGTTGAGTGCATCATAGCTGTAGATACTGGTTTCTCCGGCAATATCACTGTCAATTTCGCTGATGTTGCCGTTGGCATCGTAACTGTAATCAATGTCCTGCAGGGTGCTGCCGCCCACCTGGGCTGCTGTCATATTAGCCAAACTGCCGCCCATGGTGCTGGTGCTCCAGGAATAGTAACTGAAGTTCTTTTCCAAAATATTGGAACCTATATCCATTTCACTGATGCGTCCGGCCTCATCATAGAGCATATTTTCCAGGTAGGTAAAGCTGTCTCCGTTGACAATACTCTGCAAATTGCCCTGGCTGTCGTAATCATAATTGAGTACTTCGCCGTCCGGATAAGTCATGCTGACCGGGTTATCGGCGCTGTTATAGGTCCAGGAAGTGGTGAAGGTTTCCGTGTCAATCACTTTGGTCTGGCTGAGCAGGCGTCCGCGATCATCATAGCTGTAACTGGTAGAACCGGAACCGTCGCTCATGGACGTGCGGTGGCCCAGCCCATTGCTGCCGCTGTCGTAGGTATAGCTGACAGCAGGCGTCGTGCCGCATTCACCGGAACCGCTGTAGGTTTTGCCGGTCAGGCGGTTGATGTCATCATAGGCCATGCTGATGGTACAGCCGCGCGCATCTTCCTGTGTAGCCAGATTGCCCAGGGCATTATAAGTGTAATCCCAGGTGCCCAGGTCGGGGGTAGTCATACTTTTCTTCTGCCCACCAATATTGTAGGTGATGCTGGTGCTGGGCGCACCGCTGTAATTACCTTCGGTTACCTGTGTCAAGCGGTCCAGCGTATCATAAACATAGGACATATCCGGACCTGTAGCAGCATCCACTGTTGTCGTACGCCCCCAGGTGTCACTGTAGCTGGTAGTGGATACGCTCTTGGCATCCGTCACCGTTACATAGTTGTCCCCATAGCTTTGCGAAACACTGTTTCCATTGGGCGCAGTGGTTGTTTCAAGGCGTCCGAAATCATCATATTCGTATGTCGTGTAGTCCTGGCTAAACGTCTGACTGTTAAAGATCGGGGAAGCATTATAGCTAATCGTATACGGCACAGTTTGTTTGGTTTGGCGGCCCATCACATCATACTGGGTATCCGACACAACATTCATTTGGCTGCCGTCCACTACTTTGCCCACCTGTTGGGTTTGCAATTTGCGTCCCAGGCCGTCATAAAAATGGCTGATGCGAATAGAAGCACTGCTGTCCACTTTTTGAGTTAAATCTACCTGCCATGGAATACGCGTATCGTAATAAGCCACTTGCAGGGTGGGCGAGGCGGTTGTATCCCCCGGTGCAATCACTTTGGTCATGCGTCCGAAGACGTCGTACGCTGCCCCGGTCACATTGCCATTGGCATCCGTTACCGTAATGGGCGCACTGATGGTGTAATCATAGCTGGTTTGCAGCGAATGCCCCACCGGATTACTTTCACTGATGGCATAGGTATGATAGTTTGTATCATAGGTCGTGGTGTAAGTCAGGGTATCCCCGGCAGGATTACTGGTTGCCCCGGCATAGTTTTCATAATTAATGGTTTGGGTCTGATTGCCATAACTGTCATAAACAAAATTGGTCTGCACATAGTTGGCCCCTTCCACCAACACGCGTTGGCCGGTTAGCACACCAGCCGTTGGTGCGCCGGTATAGGTGGCACTATTATCGTACAGCATCAAGCTCTCTGAGGTTCGCCCGCTTTCGCCGCTGAAATCACAAGCACCTGATGAACAATCCAGCGAAATCTGCCGCGAAGGTAAGGCGGTCAGATGCGCACTGGCATTGGGTACATATGTCACCTTGCTGCCGCGGTAGGTAGACCAGGCCCCACCGTTCCAGTAATAGGAAACACTGCGTGTCATATTGCCATACTGCGTCCCGCCCTGATCCGTGGTGTTGTATTCATAAGTCGTCTTGGTGGCGATATTGGAATAATCGCCGTTGAAACTGCGGCTGATACTTTCAGTCACATAACTCCAGTTCACCACCAGGTCCTGAAACTTGGTGACCAGATCAGTGTTGGCAATATCAGTAATGCCGTTTCCTGCAATGCTGTCATACAGGTGCTGTGTGGTGTAGCTGTTGATGGTTTCCGAAATCGGCTCTCCTTCCATGTATGCATCCAGATAGCCTGTTCCGCTGTACACCCGCTGGCGGATGCGGTAATCTACTGCCCCACTCAGAGAGCTGATGGAACCTTCCCCGTATTTTGACGCATCGCTCATGTCCCACACACGGGCATGGAAACCATCATCGGCATCCATGAAAATCATCAGCATGTACGTTTTTCCCAGGCTGAAATTCGCTGATGAAATCAGCGTCGTGGAGTCATTGGTCGTTCCGCCGCTGATCGTGCGCAATTGTACGCCGTTGGCTGCACTGGCTACCACACCGAAGAAATCACTGCTGCTGTTCTCAATACCCGTTTCGACCTGGGCACTGCTGCCATCCACACGGAACTGGGCATAAATCACTTCACCATCGGAAATACTGTAATCCGTTTTTCGTAATGCGATGTCCCAGTTCGCTGCAGCATTGACACTTTTTAAGGCGTTATCCCCATTTGCACTGCCATAGGTTGTATAGGTAGTACTACTAAATGTCCAATCTGTCGGGAGAGAATCATCTGCTGGCGGGTTAAATGCTTGATATGCCTGCTCATTTGCCAAAAGCGTGCGGTATGCACGGCCTTTCAAATCATCGGATTGGTAAAACCAGGTTGTATTGACCAGGCCGTCCGGGTTCTTGACCCGCGAAATAGCATTCCCGCGATACTCACGCATACTTGGTGTATAAAGCTTGGTTAAATCAGATGAATTAGCTGCCACAAATTCAGAAATGCGGCTGTCATTAGGAGCTTGCCCATCATAGGTATAGGTATAGGTCGCAGTCTGACTGGTTGTATCCTCACTTACAACACGTGAGGTTACCCTATAATACAATGGCATCAACATAAATTGCAGACGGTTTATATAGGCGGATGGACTTTCCAACATTAAAAATGTATCCAGCGGATCAAATGCAACCGGCATTTCAATACCATTTTCACAATCAATCCTGGTTGTTGTTAGTGTACATTCTTCCTGTAGATCATTTCCAGCCAAACCGTTTCTGAAACCATATTCCAGTGAAGAGGTTCCTGAAATGGATCGAGCATAGATAGATACACGATATTGTCCGCCAGGTTTCATAATGAACTCAGGGAATTCATGTTGGGCAATTGCAATACTGGAACTGGCTTTATCCAACTGAAGCATTTCCATTTCACACTTAACCGATCCATAACCGTTATATACCGACCAGGTGGTGTAACTGGGATTGCATTCATGATTTCCAAATTCAGTATATAAAGAACGCAACTCGTCATTATCATCATCGAGATAAGTCCAGCGTTCATATTCTATTTCTACATCGCCACCCTGTCCGTTATCCACACCGGTCAGATGCATATCATCTTCATAAGTAAAAGTAGTTGCAGGTAAGGCGCTGCTGCCATCACCACTTAATTCCTGAACACCAATTAGGGTTAAAGTACGATCCCCTTCCGACCATTCGAAATCCGGATAGATCTGGTTGGTTGTACTGGCAGAATAGGTGAGATCATATTGGCGGATATTATTCCAGGTGCTTCCATCCGCACTATGTTCGACGAGAATTTTATCCAGTTTATAGGTACTATAATTCTTTTTTGAATCCTCATCCTCCCACGCGGATTGATAATCTGCACGAGATTCACGCTCAAAGGTAACCCGATAGCGATTATTCGGCCAGGTGATGGTTTCCGGATATACCGCCAGCACATTTGCACAGGTTGTAGATTTCGTTTGCTGGTAATAAGTATAGTTAATCGTATTGTCAAATTTATCTGTCGCCGCGGTTAATGACCAGCGCCAGGTTAAGTTCAAATTGGCAGCAGTTGAACAACCACTGGAGGTATGGGTTCTGGCGCGATCATTAAAGGCATATTTCGTGCCATTCTGATCCCACACTTCCCAGGTATCCGTACTGCTGTCAAACACAATGGACCAGTAGGAATGTTCCGATGTGGCATAGGTTGTCTGTGTGCCGCTAATAGATATGGGTAATAACTGGCTGCTGATACCGCCTACGTTTAAGAAAAAGGTGTCATCGTCCAAGTCACTTGAGTCTTCCCCTGTGCCATGCATATTGCGTTCAATATAGCCGGTCTCCAAAGCCCAGCCCATACCTACCCAGGAAGCCTGGGTAAATGCCACACTGTCATCAATGGTTTGGGAACTATAACTCATGGAAACGGTCGGCTGGAATCCACCAGGAGCAGAGGGAGTCCAAAAATCGACACTATAGGTACCGGCACCGGTAAATTCGGAAACCTGGAACGCATCCAGGTTGGGAAGTCGGGTTGCCTGCCAGGATTCAGCGCCATAATCAAACACGGTTAAATGATCCACCCTGGCGGAAATCGTCATAGCTTTGGTATCTACCGTGGTTGCAACCGGCCACCATTCCCTTGTATCTTCATCATAATAATAAATTGTTAAATCGTTGGCAGAAGATCTTTTCAAATCATCTTCTGTATATTTCATAGTAACTGTAATATCGTCCGAAAACTTGTTTACATCTTTTTTGGATGTCTCACCAACTGCTACAACCTCAATGGAACTACCGCTCTTGGAATAACTGGGAGAAGTGTTGGGCGCAGGTCGGCGAATATCCATATACAAATTTTCACTCATGGCAGATTTTGGAATAGAGATGGACATACGCCCATCAGATGATTTAATATCCCCACCGGTTTTGGCATCGATGGTAAAACTGGGCTCAGCCAGTAAAACAGCCTGGACGGCTATTTCCTCTTCACCATCCATCAATTGAACTTGCAAATAATTGGGTTCACCTGCTTCATTGGTGGTCTTCTTTGGGTTCACGATCCAATTCATCTGACCTTTTTCGGTTGTTGGAGCCACCTGTAGTGAGTTCCCGCTTTGCTTCGCACCTTGTGGTACTTTCTGGGTAGATGATAACTCAACGCCATCCGAGCCATTAAATGCCAGATGCACGCCATCCAAAGAGGCACGTGATTTCAGGTCAGCCATATTGGTGACTTCCCATTCAACATTGAATGGTTCTCCTGGAATAATTAACGCGGGTACAAGCTTAAGCTTCAACTGAGGATGAAGCACTTTACTATTAACTGTAGCGGCAGCTTCTTTGGCATATTGCTCGCTAAAATTGGGAGCCGATTCAAGAATCGGACTGGGAGATCCAATGTTTAGCTGATATGCAAAATCCCCCTCATCCTCTTCGATAATGCTGGCAACATCAGGTGAATTGCTGGTATAACCTAACACGATAGGTGCAAATGGATTCAGCACCATTGAAATAATAACCAAAACACATACGAAAAAGTACCCACGCTTAATTGCCAACATACAGCCTCCCTGCAATCTACTTTAATAGTTATTTAGTTTTTCTGTGCTAGGTGTTAAAGAGTTGCATCCCCAATAAAAAAATCCCCAGTAATATAAATACTATACAATTTTCAATACTTAAAGTAAAGCAAACGCCTATATCTCTTTGTTATCAATTTCTTTATCTTGATATATTCTTGTATCACATATGTGATTTCCAACTTATCAAATCTGTTAAGTACAAAAAAAATGCCTTGCTTGGCAAGGCATTTTTCCAAAATCACACCCAAATTAACTTATCTCTGAATACGAGCCGAGCCGCCTTGAGCAAAAGCCCGCACCTGCTCCACGGTCGTCATAGTGGTATCACCGGGGAAGGTGGTTAACAAAGCACCATGTGCCCATCCCAGGTTGACTGCTTCCTGCGGGGCTTCGCCACTCAGCAGACCATAGATGAAGCCTGAAGCAAAGCCATCCCCGCCGCCCACACGGTCATGCACGTACAGATCAGCCGTCGGGGAAACATAAGTCTGACCATCCAGCCAGGCCACCGCCCCCCAACTGTGATGATGGGTAGCATGTACTTCGCGTAGGGTGGTAGCCACACCTTTTACATGAGGAAATTTCTCGATGACATTGTCAATCATGGCAAAGAAGGTGCTGGGGTCCAGTTTGGATTTCTTCTCCACCTTCGGTCCGGGGATGCCCAAACCGAGCTGCAGGTCCTCCTCATTGCCCACGATTACGTCCACATTTTCCACAATGCGGCGCACAACCTGCTGAGCCTTTTTCTCACCGCCCCACAGATTCCATAATTTGGCGCGGAAGTTCAGGTCAAATGAGGTGATCGCCCCGGCTGCCTTGGCGGCTTTCATGGCGGCGATAATCACTTCACCGGTGGTTTCGGATAGGGCGGCAAAGATACCGCCGCTGTGGAACCAGCGCACGCCGCTGCCAAAGATGGCTTGCCAATCGAAGTCATCCGGCTTCAATTGCGCGGCAGCCTCATTGCTACGATTGTAAAACACCACCGGGGCGCGCACGCCAAAACCGCGATCACTAAAAACAGTGGCCATGTTAGGGCCGTTCACCCCGTTATGCTCAAAGCGTTTGTAGAAAGGTTTCACACCCATGGCGCGTACCCGTTCGGCGATCAGGTCACCAATCGGATAATCCACCATGGCGGTAGCAACGCCGGTATTCATACGGAAACAATCCGAAAGATTGGCGGCTACATTAAACTCGCCGCCGCTGACATGGATTTTACATTCGGTCGCCTTGCGAAAGGGCACAATGCCCGGATCCAGTCGGTGGACCAAAGCGCCCAGGGAGAGTAAATCCAATGCGCCTTCTTTTTTAATATCCAGTGAATTTGCCATCATAACTCCTTGTTCTTTTTTCTCTTCAATCCATTGTTAAAGAAGGTGTCGTTCTGAACAATGGTAGATAAGGTTAAGCAATAACTTGTATACGTTGTTTTTCAAATTGATAAATCATCCATGAATTATAAATATGATGATACAAAATATAAAACATGGGGCCCATAGCGACCAGCGGATTGATGTAGGTCAATGCAATCCAGATCACAAAGGACAGGTTTTTTTGTCCGAGCGCCTGGCTGGCTTCGCGCCAGTATTCTTTGCCGCCGATACGGGCACCTACAGCAAAGTTCACGGCACATAGTACCAGAGAGATCAAGGCAATATCCAGTACAATGCGCATCGATCCTGTGTTTTCGTACAGGATAAAATTAGCAGCTTTTGCACTGATAATAAACAAATTCACCAGCCAGATCGGGAAAGTAAAACGCTTCCCTTTCTGAATGACATCCTGCCCGGCTTGAGGCAGCAAACGCACCAGCTGCGCCAGGAGCAACGGAATAAACATGACCATCACCGACGAACTTAGCAAATCCCAAATCGAGATCGCCAGGTCAGCACCCACCAACGTTGGCAGGATCAGCGGTACAATCACCGCACTGGATAAATTGGTCAATACCAGGGCTGCCACCACATAGGCTACTTTGCCCTGCACAAAATCAATCATCACCGGTGAAGAGATGGCCGTAGGCGCAATCGCAGTAATGAAAGCCACCAGTGCCAGGGTCAGGTTGCTGCCAGCAAATACCCAATAGCCTGCCAGGGCGATACCCACATTAGCCAGTAAAACCAACACCACGCCACCAGAGAGCATCTTGGCGTTGAAGCGAATATTCAAAAAGGAAAAGAACAACATCACCATTAATAAATATTGAATCATAAAGGAGATTTTGTTAACCTGCGGAAACAGGAACCCCAAACCCATCATCACAAACAGAGACAATCCCTTGCCGTACGTATTATAGAACGATGTAAACTTCAATGTTATTAATCCTTTACCCGATAAAGTATTTCCCCTGCTTTGGGAACGTATAAAATACCCTCATCTTCACGATGCTGCCATTCCTGCACATTGATACTGTTCGGATCCATATACTCCATATTGAGCCGCGCACAATCTTCTGCTGAAATCTGGCTGGCTAATGTCACTTTCAAATTAGCTTTTTCAATACCATTTTGCATCGTGCCCGATCCGCGTACGTGCGTAGAATGCGCCAGCACGCCCAACGGTATATCCTTGAAGCATGCCCAGTCCTGCAAGAAATACGGTAGTACATGATAGCCAACTTGATAAATATATTTACCATGTACATGACTGACCACATCCAGATGCGGTGCGTAAATGATCACTTCACCGCCAACAGCAACGGCTGCTTCCAGCTTGTACATGGCCTTGGCTGCCGTCCATAACTCATCATACATTTTCGGCGCACATGAAAGTACGCGTTGAAACGGTTTTTCGCACCAGAGAATATGCCGCTGCGTTGATAAATCGGCGGCAGCATCCCAGGCAGAGATATGATCACCAATGAACAACCCGCTCAGGTCATGGCCTTCTACGACCAGCGCAAGCAAAGTAATCGGCGTGGGCAAATACGCTGCAGCCTGATGAATCATCTCGCGCACAGGTGTTTCCTTGACGCCGATGGTCTCTACCACACCGGCCAAAGCCCCCAGCCAATGCGTGGCATTAATCATATCCGCGCCGGAAATGCCGGGGAAGAGATACTTCGCCCCACCGGAAAAACCGACCACTTCATGAGGAAAGGTTGGCCCCAAAATCAGCACCTGATCATAAGCCAGCACGGCTTTATTCAACTTAACATCGACATGATCGGGCAGCGAGTCATGCCAGTGTGATCCTGCAATTTCTCGAACTTTCTCTGCATTAATCACGCCCAGCGTGGTCAATGCTTCAGGGTCATCCCATGCATGATTTAACAAACCGACATGTGCAAAAGTACTGCTGCGTTCTGCTGATGTAATCCCCACCAGGTCATTTAACTGTGCTTCACTCAACGCCGGATGTGTGCCCAAAGCCACCATAAAATCCAGCTGACTGGCATCATGCAGTACATCTACAAGAGCACGGAAAAGAAATGGCAACGGTAGCGAACGGGTATGGTCCGGAATCAGCACCAATACTTTTTGTCCACTAACCTGACCATCCAGTCCTTCGTGCAGTGTTTGTAAAATGATGTCTTTTGTGAGAAGTTGCCCGGCAGGTGCAACAGCCTTGGTTTTTAACATGTCGTTTCCTTTAAGCCATCACACTCCGCTGAAAGCGGAAAATCCACCATCAACAGGTACAACGATGCCGGTTACAAAATCCGCTGCAGGGGATACCAACCACATCATCGCCCCAACCAGATCTTCCGGACTGCCAAAATGTCCCTGCGGTGTATGTCCGATGATCTGCTGACCGCGTGGTGTCAGCTCACCGGAATCCTTGTCCGTTAATAAGAAACGGTTTTGATCAGTCAGGAAAAAGCCCGGCGCAATGGCATTAACGCGGATCGTACTGCTGTACTCCTGCGCCATGTGCACCGCCAGCCATTGGGTGAAGTTGCTCACCCCAGCTTTGGCTGCAGAATACGCCGCAATACGCGTCAACGGACGAAAAGCATTCATCGAGGAGATGTTCAAAATCACACCGCTTTTTTGATCGGCCATGATTTTCCCAAACGCCTGACTCGGCAAAATCGTACCCATCAGATTCAAATCAAACACCCAACGTAAGGCGTCTGCAGGTAAATCAAAGAAGGATTGTTCTGCATTGGTGGTGGCTTGCGGTTTATTTCCGCCAGCCCCATTGATCAAAATGTCCACCTTGCCAAATTGAGAAAGGACTTCTTGTGCGGCGGTCTCTACACTCTCTTTTTCCAGTACGTTGCAGGTAATCCCTACAGCGCCATTGCCGATTTCATCAGCCAGAGCCTGGGCTGGTTCCAATCGCAAATCCAGCACAGCAACTTTTGCACCAGCATAGGCCAGTGCCCGGCACATGGCCGCACATAACACGCCGGCACCACCGGTGACCACGGCAACTTTTCCAGTAACATCAAATAATTCACTCATGTTGTTGTCCTTTATTTCAATAAATCCAGATGTTTGGCAAAATGTATTTGTAAATTTTCGGTGTACGCGTCAGCATGTTTTTTTAATCTACCATGGATCTCATTGCCAAATAAAATCAGTGCAGAGCCAAACGTGACATGCAAAATCTGGCGTGCATGGAAATCATTCAATAAATCAGCCGGCGCTAAACCTGCCTGTACTTTGTCCAATTCGCCAGATACATGATAGGTAGCACGCTCGGCGGGATATTTTTCCAATGACATTTTCCAGATGCGACCGAATAATGCAGGCTCCTTGACAGCCAATGTGCGCAAGGCTTCCAGATAACTGGTTCCGGCTGTTTTAACATGCAGCAGCTTTCCCCAATGTTTGGCGATCAGCGGGTAAACACTGAACTTATCCGAACCGGAGTGTAGGCTGAGTTTATAGGTGCTAAAGTGTTTGGTAACAGCAGCATGCTTGGCCAGTTCGATATCCAAGGCATCCAGATCACCGATATAGTCCACACCTTTTTCAAAGCGTCCGATGAAGCGCGGTGCCAAACTGGTAAAATTCACCCCGGCACGCGTTAATTCATTGACGATGAAATAATGTTCCAGCGGTGTGGTGGGAGCTTCGGTCTCATCCACAGAGGCTTCGAAATCAAAAGAATCTTTCATCTCTTTGAGCTGCTGATACATCATGATAGTATGATCAATGGCTTTGCCATATTTCGCTATCGCACGCAGCAGGCGCTCTTCATTAAATACGCCCCAGGGCTGCTCATTGGCGCTTGCCAAATAAATAGACGAGCGCTCTTCCCATTTTTGGGCAGCAGTTTTCTCACGTAAGATTTGTATGCTGTCAATATCTGCGGCATTGTCAACATGGTCACCTGGATCTACAGTGAAAAAAGTAAATCCGGCATCCACGAAAGATTTCATGTCCGCCACGGTTTTCAGATGATCGGCATCTGCACCCCAGGGGGCATCCCAACCAGCAGCTTCGACTGCTCGCAGGGCATCATCCATGACTTGCTGCGGCGTGCGTCTGGTTCGTGCATTCTCACGCACAGATTGTTGTGCAAAGATAGGAGCGAAATTGGTTCCCTTCACCGCAGCAATATGACCCGGGGTAGCTAACCCCAATCGATCGCCGAAGCCAAAGGAAGGTCTAAGTTCAAGAGTAGTTAACATAAATAATTGCATCCTTTATAGTATTACGGCACGATTGCTGCCGCTATGAAAATCGATAGGCTCGTTTCACTAGCCCCACAGTCAATGCCTGCATCATATCTTCGGCATCCATTTGTGTAATCATGTGGCGCACCAATAATCCGGCTACCCAGTTGGCACTGGCTCTACGCCAGACATCATGCCGTGCAGGGATCGAGCAAAAAGCACGCGTATCGTCATTGAATCCGGCCGTGTTGTATAAGCCAGCCGTTTCCATTACCTGATCGAAATAGCGCGCCATGCCATTCAAACTGTCATGGAACCACCAGGGCGGTCCCAATTTAATAGCAGGATAATGTCCAGCCAGGGTGGCTAATTCACGTGAATAGTTTGATTCATCTAAAGTAAACAAGATCAATATCAGCCGCGAATCATTACCGTATTTGTTTAATAATGGCCGCAGATTGTTGGTATATTCAGTTGCAACCGGAATATCACAACCCTTATCCAGTCCAAATTTTTGAAAGATGACCTCGTTATGATTGCGCAATGATCCAGGATGTAATTGCATCACCAATCCATCCTCACAGCTCATCCGTGCCATTTCCATGAGCATATGTGCGGTAAAGCGTGCCGCATCATCTACACTGGCTTTACCTTGCAATGCAGACTGGAAAATACGTTCGGCTTCTGTTTTATCCATCTCAATTGTCAGCGGGGCAATCACAGCATGATCCGTAGCAGTTGCACCCATTTGTTTAAAATATTGTCGGCGATTTTCCAGCGCCTTAATATACGAGCCATAATCCATGATATTCACATTGCTGGCAGCACTGAGCGCATCAATATTTGTTCGCCAGCCCGCTGCATCCAGATTAACCACATTATCCGGACGAAAACAGGGTACGATATTGCCCTTCCAGCCAGAATCATGCATGGCCTGATGCTGCGTCAGCGAATCCTGGGCGGCATCGGTGGTACTCATTACCTCAATATTGAAACGTTCAAATAGTGCTCGTGGGGCAAATTCAGGGCTGGCCAATTTTTCACTAAGGAAATCGTACATACGATCAGCATTCTCAGTATTGGGGATTTTATCAACACCGAACACCTCGCTGAGCGCATGCAGCAGCCACACACCCGAGGGTGTGCCCCTGAATAAATAGAAATTATTACAGAATAATTGCCAAATTTTTCGATGATCGTTTTCCACTGCTCCGCCATCCTGTCGCGGTACGCCCAATGACTCGGGTGCAATACCCTGGGAATAAAGCATGCGCGTCACATAATGATCAGGAATAATAAAAAGCTCCGCCGGTGTGCCAAAATTGGCATGTGGATCACTGAACAAAGCAGGATCCACATGCCCGTGTGGAGAAACAATCGGTAAGTTGCAGATGCCATCGTACAACTTACGGGCTGTCAGGCGTTGATCAGGGTCAGATGAGAAGAAACGATCTGTTGATAACAATTTATTTGCCATACGAATAGGTTTACCTCAATCCGTAACCAGACGAGCTTTCATCCAATTACTAGTACTGTGAAAATCTGAAACGGCTGTTCCCGGATGTACCAGTTTATCAAATAGTGGTCGATCAGTCTCATCCAGTTGTTTATCAAGCACAACCAGAGCATCCTCCAGATGCGCCAATGTACGCGGCCCAATAATCGGTGCGGTCACACCCGGTTGATCCTTCAGCCATAATAATGCCAATTGTGCAGATGTCAGGCCGCGTTCTTCAGCCATATCAGCCACTACTCGGGCAACATCAATTCCCCTTTTTGAAACCCTGCCCTGGCTGATCTTATCGTCCCAGCGTTTTGCACGAGACCCATCCGGATAATCACCGACCTCATTATAACGACCAGCCAGCACACCCGCTGCCAAAGGTGACCAGGGCAAAATCGCCAGGTCATATTTCTGGCACAGCGGGATCAATTCATTTTCAATACGCCTATCCAGTAAATTATAAGGCGGTTGCTCACTAATGTAACGATTTAAATTATATTTCTCACTGAGCGCTATGGCTTCCATGACCATCCAGGCTGGATGGGTGGAACAGCCAATGTAACGCACCTTCCCCGCACGAATTAAGTCATCAAAAGCACGCAGTGTTTCATCCTGCGGATGGGTCAACGGTGGGCGATGCAGTTGATATAGATCAATGTGATCCGTCTGCAATCGCTTCAGGGATGCTTCACATTCTTTTATGATGTGATAACGACTGCCGCCCATCTGATTTGGGCCATCACCCATTTTATTATATACCTTGGTTGCCAAAATAATCTGATTGCGCAGCTTTCGTTCTTTTAAGAATTTACCAATAATTGTTTCACTTGTACCACGTTTGTATACATTCGCAGTATCAATCATGTTGATACCGGCATCCAATGCACGCTGCATAATCGCGAAGGAATCTTCTTCGGGTGCAGGGTTGCCAAAATTCATCGCGCCCAAACATAACGGGGCAATCATCACCCCAGATCGTCCTAACTGTCGATATTCCATATTAATCTGACCTTAATTCCAGAACAACTTTTATGGTGCGCGGGTCTTCACGGTTTACCTGTTCAAAGGCTTCGCGTATCTGTGTGAGCGATACTACATCGGTGATCAATAATTCCGGGTGCAGCAAACCCTTGCGCATCATTTGAATCGCTCGCGGGAATTCACCGCGCGTCACGCGTGATGCAATAATCTTAGCTTCTTTTATTACCAGTGTTTTGAAATGGACTGCCGTTAATTGCTCACCCAATCCAGCAGTGACAATCCGTCCGGCACCGCGAATCATTTTCACAGCCTGCGCCAGGGGTGCTTCATCACCATGATAATGTCCAACAGCTTCAATCACACAATCTACGCCCAACCCATTGGTTAGCGCCATGATTTCAGCCACAGGATCTTGTTCCTCAATATTAATTACATGCTCTGCGCCAATCTGTTTGGCAATATCTAAACGAAACGGCTGCATGTCCGTTATGATGGTCATACCGGGTGAAACACTATGACACAGCACATCCAAAATGGATAATCCCAGTTTGCCCGCCCCTAATATTGCGACCGTTTCCCCCGGTTGTACCTCACCGCGCTGCAATATATGATGACCCAAAGCATACATCTCAACCATTGGGGCATGATGCATGGGAATTTCATCAGGCAGATGAAACAGGCGATGCTCTGGAACAGCCACGTACTCGCCATATCCGCCGTCATCATCCACACCCAATAGACGCAGCGTCTCGCAGGCATTGATATGTCCGCTTAAACAAGCCGGGCATTGATGACAGGATAAAATCGGATCTATCACTACCCGGTCACCGACTTTAAAGCCGCTAACTTCAGCGCCTACTTCGGTAATCACACCGCCAAATTCATGCCCCTGTATAGCCGGATATTGCACACGTTCTTCGAACTCGCCACGATATATATGCAAATCCGTGCCACATATGCCGGCTGCACGGGAGGCGACCAGTACCTCCCGTGCGTTAATAACAGGCGAATTTGTCTCGCCTATGCGAATATCTTCTTTGCCATACAGAATACCAGCTTTCATGTTTCCTCATTTATCGGGTTAACCAACCGCCATCCACTGGAATAATTGTGCCCTGCATATAATCAGAGGCAGCGGATGCCAGGAACACGACGGTTCCACGTAAATCATCCGGTGTACCCCAACGACCTGCCGGGATACGCTCCAGAATTGCGGGTGCACGCTCGGCATTGGCACGCAATGGTGCAGTGTTTTCCGTTGCCATATAACCCGGGGCTATGGCATTTACATTGACACCATCTTTTGCCCATTCATTTGCCAACGCTCTGGTGATACCGGCAATGCCGCTTTTTGCAGCAGTGTAGGAAGGAACCGTAATGCCTCCCTGGAAGGATAACATGGATGCAACATTGATAATTTTACCCGACCCCTGTGGCACCATCACCCGTCCGGCAGCCTGGGAGAGGAAAAAAGCTGCTCGCAAATTGATATGCAGTACATCGTCCCAATCACTCTCGCTGAAATCCAATGCCGGTGTTCGGCGGATAATACCAGCGTTATTAACCAGAATATCAAGGTGTCCAAATGTGCTGACGATATCACCTACGACTTTATTCAGGTCAGCTACGCTGGCTTGTAGTAAATCACAAACCACCTGCTCATATTGCCGCCCCAATCCTTTCACGATCTCGGCTGTGGCATCACTGCTGCCACGATCCAATCCAACAATATCGGCACCGGCTTCCGCCAGGGCGATAGCCATTCCCTGCCCCAATCCCTGACCAGCGCCAGTAACCAGAGCAACTTTACCGTCTACTTTAAAAGCATCCAATATCATCATGCACTTTTCCTAGTGTCCCAATTCTTTTAACATGTTAACTGTACGTCCAACCCAACCCAAATTGGGGTCATCCTGGGTTGCCTGTACACGCTGGGTTCCAGCCAGGAACCACAGATAATAGGTGGAGTATCCAGGAGCACTGACCACAGAGTGGTAACCCTTAGGCATCATATGAATGCTGTTATCTCGAATCGTGAAGTTCTCATTTTCGCCATCGTCATTGTAATAATGGCAAATACCAAAACCATCCGTGGGGCTGACTTTGAAATAGTACATTTCTTCATGAAAAGCCTGACGTGGTAAATCATCTTCCTGATGCTTATGCGGTGGGAAGGTGCTCCAATTGCCGCTGGGTGTGAAGGTTTCACCCACAATCAATCGTCGCGCGGGTAATTCCGGCTGTGCCACCAGGGTTAGGATCTGATGGAAGTAGCGTTTAAAGTTGGCCGCACCCCAAATACCATTAGCAACTTTGGCTGGTTCAATCACATAAGGCTTGATATCTGTTTCATCGCTAGGGGCACTGGGCATGGCAATTTCCACATTGCCCACAGCCTTGATACTGAATTTAGCGCTGGCAGGAATATAAACGGAATGCGGTTTACCGGCAAACACATTGGGCCTGCCGCCCACTTTCTCAAATTTCTGACCATTAATTTCAAAAGTGGCTTTGCCGCCTAAGATCACTGCCAGGATTTCACGATCACCACTATCGGCACTGTGGCTTTCCCCATCAGCCAACTTCAAGAAGGTAAAATCTAATAATTTACATGGATTAATGGAGGGTTTGTTCACTCCGGAATTTGAAGTTAAGTAAGTATGGTATTTCATCGTTCTCTCCTTTTATTTAATTCTGGCTTTCTTTACCCAATCAATACATTGCGCAGCTTTGGCTGCGATGCTGTCATAATTTTTTTCTTTCAAGGCCTGTGCAGTAATTAACTTACTACCCATGCCAACCGCAACAGCCCCGGCTTTGATCCAGGAGCTGATACTTTCTTCGGTTGCATCCACACCACCTGTGGGCATCAAACGATGCCAGGGACAAGGCGCCATGGCCGCTTTAATAAATCCCGGGCCGCCAATCGTAGCCCCAGGGAATACCTTGCAAATTTCAGCCCCGTATTCTTCTGCAGTGGATATTTCGGTTGCCGTTGCACAGCCGGGTACATATAACATTTTACGGCGATTACATAATTTAGCCACCTCGACATTGAAGCTGGGCCCTACAATAAAGTTTGCACCTGAAGCCATAAACAATGCTGCTGTCGGTGCATCGATGATAGAACCCACGCCTAAAATCACACTGGGATCCATCTCATTGAATGCTTTTACTAATTCACTAAATACAGGATATGCTTTCTCACCGCGATTGGTAAACTCAATTACTTTCGTGCCTGCTTTTGAACAAGCTTTGATAACTTCGATACCTGTTTCCAGATCATCATGATAAAAGAGCGGGATCACACCCACATCCACGATTTTATTAATCACATCCAAACGCATATGCTTTGCCATGCCGTCACCTCTCTAACCAAATTGTTATGTTTTTCTTACCGGATTTTGCAATACGCCTAATTTTTCGATACTCATTTCGACGATATCGCCATCCTGTAGAAATTGCTTTCGCGCTGCCGCTTCAGGTAACTTTGCCGGTGTACCAGTAGCGATTACATCCCCTACTTCCAATGTCATTACCTGACTGATATAAGATATCAAAAAGGGTGCTGAAAAAATCATTTTATCGGTATTGATTTTCTGTTTCAATACACCGTTAACCCGCAATTCAAGTTCTAGTTGATACAAATCCGGTATTTCATCCGGCGTTACCAGATCCGGACCCATCGGACCGAAAGTATCAAAGCATTTACCCAACATCCATTGACTGGTACGTTTTTGATAATCACGCGCACTAACATCATTAAACAACGTATAACCTGCGATACACTCCTCGGCTTCCTTTTCGGAAACACAATAGGCGCGCTTTCCAATCACCACCATTAATTCTGCCTCAAAATCTGCTTGATCGCTGGCTTGTGGAATAATGATTGCCTGCTGATCCGCGATGATGGTGTTGCCTGTCTTACAAAACAAATTGGGATACTCCGGCAATTCTGTTTTGCCGATGCCGATATGGCCGCTGTAATTATGTCCGATGCACAATATTTTTCCAGGGTTTGGTACGGGGGCCAGTAATTCAACCTCATCCTCAGCTAAAATCCACTCATTTTTAAAGGAAGAGAGCATTTTCTGCGCCTGCAATATACCTTGTTTGCCCAGGTTCAAAAAGGATATCATATCCATTGGCAGGTCATTTGAAGCAATATTTAAATCCAATATACCCGCATCCATACGGATACCAATATGCTGTTCCTGTCCAAACCGAAACGAAATTAAGCGCATCGCTTACCTCGAAACCCTTCCTGATGCGTCACCGCCCATCAGTTTTTCAACTTCGCTGACGGTAACTCGATTAAAATCACCTGAAATACTGTGTTTCAAACAGGCTGCTGCCGCAGCAAAGTTTAATGCTTTCTGCGTATCCTCTTTGTATGTACGCAGACCGTAAATCAAGCCACCCATAAAGGAATCACCACCGCCAACCCGGTCAATAATCGGCAGAATATCATAGGTGGGCGCTTGATAAAATACACCTTCTTTCCATAATACTCCAGACCAGGTGTTGTGGCTGGCAGAGAGCGACCCGCGTAAAGTAATACAAACCGTATTCAATGATGGAAATTGTTTTACTAGTTCCTCGCATACATAACGATATTGATCTGCATCAATTTTCCCTGCGCTAACATCGCTATGAGGTGCCTTAATCCCAAATACTTTTTCTGCATCTTCTTCATTACCCAGTACAACATCACACATACCTACCAGTTCAGGCATGATCTCGGCAGGCGTTTTACCCCATTGCCACAATTTGGCACGATAGTTCAAATCCGTGGAAATAGTCAGACCCATCTCGCGGGCAACTTTCACGGCCTCCAGGCATGCCGCCGCTGCTCCTTCTGAAACAGCTGGGGTGATACCTGTCCAGTGGAACCAATCAGCATCGCAAAAGACCGTTTTCCAATCTACCAAACCGGGCTGAATCGCAGCCAGGCTGGAGCCTGCCCGATCATAAATTACTTTGCTGGCACGTTGTGAAGCGCCTGTTTCCAGAAAATAAATACCAATACGTTCCCCACCACGCAAAATATACTGTGTATCCACACCTAAGCCGCGCAAAGATTGAATACAGGCATCTCCTAAATCATGTGCGGGTAATCGTGTAACAAACGTCACATCCTGGCCATAATTGGCCAAAGATACAGCTACATTCGCTTCCCCGCCGCCGTATATCGCCTCAAATTTTTGTGCCTGGGCAAAGCGTTGGAAACCCGGGGTTGCCAGACGCAGCATAATTTCACCAAAAGTAACAATTTTCTTCATTTCATTCTCCGATATAGATGCAAATCTCAATTCATCCAGGTTGAAAACCAGGCGTGAGCCATTTGATGATGATAACGATGCCCGTCAGAATGAATCTGCAACTGATAGGTCTCTTCTGTGTTGAACAGATTGTACGCCTGTTGCACAATTTCAAATTGTTTCCGCGCGCCAGTAATTGGGAAAAGTTCATCCTGCTCGCCATTAATAAAACAAACTGGCCGCGGTGCAATCAAAGCCGCAATTTCACCCATTTCTGCCACGGCAGTAAGACCCGGCACATAATTGCATTCACAATGCTGCATTGCCAGAATGGAATCCGCAAAACCATTGAAATAGCCGGAGACAACAGCCACATCGATACGTTCATCCAACGCTGAAAGCCACAATGCTGTTGCTCCTCCAGCAGAGTGCCCGGTACAGCCCAATTTTCCGCGAACATCTTTGCGTGCATTCAAATAGGATATGGCACACATGCCATCCCAAATTCGTTCACCCATTAAAGTACGTCCATGCATTAAATAAGAAAATGCCAGATGGCGGCAGGATCGCCCATTTTCTTGATCAATTTGATTCGTCAGCCTTTCGCCCAGGCCGCGTTGTTCTACCACGCAAACCAGATATCCCTTTTCTGCCAATACCTGAGCATAGTTATTGTCGTTCGCCAAATTTTCTCGTGCGATGTCATCATCTGGATAATTTCCCAGACAATACTGTGCACTGGGATCATGTCCATGAAAGACAAGTATCGCCTGATACGGCGCTTTTGTTTTGGGCATTAAAATATATATGGGTATGGAAACAGACTCACAAATACGCAGGCTGTGCTTTTCTTCTATATACGATCCCCGATCATGCGAGTTAAGGATTTCATCATTGGTCTTCGGTACGTTGCGATTGTTTATTCCAAGCAACCAGGCTAATTCATGCCGGAAAGATTTCTGCCAAAACTGAACCTCTTTCAATGTGCTGGCATGCAAAGCAAAGCGCTTCGCACATGCCAAATTGATGTCGCTAATATGTTCCTCTAAAGAAAACAATGAAGTACCCATAATCCATCTTACGCATCCATTACTTAATGATTTTTATATCTGTGCAATCTGCAATATCAAATGCGTCACCAATTTGTCCGGCCACTTCAACATTTTCAAGGCGAACATGATGTGCATTTCGGATGAAGAAACCTGCCTTGGACATATGTGGAATATCATCTGCCATTTCCGGATATCCTGCATCTGCATCTTCAGAGATACTGATTGATACGTTACTGAACGATATTTCTTCTAGCGGCATTTCAGCCAACCCATACAAAAATCCAGCAGCGTGCTTCACTTCACGGGCAGTAATATGATTGAATGAAACACGGCGAATACGCGGTGTACCATCATCCACACTGCGCGCGTTTTTATCCGACACAACATGATTACCCCGTGCGCCGACGTGATAATACAAATTCATCGTAAAGGGACATAACACCCCATCCATAATCAGATTCGAAATACGTATATCCTCAATAACACCACCACGGCCACGCCGTGATTTTATGCGGATACCGCGATCTGTGCCGATAAATATGCAATTTGAAATTACCACATTCTTGACCCCGCCGCTCATTTCGCTGCCAATCACCACACCACCATGACCTCGCTCCAATGTGCAATTAGTGATAGCGATATCACGGCAAGGGGCATACCATTCGGGTGATTCATGTTCCGTACCTGATTTGATCGTAATACAGTCATCTCCCACACTGACATAACAATCCGAAATACGAACCAATCGGCATGAATCCGGATTAATGCCATCCGTGTTGGGTGAATCGGCCGGGTTAATCACCGTTATTGCATGTATCGTCACGTTTTCACAATGTACCGGATTAATCGTCCAGCTTGGTGAGTTCGTAGCGGTGATACCGTCAATCAAAATGTTATTCGAATTGGAGAAACTGATCAATCGCGGACGAGGGTAATCTAATAGTCCCTCCGCATAAGCTTTCCACCAAACCTCGCCACGTCCATTAACCGTGCCACGGCCCAGAACCGAGATATTACTTAATTGATCTCCCCCAATCAAAGAAGCGTATGTATCTTGCGTTTGACCTTCCCATCTACTTTTGATAACGGGATAATCCGTAATATTTTCGCTGCCCAGTAATTCTGCGCCAACATCCAAATATAACGAGATATTGCTGCGTAAGAATATGCTACCGGTTACAAATTTTCCTGCCGGAACAATTACCGTACCCCCACCGTTCTTGGCACACGCATCTATGGCTTGCTGTATTGCGGGCGTATCCAATGAAACGCCATCTCCAACAGCACCAAAGGAGCGAATATTATATGTCAAATCGACGTCTGGTACTGTGGTCATTCTGCCAATACCTCGTCCACTCCGGCATTTTCCATTTCCAGGGCAGCTAATATAAATGGACCAACCCCTTTCGCATCATTGGGAACGATTTTTTCAGATATATAATACTCATAAGACCCATCACGATATGGATCTCCACCTAATCCGGCGCCACCACATACTTTTTCAAGCGTGAGCAAACCTTCAAAATCCACTTTGATCAGATTTTCCAGAATACCATGATATCCGCGACGAGCAGAAATAAAATAGTCCTCAGGCAAATAACCCAGACGTACACCCTTGGCAAAGCCATAAACAAACATGCCAGAACCGGAGGCCTCCAGATAATTCCCTTTTCGATCAGGTAAATCTACGATTTGATACCATAAACCCGTGGCTTCATCCTGAACTTTTACCACAGCTTCAGCCGCTCTTAATAAAATATCAATCAAAGTTTGCCGTCCAGAATGATCTTTTGGTAAAAAATCAAGAACATCCACAATTGCCATGACAAACCATCCGATCGCACGGCTCCAAAAATATTTCGAACAACCTGTATCAGGATTACACCAGCGTTGCACTTTGCTCTCATCCCAGGCATGGTATAACAAACCGCTTTGCGGATCACGGGTTTGTTGCTCAATTAATTTGATATTGAAAACGATGTCATCAAATATCTCAGGTTTCTCAAATGTCTTTGCGTACTCAGCTCGAAATGGACTGGCCATATAGATGCCGTCTAACCACATTTGATAGGGATAAATTTTCTTGTGCCAGTAGCCATTGCTATTGGTACGCGGATGCGTTGCCAATTGTTCCATCAATAATTCAATGGCTTTGCGATAATGCTCATCGCCAGTTCGACGAAACGCTCCATGCAACAATCTTCCCGCATTGATCTGATCCAGATTGTATTCATCGACTCGATATGTGCGAATGCTGCCATCCAGGTTTACAAAATGATCAACCCAATCAGAAACAAATTGTGTATAGCGTGGTTCATTTGCAACTTCACCAGCTCTTTCAATCGCCATAACGAGTAACCCATGTTCATAATGCCATTCGGCTTCTTTCAGGGTATATCGTTCAAGTGTGGATTCAACCATACGTGTTGACCATGTGCCAATTTTTTGCAAAGATGAATGAGTCATAGGACCAACCTAAAATTAATTTTACAGCTTTGCCCAGGGAAGATATTCCTGGTTTAACTGCAGCATATTTCTAAATAACGCCCAGGCTTTATCAATATCAAGGATATTGGTTGGATCATTATAAAAAGCCTGAAAAGCGAGATTGACATTTTTCGTGACCACAGCTTCAATAATCATTTCCTGATTCGTGCTGTGCTGATTAATCAATGCTGCGATACCATCAGGTAAAGCGCCAGCATTGATTGGACGAACACTCTGATGGCTGAAATGTGCATTTGTTTCAACAACTGCACCCAATTTCATATTAGAGATCTGTCCTTTATTTTCCATATTCACATTCGTAATCAAATCACCTAAACCTACCAGCGCTTTGATCATCCCCACCCCTTCCTCACCGGAAGATTTCAATTCGAGCGAAGTTACACCGTTAATTAAATCGTGCGTTTTTTGTGGTGCACTAGTCCAGCGTTCAATACGCCACGATACAGGTGTACGGATTACACCCCATTTGAAGAGATTCTCCGGCGACTTTATGAATCCCGGTAAAAATTCCACCAGATGACGATCACCAGCCGCAGCTAAAATGCCATACCGTTTAAACAAGTTGAACTTAACCTGATCTGCACTGTAAAACCAATCATCCCAGCTTTCAACTTCAGCCTGTGCAAATTCACGTAATACACCTGGCTGTTCAATGTGAGTTCTCAACATCGCCAATAGATCATGCCCCTGATAAGTTGCTTGATTTACCCAGGTAAAATGATTGATACCCAATACATTGACCTGAATTTCATTGCGCTGTGGTTCTTCTATATCCAATTGCTGCGCAACCATTTTTGCCAGCATACGTTGTGTAGAAAATACTTCGTGACAGCAACCAAAAACCTGTACTCCCGGAGCAACTCTTGTCAATGTTCGTGAACATATTGTCATTGGATTGGTGTAGTTGATCACCCACGCTTTTGGGCATATCTTGGCGATACGTTCTGCAAAACCTTTGTAAATAGCTGCTGACCTAAACCCTCTCATCAAACCTGTGAAACCAACCGTATCACCAACCGGATAATACATACCCTGCTCCTCTGCCAGGGCGATTTCTTCTTTCATTAATTCAAGTGGGCCAGGTTGTACGGACATGACAACAAAATCCGCATCTTTTAATGCATCCTCTAATTGCTCAACTGCATGATAGCGCCATTTGGAAGCCACACCCGGCTGATCCTGTAACCATGTTCCCAATTGTACATTCAGGTTTGCAGACTGCATGTCGATATCGTAAAGGGCTACTTCACCCGTCAATTCAGGGGTGATTGCCAAATCGATCATCAATTTGCGTGCCCAGTCACGGCTTCCGCCGCCAATGTAGGCAATTTTGAGAGAGATGGGTGTGTTCATAGTTGTCATCACTTAAGATTAAGATGTTGCGTTTGGTGCTTCAACTTCGATTGGTGCTACAAACCAGAGAGAGATTCATTTGTAGCGATTCTTCACTCAACGCAGATATGCTCCTTAGGAAGGCAGGCGGTTGTTAGCCGCCTGCCTTAAATTACAAGTACAGGTTGCAGTTTAAGGAATCATGCCAGCATCTTGCAGTGTTTGTTTGGCAGTGGCTTCAAATTCTGTTCCGCCAATTGATGCCAAGCCATCTAAGAATTCTTGCCAGGATTCTGGGGTCAATTCTTTCTGTCCCAGAGCAAACTGTAGAATGGCTTCGTCGTAATAGCGATAGAAGTCAGCTGCGTTGGCAGGAGGTGGGATCAGCTTCTTGGCAAAACCCTCAATCCATTGTTGGCTTTGATAGAACTTCAAGTAGGATTTGATCGGGGTCATTGAGCGGCCAGTATTGGTTTCATAGTTAGGATAGCGAGCGCTAATTTCTGCGAGTGAGTTATAGAAAGCTGTACCACGTAACTGTGTCGGGGGTTGCATCGCAGGGGAATTAAAGGCTAGATCAGGATCAATGCCATCCAAATTTATGTATCCATCAGCATCAAGATTAAAGTTGACGCCTTCTTCACCAAAGCCTGTCAGGTAGTAACCATCGGTGGCGAACCACTCAAATAATGCAGCAATGGCTTCTTTTTTACCAGCATCGGCGGCTTTTTGTGAAACGGCATAGATCGAGAAATTGGCTTCATTGAGACCGTATACATTTTCTCCACCAGGACCTACCAAAGCGGCACAAGGTGTCCATGAAGCTTCGGGGAAGTTGTCATCGAATGGTGTATAGTTGGATTTGTTGGTCAGTGCAGCAAAATCTTCCCACATGATACCATTCCGGCCTTGTTTCCAACGTGCGCGGAACTCATCCTTGGTCAGGGTGGGCCAGTCGGGATCAACAAGACCTTTTGCCTGTAATTCAACCATGACTTCCATAGCTTTGTAGAATTCTGGGTCATGTATGTTGAGGCCAAAGTCGCCTTTGTCTGCATCGACAAAATTCCACAGATCAACAACACCATAGGCACCGAAAATTGGATTGAAACGGCGACCAACACCTTGGCCTTCAATGAAGGCACCATAACCATAGGTATCATCTTTTCCATTGCCATCCGGGTCATCGTAGGTAAAGGCTTCCGCCACTGCGATTAATTCTGCAGGCGTGGTGGGAACTTCCAAACCAAGGTTGTCCAGCCAGTCCTGGCGGACGACCAAACCTTCACGATTGGTAATGCTGGGGGGATTGGGGAGAGCATAGAGATGACCATCAAAAGTCGTCAGATCCTGGAGAACCTGATAATCATCAAGATGGGTTACTTTACGTTGAGGCATCATGTCGAGCATATCTTCCACTGGAGCGATCAAACCTAATTCATAGTAATTCTTAAGGTTATCACGGTCATTGGTGGTGCTGACAATCATGAATACATCAGGTAAATCGTTTGCTGCAGCTGCAGCATTCAATTTTGTTTCCCCATCACCTTTTGGCGGTATGAGCTCTACAGTCAGATTTATGTTCAACTCATCATGAATTCTTTGAAAACCTAGCCAATCATCTGGCGGAGGGCCAGCTTCTGTTACGGATGCCAGTGCCCAGAGTTCAATATCAACGGGTTCGGGAACTGCAGTCGGTTCTGGAGCTGCTTCTTCTGCAGAAGCTGCCTCTTCGGCTGCTGCCGGTTGTGCTGCCTCTTCTGCTACAGGTGCAGCAGCTGGTGCACAGGCGCCCAGTACTTGGCTCATTACAAGCAACAGTGCGATCAAAATAAACATTCCTTTTTTCATCTTATTCTCCTATTTTGGTTTACTAGAAAGAGAACCATATGTTCTCTTTTATTCCAGAAAGAAAGTTTTTGACGGGCGGACAATTGTTCGTTTATTCCTTGACACCTCCTAGCAATGTGCCTTTTGTGAAGTAACGCTGTATCCATGGATACACCAATAACATAGGAAGCATTGTTATCAGAACGCCAGCCGCCTTCAAAGATTCCACTGCCACAGTTGAGAATGCGTTGTACTCTACAAACTCATTCAGACTGGCAGAAATCAGGATGTTGCGTAACAACACAGGCAACGGTAAGAGACTGTTATCGCTCAAATAAAGCAGAGGTGTGAAGAACTCGTTCCAAAAATAAACGGTATAGAAAAGACCAATAGTCAGGAGGATTGGTTTGGACAACGGAAGGATGATGCGAAACAAAACTTGAAACTCGCTGGCTCCATCCAGTCGTGCAGCCTCTTTAATTTCTACAGGCAATCCTTCAAAAAAGCTCATCATGACCAGTGTGTTATAGACACTCACCGCAGGAGGTAGCACAACTGCAAGGAAGTTGTTTTGCAGGCCCAAACCAGTAATCAGAAGATAGTTCGGGATTAATCCCGGGTTGAAAAGATATGTAAACAAGACAAACCCAATAATAAATTTTCGACCAGGTAACGAACGATTGGAAAGTCCATATGCTAATGGAACTGTTAGCACCATACTAATCGTTACGCCCATCACTGTGATGATGCCACTATTGCGCAATGACAGGAAAAATTGTGTATGACTCGCTAACTGTGTAAAGGCTTCCCATGTCCATTTTGTAGGTGAAAGAAATAGGGAGACGCCTTCTTTCGTATAAATATCTAGCGGTATAAAGGCTGTGACGATTACTCGCCAAAAAGGAATTATGATGATAAACAAAATGATTGTCAGGAAAATTGTAATCCCAACTTGAAAAGTGACCGAATCACGGGTTTTTAAACGGGACATTGATATCTCCTAAAATAAGCTCTCGTTAGCTACACGCTTGGCTATTTTGTTCGCGACAAGGATCATGACCAACCCGATAACGCCCTTGAAAAAGCCTACTGCAGTTGCAAGACTGAATTGGAAACTAAGAATACCTTGACGATAAACCCATGTATCAAGGATGTCACCAACGCTATAAACTGGAACCGAATACAAGACAAAAATTTGATTGAAGCCTGCTTCTAAAATGTGCCCCATACGAAGTAAGGTCACCAGCACAACAACCGGAATAATGCCTGGAATGGAGACATACCAAATGCGCTGCAATTGTGATGCGCCATCCACAGCGGCAGCATCATATAGATTTGGACTGATGGACAGGAGAGCAGCAAGGTAAAGAATCGTACTCCAGCCGGTCTCCTTCCAAATATCTGATAAAACAATGACCCATCGGAATGTGTCCGGCGTGGTAAGAAAAGCAATCGGCTTCCCCCCAAAACTCTCAATAATCTGGTTAAGCAAACCATCCCCAGGTGAAAGTATGGTTAACAATAAGCCAAACATGATAACCCAGGAAAGGAAATGTGGTAAATAAATTGTAGTTTGAACAAAGGTTTTGAAACGACCATACCAGCTTTCATGCAAGGAGATCGCACAGATCACTGCCAGGGGCAATCCTAGAACAAGTTTTGCCAAACTGAAAAAAACCGTATTCCCAATGAGTTGTGCAAAGTAAAATGAGTTGACAAAAACAATGAAATGCTTGAACCCCACCCAAGGACTCCCTGTTACGCCAAGTAATGGCTTGAAATCCTTGAATGCAATTTGTGCATTCCAGAGCGGTCCATATTTGAAAATTACAAACCAAATCAAAGTAGGCAACATCAGTAAATATATTCCGCGATGTCGCCAGATGGTTTTTGATAATTCCTCAAAATCGACTTTTTTTGGGAGAAGCTTTTTAAAAAGTGTTGTTTTTGGGGCCATATTTTTCTCCGCTGACGCAAATTTTAAATAAATTAACGCCAAAACCACATTAATATATATTATTCAATCCGGACTGTGTGATTACCATCTTAGCCGTTTCGATTTGGATTTTGACGATCCTCACTTGGACAAAAACGTCCTTTTTGATATACAAGTTTCCAATATATTCAAAATGACGGAATTGTCCAAGTGGCAGGGTTGTTTCAAAGGGGTTAATCATATAAACTATATTTTACAAGAGGAAAGTCGCCAGTATGCCTGAACTGAATTCATCAGATCGTTTTACATTGGGGTTTTTGTTTGCCAGCCTTCATACTGGTGCAAGTCGAGTAATTTGGCCAAGTCTTTTAGCAGCCGCTGAGAGACATAATATTAATTTAATTTGTTTTCCGGGGGGACGCTTACAAGCAGCCGATTCATTTGAAATTCAGCGTAATGCTATTTTTGATCTGGCCAGTATTAATAGGCTGAATGGATTAATTACCTGGTCATCTTCATTAGGCGGTGTACTTGGCCCGGCGGAAATCAAGGCCTTTCATGAGCGTTATCATTCTTTACCGATGGTCAGCCTGGCACAATTCATGGAGGGTATGCCCACTGTTTCTGTAGATAGCTATTTGGGTATGCGTGCTTTGCTTTCCCACCTTATTCATGAACATGGCTTTAAACGACTGGCATTCATCCGTGGTCCTGAAGGTCATTATTATGCACAGGAAAGGTATCGTGCCTATTTAGATGCTTTGCATTCTTTTGATATCCCACTTGCCCCACAATTAATTACAAGCCCATTACCCTGGGAAGCCGGCGCAGACGCGATTGCCCTTTTGCTGGATGAACGCGGTTTGGTGCCAGGCAAAGACTTTGACGCCATTGTTGCCGTCAGTGATCTGATGGCATTATGGGCTCTAAAATCCCTCCAGGCTCGAGGATATGAAGTACCTACAGATATCGCGGTAACTGGATTCAATAATTCCGTTGAAGAAAAACTCGCCACCCCTCCGCTCACAACTGTAGACCTTCCATTTAAAGAGCAGGGAGCCAAAGCAATGGATGTGCTGCTACAACAATTGAACGGTGAATCTGTTCCTGCTTTGATTACCCTGCCGTCAGAACTGGTAGTTCGGCAATCCTGTGGTTGTCCTTCTGCCGCAATAAATCTGGCTACAGCCCTTCCTTCAACAAATAATAATAAAATGTCTCTTTCGGAAATCCATGCTGGCTGTCTGAAAGAAATCAAAACGACACTGCATTTTGATGAACAGAAAACACAACACTGGGTAAAACCAATTCTTTCTGGCTTCATCCAAGCCATTGAATCATCATCAGATACTTTCCTGAGTGAATTAAACATTGCCCTTGATGATGCCATGCAAGAAAACTTCGACATCATTCTCTGGCAAAATGCACTCTCCATTTTACGAGTATGGTGTTTGCGATATTTCCCTTCGAAAGATTATACAAAACTCGAGTGTTTGTTATCACAAGCACGCGTGGTTGTAGAAGAAGCGATCCAACGTTCACAATCTTATCATCAATGGAAACAGGATCGTGAAGCAGCTAATTTACAAGAAATCAACCGCGCATTACTTACCACATTTGATGTAAAACATTTAACGGATGTGCTTGCTGAACAACTGCCATTATTGGGCATTCCCAGTGTTTATTTTGTAACCTATGAAAAACCAACCAATGCAGTTGTTCCGGATACAGCCAACCTGCTGCTGGCCTATACAGATCATCAACGGGCAGATATTGAGCCTACCGGCAGATCATTCTCCACCGAATTAATTATCCCTGAAGAATTTTTACCAAAAAACCGGCGCTACAGTCTGGTTGTTGAACCATTATATTTCCAAAACAAATCTCTTGGTTATGTGGTTTTTGAAATTGGACCACACAATGGAGATACTTATGAACTGCTGCGCAACACACTCAGTAGTGCCCTGCAGGGAGCCTTACTCTTTGAAGAAATCCAACGCGCTCGCTTACAGGCAGAAAAAGCCGACCGCATTAAAACGCGTTTACTGGCAAATGTAAGCCACGAGATGCGCACCCCATTGAACATCATCATGGGGTATACACAAAATGCTTTACAAAATCCCAATAAATATGGCATTGATATTCCTGAATTATTACAAAATGATATGCTGCAAATTCATGGCAACGCTGAACATCAACTACGTGTGATTAATGATCTTCTGGATCTCTCCCGAGCCGAAATTGATGAGCTGGATTTGACCCTGGAATTAATTGATCCCCGCCAATTATTGCTGGATGCTTTCCACAGCCTGGCTGATCAATCCACATCTCAGGAAGTGAAATGGAAAATTGATATCCCTGATCGTCTGCCACAAATTCGAGCTGACGCTTTACGCTTACGTCAGATCTTTCTAAATATACTTAGTAATGCAAAAAAATATACGCAGCGTGGGCAAATTACATTTGGTGCGGAAATTGTACCTCCTCAAATTCATTTCTGGGTGTCAGACACCGGCCTGGGTATTGACCAGAAAAAACAGGAAAGTATTTTTGAACCCTTTGTCACCATAGAAGATAATCGCCGCATTGCAGGCGGTATCGGATTGGGACTTTCCATCACCCGCCATCTGGTTGCATTACATGGTGGCAGTATGAAACTGGAAAGTAAGCTAAACGAAGGCTCTACCTTCCAGATCTATTTACCATTACCCGTGCTGGATCATAACAAACCAGTCATTCAGGATAATTTATCAGAAGCCTTGCTGTTGATCTCATCCTGCACTGAACCTGCCAAAGAAATTCTTGATATGTGTAAGCGCCAGAGTCTGGAAATATTCCAATTACGTACCTCCGAAGATTTAGAGAATGCACTTACTACGGTTAAACCGGTTGCATTGGCCTGGGACTTACTGAACGCCCAACCCAGTGATTGGACATTAGTACGTCGCTTACGCCATTATCCCAATCTTGTTCAGGCCCCCTTCATCTTATACGGTCAAGTAGAGGAAACCCAACTGGGGTTGACAGGATTCGTGGTTAAATCTTCTGATTCACAAACCTTACTGGATGCCATCATTGCCATGAACCCCTCCCAAAATACAGGGTCTATTCTGATTGTTGATGATGATGAACAAATTAGGAATGACCATAAAGCGATGGTTGAGAGTGGGTTACCCGGTTATCCTATCCGTCTTGCGGAAAACGGCGAAGTCGCTATCACCCTCATGGAAGAAGAAACACCGGCATTAGTACTGCTTGATTTGGTCATGCCAACCATGGGTGGTGCTGATGTATTGGATCATATGCGCTCGGTAGAGCATCTTCGCCAAGTTCCTGTGATTGTGATGAGCAATAAAGTACTCAGTCTGGATGATGTCAAGCGTATTGAAAACCATACCCGCGTTATCCTGCAAAGCAAGGGCATCTGGTCCGAATCCGAAACTATCGCCGCCATGAACTGTGCACTTTTCGGAAGTGATACCCTGCCAGCTCACACCAGTGGTTTGGTAAAGCAAGCGCTTTCCTATCTGCAGCAAAATTACACCCGCGCGGTATCTCGCTGGGAAATTGCGAATGCCGTTGGTGTCAGTGAAGATTACCTCAGTCGCGTCTTCAACCGAGAACTTAATATCTCACCATGGGACTATCTCAACCGTTATCGGGTGCTGCAATCCAGAAACTTACTCTCAAATACAAATGAATCCATCGGTGTAATTGCCCATCAGGTCGGCTTTAAAGATCAGGCATATTTTAGCCGGGTTTTTCGTAAATTAACCGGTATGGCCCCACAAGTCTACCGGGAATCAAATGGCAAATAATTGGGGATTTGATTTAGTACATTGTAAAACTCAAATCGAATAAAATATAGAAGATATTTTCCTTTCCCAAATGGTTTACTACAGTGGGAAAAACCAATAGAAAAATCACATTTCAAGAGGAATAAAACATGCTGCTCATTTTGGAACTTGCCTTTTTAGGTTTTGGAATCTATGCAATTTTCACCGGGAAAATGTCAGGTTTCCTATTTGGTGGTGGAAAGTATAAAATCGAGGGAACTGCAGTTCGTCTCCTTGGGGTTCTGCTTATTCTCCCATTTCCTATTATTTTTGTCTCTAGCTTCATATTAATGCTTTTCATAGGAGAAGATGCACTACTTTACGCATCTCTCATAGAAATTTCCGTTGTTGTTGGCGTAGCAATTATTGCTTCCATTGCAATCAGATTTATTCGCAAACCCAACATCCCTGAAGGCAATTTTTCACAGGTTGAAATTGATAAATTGGAAATCGAATCCAAAATATCACGAAAATCAACCGGCGCACTGATCTACACAATTACCGGTGCATTTGGTATCGTATCCATTATCGTCTGTCCCCTGGCTTTCCTGTATGCAACACAGGCTATTAATTTAATCAAGAAACATAATGTTGGTGAGCAGCATCTCAAGACAGCCGTGTATACGCGCGGTTTGGCAATTTTCTTCTTTGTTATTTATGCATGTATCGCAGCGGTATTTTTATGGGTTGTTCTGGGTGGTGGAGATAAATATTTATTGTAATGATCATTGATTATGAAGTAATTCTCACTTCTTTTTTTCTAAATCAGGGTGTCAAATGTACAAAATAATAACCAACCTCTATCAATTCAATAATTGGGCAAACAAGCGCATTCTGGATGGTTGTGCCAAACTAACCCCAGAACAATACCATGAACCTTCCCTGGGTAACTTTGGTTCAGTTCATGCCACGCTTGTGCATATCCTTGCTGTGCAATGGTTATGGCTGCAGCGCTGGCAAGGACAATCCCTCAGCTCATTCTTTGAGCCGGATGATTTTGCTGATCTTGCCGCCTTGCGCAATCACTGGCAGAAGGTTGAAGGGGAAACTCAAGCGTTTATCGGCACATGCAGCAACCCAACCCTTGCAAAGATAAGCAGCTACCGCAACTTCAATAATGAAGAATGGTCGTATCCACTGTGGCAGATGATGCTGCATCAGGCCAATCATGCTACTCAACATCGTAGTGAAATCGCTTTATTACTCACGGAATGGGGGCATTCGCCAGGTATGATGGATTTTCTTTATTCAATGGATGTAAAGTAAAATGAAGACTGCCCCCGAGCAACAATGTCGGGAGCGGTCTTCATTTATAACAAATCTTATGCGCGTTTACAATAATCCACAATTTTTAGCATCCTGAAAACAGCACCAAAAATAGACAGGATCGATTCAAATCATAGACTGCCATTTCCTTGGCAGTTTTCTTTTTATGAAAAATCCTCAGTACTTTTGTTCATAATTTCATCGAATTACATCAATCTGATAGGGTTATCACGCACATTGCATACTGATATACTTAACATAGAGGAAACACAAAGGATTCCATGAAAAATATCATTCTGCTTACTGGCGCTACCGGTTTTTTAGGAACGAATCTTGCCAATCGATTGATCCGTGATTCACAAGATCGGATACTTGCTCTGGTAAGAGCAGTGGATAACGATCATGCCATTCATCGATTGCAGAAAGAATGGTGGGATTTTCCTGAACTGTATAGCGCTATCGGAAATCAGGTCATCGCCTTGGCAGGCGATATAACCCTGCCTCAGCTTGGTTTGAACCGCAAAGAGTATCAGCAATTAGTAGAGCAATTAACCCATATTATCCATAGCGCAGCAGATGTACGCCTTTTCCAATCCCTTGAGAAATTACGCATTATTAACGTAGAAGGCACCCGTTATGTGCTTGAATTAGCACAGGCCGCACATGCCGATCATGGATTGCAGCGTTTTGCGCATGTTTCCACGGCTTATGTTGCTGGCGCACACAGCGGCATTATTCTTGAAGAACCGCCCAAGAATCAATTTGGATTTTCCAGTCCTTACGAGCAAAGTAAATACGAAGCTGAACTGCTGATTTGGCAGGCGAAAAAAGATTTACCAGTTACCATCTTCCGACCTGGCATGATTGTTGGCGACTCAAAAAATGGACGCATTAAATCTTTTAACACCCTCTACTACCCATTACGATTATATCTTACTGAAAAATTATCCATTGCTCCCGCCAATCCAAAAATGCGCGTTAATCTGGTGCCGGTTGATTATGTTGCTGAGGCGATAAGCCGGCTTACATTCCAGGATGAAAGTATAGGGCAGGCATTTCATCTGACCCCCTCACCAAAAACTATACCCAGCATTTCGCAGGTTACTGATTTTTCTCGTTTATGGGCAAAAGAAAATTTGGGGATACATTTAAAACCTGCTCGTTTCATTAAATTACCGGGCACAAAATGGTTGGTAAAACTGGCTAAAAACTTGCCTTTGCATGAGCTATCTACAATTAGATCATTGTTGCCATATTTTGATAAAGACCCATTATTTGATCGACGTAATACAGATCAATATCTTGGAGAATATCCACATCAATGGCAGGATTTGTTACCTGTACTATTGCAAGAAGCCGTGCAACGCAGTTTCTGGCATCGCACAACACGCAGTGTTCACGAACAAGTTATCGTGCGTATGCAAAGTAAAAGCAAACCCATTATCTATCATGATCTCAAGCAGGGAAAAATCACGCATCGCACTGGTGCAGATATGCAGGAAGAAATTCACACAATCCGTGCTTCATTTCAAGCGTTAGGCATACAATCCGGAGAGCGAGTTGCAATCATCGGTGTGAATAGTTCGCGATATTTTTCCATTTTAATGGCTTGCGGATTAAGCGGCATCATTAGTACACCTTTCTACGCCACCTGTCCACCTACTGAGGTTAATCAATTACTGGCCCACAGCCAACCGCAACTCTTCCTGATTGGGGTGCCCAGCCTGATTCAACGAATAGATGAATTAAACACCCAGGCTCCCTTAGTTTCTTTCTGTGCGCAAGAGCTTCCAAACTCAAAGCAATCCGATATACGGAGCTGGCAATCCTTCTTGCAATTGGGTGAAAATCAGAGTGATCTATCAACAGAATCCATTCTACTGGATCAACCTGTTTCCTTACATTACACCTCCGGCACCACAGGAGAACATAAAGGGGTGGTCTATCTACACCACCATCACCGCTGGTTGGCAGAAACATTGGCTTCCATGTTCCCCTGGTATGAGCGTAACCGCAAAGGCTCTTACCTCTCTTATCTCCCGATGAACCATGTCGTGGAGGGTATTTTGGCAACCTACTCACCATACTATGTTCCTGCAGCCTTGGATCTCTATTTTCTGGATGAATTCAATGATTTGCAATGGGCATTGCAGCAAGTACGCCCAACTATTTTCTTTTCTGTGCCGCGCTTCTTTGAAAAAGTTAGAGCTTCTTTTCTGGAAAACCCTCTGGCTCGTTATTATGACCGTTTGCCGGAAGGGAAGATACGGCAATTCCTGAAACCAATTCTGCGGCGCGGATTGTTAAAGAAAGTCGGATTAAACAAATGCAAACAAATCATCGTTGGTTCAGCAACAACAGATATTGGATTATTGACTTTCTTTCAGGATTTGGGTATTGAAGTACATAACGCCTATGGCTTAACTGAAGCACCTTTAGTTTCTCTAAATCGGCTAGGACAAAATAATGTTATTTCTTTGGGAAAAGCATTACCTGAGACAGATATTCATATCCGCGAAGACGGCGAGATCTGCGTACGTGGACCACAAGTCGCTGCTGGGTATTTCAATAATAATCAAATTGAACCCTTTCCTGATGATTGGTTAGAAACAGGTGATTTGGGTGCATATATCAATGGTTATTTGTTGATGAATGGCAGGAAAAAAGATATTCTGATTACTTCCTACGCCAAGAATATTATTCCAACCATGATTGAGGCAAATTTACGTGCCATTCCGGGTATAAGTGAAGCCCTGCTGGTTGGCGATGGACGTTCATATTGCATTGCCTTGCTCTGGCTGGATGAAAGCACCTGGCATGCCAAAAGTCCACACACCATTGAAGCCGGTATTGCTCGTATTAATAGCAACAGCGCCCGCCCGGAACAGATCAAACGCTGGGTAATCATGCCCGATAAGCTCTCAGCAGAAAACGGTGCGTTAACCGGTAGCATGAAAATGCGCCGCGGCATACTCACTAAGCGTTACTCATCCGTTATTGATGCCGTATATAATGGCAAAAAACCGGAAGGTGTAATTTATTCCGGAGGGTTACCACGGGAATAAATACGCTTGTGTTCTATACAGGTATCAATTTAACAATGTGCTAATTTATGATGAGATTATCGATGTGATTATTCTACAGTATAATGAATAGGCACAAAATTATACGTTCATCAACACATCCCCGTTATTGGTTCTCTTTTAGTTCAACTAATTATTTGTAGTTCATCTCATAAGGGATGATTCAACTATTCGAGCTTGATTATGTAAACGTTAGGCTCCTACTGCATTGTACCCACCACCCCTTAATGTTGCTATTAACTTATTAAATAGTTTATCTCAATCCTTGAATATGGAGTTAAGGTGTGAAAAAAAAACTACAATGGCCCATGTACACATTTTTAGCCTTCCTATTAATTATTATTCTTATTTTTGTAAGTCGCTTTGCGATACATCAAATTCCATCTATTGATGAACAAATACCGTCTGGCTCAACACCCATCCATGTGCGTATTACACATCCCAACAATAAAACAGGCTGGCCGCTTAATTTTGCGATTCCGATTCAAATCGCTGCAAATGGAGTAGAGCCTGTCACAAGCATCGAATTATATGTCAATGGCACTTTGTATGATACACAGCAGGTAGAAGCTGAATCAGCAAATCAGCAATACCTCACCCTCTGGCATTGGCAGCCGGGCAGCTCTGGTAAATTCATCCTGGTTGCCCGAGCATTGGATGCATCAGGAGCAACAGGCATATCCAATGCGGTCTTAGTAGAAGCGGGTCCCCCTATCGGTACTGGCTCACCTCTTACGATTGAAGAAGGACATACCTGGGAAAATATTTCTCAGGAAACAGGTCTCACGTTGGATGAAATCCAACAAGCCAACCCTGAACTTGATCCAAACCTGGCATTGGCACCTGGAAGTCAGATCTTGCTGCCCAACCCGCCTGACCCTGTCACTAATCCAAATATCATCCCCGCTTACGACCCACAAAGCGAAATAACAGCTGAGACAGAAACACTACCTGTGTCAGATATGAAATCAAAAACTCCCCCAAAATGGAATTTCATTAATGACTTGATCTTTCTCATTAAAAATTCCGCCCAAAATAATCCTGTTGGATCTTCTGCGCCTGATGAGACATCAACCCAGGCTGAACCCGAACAACCAAGTCCATCAGGATCTGCCGCCGAAGATGGTTATATACCCCCAGCTCCCGAATTGGTCGGCCATGTTAATGGCTGTACAGTAAATTTATCTCTGCACTATATGACATATGCAGATTTTGAAGATGGCTATTTCATTTACCGTTCTCGGGAAGGCGGTGATTTCGAGAGAATCGTAACCCTTCCACCGTATGGCGCTTCAAATGCAGAGAGTGACAGCTGGACAATTGCGGATACTGATCAATATGGTGTAGTTAGTTATTACGTATCCAGCTTCAATGTTTTCGGTGAAAGTGCTGGTACCCCAATATCATTTTTATTAGATCAAACCAACTGTAAAAGTGGTCATTTTGGGTTAACTACTGATCCAAAAATTGATGAGTTCGGTGATTTAGTGCTCCCCTTCAATGTAGATACTGCTTATCTATATCTCCAGATCAACGATTCTCAAGCCGTACGCGTTCCTGAAGGAGACCGAATGTTTCTTCCCGGTTCAGGGGTTAAATTCAATCTGGACCTCTACCTGGATAGCCTGGTGGATACTTTGCAATATACTGATTTGAATATCCATATGGAAATTTGGGGCTGGCAAGGGGCAGACCTGATTTATGTGGGAGACCTGGATCGCTACGTCCACCGCACTGTATTAACCGTTTGTTCCGTTGAAGGCGAAGGCGGCTGCACGGATGGTGGTGTTGGAGAATGGGTGCGTGAAATGAACATTCTGCCAAATTACCTAATCCCTTTAAATGAGCAGAAATATGAAATTCACTGGCAAACCAGTTCATTGTCTGAGACCTTTAAAATTTGCCTGGCAATTGCCAATGATTTTAATGGCCCAGGCCTTACCGATGCAAATCCGACCCTACTCAAAGTATGCTACTATCCATCATCCAGTCAGGGGCAAATCAACGAAAATGAAGGTACATACCTGATTGATCTTGGTAAACTTTTGTATCCTGAAGGAAAACCATCCATTCCACCTTATTCCGGACATCCAGGAGATAATTACCAATATCCCGATTTCGCGTCAGATTACCCCATGGGCGATCCTTTTAAATTGGCTGTTCGCATCCTGTCTGTCATGGATGAATCCGGATTTGATGATATATCCAATACGGTTTATATGCATCACCTCACCCAATATCAACAATCTGATTTACCGCCATTGGCATCTACTGTACCCAGTATGTACGATATAGAAATTTTAGAAAATACATACGAACCTCCAACGTATGAAATTCGTACGAAATGGGCTTGTGTGATTATAGACGATGATCCTAGTGGACAATTTTCACCAGGAGAAGAAGTTTGCCCACTCACTTATGTGTATTGTGGTGAAAATATTACTTGCGAAGATCCTGGATTCTGGGGAATGTTAGGGTTGGGATGGGATATGGTTGTTGATGCATTCGATGACGGAAAACAAGAGATTGCCGATGGTATCTCAAGCACCATTCCATATTGTGATGACAGCCAGAAATGCAAGGATGGCGTAAGGGCTGGGGTTGATTATGGCGTATCCTATGTAACAGGCTTACCGGCGCATATGCCAAATTCTGAAGAAGTTGTTGCACAAGGTGTCACTTACGTTATCATGAGCGAATTATCTTATCTCAGTGATGTGGACGGTGTTGAATATCTCTGTGGAGATTACTGCGAAGATGAAATTGCCGCCCAAATCAAAGAACGTTTTGCAAAAGCAAAATACTATTACGGGCAGCCTGGCTGTTATGATATTGCCGATCACTATGGATATTTTCCGATTTGTTTTGAACCGCCTACCATTGTTCACGCCTCACCTGGTTCAGGCAATTTCCCCGGATATGTTTTTGTGCGGGTAACCCGCAAAGACACACCCGAATCATTAGCTGCAACGGAGGAGATGAAAGGGAAAACCCAACTCAACTTAAGTGTAGACGGATTCAATGATAGTCGGATTGGTGAGTATGCAGACTATTGTAAGTATCAGGATAATTTAACCGTTGACCAATTACCATATCCCAATGATCCGGATAGCAATGGTAACAGGGGATATGGCCCCTTTGGAGACGCACCAATGGAAGAACCACTCTTCGAAACTGTTCAGGTTGAGATTCCCTGGTTGGAGCCCGGTCAATCCATCGAAATTCCAATAAAATTACAGCAGATCTATGGGCAATACAGACAAAATTGTATTCGCACAGCCCATAGTCAATATTTGTTTTACCATGGCACATCACATATGGAGGCAACCGAGTATTGCTACAGTGAAGATAGCACACAACCTTGGGTGCCTTGTAGTGAAGGTGGCAGCGATATCTGGGATTTCGAAAATCCGGCTGGACCGTGACAATATCTGCTATAGGAATTATTGCTGATGCCATTTCTTATGTTATAAATGAGGCTTTACCATGAAAAAAAACATTGCTCAACTAATAATGATATTATCGATACTATTCACAAGCTGCAGCATGCCCGGCAAGACAGCACCTGGTCAGGCATATCTGGTTGGAGACTCACAGCCGCAAGCCTGGATGGATGCACCACTCAATGAGAGCTATATACCCCTTGCGCCCTATGAGATCGTCTATCACATCAGCGGTCAGGAAGGTATCGCACAGGGAGAATTGAGTATCGATAATCTGGTAGTAGAATCGCTGCCAAATCCTGACGCCTCAAAGAAGCTGGCGACATTAAAATATCTTTGGAATCCACCTGACCCGGGTACATACCTGCTCAGCGTTCGTGCCCAGGGCACAGATGGTGCCTGGGGATCAGAGGCCCAATCAGTCGTTTATATCGGTGAGAGTACGGCTACGCCTACTTCCGTTGAGACACCTACGCCAACCCCTACCCATACACCCACGCCTGAAATCGTTGCCGGTTTTTCAAACTTCAACGCTTCTCCTGGTGCGGTACATTATGGCAACTGTACTCCAAATCAGGTTAGTGTCAGTGCGCATGCAATTGATCCGGCTGGCATCACTACTGTTGTTTTGTTTTATCGCATGCGCGATGAAAATGGGCAATTTACCGATTGGCAAAATACTGCCATGAACACAGCTGGCAACGACCAGTTCAGTAAAACTGTAAACCTCAATTCATTTAGCAGTCCATATGCCAGCGGTATATTGGATATCCAACTCGTCATCCAAAACAAAAACGGTGACTTCGAGCGTAGCGATGTGTATTCCCAGGTTAGCATTACGGGTTGTTTACAACCCCTTTTCAAACTTGAAAGTACCAGACCATCTCTTATTCCATTATTCCCTACCAGTACGCCTATTATTATCAAGTAAGCCAACACTACTACTAATTCAAAAAAGACATTGTTCGTTAATGAAATGGCTCCAGGAAAATCTAAATCCTGGAGCCATTTATGCTTACGGGTAACAGACATGTCATTATTCCAAATATTGTATAATAAATATAATCTTTTCACTATATACCCTTATTGATAGTTGTTAATAAAATCATTCATATGCATGGAATTGTGCCTTCTCATTATTTATACAATCAGAAAGGCACCCACTCTATTTATTGCCGAGTCTGTGGAAATAAGCCATGCTCATTTTACTGGAATATACAACCCGGCATGAAACTTTGCCGCCAGCAAGGGGGACCAATGTCTGGATCAATATTGCTTTCATCGTACATTCGATTTCCTGATCAATTTCTGACATAGATGATCCTGACTGCAACTCGTCAGATACTTCTCGAATAGGAGCTGTATTCATCAGAAATTTATTTACAACTCCATAAAACCATCAAGCAGGAAATAACTTTCTCATTTCAATGCTAAAAGGAGCGTTTACCATGAAGTGGAATAAATTATGGCCTTTACTGGTGATATCCGGTATTGCATTCTGTGTAGGGTTGAGCATTGTCGTCAAGCTAGGCATTGAACGCATTCCCTCCATGGACGAACAAATCCCACCTGGATCAATGCCCATTGAAGTGCGCATGTCACACCCCGGCAATAATACATATTGGCCGCTAAATTATGCCATTCCAATTCAGATCTCCGCCTGGGGAGCAGAGCCGATCACGGCTATTGAACTGTACGTCAACGGTACATTGTATGAAACCCAACCTGTAGAGAATTACTCAGCAAGTCAGCGATATCTCACCCAAAAGTATTGGCAGCCCGGAACCAGCGGCCAATTCATTCTGGTTGCCATGGCAGTGAATGCATCTGGTGGAAAGGGTATTTCCAACGCGGTTATGATTGAAGCTGGTCCAGCTGTTGGAACCGGTTCTCCGCTGACAATTAAAGAGGGTGACACCTGGGAGAATATCTCGAGTGAGACCGGTATTGCAGTAGAAGAAATTCAGCAAATCAACCATGAACTAAATCCGCAAACGGCATTATCCCCCGGCAGCCAAGTTATGATTCCCAATTCGCCAGTGCCGGTTAGCAACCCAAATATCATCCCCGGCTATGATCCATCAGGCGCAACTTCATCCGATCCAGCATCTGATCCCTCAATCGATTGGGCACAGGCAGATAACCCGAAATGGACCTTTTTCAACGATCTACAATTTTTGCTGAAAGCATCGAATCAACCAAATGCTTCCGAGCCATCCGCACAGGAGCAGCCAGGGGATATGGATGAGCCCCCACAACAAAATCCGCCCGCTGCTTCAGGCGATACGGATAAATTACCCCTCGCTCCAACTATATCCGGTAGTTTCAAGGACTGTACAGTAACGTTATTTACTGGACATCATAGTGACACCGAAGATGGCTATTTTATTTATCGCTCCCGTAATGGTGGAGAATTTGAAAGGATTGTAACTTCACCACCATACAAAGATGGCAACTTCAATGATGCCAAGATCGTCGATCCTGACCAATATGGTTTGGTTACGTATTACGCTGCCAGTTTCAATATCTATGGAGAAAATCCCGGCCCGCCTGTTTCCTTTCCTTTGAATGAAATGAACTGCAAAGGAGGAACCTTTGAATTAACCACCGACCCAAAAATTGATGAAAATGGGGATTTAATTCTACCTATTAATGTGGATACAGCTTACCTGTATCTGCAAATCAACGATTCACTGGCAGAGCGTGTCCCTGAGGGTGACCGTATGTTCCTGCCCAATTCAGGGGTCAATTTCAACCTTGATCTCTATCTGGATAGCCTGGTAGATACATTTCAGGAAACTGACTACCGTGTTCATATGGAGGTCTGGGGCTGGCAGGGTACAGAGTTAGTTTATATTGGAGCCCTCGATCATAACATTCACCGCACAATTTTAACTGTATGTTCTGTTTACGGCGATGGTGGCTGCACAAATAACGGTCTTGGAGAATGGGTTCACGAGATGACTATTTTCCCCAACTCTATCACCCCATTGAATGAACAACAGTATGAACTTCGTTGGCAAACTAGCTCGATGTCCGAGACAGACAGAATGACCCTGAGAATTGCTGAAGAATTTGACGGTCCGGACATAAAAGATACAAATAGTGACATTCTCATTTTATATTACACAAATACTTTTAAAGAAGGACATGTTGGAGGGAATGAAGGTACCTACCTGCTTGATTTTGGTGAAATACTCTATCCGGAAGGTGTGCCAAAATATACCAATCATTTCGAGGTTGGAGAGAATTGGCAGGACCCTACCTTCCAATATGATTATCCCATGGGTGAACCATTTAGTATTCAGATTCGTGTCGCTCCATCCATGGAAGAAGACGGGTATAATGATGTGTCCAATACGGTTTACATGCATCACTTGGGTTCCTATGAACCACCCGATATGCCACCATTAACATCGCAAGTACCCAGCCTTTATGATATCGAAATACTGGAAGATACGTATCAGCCCCCTAAATATGGGATCTATTCTAAATGGGCTTGTGTTATCATGGATTATGACCCAACCGGAACTTTCTCCGCTGGTGAAGAAATTTGCCCAGTACCCACTGATAGTTGTAAAGTAAGAAATGATTGTGAAAGTGAATCGATATGGAGCGCAATTGTGGAATTATGGGATTACGTAGTTGGGAAGGTTTCTGCGGTCAAGGCTGCCCTTGTCGAAGAAATAACAGACAAAATCCCATTTTGCGATGATAGTAAAGCTTGTAGGGCTGCTGTCGAAGCCGGAGTAGATTACGGTATTACCTATGCCACAGGATTACCCCCAAATATTCCCAATTCCGATGAAGCCATCGCCCAGGCGATAACTGAAAGTATCATCGCTGAATTGGCATATGTTAGCGAATCAGAATCAGTTCCTCTAGTGTGTAATGATTTCTGTAAAAACTTAATTTCTGTCAAAATTAAAGGGCTTATCGCACAAGAAAGCAACTATTCCAAACAACCTGGATGCTATGAACCATCTGATCGATTATACTGGTTTGCACCATGCTTCTCCCCTCCCACACAAGTGCACCCCGTACCAGGATCCGGTGATTTCCCCGGATATGTTGTTGTACGGGTTACCCGCAAAGATACTCCTGAATCATTGGCAGCCACTCGTGATGTAAAAAATATGACCCAACTCCATTTGACTGTTACTGGAGATAATTACAGTCGCGTGGACCAATATAGGAATACTTGTCACTATGAGGATAATGTAACCTTCGATCAATTACCAGATCCGCAAGATCCATATTTTGATAGGTATAAATTATCGGGGGTTATGGAAAATTTTGCGTTATATGAAACTGTTTTGGTGCCAATCCCCTGGCTGGAACCCGGTCAATCAATTGATATCCCTGTCAAATTACAGCAAATTCCTGATAGGTACCATAAAAAAGGATGCATAAGATATACCGGAAGCCAATACCTATTCTTCAAAGGTACATCTCATATGGTTGCTACAGAGTATTGTTATAGCGCCAAAAGCAGTGTCGCATGGGTACCCTGCAGTGAAGGCAGCAGTGATACCTGGGACTTCGTAAATCCAATTGCACCGGGCGTTATGCCTGTTAATGAAGACATGGTGGAAGATGTGAGTGATGATTATGAAGGTGATGGAAGTGAGTGGTTGCCATGAAAATAATAAGTGTTTTTTTAATTTTGTTATCTCTTTTACTATTGGCCGGCTGCAATATGCCCGACAATGACAACCCTGGCACGGCTTATCTGTCCGGGGATTCCTCTCCGCAAGCCTGGATTGACGCGCCACTGAACGAGAGTTATTTATCCCTTGCCCCCTATACAATTGTCTATCACATCAGTGATCAGGTGAGTGTTGCAGTAGGTGAATTAAGTATAAATGGCCGGGTCGTCGCTTCACTGCCAAATCCAAATCCATCTAAAAAACTGGCCACCCTGAAAGTCCTCTGGGACCCACCAGCACCGGGCGAGTATCTGCTCAGCGTTCGTGCCCAGGGTGCAGATGGTGCCTGGGGATCTGAAGCGCAATCAGTGGTTTATATCGGTGATGGAAGCGCGACACCTACTTTATTGGAAACACCTACACCTACACCTACGCCAACCCCCACCCTTACGCCAACACCTGAAATAGCTACTGGTTTTTCAAACTTCAGCGCCTCTCCTGGTGCGGTGCATTATGGAAATTGTTCTCCAAATCAGGTATCAGTGAGCGCCATAGCCGTTGATCCTGCTGGCATTACCACTGTTGTTCTCTTTTATCGCATGCGTGATAATAACGGGCAGGTTACTGAATGGTCCAATACAAACATGAACCCTGGTAGCAATGACCAGTATAGTAAAACCATAAATCTCAATTCATTTGACAGTCCGCATACCAGTGGTACACTGGACATTCAACTCGTCATTCAAAACAAGAATAGTGATTTACTGCGCAGTGAGGTATATTCTCAAGTTGGTATCACGGGTTGTTTCCAACCCCTTTTCGAACTTGAAAGTACCAAACCATCCCTTATTCCATTATTCCCTACCAGTACACCTATTATTATCAAATAAAGAGGTAACGTTGTTGGTAAAAATATTATTAATCATAATTCAGGATAATGTGTAGATCGCTATTTTTAGTATTTGATCTGCAAAATAAAGGAAGGAAGTTTTGAAATGAAAACAAAATTGTATATTTTAATCAGCCTATTAGTTGTAATTTCAATGAGCTGTAGTTTTCCAACGCCATCCAATATCGCGCCAAGTCCAACAATAATTACTGATACGGTCATTCCACCCAGCGAAACGCCATCAATGACACCCACAGTAGAGAATACTGCCACCGTGACCCTCACCCTGACACCCGAAATATCAGATACGCCAACATCAACCCCCACCCTTGGGCCAGCCATGATTACCCCCAATACGACAACCAATGTCAATTGCCGCTTTGGGCCATCATTGGATTACCTGACCACGGGTGCATTGATTGTTGGCGAAAGTGTTCCCATTCTGGGCAAACTCGCCGATCAATCCTGGTGGCAAATTAATAGCAATCTAAACCCCGGAACAAAATGCTGGGTATCGGCAGCGGTAACAACAGCCAGTGGAAAACTGGCATCAGTGCCTGTCAAATCCGGACCGGCTGCTCAAGTCATTTCTGCATCCATTACCGCCCCCGATACCATTCACGGGCATTGCGGGGGGCCGAATCCGACGTCCTTTGAGGTTTCCATTACTACCAATGGACCAGCCAGCGTGAAATATCATGTCAGTGTTTTTAACAGTGATGGTACATTGCGCAACCAATTACCAGATGAGACATTGTCTTTTGCATCCGCTGACACAAAAACTTTTGATCCGGCAGGAGCATACAAAACCGATTGTGGCGATTTTTATGCCAAAGTCGTGGTTAGCTCACCCAATAGCATGAGTGATCGAGTCGATTGGACTGTGGTTGAACCCTAAATAATTATCGATTATGAATATATTGTCAGATTAATTGAGTTTAATCTGACAATTTTTTACATCATATGCCATAATAAATACACTTGCTAGCTTCAGAAAAAAACACACTTCAAAGGATGCAATATGTACAAGCTGTTATTCTATCTCTTTACAGGCTACGCTTTCATCAATGTTTACATCCAAACTGCTGAACTGCCCTGTCGGCAATTCACAACCCCAATCATGACTGGTGCGGTTGGTGTCTTTGCTTTGATCGGCTTACTCAGTAAACGCATCAAACGTAATGAAGGGATCATCCTGATGATCGCCTGGTTGTTGGCTGCCACTGGTGATATTTTCTTTGAAAAATCCAGATTGGCTACGGACCCAGAAATTGCCGGGCAGGCTTTTATGGTGGGTGTTGGGGTTTTTCTGCTAGCCTATCTCACTTTCGGAGTAAATTTTTCCATCCTGGGTTTTCAAGCAAAGTTGCCCAAATGGGTATATATTGGCGCTGGTGTCATCGCAGCCATCATGGGTGTCCTTGCCTATAATACCCTTAAGGTTCCCCCCGAACAAAATATGCTGGTTGTTTTCTACACAATTCAAGCAGTCATCCTGCTCTTTGGCGGTTTGCTCAGTCTGTACCGCAAGCATTACACCTTTGCCATCATTGGTATCCTCTTATTCTTCTCCGATACACTGGTTGGCATGCGTTCTTTTGGAAACCCGGACGTGGTACCAGCCTATGTCAGCACCCATATATTAATTTTTATTCTGGTCACCTATTACATTCCGATGCTTGCCAGTATTGATTATTCACTGGATGTATAATCAAATCCTTAACTTGCGCTATCCGTCTTATTATTCACTTGATTCCAAAAATTGAAGTCCAATATGGACTTCTATTTTTTCAAAAGGAAATATCAACCATTTTCTTTTTCACGCAAAAGCTGATTTTCACAAACGCCTTTTGAATCATCTCAGGAATATACTTTCAAGAAGGCCAATCGGTTTTTAATAACAACATCCTTGCCTATTCCCATATAAATCAGATGGGATAAACCAGGTAATTTTATCAGTTTGGAATTTTTTATCTTTTTGTGCGTGTACATCGCATGACGATAAGGCACATTTTTATCATATGGACTATGCATAATTAACACAGGGACTGAAATCTGGTCAATATGTTTTGCTTTATGATCCATCGTGTAAATCATTCCAGGTCCGGATGAGAACGAAAATAGCATCTCACGGTAAAAAGCTAAATCCTCATCATCCCATTGATTGAGCACCTCTTCTGGTTTAAGTGTTGAAAATCGTTTCGCAAGTGCTGTTAAATTCTTAACCTGGTTTGTATCAAATTCCCGACGCTCATTTTCCCATAGTTTCGAAATTCTTTTAGGCGACATCATGTATTTCATTCCCCAATATATTGGAGACCATTTGGATACCCATGTATTTGAAATTGCTTCTTCCATCAGTAAACAACATGTTTTGTCAGCATATTGTCGCGCAAATTCCAACGCTGTCGGGCCACCTGCAGATGTGGCGATGACTGCTACCTTTTGTATATTAAGAAATTCCAACAAAGTATTCATTACGATCGCCTGTTCAGCCGCTGTTTTTCCAAGATCAATTGGCGTTTTTCCATATCCGGGGCGGCTTGGAATCAATACTTGATATCCTTCTTCAATTAACTGTTTCTGCCTGATGTTAATAAAGCAGTCACCATTTCCTCCATGAATGATTAAGACAGGTTCTCCCTCTCCTTCCAATGTATATTCAATTGGACCTAAGTTTGTATTTGCAATTTTCGAATTCATTTCTTTGTTCCCTATTCTTTATTTAAATGTTTTATTTTTTTAATGGCATCATTTGCCCAATCAATTTCGCAGGTCAGCAATCGAATACCATTTTCTACAATCAGCTCATAGAGCAGCTGTTCTTTTCCTTCTTTGCCAAGCTGTATACTTGCAGAAACTTCATCGCTATGTAAAAAACGCAATCGTGTTGTTAATTCTTGCTTGTAATGTTCCAAATTGGTAACAATTTTTTCAGCAGCGACCCCAGATGAAAAAAATATTTGCACTAAGGATTGGTTTCGATGTGTCTGAACAGGTATTGGATTTGATAACCATTGTTGTAATTCATCTACACCATCCTCAGTGATAGTGTAGATTTTTTTATTCGGTTTTGCAGACTGAATTTCCACGCTGCTTGAAATCATCCCCATCTGTTCAAGATCCTTCAATGTACGATAAATTTGACTCTGGGTAGAAGGCCAAAAATGCTGAATTGTCTTTTCTACCTTCCTTTGTAAATCGTATCCGGTTTTTGGAGAATTGTGTAAAAAGCCAAGAATGGTGTGTTTTAGAGACATAAACATCCTCCCGAGAATCATTTTTATATAACACCACTCATATATATCACATGTGTTATATTTAATCAAGGGATTTTTTACTATATCATTCAATAACAGATATTTTTCGAAGATTTCCCTTCAAATTTCGGGGAAATGCCATTTTCCTGCTGTGTAACACCAGAAATGAAAAGGTTTGATAAGCAGTAAAACAAAACTGCGTTTATAATTTCTTTACCAAAGATAAATTGACGATATGGTTAATATCGGGGAACATCATATGAAATATCGATTAATTCAAAAAGCTGAGTTGGATAAACTTTTGCTGTTATATCAACATCTTAACCCGCATGATCCGCAAGTGGACAAGGATACATACATGGATGTATGGCGTCAATTCATGGATGATCCAAAGATTTCATGTATTGTTGCCGAAGAGGATGGCATTCTGATCGCTTCCTGCACGTTGATTATTGTGCCCAATCTCACCCGCGGCGGCCGACCCTATGGCCTCATCGAAAATGTGGTTACCCATGCCGACTATCGTAATCGCGGAATCGGCAAGCAAATCTTACATTATGCTCTTGATCTGGCCTGGAAAGAGGATTCCTACAAAGTCATGCTGCTTACCAGTCGGAAAGATGAAAAGATAATGCAGTTTTATGAAAGCGCTGGTTTCCTACGTGGTGTTAAAACCGGTTTTGTTGCCAAACCTGAAGTATAAAATACTCGGAGATCGAATATGAATGCATTATTGCTGATTAGTTACATTGTTTTTATCTGGTTTGTTTTACTCCATACGCTTGAAGAAATTGCCTGCGATATTATGGAAACTCAAATCGGACATATTCACATGACCCGCAACAAGTACCTCCTGGGTGTGGCTGCTATCTCCACCCTGAATTTGACCACCCTCTCGTTACTTATCCTCAATATCCGGATTGGTGCATACCTGGGATTATTCTGCACTGCTGTTTTCGGTATATTTCAAGCCATTGTCCATACCGTTGGTTATTTTAAAGAACACCGAAAATGTCGTGGCTTAGGTGCAGGATTTTACTCTGCCATTCCACTTGCAGTTATTGGCTTGATCACTTTTCTGCAACTATTAAATATTATCATCAATTAACCTGATGACCGATTGACATTTATGGGGATATTCGCGTACAAATAACCAACCACATTTCGCCAATCCATTTTGGCAAAGGAAATCAATTATGATCAGTCGTATATGGCATGGCTGGACAAGCTCTGAAAACGCAGATACCTATGAAGCCTTGTTAGGTGAAGAAATTTTTGTTGGTATCCTGAATCGCGAAATCCCGGGATTCATTGATATTCAATTATTGCGTCGTAAAGTAGAAAACGAAGTCGAATTCATCACCATCATGCGCTTTGCTTCTCTGGATGCTGTCATTGAGTTTGCCGGTGAGGATTACGAGGCTTCCGTTGTTCCACCCAAAGCCCGCACCGTTCTTTCTCGTTTTGATCAGCGCTCACAGCATTATGAAATCATTTCAGAGAAAAAAGCCAAATAAAATCTTTTTGTGAGGGTTCCATGGGGCAAGAAATACATTTTGAGTTAATCAATCCACAAAATACCCGGGCGCCATGGCTGATCATGGTGCACGGCTTCACTCATAACAGCGGCTATTTCACAGCGCAAATCCCTGTTTTCCAACATAACTATCGCCTGTGTTTGGTCGACTTGCGCGGACATGGAAAATCTGGTGATGTACCTGGTCCATTCGGGGTGGAAGAATACGCTGATGACCTCTTCGATGTGCTGGATAAAGCCAAAATAGATCAGGCACATTTCTGGGGAACCCATACCGGATCGGCCATCGCCCTGATTATGGCATTACGCCAACCTGAACGCTTCAAGTCGTTGATACTGGAGGGTACTTTTTTACCTGGTTTCCCCATGCCGCGTGTGGGTGAATTGATCAATCGTGCCCGTAAAATTGCAAAAGAAAATGGCATCCCTAATGCTCGCGAGGACTGGTTTAATCATGCTGATTGGTTTGATGTGATACGTGCCAATCCGAATCAATGTCGGGCTGCAGCTCACCATCAATTGGTTGATGACTTCGAAGGCGCTCCCTGGTTATCAGACCTTCCGGCCTTGGCAGTCACTCCCGCGGCGAATTTTCTGAATGAAATTCACATGCCTGTTTTGGTTTATAACGGCGAACATGATCTCCCTGATTTCAAGCAAGCTGCCAATTTTCTGAAAGCAAACCTGCCTAATGTTCAGCAGGCGATCATTCCAAATGGCGGTGGATTCCCTGCATGGGAGTATCCCGACACCGTAAATAAGCTGGTAAAATCATATTTATATCAACTTCAAGGGGAATACGAATGATCACTGCCATTGAAGAATGTTCATTAAACGCCTGGCCGGCATTGCAAACCCGGTTCTACGACGGCTGGGTGCTGCGCTTTGCCGACGGTTACACCAGACGCGCCAATTCAGTCAATGCCCTTTTCCCATCCAGCCTGGATCTATCCGAGAAAATCACGGCCTGTGAAGAAATCTACCGCAAGCGAAACCTGCCCGTCGTGTATAAAATGACACCGGCTGTGCAGCCCGGCGACCTTGACGGTCAACTCGCGGCGCGCGGCTATGAGATCAATGCCCTCACCAGTGTACAGACACTTTCACTAATTGAAAACGATTTTCATCAATCACCACAAGTGACACTGGAAGACAATTTATCTGAGGGTTGGTTGAATGATTTTTGTCGTTTGAGCAGCGTTAGCGAAAGTCAAAGAAAAACCCTGCAAAATATACTGCAAAATATACTTCCACACCACAGCTTTGTCTCCCTCAAAACAGATGGCAAATGTGTTGCCTGTGGTATGGGCGTGCTGGAAAATAAGACCATCGGGCTGTATGAGATCGTCACGGATGAAGCCTTTCGTGGTCGTGGCTACGGCCAAAAAATCGTAAAAAGTATCTTAGCCTGGGGTAAAAACAATGGAGCGCAAACCTCTTACTTGCAAGTCATGTGTAACAATCCGCCCGCTCTGCGCCTTTATCAAAAAATTGGGTATAAAGAACAATATCAATACTGGTATCGCATAAAAAAACCAATATAAAATAAGCGTACCCATTTTTCAAAAGTAGATATGCAATACGGTTCAGAGAGCGGTTTCTACTCAACTTTGCTGGCCAACCTGATTAAATAACCTCATAAAAAGGATTAACCAATGAATCATCCAATTGAATTAATGAATTTGTTTTGGACAACTGCCGGTATTTTCCCGGGCCAGGCTGAAATCAGTCGCTTTGATTTTATTGACAGAGTTGCCGCAACTGCCAATGCCGGCTTCAAAGGCATTGGGATCTGGCATGCCGATCTGGAGCATATCCTGCAGTTTCACACCCTGAAAGGCATGAAAAGAATTCTAGATGATCATGGTATAAAATACGTCGAACTGGAATTCCTCAATGATTGGTTTCTGGAGGGTGCCAGGAAGGACGAATCTGATAGCCGCAAGAAGAGGCTGTTTGAAGCCTCTCAAGTTTTGCATGCCAAACATGTGAAAATCGGCGATTTTTACAGCTCGGTTGCTCCGATGAACAAAATCATTGATGCCTTTGGCTCATTGTGCGCAGAGGCCAAACAATACAATGCAACCATCGGGTTTGAGATCATGGTCTGCTCGATGATCAATCAGCTTGGCGAAGCTATCAATATGGTTGAGAAAGCCAATGTGGAAAATGGTGGATTGATTCTCGATATTTATCAGGTCGCAAATCTGGGCATGACCTATGAAGAGATCAGCCGTATCCCCCTCAAACACCTGATCAACGTGGAACTCAATGATGGCACCCTACCGGATAATCCTAATCATGACCCATCCAACCGCTGCTTTTGTGGGGATGGTGAATATGATATTCACGGATTCATTTACTGCATTCAGCAAATGGGATACGCTGGCCCCTGGGCCGTCGAAGTCATATCCGAAAGTCTTTGCAAATTACCATTGAATGAAATGAGTACCAGATCCTATACGACTACCCTGGCACAATTTAGATCATAACTTTCTTTAAGGACAAATCATGTTAAATAAATTTTCCAATCGTCTTTATGCTTCAGCCAAAGGCTGGGGGATTCTCGCGCTGATCGTCGGCTTTGTACTATTCTTCAGTATTACCTTGTCTTTATTGCCCACAGTCATTCCTGCCTCCGAAACGATGGTCTCGCTGGATGACCCTGTTTTTTATACCCCCGAGCAGGTCTTCTCCATCCTTGGCGATTGGGAAGCAACCGGACGCATCCAGCAGCTCTGGTTCCACATGACCTGGGACGTGATTGTCCCCGTCTGGTCCTTCCTGATCATAGGCCTTTCCAGTTCATGGCTGCTCATGCGTGGGTTTACGCCTGACAATAAATGGCGAAAATTAAACCTGGTTGCCTTCGTTTCTGCTTTTGACCTGCTGGAAAATTTCAGCCTGGCCGCGCTGATCCTTGTTTATCCAGCGCAACCTGCCTGGCTGGCGTGGCTCAAGACCGGCTTTACCATGACGAAGTACGCCTGTGGCGTGCTGATTATTGGGGTATTGCTGGTTGGGTTGATCGGGGCGGTAAGGAATAAGTTCAGGGTATTGGTATAAGTACAACTTTTTTCTCCATTACAGATCTGGTTACATTATGTATAATTGAATCAGAGGAATCGTATGGATATTCATCAGATAAGAGCGTTCACACCTCAAATACAGGCTATCGCTAAAAAACATGGTATCACTTCTGTGTATCTATTTGGTTCTGTTGCCAAATTAACGACGACACAATCCAGCGATGTTGACTTTCTGGTAAAAATGGATGACGGTGCTTCTTTATTCGGTATGGCAGGTTTCCTGTATGAATGTGAAAAACTTCTCGGTGTACCGGTTGATGTTATTCCATACTCATTATTAAACGATATTGATGACAGGGATTTCGCAACAAATATCCAAAAAGACGCTGTAATGCTATGAAAGAGACACAAAAGTTAATACAGGATATGGTATCTGCAATAAATATCATCTTGGAATATGACATTGATACATATGATCATTTTCTCAGGGATGAGAAAACACAGGATGCCATCATGTATCGATTAATAATTTTAGGAGAAGCAGCCAATCAAATCCCTGATGAATTGCAGGAAAGTCACCCTGAAATTCCCTGGTCATCTATGATTGGTACAAGAAACGTCATTGTACATGGATATGATCAGGTCAAATTGCAGATTGTTTGGGATATTATTCAAAACAATTTACCAGCACTAAAGGTGTCTTTAGAAATTTTCTTATAAACACAACAAATCTCACACAATGTGGGGAGCAAATTCAATGGTGCTACAGACACATTCAGAAAGATACATAATTTCAAACAATGGCGATCAATTACTCATCAATATACCTGGAATTAAAAAAATGGGTCATTACATTTTCAATTATAATATTCCTTTATTTTTGTTATAGAACCTTTCGGGGTTTGCAAAGGTTTAATAATTATCCATCATTGTATCCAGATTTTGAATATAGATTGTTTTTCGTTGCCATACCCCTCGCATATTATTTCCTGTTTCTCTTATTCATCATTCTCTGGCAATTTACCGCAAAAGAATTTCTCCTCCTTACTCCCGATGCAATCATATACCAGTACACAATTTTTGGTATTGGTATTAAAAAAATATATATTGCAACAAAGATCACTGACCTGAAAATTAATGAAAAGAAATTCAGAAAATATGATGGAAGATGGAATCCATTGAAAAGATTAGATTATTCATGTGATACCATAGGGGGTGCCATTGGTATCACATACGAAAACCGTTTCGTTCATTTATGTATATATTTAAATCAAAATGAAGCTAGGAAAATCATTGTGGAAATTATTGATTGGTATGGTACAACCAAAATAATTGAAAAACATCTTCTCACTTCCCCAACACCACCGCCCGACTGAAAAACACTTTTGGTCGGGCGATTTCCTTAAATCCAAAGTCTTTCGCCAATGCCACGGTGCGTTCAAACCCCTTGCCTGTTACATGAATGTGCGGCTCGACCAGCAGGAATTGACCGCCTGTTTTCAGGGCATCATAGATCTCCTGCAAGAATGCCTCCTGATTTCTCACCTCATGCACCATCCAGAAAGCTACCGCAAAATCAATCGCTTCAGCAATGCCAATTCTTTCCGCGCTGCATAAATGCGGTTCAACGCGTTCCATGACACCCGCTTTCTCTGCGCGCTTGCCCAGCCCAGCCAGCATCACTTCCGACAAATCCGCTCCAATCACTTTGCCATGCTCACCCACCATCTCGGCCATGGGCAAACTCAGATAGCCCATCCCGCAGCCCACATCCAGGACCACGTCCCCGGATTTAACCAAACCGGCCAGCATTTTCTTTGGATTTTGCAGCGCGTTTCGTACTGGGTTATCAAAGGTAAACAACAGCCAGGGCGGGCAGGTATAGGGTTCTTGCTTCAGGTTGGGTTGATTTTTCATAATAATTTCTCCAATTTATATTATTTAGTTTGTTCTAACTAACTTCCTAAGTAAATAAAAAAGCAGCTACCGGTCCATGGCTTTGCCCAACAGCTCAGTTAGCGTGGTTATTTCCTGCTCATCCAGATTGGCGGTCAATACCGACACCATTCGTTGATGCACGCTATCATGCAGTTGATCAAAGTCCCTGCCCTGCGCCGTAAGCGCGATATGATAAACGCGCTTATCCTGCTGGTCCTGCACTTTTTCGACAAAACCCTTTTCAATCAGGGTATTCACAATCGCTGACACGGAAGGCTTGGTCACATCTAGTTCACGTGCCAGATCACTGAAGGTTGGCGATTCCATTTGAATAATTTTGTTAAAGTAAAGCATCTGCCGCATGGACAATTGCGAGAAGGTCTCGTCCTTAAATGCCTGTGACTCCACCTCGGCCATCATGGCCGTGGTGACTTCTATGATTTCTGTGAGCGTCCTTTTTTCAACCATATTAGTTAGTTTTTCCTAACTAATAATAAATCTCTTTTATAACCCTGTCAAGGGATAGCATTTTTCCATTGTCAGGAAAAATATATCAGAGTATAATTAGTTATACTTTTCATACTTTTACAACTTTTCAGAGGTCAACGATGATGAAAATGAAAGGGAAACACGCCTGGACCGCCAAAGTCGGGGAAAAAGGGCAAATTGTCATTCCCAAAGAAGCACGCGATATTTTTGATATACACCCAGGGGATACGCTCATTTTATTGGGCGATGAAGACCAGGGCATCGCTATCATGAAAAATGAAATTCTGACAACCTTCGTGGATTCTGTGCTCAAAGCACAGAATCGGACTGAAGATCCTGAATAAATTCAAATCATCACCATCAAAAATCAATGGTGACAGTAATAGAAACATCATATACGCTCCAGTTTACCTGAGCAGCCTTGATGCGTTCAAAGGAGCAATGCCATGGAAGTCCTCTCTGTACAACACTTACACAAAAAATATGAATCATTCTGGTTAAAGGATGTATCTTTTTCAATGCAGCAGGGCAGAATAATGGGCTATATCGGCCGAAACGGTGCCGGAAAAACTACCACATTGAAATCCATGCTCAATCTTGTACATGCCGATAGCGGTACAATCCGCTTTTTTGGCAAGGATATGCAGGACGCTGAATTTGAAATCAAACAGCGCATCGCCTTTATCTTTGGCAGTGTTAATTACTATCCGCAAAGCAAGCTAAAGACAATCAGCGACGTATATCGCCGGTTTTATACGAACTGGGACGAGCATGTCTATCAAAATTATTTGTCTCGTTTTGCGCTCGACCCAGAGAAGAAGATCAATCAACTATCACAGGGCATGAGCATCAAATTTGCCCTGGCGTTGGCCCTCTCGCATCATGCCGAACTGTTTATTCTGGATGAACCCACCAGCGGACTCGATCCTGTCTCTCGTGATGAGTTGCTCACCATCTTTGAAGATCTGGTGGATCATGAAGGAGCCAGCATTCTCTTTTCCACGCATATCACCTCTGATCTCGACAAAAATGCGGATGATATCACTTACATCAAAAACGGCCAGCTGCTAACCTCACAGAAAAAAGATGACTTTGTATCCTCTTTTCGGCTGATCAAAGGCGTATCCAATAGCAGCAATGAGTCGTTAAAACACAAAATCATCGGCTGCAGCGAGCGCAAAGGTGAAATTTCCGGTTTGATTCGCAGTGCAGATCAAAAGGATTTCAACGATTTTGAGATCTCGCCCGCCGATCTGGATGCCATCATGATTCACACGGAAAGGGAGGTCTGACATGTTGAACCTGCTGCGTAAAGAATTTAAATTATCCGTTCATCCAACCTGCTTTATTTTTCTTAGCTTTGGATCGATGCTGCTGATTCCCAATTACCCGTATTATGTGGCATTCTTCTATCAGACGCTGGCGATCTTTTTCATGTTCATGGCCGGCAACGCCACCAATGATATTTTCTTCACCACCTTATTACCCATCCGCAAAGTTGACGCCGTCAAAGCCAGAGTGGTCACAGTTGTGATCATAGAACTGATGCAAATTCTGTTGAGTATTCCGTTCGCCTTCCTGCGCTATATACTGCTACCCACGGATAACATGGCTGGCATGGAAGCCAATGCGGCCTTCTTTGGATTTGTACTGATCATGTTCGGTATCTTCAATTTGATTTTCTTGCCCAAGTTTTACAAGACAGCATACAAAACAGGCTGGCCCTTCCTGAATGCCAGCATCGCAATGCTGCTCTTCATCGCAGTTGTAGAAGCAGCAGTCAATCTTAATCCGGCATGGAAATTATCCCTGGATACCATCAATCCTGCTTACCTGCCCCAACAATTAATTGTTTTAGTACTAGGTTTGATTGTATTCGCTGCATTAACCCTGATAGGGAATAATCTGTCAGTTAAACGATTTGAAACCCTGGATTTGTAAAAGATAGTTTGTATTCCTGTATCAATGGTTTCGAGGTAGGGTGTCGTTGGGCGGTTTGTGAAATACTCATAACATATTTTCATGAGCCCAACGCACCATTTTCCGACGACACATTACAGAATAGACCTTCCAGGAAGCTCTACGCATCAGTCAAAACCAATCCCTATCCCCTCAACCAGCGCACAAAATCACCAGCAGCCTTAACCGGATCGCTGCCTTTGCGCACAGCATCCGTCAGGGCCGAGCCGACAATCACGCCGTCGGCCATTTCACCCACGGCACGTACCTGTTGCGGGGTGGAGATGCCAAACCCGACTGCGGTGGGGGTATGCGCAGCCGCTTTTGCCCTGGCAGTAAAGTCGGATAACCCAACAGCTAATTCCTTGCGCGCCCCGGTTACCCCGGCCAGGGATACCAGATATAAAAATCCCGTTGTGCGCTGAGCAATCTGTTTGATACGTTCTGGTGACGAAGCCGGGGATAACATATAGATCAAGGCCATTTCATACGATTTACAGGAGGGCTCCAGACAGACGGCTTCTTCCGGCGGTAAGTCCGGTACAATCAAACCATCCGCTTCAGCAGCCACGGCGTCCGAAACATAGCGTTTACAGCCATAACTCAAAATCGGATTCATATAGCCCATCATAATCAGTGGTTGCTTGATCCCTCTCGTTCTTAACTCTTTTACCATTTCCATACAGCGCGCCACGGACATGCCCTGTTCCAGGGCAACTTGCGTGGAACTTTGTATACTGGGTCCGTCGGCAAGCGGATCCGAAAAGGGCACACCCAATTCGATCAAATCAGCACCAGCATCCGCGATGGCACAAATCACATCCAGAGAAGTCTCCTGATCCGGATAACCAAGCGTATGATATGGCATCAATGCCGGGCGATTTTCCTTTTTTGCCTGTTCGAAGGCATTCGCAATGCGGTTCAAACCGCTGATCGTTTTGGTATACATCGGGTACAGGTTCATAGTGAACCTCCTATAAACTTCAAAATGGTGTCCAGGTCCTTGTCCCCGCGCCCGGAGACATTCACCAGGATAATCTGATCCTTGCTCATCTGCGGTGCCAGGCGGATGACCTCGGCAATGGCATGCGAAGATTCCAGGGCAGGTAAAATCCCCTCGCTGCTGGCCATCAACTGGAAGGCATCCAGCACGCCTTCATCATCCGCACTGGTGTATTCCACTCTTCCGCTATCATGCAAATAGGCATGTTCGGGACCCACCGCGGCATAATCCAGTCCAGCCGAGATGGAATGCGTCTCCATCACCTGACCATCTTCATCATGCAGTAAATAGGTATAGGTACCCTGCAGCACTCCCGGCCGGCCCATTTTCTGATCGCCAAATCGAGCTGCATGCCGACCGGTATGCAAGCCGTTACCTGCCGCTTCTACGCCGATCAATTTGACGGCTTCATCATTCTGGAAGGCATCAAACAAGCCAATCGCATTGGAGCCGCCGCCCACACAGGCGATACACACATCCGGCAGACAACCAGCCTGTTCCAGTATTTGTACACGAGCTTCGCGCCCAATCACGGACTGGAATTCACGTACCATGCTCGGATAAGGGTGCGGACCCAAAGCCGATCCCAATAGATAATGGGTATCTTTTACATTCGCCACCCAATCACGGATAGCTTCATTGACTGCATCTTTCAGGGTACGACTGCCGCTTTCCACTGGATGCACTTTTGCACCCAGCAGTTTCATACGTTGTACATTGGGCTGCTGACGTTCAATATCCACCGTGCCCATATACACCACACATTCCATATCCAGCAGTGCCGCTACGGTAGCAGAGGCCACGCCATGCTGGCCTGCACCAGTCTCAGCCACGATGCGCTGTTTCCCCATGCGTTTGGCAAGCAAGCCCTGCCCCAGGGCATTGTTGATCTTGTGTGCACCGGTATGCGCCAGGTCCTCCCGCTTGAGGTAGATCTGGGCGCCGCCCAATTTTTTGCTGAGCCGCTCGGCATAGGTTAACGCTGTTGGACGGCCTACGTAATCCCGCAGTAAGCGCCTGAATTCCTGCTGAAATTCAGCATTTTGATGCGCTTCCAGAAAGGCTTGTTCCAGTTCCTGTACCGCAGGCATGAGTACCTCCGGGATGAATTGCCCACCGTAGGGTCCGTATTTTGCCTGCAAGCGAGGTTTGGTTAATTCCATATCCATAAGATTTTCCCATTCAATACCGGGTGCTACCCGGCTAATTTTGCATTCTTAATAAATTCCTGCATCTTGAGATGATCCTTGACACCTGGGCTGATCTCCACACCCGAGGCCACGTCTACACCCCAGGGATGCACCTGAGCAATTGCATCGGCAACATTTTCGGGGCGTAAACCACCCGCCAACAAAATCGGAAACTGCCAGGCTAAACGGGCAGCCAACTGCCAATCGGCTGTATGTCCTGTGCCGCCAAACGTACCCGGACGATAAGCATCAACCAACCAGGCCGGTGAACCTTCATGTGCAGGATACCGCGCCAGGTCAGATTGCAGACTGTCCTCATCTGCCGGTCGTAATCCCTTGAAAGCACGCGTGCCCAGTGAAGCCAAAATCTGTGGATCTTCATCGCCGCTCAATTGCGCCAGATCCAATCCACAATCATCCATAATGCTGATGATCTGCTCGGCACTGGCGTTGACAAACACGCCTACCGTGGTCACTTTGCCCTCAGGCAAAGCCTGCATAATTTCCTGGCAGGTTTGCCTTGAAATGCAACGCGGACTTTTTTCATAAAAATTAAATCCCAGCATGTCTGCGCCAGATCCAACTGCCGCAAGCGCATCATTTATTGAAGTAATGCCGCAAATCTTAACAATCATGCGTTTCTCAGCCTGCCAATTCTCTAACTTTTTGGGCAGTATCCGCCGCCGTGACCAGCGCCTCACCCACCAGGATGGCATCAACATCCGCCAATGCCAACTTATCCACATCCGCTTTGGTAAAGATGCCGCTCTCGGCCACCACCACAACACCCTTGGGGATCATGCCCCGCAACTGCAGGCTGGTTTCCAGGTTGACATTGAAGGTCACCAGATCCCGATTATTAATACCCAGTACCTTAGCACCCGCATCCAAAGCGATCTGAACTTCATCGACGGCATGCGCTTCGATCAAAGCATGCATGCCCAACGCTTCGCATGATTCGCGTAAATCTCGTACCTGCACCGGATCAAGTGCCGCGACAATCAACAGCACTGCACTGGCACCGGCTGCCCGCGCTTCATATAATTGGTATTCGTCCAGGATAAAATCCTTACGCAGCACAGGGATACGCGGACGCAAAGCAGCGATGTCCTTCAAGTACTGCAATTTACCGCAAAAGAATTTTTCGTCCGTCAATACACTAATGGCCGCTGCTCCATTTGCACGGTAAACTTCAGCCAATTTCAGATGATCAAAATCCTTAACCAATACACCGCGAGATGGCGAAGCACATTTCACTTCAGCAATCAACCGCGGACACTGACCGGTCTGGCATTTCAATGCCGCCTGAAAATCCAACGGGTGAACACTGTTTTCAGCAGCAATACGAACCTCAGCCAACGGTATAATACGCATGCGCTCTGCCAGTTCTATTTTTTTATGATCCAGAATCTCAGTTAAGCGGCTCATACGGCAAATTGACTGCTGAAAGTGATCAAATGATCCAGTTTTTCCAGTGCTGCACCGCTAGATAATGATGTATCTGCCAATATCAGTGCTTTTTCAAAATCGCCGCTATCTGTTGCCAAAGCAGCCGCGCTGTTCAACAAGAGCACATCCCGTCTTGGACTATCATCCTCACCAGATAGCAAAGCACGCAGCATAGCTGCATTCTGTGTCGGTTCACCACCGCGTAAATCACCAGCTTTGCTGCGGCGTAAGCCAAAGTCGCCAGCATCCAGTTCAAAGGTTTCTACCTTGCCATTTTTCAGATGACTAACACGGTTAACACCGCTGGTGGTCAGTTCATCCAGGCCGCCATCACCATGTACCACATAGGCCGCCTGTCCGCCCAACTCGCCCAGCACTTCTGCCATGGGTTGGGTTAAGTTGGCATCATAAACACCAATCAATTGATGCGTAGCACCTGCAGGATTGGTTAGGGGTCCCAATATATTGAAGATTGTACGTTGACCGATTTCCCGGCGTGGGCCAATGGCATGTTTCATGGCCGGGTGAAATTTGGGCGCAAACATAAAACCGATACCCACCTGGTCAATACAGGCGGCCACTTGCTCAGGGGTTAGATCCATGTTGACACCCAACGCACCCAACACATCCGCACTGCCGCATTTGGAAGAAGCCGCGCGATTGCCATGTTTGGCAACCTTTTTCCCAGCACCGGCAATGATGAAAGCCGCCCCGGTAGAAATATTAAATGTATGTGCGCCATCCCCTCCCGTACCAGCCGTATCCAGCAGATCACCATTCTTGTTGGCGAACGGCACCTGGCTGGCCTGGCTGCGCATGGCACGTGCCGAACCGACAATTTCCTCCACGGTCTCGCCTTTCATGCGCAGTCCAACAAGATAAGCACCGATCTGGGCAGGCGTGGCCTGTCCTGTCATAATGATCGTCATAGCTTCTTCAGCTTCGGCGGCACTAAGATGCTGCCGATTAATAACAGATTGAATATAAGGTTTAAGCATGGATTGTCTCCTTTTGTTCAACTAATTCGCTCGACAGCGCTTGCGGGATTGCCAGGAAATTGGTTAATAATTTCTTGCCACCTTCGGTCAGGATCGATTCCGGATGAAATTGCACGCCGAAAATCGGGTATTCTCGATGACGCAAGCCCATTAATTCGCCATCTTCCGTGTTAGCTGTGGCAATCAACGTTTCCGGTAAGGGTTCAGGGACCATCAGTGAATGATAGCGTGTGGCCTGAAACGGAGTTGGAAGTCCTGCAAAAATGCCGTCTCCGGTATGGTAGATCGGGGAAGTTTTGCCATGCATCAATTGCGGTGCACGAACTACCTCTCCACCGAAGACGGCGCCGATACATTGATGTCCTAAACAAACGCCCAATAAAGGAATACGCGGACCTAGTTCTCGAATCACGTCACAGGAAATCCCGGCCTGACTCGGATCACCCGGTCCGGGTGAGATGACAATTGCTTGCAGCTGCAAAGCAGCCAACTCGGCCACCGAAATGGCATCATTGCGGAAAACCCGCACTTCCTGCCCCAGTTCTCCCAGGTATTGCGCCAGATTATAAGTAAAAGAATCATAGTTATCGATAATTGCTAACATGTGCACCTCAGTGTTTCCTTATTCCATATCCTGTTCGGCCATTTCCACTGCTACAGCTAATGCCCGGGCTTTATTCATCGTTTCCTGATACTCGCTTTCAGGGTCGGAATCAGCAACAATGCCGGCACCGGCCTGTACGGATATTTGCTTACCCTGCATGATCAAGGTTCGAATGGCTATGCAGGTATCCATAGAGCCGTCAGCACCAAAATAACCCACCGCTCCAGCGTATGGGCCGCGTTGATCTTGCTCCAAATTATCAATGATTTGCATAGCGCGAATCTTGGGTGCCCCGCTAACCGTGCCAGCCGGGAAGGTTGCCCGCATCAGGGCAAAAGCATCCATTTCCAAGCGTAAAGCGCCTTCCACTTTGGATACAATATGCATAACATGTGAATAGCGTTCCACTTGCATTAACTCCGGCACATGCACGGAGCCGTAATCACATACCCGCCCCAAATCATTGCGTGCCAGATCCACCAGCATGACATGCTCTGCCCGTTCCTTCGGGTCAGCCATCAAATCATCCGCCAACAATTGATCTTCTGCGGCGTCTTTACCACGAATGCGCGTACCGGCGATCGGTCGTAAAGCAGCCACACCTTCTTCATAACGCACGTGCATCTCAGGAGAGGCACCGATCAAGTGCAAAGGTTCGCCCCCGGTTAAATTGCCAAAGTCAAAATAAAACATATACGGGGATGGATTCAAGCGCCTCAAAGCGCGATAAACATCAAATGGCTGCGCGTTTGTTTCGCGTGACAAGCGCTGTGAAAGCACCACCTGGAAGATATCCCCTGCGGCGATGTGCTCTTTTGCCTGCACAACGGACTGCATGAATTGCGCAGCAGTCATATTGGATTGCATTTTTTTATTTTGGAATTTGCCGACCCCCGGCTGTCTGCTGGAGGAGGTAGCAGAGGGCAAAGGACCGGCAATTTGTTCCTGAATGGTATCCAGACGGGATTCTGCTTCCGCCTGAGCAGCAGCTTCGTCCATATCACTGCGTGGGGTGGCAATCAGCATTAATTTACCAAAGGCATGATCAAAGGCAATGATCGTATCTGCCATGAGAAAGATGGCATCCGGCATACTTTCATGGGATTGCAAATCTACACTCGGTTCAAAGAAGCGCATCATTTCATATCCCAGATACCCTGCCAATCCACCCGTAAACCGCGGTAATCCGGAGACATGTTCGCTACGCATCTTTTCCAATTCGGCAGATAACGCTGCCAAAGGATCACTGACTTCCCGCTGATTGATGTGTCCATTTTCGTGAGTCATTAAAGTGTTACCACGTAAAACATAGGCTTTGCGTGGGGATATACCAATAAAGGAATAGCGCGCAACCTGTTCGCCGCCGCTCACCGATTCCAATAAAAATGAAGGGCTTTCGTCTGCTAATTTTAAATATATTGAAATAGGGGTTTCCAGATCAGCCGACTGGCTGCGTACCACTAACTGTAATGGTTTCTGTAACATTGTTGCGCTTTTCTCAGCGATGTTGTCAAACATACGATGACCTCCAGGGTTAAAATACAAAATCTCTCCATCCAAAGGGACGAGAGAGATTACCCGTGGTGCCACCCAATTTAGGCTGCCTGCTTTTAAAAATAAAAACCGTTGCGATGCAACGGGGTAAAAGGCCAGCCTCACTTTGTGGGGTACGTCGGTTGAAAACCGATGATACCCTTTGCCCAGATAACGGTGGCAGTTCCGGCACAGGCTACTTGATTATACTTTCGCCTTGCAGCTCCAAGAACCATTCAATGTCAGGGTTCGCATGGCATTCTCACCGATTAGCCATTCTCTGGACCGTCTGTCCAACATTTACTATTTCTCTTCACAGCTTTTATATGTGATATTTATTTGTTGGTCAATTTATAGCATTTAATCAAGCACTTGTCAAGACATCTGGGTAAATTAATCTGATGTATATAATATTTAGTGTATTCTTTGAAATAATTCATTATTCATTCATCTAGTAGGAGAAAAAATGTCAGGCAAAATACGCTGGCTAGGCAACGCATTTGTTGAATTCATCACATCAGATGGAAAAATAATCCTATTTGACCCCTGGACCAAAACTGATGGGAATCAGACCTGTCCTTTTGAAACCTCTGATATCAAGAAAGCCGATTTGGTATTGGTCAGCCATGATCATTTCGATCATGTTGGTTCAGCAGCAGCCATATGTAAACAAACTGGTGCCATACTCGGTGGACAGGATGAAACAATCAAGCGCATTATGAAAGAGGAAGGCATCTCTGAAGAACAGGTCGTGAATCATGGTTCAGGCTCTATTGTGGGTGGCGGTGCCGAGTTGGATTGGGTAAAAATTGTCAGCACACCTGCCATTCACACTTCCAACACCTCGGTTCCAAGTGGAACCATTGTGATCAGCAGTGACGGAACCACCATCTATCATGCCGGAGATACCAGCATCACCGCTGAAATGGAAATCTTTGCTCGTTTATATCCTTTAGATGTAGCCATCCTGCCCATATTCGGCATCGCCACCATGGACGGTGTACAGGCCAGCGAGGCTGTACGCTTGATGAAGCCCAAACAGGTTATGCCAATTCATTTTGATTTTCGCTCAGAGCCGGAAAAAGTCTTGAACGAATTTCTCGCCTTATGCCAATCTGTGAATCCGCTGGTAAAAACATTGTGCCCCATTCCAGGAATTTATTTTGAGGTTTGATTTATATTAACCTCGATTTATTCCCAACGAAAGAAAACTGTTCCTCGGTTGGTTTGTGTTTTTCTTTGTCATAAACATATTTGTGTAAATACAAGTAGGAATAATTCATGAATTATTCCTACTTGTATTTACACAAACGAAAACAATCCAGGAAATTCCCGGATTGTTTTCCTAAGAGAAAAAATGAATGAACTGAATGTTGCTACCCTTTCAACGCACCTGAGATCAAACCACGCAAGAAATAACGTCCTAAGAAGATATAGATCAACAAAGTAGGTAAAGCAGCCAATAATGATCCTGCCATTTGCACATTCCAGGCGATAATCTGGCTGCCAGCCATATTATTCAAGGCCACCGTAATCGGCCAATTGGAGGGGCTGGTCAATACGACCGCAAAGAGGAAATCATTCCAGGCAGAGGTAAATTGCCAGATGATCACCACCACAAAAGCCGGCGCAGAGATCGGTAATAAGATGTACCAATACGAGGTCAGTAATCCACAGCCATCAATTCGCGAGGCTTCAATTAATTCTTTTGGTATGGTGGCATAATAATTCCGAAAAGTCAGTGTTGTAATCGGAATACCATAGATTACATGCGTTAACACCAATCCGGGTAATCCACCATACAAGTTAGATTGTTTCATGAATTCAACCAGGGGGATCAAAATACTCTGATAAGGTATGAACATGCCGAATAGAATCAGGGGAAAAATAATATCAGCACCCTTAAATTTCCATTTTGCCAATACATACCCATTGATCGACCCCAAAATTGAGGAAATAATCGCCGCCGGGAATACCATATTCAGGCTGTTCCACATATATGGCGCCAGTTTATCAAAGGCTTCAACAAAATTATCAAACTGAATTCCTTGTGGTAAAGTCCACATGGTTTTCAGGTTAACTTCTTCAAAGCCTTTAAAACCTGTAATCAACATCAGATAAATCGGTAATAAGTAGAAAGCACTCATACCAATAAGCAAAACATAAATAAACCATCTTGAAGAGCGCAGCTTGGTCATAATGTCTCCTCCGTTTTGATTGTATACATCAAGTATGGAATAATAAGCACAGCCACACTGATCAAGAGTAAGATACCAATCGCTGCCCCACGTCCAAAGAAGTATCCATCAAAGGTGGATTGCCACATATAAATCGCCGGGACGTCCAATGGCAATTGTTTACCGGCTACCGCCAGAATCAAATCAAATACTTTCAAAGAGATATGCCCCAGTATGATCATGGCACTTAATGTTACTGGGCGCAAAATAGGAAGAATGATATAGCGATAAATTTCAATCTCATTTGCACCATCTACTTGAGCTGCCTCTCGTAATTGGGTAGGAATAGAGCGCAACCCTCCCAGATATAACGCCATCGTATATCCGGACATTTGCCAGATTGCTGGAAGTGCAATATACGCGATACCCCATTGTGGTGTGGTATGCCATTGACTGATCAGAAAATCCAATCCCAAATTTTGGAATAACAAGTTCAAACCACTCATGCGTGAACCCATTGCCGGGTTCATTAACCAGCGCCAAACCACACCTGTTACGATAAATGAGATAGCCATTGGAAACAAGAACAGGCTTCTGAAGATTCCCTCACCTTTAATATTTTGATCCAGTAAAATCGCCAGACCTAATCCAATAATCAGGCTACCTACCACAAAGATCAGGGTAAAGACAACCGTGTTACGAATATCAATATTAAATCGAGCATCATTAAATAAACCTTTATAGTTTTCCAAGCCCACCCAGGTGTAATCAGGGAGTAAGCCTTTCCATTTGCTCATCGAGACCCTGCCAGTCCAGCCAATGAATCCATAAACAAAAACCAGAATTGCCAAAATGGAGGGCATGACCAGCGCAATGGCTAAGACTGTTTCTTTTTTACTGCGCATATTTTCTTCCTTCGATATTGAGTTCAATAATAAAAAAATAAGTCCAAATTCAGAATAAATGATAAAAAATATTCCCTGCCGGGAATATCCCGGCAGGGGTATTATAAACTTTTATACTAGTTACATGGGCCAGAGGCAATGCAAGCAGCGCTTAGTCCATCCATAAATCCTTGAACATCCATATCTACTAGGAATAAACCTAGTGAGGTATTAATAGTGTCTTTCCAGGAGTCATTCGCAACAACACCGTGAGTCAATGAACCGACTACGATATCAGATGCCCAATCATCCATAGCGGATTGCAGATATACATCATACAACGCTTTATCGCCATCACTGCGGGCAGGGATGGAACCCTTGACCGGGTTGAATGCATCCTGGCCTTCTTTCGAGCCAGCAATGGTCAACCAGGCAATGGCTGCATCACGATGCGGTGCACCGGCGGGCAGCACAAAGCTGTCAGAGAGGAATTGGAAGGTTCCGCCAGAACCAGGTACAGGAGCCCAGCCAAATTCAACCATGGGTTCTTTGCCTAATTCTTTGAAGTAACCTTCTGCCCAGTCACCCATGATATTGAAGGCAGCATCACCCTCAACAACCAATTGGGCGGCATCCTGCCAACTCAAGGAAGCGGCATCACTATTGGTGTAGCTTAAAACAGTCTTGAAGTTTTCAATAGCAGCGGCTACATCAGCATCACCCCAACTTTTCTCACCTGTCCATAATTGGTTATAGGCATCCGGGCCCATACTGCCGAGTAAAATGGTTTCAAACAGGTGCATGGCAGTCCATTGTTCGCCCATGGCTAATGGAACATCAACACCAGCAGCTTGTAGTGTTTCCAAAGCCGCGATAAAGTCATCCATTGTTTCGGGAACTTCCAAGCCATTATCAGCTAAAACTTGCGGGTTGTACCACAAAACATTGGCACGATGAATATTTACAGGTACGGAGTAGATATTGCCGCTGTCAGAGATTAAGGGAATCAATGTTTCGGGCATGACATCCAGCCAACCATTTTCTTCATAGAGGAAGTTCAGCGGTTCCAGTTGATTGGCTGCCACATACGTACCGATCAATTCCTGACCAGCATGTCCTTGCCAGCTATCTGGGGCATCACCAGCTTGCAAACGGGTTGCCAATACTGCACGAGCATTGGTACCAGCGCCGCCGGCTACAGCAGCATTGATGAATTCAACATTGGGATATTGTGCACCAAAGATTTTGATCATAGCATCCAGACCAGCAGCTTCGCCACCACCTGTCCACCATGAGAAGACTTCCACTTCGCCTGTCAAATCAGACATCATGGGTTCTTCAGCCATCGGAGCTTCTGCCATTCCTGATGAAGCATTGGCATCTACCAAACCAGTCTGGAATGCATCTACATCCATGTCTAATAAGAACAAACCCAATGAAGTATTGATCGTATCTTTCCAGGAGTCATTGGCCACCACACCGTGAGTCAAAGAACCGACCACGATATCGCTTGCCCAATCATCCATAGCGGATTGCAGATACACATCATACAAGGATTTGTCACCATCGCTGCGTGCAGGGATGGAACCTTTGACAGGGTTGAATGCATCCTGGCCTTCTTTGGAGCCAGCAATGGTTAACCAGGCAATGGCTGCATCTCGGTGCGGGGCACCAGTGGGCAGTACAAAGCTGTCAGAGAGGAACTGGAAGGTTCCACCTGAACCAGGTACAGGAGCCCAACCGAAATCAACCATAGGCTCTTTTTCTAATTCCTTGAAGTAGCCTTCTGCCCAGTCACCCATGATATTGAAGGCAGCATCACCCTCAACGACCAATTGGGCGGCATCCTGCCAGCTCAAGGAAGCGGCATCACTGTTGGTGTAACCCACTACAGTCTTGAAGTTCTCAATAGCAGCAGCCACATCAGCGTCGCCCCAGCTTTTCTCGCCATTCCATAAGCCATTGTATTCATCCGGGCCCAGGCTGCCGAGCAAAATGGTCTCGAACAAGTGCATGGCTGTCCATTGTTCGCCCATGGCTAGTGGTACATCAACACCGGCGTTTTTCAGTGTTTCCAAAGCAGCAATGAAGTCATCCATGGATTCCGGTACTTCCAGGCCATTATCTGCCAATACTTGTGGGTTGTACCACAAAACATTGGACCGATGAATGTTCACAGGCACGGAATAGATGTTACCCTTGTCAGAGATGAGCGGGATTAATGTTTCGGGCATGACATCCAGCCAACCGTTCTGTTCGTAGAGGAAGTTTAACGGTTCCAATTGATTGGCCGCCACATACGTGCCGATCAATTCCTGTCCAGCATGACCCTGCCAGCTATCCGGCGCGTCACCAGCTTGCAGACGAGTTGCTAATACTGCACGGGCATTTGTGCCAGCACCACCAGCAACGGCTGCATTAACAAATTTAATATCCGGATACTGTTCACCGAATACTTTTATCATAGCATCCAGACCAGCAGCTTCACCACCGCCTGTCCACCACGAAAAAACCTCTACCTCTTGCTTACCATCTGTGGCGGCTTCGCCAGAGGTTTCTGCTTGTCCCGGCTCTGCTGCAGGGGCGGCATTGCCACCACATGCAGATAGCAGCATTGCAAAAACAATCAGTAGTGCTAGGGCATTCCAACTTGCTTTACGACTAAACATTTTGTCTTCTCCTTCTGTTTGGTAGTAGAATGGTTTGAATCGACAATTACATTTATCACGTGAGCATAAAAAGGATTTTGAATTTTAAGTCTGAAATGATTTCTCCTTAACCATTGTTGTTAATATGCAAAAATGGCTCCAATGGAGACAATTTAAATTATAATGATCTTGTAGATGCTTAACTACAGGTTAGCGGACATATCGCGGACGTTTATCGGACAAAAATAAATATCAATACAGTTGGTTAGTTTATGGATTATTCAGAGTTTGAAACATTAATAAAGTTTGCTTTATCCAATTTATATGATTTTGCCGCTTTGGAAACACACCCACAGTTGACAGGATTTTTTCCTCCTCCACAAGATTTCACTGGCAATAAAGGTGATTATTTACGTAAATACTTTCTGCAACAAATTGAAACACTGAAACCCGGTGAAATCCCATATGATATAAACGCCAGCGAGTGGCGGGGATACATCATCCTTACCAAACGTTATCTGAACAGCCAGCCTGCATTGGATGTCGCCAATCAATTAGCAATCAGTGAACGACAGTTACGTCGATATACTCGTAAAGCCATAAACACACTTTCCCTTATCCTCTGGGAAAAACTTTCCCTGTCAAATTTCGAAGTGAACGAACCAACAAATCCCCAGGAATTCAGCATCAATCGTGAAGAAATCAATCTCCACGAAATCATAACAGGGGTGATCGGCTTATTATCCAGTCGCATAAACGAAGAACAAATTGAGGTTCACTTTCAGAAGCAAAATAATGCTGTAATTGTCAAAAGTGACCGTATCATCTTACGACAAATTTTAATTGGATTGGTGAATGATCTCCTACAAGCACACGTCAATGATATTCACTTTGCATGTGAAATTATCAATGATCAGCCTAATTTACAAATTTCTTCTAACAGTTTCAATGGAAAACTTGGATTACTTGATAGCCAGCAAACAGTTCAGGAAAATAGTATTCATTATTGGGTTGAACAGTTAGGTATTCATATCAAAGAAGACTTCGATCCAGCTTCTACTCATACAAATATTTCACTAAATTTTCCAACAACATTGCAGAAGACGATTTTAATTGTTGATGATCAGGAACCTGCATTACGAATGTTCACACGTTACTTGTCCCGCACCAATTTCAAGATAATTGGGTTGCGCAAACCTACTAAAGTACTGGAAAAAGCGAATGAATTGCAGCCCGTCTTAATCCTCCTGGATATTATGATGCCAAAAGTTGACGGTTGGGAATTGTTTCAATCTCTAAAACTTGATGAAAACACCAAACATATTCCTGTCATTATCTGTTCAGCATGGGGGGAACCTGAATTGGCGAAATCCCTTGGTGCAACAGCGTTTTTGCGCAAACCTGTTACTCAGCGCGATTTACTTTCTACTATTCAATCGCTGGGCATTATTGAGTAAACAAATTAATTCTTGCGATCCTGATATTGTGGACGCAAATTTTTCAATGCTGTTTGAATCATCATGGATAATTCATCGCGTTCAAAGGGTCGGTTTATTAATATCTGAAGATTTGCCGATTCCTCCAAATGCATATCCTCACTTAGATCACTGGCAGAAATAATAATAATAGGTATATTCCTTGTTTGTCCATTCTTCTTGATCTCAGCCATAACCTGGGTACCATGAATATCAGGGAGATCCAGATCCAATAATATTGCATCAACTGGCTGAGATTTTAGGATACTTAAAGCTTCATTTCCCGAGTATGCAGGTATGAAATTAATTTCTTCCAGTAATGGGTCCATTTGAATTGTAGATTTAATGGCCTGTGTAAATAAACGCACCATTGTAGGGTCATCATCAACCACCAGCAATTGCCTTATTTCCCCGCCCAAAGAGTGAATCGTATCAACCAGACGCTCACGAGAAACCGGTTTAACCAGATATCGAAAAATACCGAACGGATATGAAATTGAATGATTGGGAATTCCCGCAAACAGGAAGGAAATCACTGGTAAATCAAATGGTAATTGTTGTAAATATCTTTGAATATCCTCTTGCTGCAATACTGCCTCATCCAGCAACAGCGCTGCCGGGTAATATGCAAGGGTAAGTTCTTTCAGACTGGAAACCGATTCGGCCACCGTGACTTCCTGTTCAACTAGTGACTGCCCTACCAGTTTGGCCTGTATAGGGTCCTGACTATAGCACAGCACCACATCGGATTGCTTGCGCGCATGCACAATCGCCGCCACCTGTTCTCCAGTCTCATGATCTTCAGTATGCTCATCTTCCTCAGTCTGTAATGGCTCTATAAGCGGCAGTGAGAATCGGATGATGGTTCCCTGCCCCATTTCACTTTCAACACTCATTTTGCCACCGTGCAATTCCACAAATCGTTTACTGATGGGCAATCCCAATCCAGTGCTTTTTTCACGGCTCCAGTTTTCCTGCCCCACCTGACGAAATTCATCAAATATTTTTTCCAAATCTTCTTTGGCAATACCTGGTCCGGTATCAGAAATATCTATCTCCAATTCTTCATTACTCTTCAAATAAGCATCAATAACAATTTTTCCTTCTTGGGTAAAACGCAAACTATTGGTAATGATATTCAGCAAAACCTGCCGGATGCGCGTGCGATCAACAAAAATATACGGTAAATCATCTTCCTGATTGATCTCCATCTCCAATCCCTTCTGGTTAACCTGACTGGAAAGTAATTCGGATATTTCCTCAAGAATCACTGCCGGACGAACTCTTTCACGGAATAACGGCATACGTCGTGCATCCATTTTCCCCATATCCAGAATATCATTGATCAAGCCTAACAGATGCTTACTGCTGTTATAAATTTCCTGTGTGTCATCAAATAAACCAGTAGGCCAATCTTCTTTAGCGGCATAGGTTTCAGGGGCATTAACCATCAAGTCGCTGAATCCCAAAATAAAATTAAGCGGTGAACGCAATTCATGGGAAACCGCCATGGCAAAACGATCACGGTCCTCGCGGGCTTCTTCTGCACGCACACGTGCCTGTTCCAGCATACGGTTCATTTGTTTTAGTTGATAATTGTACTGGCTGAGTTCTTTCAGCATACGGCTGATTTCTGCACGATGCTTACGGGTTTCTTCTAAACGGCGGCGTGCTTCAAAATAATGGAACGAAGAGGATTCAATCGCAGAGAGCATATTGCTGGATATTCCCCAACCAAATACACCGCTGAAAATGAAACTAAAAACCAAACCCACAGCATTACCACTGGATACAGGAGGTATACCAGGTATTTGTGGCAATGAAAAAGCAAAAATCGTTAACATAACTTCAAGAATTAATGTCCCTCTGACACCTAGTGTTACAACAGCCATCAATGGCAAAACAGATAACAAATAAAGAATTTCAGGTTTTAAAAAAATATGATATGCGCTCATAACCGCTATCGTGATACCAGACAGCCATACCAATTGAGCCAACAAATATAACCGTTCCATTAAAAATAACGTTATCAGAAATGTTGCCAACATGATTATTGTGCAAACCCAAAGACGGGGACTGAACACTTGAGGATAAAACAATGAAGCTATAAAATGGAAAAATAAATAGATACCCCCAGTTGATGATACAACATATCTTGATGTAGACAAAAGTAATTCTTTGGAGCTTTCTTCTTTTCCTAATACTGAACGGATCCAAAACATGGCGACTCCTGATGAAATAGGGACATACAAGGCTATCTTACCAGAAATAAGTCATCCTTTCCTAATTGAATATACTGTGTTTTTACGACATCTCCGTTCTTCAATCTAATAACATCAACTACAACCGCATGAATTATGATCTCCAGCGTGTCGGAAATTTATATCCCTGAGGGATGTTAAGCAATCGCATTGTGGAATATCCTTGGTGGAATAACCTTGGTGTAATAGACCCAATACATTTCCGCTGATGTTCGGTGACAACGAGTTATTATTGTCTAAATGTAAAATCGCTACCTGATTGATGATTTTTTTTGCAACTAAACAATTATTCAACTAATTTCATTGTGCTTCAGTAAACAAACAACCCCACGAGCGGGTGGGGCTGCTTGCTAAACCGTAGACATTTTTTAAGGTTGTTTTTTTATTCTTTAACTTTGAACTGATCCACGATTCCTTTCATTGTAGCTGCCATTTGTGCCAGTGTTTGTGCCGATTGATTTACTTCATTTACTTTTTCTCTCATTTCAATCGTGGATGCAGAAACTTCTTCAACCGCTGCACTGTTTTCTTCACTGATACTGGCAATCATCATAATCGATTGATTTACATCATTCGAACTGGCTGCCATTTCTTCAGTAGCTGCTGTGTTCTCTTCAATGACTGCAGATACAGAGTCAACTGCAAAGACCAAATTGTTTGTTGATTCATTAATCTGCTGGGCTAATGTTGCGGCTCGTTCTGCTTGTACCTGTACAGATTCAACAGATATCAAAATCTCATCTAACGCTTTTCCCGCAGAATTTGCCTGCTGAACGCCTTGCTGTACTTCCTTCGAGCCTTCATCCATGGCTTCTGTGGCTTCCTGAACTGTCGTTTGAATATTATTCACCAGGATGATAATTTCCTTTGTTGAATTAGCGGATCGTTCAGCTAGTTTACGCACTTCATCGGCCACCACTGAGAACCCTTTGCCATGCTCCCCTGCCCGGGCTGCTTCAATGGCAGCATTTAATGCCAGTAAATTGGTTTGCGAGGCGATTTCTTCGATTGTTTCTACTATGACGCCAATCTCTTTGGATCGAACACCCATATCCCGAATTTTTTCGACAGATAAACCAACTTTGTCACTGATTGACCTCATCCCATCAATGGTCTTTTGTACAGTTTCCGTTCCCTTGCGGGCGATATTTGCTGCATTGACTGAGCCATTTGTCACGCTGCTGGCATTATCAGTTACTTGTTGAATTACATTGTTAATTTCATTTGTCAATGTAGCTGCATTCCCGGCGGCATTTGCCTGATCCTGGGCGCCTTTTGCTACACCATCAATGGCAGAATTCAACTGATCCACATTGATCGCTGAGCTTGAAATAGTCGCCGCTTCCTGGGTGACTCCCTCTGCGACTTGTTGAATTGTCAACGCAATCTGATTAGTCGCTTCTCCAGCCTGAACACTGGTTTCGGCTAATTCTTCTGAAGCCAACTCAAGGTCCATCGCATTACTACGAATATTTGCCATCATTATATTTAATGAAGCGATCATTTTTGTTAATGCTATACCAAGCACATCAATATCTGATTTGGGTGTCGATTCAACGGTCAAATCTCCATTGGATAATCGTTCCATGATCATGGCAACTTCTTTATTGTATGCAATGATTTTTCGGAACGCATTTGCCAAAACGCCAACTTCATCATCTCGCTGAATGGTAATGACCTGCTCCACGTCACCCATTACCACGCGATCGGCAATATCACTCATCCTGGATACCAATTTCATGGGTCCAGTAACCATATATGCGGCTAGCATAATGGTAATTAGTAATATGGCTCCGGAAAAAAGAATTCGCAGTGTGATTTGCTGAAGCTGATCCGTTACACGGATCAATGAGAAACCAATTCTGAATCCACCCCAATGTATGCCGTTGACCATAATGGGTGCAGAAATATCCCACATGGTCTCGCCGGTATCCCTTTGATAGATCTGTTGAAGATAGGGGTTAGTGTTTTGCGCTGCAGCAATCCCTGTAGGATCATCAAAAATTCGTTTTGTACGGTTGTTTACTGTATCGATCTCAATATCACCAGTTAGCGGTTGAGAATATCTTGTATTATGAGTTGGGAAATAGCCATTAATGTCAACTGCACCAGCAAATACAACATCAGCATCCACTAAATATCCATCCTGAATGATAAGTAAATTTTCATCTGTGACTTCACTGAAAAAACGACAGGACAAAAACAACCCAAATTGTACCCTTCACGAATGGAGAGAACTTTAATATAAT
>JAEKNU010000112.1 GCA_016838895.1 Chloroflexota bacterium
TATAAACAATACTGCCAATAAAATGTCCACGCATTTTGTTGTCAAACCCAACTTTAAGAATATCATTCAATAATTGCTTGCATTGAGTATTAGACCAATCATAATTTCTTTGATATACAGGAATTACAAATTGAGTTTTGTTGAAAGAAAAGAATGTTTCGAATTTGATTTCATGGGCATCCATTTTATTTCCTTAAATAGTACAAGAAGAATTAGAATTCCCCCAATTCATATAATAATTATAGTGAAATAAATGAGAATGTAAAGTATATTCCGGCAGGTGTAGTTGGGCTGTTCCTTTACGATGACTTTTCTCTACTCAATATATGCATCTATGTTCTAGCACAAGTTATTCAATAGTTCATCATATCAAAATTTTTTAAGTTAGTGGAAAAAAACCAGCAAATCCCCTCAAAGTGGGATATACAATTCTGAGCCTGTCCCATATCATTGTAATGAAGACATCGATTTTTTTGTGCCTGACTAAAACATTCATATATAGGTAGATTTGGCTGTGTTGACAGAAGAAACAACGATCGTACGCACCGGCTGGTTAATCAGTTTTATGCCGAATTCGTCATAAAACTGATAAGGGGCTTGGGGAGAATGCAGTACAACAAGTGGAACGCTGGGTGATCTCACCAGAGCGCGGTCAACGATTCTTCAGCCTCCACGATCTAAATCAGGCCCTTCAGAAACGGTTGACCTGGCTGAACAATCGCCCGCTGACCAACCAAAACCAGTCTCGGCGCTCTCTGTTTGAAAGCCAGGAAAAAGCTGCTTTACAGCCCTTGCCTACTTATGCGTTTGAGTATCTGGAGGTCAAGCAAGCAAAAGTCCACCCGGATTACCATGTTACATTCCACAAACACCATTACAGCGTGCCGCATATCTATGCAGGTCAGAGCGTCCTTCTTCGCGCCAGTGAACGGCTGGTTGAGGTTTTTCTGCCGGGAAAAGAAGATCGAATTGCTTACCATGTACGCTGTGACCAACCAGGCTACAACACCAAAGCTGAGCATATGCCTGTTCATCATCGCTGGCACCAAGACTGGTCTCCAGAACGCTTTCAGCATTGGGCAAGCCAGATCGGTCCGCATACTGAGCACCTAATCGTGAATTTACTCACTTCTCGACGCCATCCAGAACAAGCCTATCGTTCCTGTTTGGGTATTCTTCAACTGGCAAAAACAGTCGACCATGAAACAATGGGAGCGGTTTGCGAACTGGCGCTGCAAAACTGCGCTTACAGTTATCGGGCTGTCAAATATTTACTGACAACAAAAATGGATATGCTCGCAAAAGAACAAAAGTCTGAACCTTTTGTGCACGAGCACATCCGCAATCAATCCTATTATAGCTGAAAATCGGAGGTCTACCCCAATGTCATCTCAATCCTCTCATCAAATTTTACTCGATCAGTTGGCTCTGCTGCGTCTCTCAGCTTTTCGCCAGGCTCTTGAATCCCAATTTGCATCTCCCCACTATGAAGAGCTGTCTTTTGAAGAGCGTCTGAGTCTTTTGGTAGAACATGAAGTGCATCAGCGCCAGCAAAATCGTATCCAACGCAGGGTTCATCAAGCTCGTTTCTCACAAAGGGCAATGGTGCAGGATATTGATTTTTCTGCTGGACGCGGCTTGCATCGTCAGCAAGTTCTCCAACTGGCTCAAACTACCTGGATCCATAAACATCTCAATCTCATTATTCTTGGCCCTACTGGGGCTGGGAAAACTTTCCTATCCTGTGCTTTGGGATATGCTGCCTGTGAACAGGATTTGGTCACCCGCTATTTTCGCTTGCCCCGCCTTTTCCAGGATTTCAACATGGCTCATTTTGAGGGCTCTTATCCCCATTTCATAAATCGCTCCGTAAAACTGATTTGCTCATCCTCGACGATTGGCTCCGTGATAAACCTTCCCTGGTGGAAGCTCAGTTCTTGTTGGATATTCTGGATGACCGCTATGGTCATGCGTCCATCATGCTAGTTTCCCAATTCCCCATTTCCACCTGGCATGCTCGTTTGCCTGATCCGACCCTGGCTGATGCCATTCTTGATCGCCTGGTTCACAATGCCCATCGTATTGATTTGGTTGGTGATTCCCAACGAAAACTCCGTGCCGAAGCCATCTTATCGTCCACTTGATGTACAATGTTGAGACCAGTTCTGTTTTCCAAATAGGGTGGACGATTTCCGCCGGAATTGGTGGTCGATTTATCCGGAATATGCATTTTTAACGAAGTTCCTTTATATGAGGAATCTTTTCCCCTTCTTCAGTGAACTTATTGTTAATTCTCAAAAGAAGACCATTGATAATATCTCTTAAAGTCATAATTTGATTTGGTGTCAGCTTATCCCAGTTTGCTTTGTCCAGATACAGATACCCATTTATCAGTGATTCCATTCCCTTTGCAAGTATAGGATTGGAATATAAATCTGCCGCCTGCATTGCAGCTATAGTTACATCATCTCCTGTAATCTCAAGAATCGCTTCACCAAGGCTTGTAACCCAATCAGGATAAACCACCGATGATTCTTCAAAAATATTACTTACTGTCAATTTATTGTTATCACTCATTCGCTTATCCTTCCTGCCAATATTACTTTTTCTAGTAATTCGGCGATTTCTTTATCTTGATTTCCATTATCTAAGAACCCTTGAGCTTGAATACATAATTCTTGGTGTGAAAGTAACAATTTTCCTAATTTGTTATTTCCCGAGACAACCCTTGCTAATTCAAGCGCTTTATTCCTGTCTTTTCCAATTTTTACAAACATACAGGCAAAAGTAAATTCGTGTAACGTTGTACCATTCCCATTTTCTTTCGCTGTACTCAACAGGCTTTTTGTTGTCTGTAATGACAATCCGTTGATTTGCGCTAATGAAACTATGGCGTGTTTGTTTTCTAAATCTGGAAGAGTATCTGTTTTATTGTTCTTGGCAGTATCCTTTTCAAGGGGTTTTTTATTTTTAGTATCGTTGAATTTAGTAGCCACTTTCTTTCCAGAATCATATTCTGCCTTTCCTACTTCTGCCCCATCGTTTTCGTCGGCATAAGAAAGAGAAGGATCGTTGTTATTGCCTCCCATAGTAAGATTGAATGCTAGGAATGGTTCAATACCTGAATCAACCTTTGTTCGAAACGACTTAATTTGAGTAAAAGTAATACTATTATCAATCAAATCAGCTAACCTGAATTGTTCATCATCGTTCTCGATACTTGAAATCACTTGCTTCAGTTCCAGTATATGTCTTGATCCTACTCCTTTTTGCAACAGGATTATGATGGCTGGACAGTCATCATTCAATATGTTCAACAAATTGTAAACTGTAGATTGGGGTACACCTGTTTTGGCGATGATCGTCTTTGTATCCCAATCAGGGTTTTCTTTTGCAATTTGTTCAATTGACATCGCTAACTCATAGCTTGTCAATTTTCTGGTCCCCGTGTTTTCTGCCAGCGTAAGAATGCTTACATTGTCCTCGTTGGTAATAATGAGGGTAGGTATATATTCTAATCCTGCTAGTTGAGCGGCACTTTTTCTACGATGTCCAGCAACCAAAAGATATTGTGCACCAGCTCCAAGTTTACCGGGTAGGCGTTTAACGATGATTGGTTCTACTACGCCGTGGGCCTTCACAGATACGAGTAATTCCGCGTCTTCAGAAATATTTTCGGAATCAAATGTTGTTATCCTCTTTTGATTTGGAGAGTCCTCAATGATGTCCTTGATGGCAACAAGTGCGAAACTTCGCTTTGGTCGAGAAGAAATGGATTTCTCCACTGTAGTGGCATCCTGCATCGCTTCTTCAAATATATCGCTTCCAATATTAAACCCTTTCTTTCCTTGCGCCACGATCAGCCTCCAACCATATCCGCATGTGAAGAAATCTCCGAATACATTGAATTAACTAATTCCTGAAATTTCTCCGGAAGAATTGACTTCTCGTTATGTAACCAATCACCTCGAATCAAGAGCCTTGAGTGCGGAATCCCTTGGAATAACTTACAAGTAGACTTCTCCGCAATCGGATGAGCCTGTAATTTTTCGGAAAAACTCTCAATTGACAATGACTCCCATTTGGCAGTTCCTACAGCACTTGGAACAATGCCAATGTATTTCTTATTCAATTTAAAACTCATCATGATGGTTCTAGCAGAGGGGATGAGCGTTTGATCTGAAAGCGTTACAGGAACCAACACAACATCAGCTGCTTCCATACCCATTGTCACAAAATGCTCTAATGGACCCGTATCAATAATGATGCAGGCATCTGAATAATTCTGGAATATTACTTCTTTTATGGAATCGATGGCTTGTTTCAACAATTCGATAGAAGATCCGTTTGTTGCAAATTGTGCCAGTGCTATATCAGCTGGTATCAAATACAAATTTGGGCATACGCTTTCGACATTTATGAAAGCCTCACTAATTAATCCAGTGCAATCTTCTCCATCAAAGATAGCCTGAAGAATGTTAGTAATTGTTGGGGTAGTAGGTTGTTTTGTCCCATTTAGTAGAACCGTGGATCCAATTTGATGGTCCATGTCAATGACAATTACCGGTAAATCCGGATTATCAGCCGCAATGTATTTTGCCAATAGCATGGAAAGTGTAGTTTTTCCTACACCGCCTTTCATGTTCGTCACAGTTATTGCAATCATCAAGCCTCCCAAAGTAAATAAATCCTTAATAGCTGCCTCAATAGGGCAAATAGAAATATCCGTATACACATCTGGTGCCATTCCTGTCAGGGTTATGCGTGTCGTGGATCACACCATCGATTACTGCAGTCATGTGCTTTGATAAACGAACGATCAGTTTTCCTGAAGGCAATTCATTTTCAGATAAATGCACCTGGCACCCTTTTCCAATCATCATGGTTGGTTTCCAAATAAAGCCAAGATATTTCTCGTAAGTATTGCGAAATACCCCATTACGGGAGCTAGATTTCTTTGGCTTTCTTTGTGTTACCTTTTCGGATAACGCCAACTGGTTCAAATTATCATAAACTTCCTTGTATGATTTTCAAGTGATAATAGCTATACTTCTTGTCACACAATCATCCGCAGAACCCCTATACCCTGCAGCAGAACGTCCACCATCATCGAATACGAATTCCATAAAACATTAACTCTCTACTGGCTTAATATCAGGAAACCCTTCAATCAGGTCTTCCCAAAAAAGCCAAAATTGCAGCTCCATTTCTGGGTCCGCACTGTTATAGGTCAATTGATTCTTTTCACAATATCTTTTGTATAAAGTTGACACATAACTTTTCTCAACCATTTCGAAGGTGATCTTATCTCGCCATGCTGGGCCATAGTGTTTTGTCGCCAACCCATGGATCCGCCTTTGGTAATCTTTAGAGGTTATTCTTTTCTGATTTACTCGCTCCTCTACCTTTTCAGTGATGGAACGACAATCAAGGCAAAGCGCCACACAATCTTCCAGTTGTTCGCTGCCCCATAAGTCTTGTGGATCACTTTTAGGAAAGATACCTTCTCTTTGCAACCTTCACAAAACCCATTTGCCCGGATCATTACTTTTCTGGCGTACTCACGAAATATGTCAGATTTGCGATATTCCAAAAACAAATCATGCCATGCGCGTTCACCTGAACCAGCAGCTTTGAAACGCTCCTGCCACGAAGAGATGTCCTTTTTTCGTAATTCATCTTCCTTCCATTTTTGCCAAACAGTCATGTATCACCCAATAATCAATATACAATTACTTCAATCGGATTACTTTGCTAGCTTTCTCACCTTCATATAACACAACAGCCGTGCTAATATTTTCAGGTGTCGGAATATTTTTACCTCTTCCATACTTATCCTCTATTTCTTCTGCGGTTCCATAATATGGCTCAAAAACCTCTGACCAGCAATACACACCAAACTTCATCAACCCAGGCTGAAGTTTCATCAAAAGAAATGGCTTTCCATTATCTGTGTACTTCAACCTTGCGCTAGATATAGAGAATTCTTTGTTAACCTGCTTCTTCGCAGGTGCTTTAGCGTTATTGTTACGCCTAGGAATTACTCTATTTGCAAAGTATGTGTTATTGAATCCTTCGATACCTTTTCTTTCAAGCTCTACCAACATGGCATCTGCACCTTCACATGCTTTTTCAAAAGAAGGAAATGTAGTCCCAATAGACACTTGATAACGCCCTTCAGTTGTATAGTAAGATGATATTGTTACAGTAAACTCTTTGTCTTCCAGTAAACCTTCACTCATTTCAACAATCCTCCAGCAATATTGATAATCTCATAATAGCAAATCCCCTTATTGCCGAAAGCTATTTATCGGTGAAGAACGATCTCAACATATTTCCTGCCTTTTTGCTCAGGGGCGGGTTTTGCGCCCGTTCTATCACTTCTTTTTGGGCACTCAATATCTTTGATTCAAGCGAGGTTGCACTTACCGGCTGAGAGTAATCTAATAATGACCAGGTAAAGCCCGGAACATTTTCATATGGCATTCTCTTCGTTTCATTCAAATTCTCCCATTCCTGGCCACTTATTACACTGGCCAATTTTTCATCAAATAGCCAATCATTAAAAAGAACTTCAACATCAGCCCCCAATCTATCTTTACATACTGGAATAAAATTTCTTATCCATGTAGTATTTATTTGTTCAGGCATGAACAAAATAGTAGCAAGTTGATTTTCTCCACGAATAAACGCAGCGTTCTCATTGGTGGTAAACCGGCTCAAATCATAAATTGTAATTGCAGTCCTGATCCCTTCTCGGGGTGCCATTAGCAAAGTCCAATTGATTTCAAATAAAGATTCAAATCCCTCACAGACAAATAAAAATGGATCATATAAATGATATAAAATTTCGCTGAAGGTTCCGGCCATCCATTGGCAAAATATGATATCAAACAAGTTGTCGAAATTCGGAATCACTATCACGATCTTCCCATCTTCCACGGCCTGTCCAGGAGCAAATCCCTCGTATGGAGAACTTATCAATGGAAGGATATCAGAATTACCAAAGTATTTTATTGTGGTATCAACTAAATCATTAATACTTCTACGATCACTTTCAGAAATGGAAGTTGAGTGAAATTTTTCTTTGAAATACACGTAAATTGCAGATTCGTCGGGCTCTTTTAGAAAATTCTCTGCAAAATTAGCCGAATGCTCTTTATCCATTTTCAGTAGATATGGCAATAATGAGGGCCCGACTTTGTTTACTGTTTTACATTTGTCGTTTATATAGCAGATAGCTGCAATTGCACAGCTCAGAGCTTCTATTTGAACATTAGAAAGTGGCAATTTCTTATATAACACACTTAGATCCGTCAAGGCAGAATTGATTGCCCCATTCAGAAAATTTATCCTTTCGCTTACTGAACCTATGTTTGATGACAAAAAGTTAACCGGTGTTATCCTGGTCCTGTCGTTCAGATCAAATAAAACAACTCGCTCCCGCATTTCATCAGAAAGCTCATGGACAAAACGAAACGCGCTGACCGGATTCATAATTAATAAACCCGGTGTCCTATTCCCAGAATTCAGATACCCCAGATAAAGGGAATGAGAATAATCCAGATGTTTCATTTCCATTGGCTCAATGAAAGTGTATCTCCCCGTTTTGGATTGATCTGTGAACATAGTAAATAGCTTGTTGTTCATCATTGTCATTCTTCTCCTGAGATTATTCCATTGGTGACAGTGATTAATATTTCTTGTGAAGAACATTTGGAATCAGAAAGGCACACTTCAATTTCTCCGTAATGTTTTCCGTGCAAAGTGGGAGACATCAATAAATCGATCGATACAAAATCATATGGAGGAATAATCAGGCTGTATTTAAGAATGGAATCTTCTAGTGAATTCTTTTGCACAGGTTTGGATGCAAAGATGCTGATATTGTCTCGAATAACATCATTAAACTCCACTGATGTTACTGTAATCGCATTCTCCCCGGAGTTATGAATAAGGATTGAAAAATTAAATTCAGTTCCCTGATCTATCGTAATGTCATTCCCGGTTGTAATTGAAAAGCCCTTGTCGGTATCCGATGCCCCAAACATGATACTGGAGTTATCACTTCCATCGCTGCCTATGATAAAAGCGCTTACCAGAACAATCAGAAAACTGATAATTACAAACCATCGCCCTGCTTTTTTTGCTTCCTTTTTTATTCGAATATCGTCATTAGAAAAGCCGCCGTAGGACCCCATTAGCACTCCTATATCATTATTATTCCATTGGTGTCAGTGTCAAATCTGGCGTAGGTGTACCAAGATCACCCGCATTCAAATAAACAACTATTTTCTTAACCATCTTGTCGTGCATAATGACTTCCTCATAATCCACTTTTACAATCGTAGCCGAAAATGAGTATTCCTGTCCCAGACTCAGATGCAGTGCTTTCTCCGAAGAAAGGCCTGATAGTTCCATATCTTCTTCGCTATCAGGATGGGACGATAGGAGTACCACGCCATCTTCTGTCACATTGACTACATACCCCACCCAATTAACCTTTGTGCCGATGGAATTTTGCCTTATTCTCATCCAATCACGGTTATCAAGTGTTTGAAATGCCAGTAAAAGCGAATCATAGCTCTCAATTTTTATTGAACCAGCTTGAGGATTGTCCATCAAAGAATCTACCCTCACAGTTATCGTGCCATCTCTGCCAATCTCTTCCACGATCCCTGAAAAATATAATCGCAAATCAACCTGGGCTTCAGATCCAAATACCTCATCAAGACCAATCAGGTTAATTTTGCCGCCAAATTCACCTGTATCACCAGACATATCAAGCACAATAATTTGTTTCTTAAAATTATTCAGATCATCCCTTGAGTTTATTACCCAACCACTCCACTCAACACGATGGCCCAATAGTTTCGTTTCTTGGTAATTCAAACGCTGCATATCAGTGATACCTGAACGATAATACTCAAGCACTGTATTGTAATCCGGCGCCATTGGAATAGAAGTTGGTGTAGGTTCTGCTGCTACCTCAGAATCACATCCTGTAAGCAATATGACCAACAAAATAGAGAGTGCCGCGAATAATTTGAAAGACATAATATTACTCATCAAAACCAAACCTCCAATTCCTACTATTAAGATCATAGCATCTTCATGGAAAATGACAGAACGAATATTTAATTAAAAAAGTGCGCAAGACTTTTCAGCCTTGCGCGTGTCAATTATTTGTCCAATCAGGGGCACCACCCCCCTTTTTGGACGCACGTAATAGATGAATCAGGAGGTCACCTAAACGTGCTTCATACCTAAGGAGTCCTTCTCCAGAAGCACCACCAACCGGAGCCATGAATAGGAGTAATCTAATTCCAATGTCATTGTTTTCGATTACTTTCCTATGATATCAAAAATAATTGAGGCCGAAAGCAAAATAAATATTTATTGTAAAAAAACTACGGACTGATTAATCGTCCAATGCCAAGCAACAAAGAATCCTCGTTATCAATCTCAAAATATAAAAAGGGACTATCCAGCCAAAGTGTCTCTTCTGGCAAAGATGAGTAGGCAGCAGGTTCTCCCAGAACTTCAAAATTTGATTTTGTAAAACTATATATGCCTGAAATAAAAGCGCTTTGCGAATTAGTAAGATTGGTTAACTCTGCAACATCTGGAAAAAATATTCTCCTTATTCCATATTCTATTAACGGATCAGTGAAATCGTACTCCGAGAAATATTTACCTTGAGGAATACAGTATGTATTCTCTTGATACCCCTCCCCCCTCTCACTTTCTATATCCTCTATCGAAAGTCCGGATAACATATTCATCGCATCATATTTGTTGAATGGCTGCACGATCACCAATTGTTTGTTATGATCTTCTGATGGTATCGATAATAGACGAAATTTTCTGTTTGTGCTTTCAAAAAAAGAAGAATTTATGCAATAATAATCTATACGCATAGTTGTGTCGTCCATCTTTGAGAACCTTGCAGATATGGAGCTGCCTCCTAAATGGAGATATTCGCTAATGGAAAAACTATTTTCAATTGCAAAAGCAATTTCCGATTCTGGAGCAAACAATGA
>JAEKNU010000113.1 GCA_016838895.1 Chloroflexota bacterium
AGGATCACCCCCACGTGTGTGGGGAAAACACTATATCTTGACCCGCCCCGCATCTTACCACCATATCTGGCGTTTGGGGCGGACTTTTCTTACTGCGTTTCATTAAGTATATCTTTTTTCTGCTCTTTTTGGGAAGCTTTTGACTTTCTTTTTGTAAATTTTGCTTGTTCTCCGGGAATCTTGATTAATTGCAGCCCCTCTTCGTATACCACCCACCGGCTCGTATCGCCGCTGATTCGCATCTGAAAATGCTGTTCGTTGTTACTACTCCAGGCTTGTAACACGCCGCCAGTCGGACTGTTTTTGATACATTTTTCCCATAATTTATCCCGTACACGGGCTGTAATATGCCCGATAAATACACCACTGCGCACTTCCAGCAGCCATCGGGTAAGTTCACCGCGAGCCGAGGCACTGACTTTTTCTAGGACCATCACAATCATCAGTACAATTCCTCCCATAATTCGGAAACGGGATCTTCTCCCTGAGTATCCTCACTGGGTTGCTCGATCTCCAACAGGGCGTCAATATCCGGTAGGATGCGCTGCAGTAGTCGTACTTCACGCATTTTTTCCCGGCAAGTCATTCGGGCCCGTTGTTCCACTTTATCCAGTGATTCTGCTGCCGTTTGAAAAGCTGCCGGGATGGAGATTTCAGCTTTATACAGATCAGCGATATCATATACAAAAGAAAGCTGGCGTCCGGTATGGATGAACCCCAATGCAGGTAGGTATCCACCAGAGATGATGGCAGCATGACATATGCCATTCATCAAGGCATTGGCAGCCGAAAGGGCACGGTTTACTGGGTCGGCATCGTTCCATTCACCGCGGTTGTAATTCCTACCTTGCCAGCGCACCCCGTATTGACGACTGGCTTCGGCATACATTTGTTTTACTCGCGCGCCTTCCATACCCCGCATCTGCTGTAAAGACACTTCCTCTTTCATATCCATGAAGCGATAACGATACATATTTTTAACGACTTTTTCGCGACTGAGCGAATTACAACACAACTCCGCCTGTCGCAAAGCATGATACCCCTTATGGGTTTCTCCCAATCCCTGGGCATAGCAGCGGGTCACATCTTCGCCAACCCAGAGGATTGAACATCCATTCTCCGCCAGCACTTTTACGGCGGCATGGCTGATGCTGGTTCCGGGACCCAGCATCAGCACACATAAAGCTGCTACAGGCACCATCACACGGCCATCTTCCTGAATATATTCGATGGCGTTTTGTTTACGGTCGATGATGGCATGCTCAATATAGAGATAGCTTAAACTATCACGCAGTTTAGGTAATTCATGAAAATCCGGCATTTTTTATCAATCCTTTTGGATTATTCAGTTGCTAAAGTACAGACACCATTAACTAAAAGTTTCCATGCTTATATTCTGGCCAGGGACAGCATTCCGCAGCCGAAACTTTTGCCACGTCCAATACCGGTCTGCCAGGCTTGAAGAAACATCTGGCTATCGGTAATTTGTAGCAATCCGGAAAAATCGGTGACTTGTATCTGGATGCGTAACATTTTCCCATTCTCCGGTTTATGAATCAACAAAGGAGGTGCTTTGCGAATGAGCAGACTCTCATCCACAATGGAAAAACCATTCTGAGATGCTTTACTGTTGATCCATTCAACCAGTTGCACATCTTGCTGTATTGGGATGAGTTTTCTTGATTGGCTATTACGCTGTGTGGGATTGGCACGCAAAGTAAAACGAAAGGTTCCTTGCATCCCTTGGGGTTGGGGAACAACTTTCTTCAATACCGGCGAACAGAATAAATAATCTGTCCGGGATTCCAGCGAGCGCCAATCAGGTTCCGTGATGGATTGCACGAGAATGGGAATTCCCATGCGTAGCGGATCACGTGAGCTTTCCAGTCGATAGAGCAAGGCAGCTGCTTCGCGATTGATTTGATTTGGAAAAGCGCTCATCAGACTGCGGTGCAGTTCATATTGGTTTCCAAGCTCTTTACGCACAAGGCGCGAATTTGGGCTTAATAATAATTTGGAGAGGATCATGGCATGATCTCCTTTCGGCAGGCTTGTGGCGCATCGATCAGCAGGGTGGTGACACGCCGGCTGTCAAAGGTGCGTTCTGCAAAGCAAAGGGGCACATCATTGCGTAATTGGCTGCCTTGGACATCTTCCAGAACGCACAGAATTTGCTGTGGAGCTTTTTCTGGCGGCCAGGCTACCAACCAATCACAGGATTGCAAGGCTTCTTCCAAATTTTGATTTTCTCTCAAACCGTCATCCATCCAAACCGGCATTGCGGGAGCAAAAGCTTTGCGACCAAAATATAATGGCCACACTGGATGTTGTAAAGCCAGTTGAATTTCACGCAGCAGAGAAAGCTCTCCTTCTAAGCCGGCTAGAAAAGCAGCACCTGATAGATAAAAACGATTGGTGATGATACTATCCTTGGTATTATTCCCTTTAGAGAGCAGCACGTTTTGGACGATTTGAAAATCCCTTTGAATGATGCCGGGGCGGTCTACGCGTACAGCCATACGAAGGCGGATCAAGTCATCCAATGCTGCCTGGCGTGGGCGGCCCAGTGCGGCGCAGACTAACCCCAGTAAGCCGCTTTTGGAAGGTTCCAATCCGGTATCGCGATTTGTGAAATTACTCTGTGTACCCCAGCTTTGCAGCGGAGCCACGAGACGAATTAACAGGGTGCTCATGGCTTACTCCTGTGGAAGCTGGCTGGTAACCGCCTCCACCCAGGCCGGGAAGGTTGCAACTCGAGTATCCGTGAGGGTATCCAGGTTTTCAACATCCTCCAGCAAGGCAGTAACGACTTTGGCTTGTCCGCCAAAAAAGGTGTTCATTTTTTCCCAATAAGCAACCATCGCTTTAATAGAGGCTTGCAGCAGGCTTTCTTTGCCGAAGGCGGCCACAGGTTTTTCAAAAGCATTCGCTAGTGACCAGCATTGGCCATCTTCGCGTACCACCGCCATGAGGAAGGAAGGTGGATTATGGGCGGCAAAGCTGTTTTGTTTTCCACTAGGAATGGCGTATGTGCTGGCTTGCAAGAAAGCGGACACGGTATTACGAGCCATGGCAATATCCCCATTTAAATTTTTGGTCAATTGGTCAACATCAATGGTGGCATACCGGTAGAAACAAGCCGAATTAAATCCAATCACACCCATCATGCCAGCGCCGGTTTCGCCTTCCTTTAATAGGTCATCCACGGCGGTGAAGAAATCCAGATCCATCGCCACGCTGTGGGTGGAGATGGCATGTGCCACCTGGCACGCAGCGTCGACATTGGTTTCAGGACGATCTGCCAACATGCGCCCAAACATAGCAATATCAGGTGCGCCTGGGCGATTGGCATTTCCTTTGGCAAAAGCTTCAGCGAACTTTTTTATTTGCTCTTCGCCTTCTAGATTTTTCAATTGATCACCAATGGCTTTTATCTCACTCGAACTGATGAAAAGCATGACATTTGTTTTATCCCCATCCATTTTTGCTTTTTTACTACTGTAGTGTTTAGAAAACTCTTCAGCTTTGCTTTGTGCGCTTTCTTCTGAGATACCTGATTTTTCCATTTGGCTTTTTATCTCACCTGTCATAAAGCGTGTGCGCTGACTGACCGGAACGCCGGATACTGCTGCAAAATGAGGATCAAAACGAATGGCTCGTTTTAAACATTGAGAGGAGATACGTGCACGACGTACGCCGCCGAAGACACAATCTTTGGGGTTATTAGTATCATCCCGATTTAAATTGGATGGGGCAAAATTCTGAATGTAATGGATTTCGATAATCATCATATCCTCCTGGATTATTGATTCACTGTTTGATTTATATTTTCACTGTCAACTGGGGCATATCCCCAAAAACTGTTAGCCCAACGTCGCTGAATGTAACGATTTGGATGGCTCCATTGTTTTAAATCATTGAACAAGGCTTCCCAATTCACAGCGATTTCTTTGGATTTTAGATAACTGACTGCCTGACGCAAGTAATCTGGCAGGTCATCCACATGGGCATTCAACAACACTACAAAACGCCTTTCAGTAGATTCCTGATTAGCTTCATTGGCAGCCGCGTGCATATGGGCACCGAAGTTTCCCTGCAAGGTATTTAGCGGATGGTATGCAAACAGGGCAGCAATCAGGTAATATACTTTCTCGGTGGAACTTCCACGCAGTTTCTCAGGAATGAAGCGAGCTACATAGGGGTACATGGCAACATCGTTGGCAGGCGGTTGGCTTAATCCACGGCGAAGTACGGCCAATTCACCGCGCTGTTGTCCTTGTGAAAGCTCAAGCAAATAATTGATGAAACGATTTTCGAAACTTTTACTGATGGTAGTCATTCATCCTCCTTTTCATCAGGAATAAGAACTTTTTTTATACCGGCAAGCAATTGGCGGCGGGCTTTGCTGCCGGCTTTTAACGCCTTTACATTATTTCCAGAGAGGGTAATTGCCTGATCAAAGGCAGCCAGTGCAGCATTGCGGATGGTTTGCTGCCAGGTATGCAAGGCTTCCACCTGATTTTGCGGCAAGGTATTTACCAGGTGGTAAAAGGGATTTTCCAACATTTTCCAAAATGTTGCTTCGGTATCCCAATGATTGATTAGATTTTGGATATCCTTGGGATCGGCTTTGCGCCCCTCACTTTGATCCATAGCAGGAGCCAGGATTAACCCCGCCATCTGGCTTAAGGCACCCCAGAGTTGCGATTTGACATTCTGACAGATCGTTAAATATTGCGTGAGTGCATCCCGCAAGGTTTGAGAGTGTAGATAGTCCAGCGGATACGAGAAACTTTCTTCGCGATAAAAGTACGCCTTTTTCTGTCCTGGCTCACTGCAAAGCCCATACGCTAGCATATTTATCTGGTAATCCAGATTGCGAAATGTTTTCAGGATATTGATCCAATGCAATGCAGCAGGTGGATGTTTGCTTTCATCATGGGATTCGAGAATGGCGCGACTATCGCGCCAGAGCGCTTTACTTTCGGAAAACCGAAGAAGGTGTTTCTCACGTTTACTTTTACTGATGTCGTATGTGATATTGTAAAACGGGTTTTCAAAAGAATCCGATATACTCAAACCTGGAGCAGAATATAATTCTTTTATCGTCAATCGATTTTCCAGCTCTGCTGGCAACAGGCAAATCCGCCGGCTTTGCCAGGTGAGAAAATCTGTGATGCCCTGGGGAATATCCCTTTCATTGGCCAGGGCGTCCTCCATTTCCCAGGCTGGTTTATCTTTGTTCGTTCTGGTAAATTTCTCGGGTAGTTCATCTTTCGCGATGAGGTTTAGAAGCAGCGTTTCAAAAAGAGTTTGTCCGCGCAGGAAAAAGACCACCCCACGACTGTGTGGTGAATCTTTATAAAATTTGTCACTTGAGATACTGGCCAATGCCATCCCGCCAAGGCTAAACCCTTGAATCATAAGTAATAGGCGAGTCATTTGATCAAGTGTGAATGATACATTTTGTTCATCCGTGCTGTGGTCAAAGAGCGTTGCACCGTCACCATTAGATGAATGCAGTAATAATCCATTTACACTTTTTGGCTCAACCTGATTTCCCTTCAAGTTTTGTATATCTTTAGGTCGTTTGCCAATCAATGGGTCCTGATAAAAAGGATGCTCCGTGTCAAAGAGATCAAAACGATGATGCCACTCATCCAGATAGGCATTGATTTTCTGCGGATCAAAAAAACCCTGATTCAAACAAACCTGCCAGTCCTCTTCCGTTTGCGGATGCAGACTGCGGTAAAGGACAGCCAGCAGCAACATAAGCAGACTGGCGGTCATAGGGGGCAGTTCGGCATGAATTTCCCGAATTTCATGAGCCGAAAGGAGCACATCGCGCAGACTGCGCTTTGAGAATATGCCATCTTGCGTCATGCAGGGAATCCAGGATTCATCAACAAGATTATAGGTAACCTTCATTTTTCCTCCTTTGGATGGTTTTTTTGTTGTACTAACCCTTTTATGGGATCTAAAAATAAATCGATTTTGTCAGATTGATATACATCATTGGTAAAAATGATGGGAAGATGGCTGCGCAGGGCAGGGCTTTTTTTCCAACCAGTTGGTTTGGGTTGGGATAGAAAATGTCTCACCAGAGCCGGGTTGGATAGGCTGAGGGCTGAACGCAAGCAGGCCACTGTGATCTGGTGATCCGGTTGCTGATCCAAATTTACCAGCAAATGCTGATCCAGTGTGTACAAGCCATCTGCTTCTTGAAACAGACAAACCAATTGTACGGATGGGCGTGCATTGCGGGTGAGGGTTTGCATGAGGCTATGGGATGCTGGGTCATGTTCATCATCGAAGCCGGCTTGTAAACTGCCAAGGATGCGTTTGTTTGGAGTTTTGATGAGTTGATTGACGGCTTTCAGGGAATCCTCATCATCTTCGTGCAGCATTTTCCTGAAATATTCCTGCATTTGCGGCCACAGATCAGCCCGAATTTCATCCATTAATTCTTCACTGTAAACTTTGCCAATCAATTCATCGGTTTGGGCGGGTAAATTTAATAACGAGAGACTATGTATGGCAAACCATGTGCGTTGTAAGATGTAAGGTGCGTAGATTGAACCATCCTTGGAAAATGAAGGCGGGTCTTGTTCCTGGTCCGGCAAGAGCAGCATTAATTTAGGTTCTGTTAGAGCAGTAGGACGGGAGGGGGGGTGCGCATTTCCTTGGTGGCGGTGTAGGCGGCCTGCTCGCTGGATGAGCAAATCCACCGGTGCCAGGTCGCTGATCATGAGGTCAAAATCCAAATCCAGGCTTTGCTCAATGACTTGGGTCGCAATGACAATAGATCGCTGCGGACGTGAGGAGCTGTTTTTTCCATACCGGTCTTTAATTTTGGTTTCAATTTGCTCCCTCCAGCAATAGGGGAAACGGCTATGGAAGATGAGCAATTCTTCAGAAGGAAAAACTTCCTTTAGGCGTTCGTATATTTCCAGCGTATGGTCTACGCGATTACAAATAATCGCGGCATTTCCTCCACTAGCAAGTTCATTGGATAAGATTGTGGTCAGATCTTCTTCAGCCAACCATTGCAGTGCAATGCAACGTGATTCAGTGACACCTAAAGGAAAAACCTGTATCTGATTTTGAGTGCTAATAGATAAACGGGGAAACTCGATGGAGGGAACATCAACATCTTCAACCTGTCCTGTATAGGTCTGCAATAACTCAAAACGGCTTTGTTCAGGCAGGGTGGCCGACAGGATAATGACGGATGTATTCACGGATCGAAGCCAGTTTAACAGGCGTTTGAAGATTTCAAGCATGTACACATCATAGGCATGCACCTCATCGAAGATCACCACTTTATGAGCCAGGCCGAACAGACGCAGGAAAAAATGTTTACAGCGCATAACGGACAGGAAGGTTTGATCTACGGTACCGATCCCGAAGGGCGCCAATAGAGATTTTTTACGCGGGAGGAACCATTCTGCTCCGATGATATTGCCCTGGGCCTGTTGTTGGTCCTGTCCGATACCTTGAATGCGGACTTTAGAGAAATCCTCCTTAATCAATGCAGCGCCATGTACCAACAAGATATTAAGGGGGATGTGTTTATATCGCTCTGAAAGGAACTTTGTAGTGCGATCGTACATCTGATTGCTAGTCGCCTGAGAAGGCATGGCAATGTAAATTCCGGCTTTATATTCTTTTTGTATCGTGGTATCAGCCAGGTACAAAGCTGATTCTGTTTTTCCACTTCCGGTTGGCGCTTCCAGGATCAATAGATATGGCGAATCCAGGCCTTGAGTGTGTTCGATGAATGCTGACTGGAGAGAATTGGGGATAAATTCAGGAAAAAGTTGGGTGAAGGTGTGCGGATCCCCGGATGATTTCCAGCCATGCCAACCCAGGTCCTGTAATGCGTACTGTGCTTCCTCGGCTGACTTGTGTAGATAAGTTTCCATCGGCATACTGCCATCATCAAATTTGAAATAAGTGCTGTTGGAAGCAATCCAATCGGCGGTAGTGGTCAGGCCGGCAAGCAGGAATAATAAAGCATTACAGGGTTCCATTCCTGATGGTGGCATATAAATATCCGGTGGGGTGAAGATTTCCTTCAGTTGGTTGATGATCGCAATTCTGGCAGCTTTCCATCGGCCATCCCCCAAATGATCAGATCGATATACAGTGGAATTCATCTCCCCTGACGATGGAAATTCCCCATGATGACCACCTAGAGCAAGGGCTAATGAAATAGAAAAGGAACGATCCTGAATGATATGTTCTTCTTCCCAATAATTTTCCATAATCCAGGTGGTTGCTAATCCATGATAACCGGGAATAATTTCCGGGCTAGGCGGGAATGTGAAGCCGGCTTGTTTAATACGCTGTTTACCGAAATCCCATTTGCGTTGAAAAGCCGGTCCGGCTTTGCCGATATCATGTAACGCAACCCAGAAAGAAACCAATTTTCCGGTTTGGGTTATATCCAAAGACAGGGCTTGTGCCATATCCTTCTTCAACGCATCAGAGAGGGAACTATCCCATAAAGCATGAGCAACCATGCCAGTATCAATCAAATGCCATAATAGATTGTGCCAGGCCTCATTCCCTTGTTCTTTTGAGGTTTTTGCCCAAAAGCAAAAATATTTTTCATTTAGCCTGTTCATTGTGAACCATCCTCTCCCAAGCCAGCCTGTGTTCTTCTCTCACCTTATCCCTCAACCATTCCGGCTTGATTACCTGAACATGACTGCCGTAATACAGCAGCCAGTTAATCATCTCTGGGGTGATACCCACCAGGAAGCAGACATCAAAGCGACCATCTGAGAGCTGCTGAATCTGCTGACTTTTGTGCCAGATTTCTTCCGAAACCCAGCGACCGGCAGTTTCATCAAAGACCAGACAAACCTCTTCGGCCTGGCCGGCAGCGCCACGCATCATACCCCAGCCGTCGCCCAGATATTCATCCAGATTGAATTCTTGAGGAATCTGATAACTGACTTCCAACAACTTGGCACTGAGCACTCGATCCAGTTTGAATTGCAATACGGCTTCGCGGTAATGATCGTAGGCTACCAGAAACCATGAGCGTCCATAGGGCAGGATGGCGTAGGGTTCAACGATCCGTTCTTTAGCTTGTGCTTGATTTTGAGTCAGGTATTGGATGCAAATTTGCTTGCGTTCGTAGTAGGCACGATTGAAAAGCAAGAGCATGGTTTGCCGGTGGGTTTTGCTACTGGAGCGGGGCAGGCGGTCAAGGGATTCTTTTAGTAATCCGCGAATTTGTTCTGGGAAAACAGATTCCAATCGAGTAATGGCAACAGCCAGTTCAGCGGAATTAACCCCGGGCAGGACCTGGGCAGCCCGGGCAGCGGAGAGTATTGCGATTGCTTCAGCAAAAGAGAAGACCGTTGACGGCAAATGTGGCAAGTGAGAAAAGGAGTACCCCATACGTTCATTGTTTAATGGTAGATCCAAACGGACACGGATAATCTCAAGGTCTTTCTGAATCATGCGCTCAGAAATTTCATGATGTCCTGCCAGTTTTTTGCGAGTCCAATAGTATGGTGATGTAGCGATTTGTTGGATGATTTCCAGTACGCGTGCTGTTCGGCGGATCTGATTGTCACGGTCTTCTTGCATATATATTCCTCCGTATGGGATCTGCTTTCAGTATTGCATATCAACAGGAACACACCGGTTCCCGTCGATTTGATCAATCTAATTGTCATTAAAATATAATTCACTGGTAGGTGTCGAGTATTGGAAAAACTTTATCCAAATTAGGCCATCGAATAAATTATAGAAAAGTCTTTTCCTTGTTCCCGCCTCAATAATAATTTATTATTCTACTAAGATAACTATAGCATTTGTAGAAACAAATTATTTATTACCCGGATTCCACGTCTAATATATTTTGCCAACAAATTCACCCCAGAAGGGTGATGGTTGTGGCTGAACACACTTA
>JAEKNU010000114.1 GCA_016838895.1 Chloroflexota bacterium
AATGACGGCATTTACATGATACCTGTGCGGTAATAACATTACGAATTATTTAATTATTCACCGCCTACCGATATTCTGGAAGACGTTTTCTATTTATAATAACTGCTGAGTTCATGGCTTCATTCAAATTATTGACAGACCAAACGTAGCGGCGAGGTATACCTCGCATCTACAGATCAATTAATATCATAATATACCAGGTAATAATGACGGCATTTACATGATACCTGTGCGGTAATAACATTACGAATTATTTAATTATTCACCGCCTACCGATATTCTTGATGACGTTTTCTATTTATAATAATTGCTGAGTTCATGGCATCATTCAAATTATTGACAGATCAAACGTAGATGCGAGGTATACCTCGCATCTACAGATCAATCAATATCAGAATATACCAGGTAATAATGACTGTATTTATGTGGTGCCTGCGCGCAAATAAGCGTACGAATATTTTATATATTTACCGCTTTCCGGTTTTCTGGTAGGCGTTTTTTATTTATAATAATTAACATAGCTGATAATGAAATTTTACATATTATGCATTGATTAAGGTCGCATCGAGATGAGATTAAAGCGTTACGATTACACCGATCCAGGATATTATTTCATCACCATTTGCACCCATCAACGAAGAATGTTGTTTGGTAATATTGAAAATGAAGCAATACATATGAATGAATTGGGGGAAATAGCGCAAGAAAAATGGCGAGAAATTTCCAATCATTTTGAGAATGTAAATTTGGATTATTTCGTTGTCATGCCCAACCATATTCATGGCATCATTCAAATAATTGATAGTCAATCTGTAGAGACGAGGCATGCCTCGTCTCTACAGAATATGGACATAAAACCGATTTCAGGTGTAAAACCAAAATCTCTTTGCGCGATTATTGGTTCTTATAAGGCCGCTGTCTCAAGGCAGATAAATCGTTCTAGCATTCCATCTGATACCCCCATCTGGCAGCGCGGGTTCTATGATCACATCATACGAAATGAATCTTCATTGATCAAACTCAGACAATACATCGAAAATAATCCTTTACAATGGCAGCTGGATCATGAAAATCCTATTAATTTATCAAAACGTTAATTTTTCTTGGGCTATGATCACGTTATAATAGAATCAACACCAATCAGGATTAACCTTATGCCACTAAATCTATTTGGAAAGAAAAACAAGAAACCACAACGGCAAAAACCGATTCAGGATGAGCTGCCAAAAGAATGTCCATACTGTGAAAATAACGATCTCTCTGAATTTGTATGGAAAGAAGCGCAAAGCGGCATTGACTTCCTATTACAGGAATTCTCCCAACACCTCAAATATTTACATCCAGTCAAATTTGGACATCTCTATCAATGCCCCAACAATAAAATCTATTGGTTCAAAGATGATGCACAGGATATTACACGCAAGGTTCCTGAATCATGCAAGGATTTCTTCCTGACATGGAGCGAACGTTGGTGTAAATTATCCTTCCGACAAATTGAAATATTAGGAAATCTTGGGGGAAAAGTGCCGGAAAGTGAAAAGGGGCGAGCTGGAAAAATCCACTTTATATGCAAAATTGCGCGCATGGATGGCACTATTCTGGATCCGGCCATCGCATTAATCACCAATCAGGCACCCATTGACCTGCAAGAAAACAAATGCCACTTCGGTAATGAAGAAGACGTCATTCAGGCATCCCTTTTGGATGTCCCCGAAGAGGAACGCATGCATGTTGTCATTTATGATTGGTTCGAGGGATGTGAATCATTAATCGCTGAATAAAATCAAAAAAGCAACATCATCAAAAAGTTACAGGGCAGCCAATCAGCTGCCCTGTTTGTTGTTTGCCTTAGTTATAAAACTGGAACGCATATCCAAAATTGATGCCGGTTACGTTCTCTCCCATAGGAACAATCACCGTCTGTGATAATCCCAAATTGCCGCGCTGCGGGAAAGTTGCCCCGCCCGGAATCAGAATGGTATCATTGCCATCCGTCAGTGGACTATAAGAGACACAATACGTCCCCGCTGGCAACACATAGAAGCCATAGGCACCCGAACCATTGGTTACCGCCGTACCAAAACCAGTGGATGGACAAGCACCAGTACCAATATGCAGGGTGACCCCAGCCCAGCCTGTTTCGAAAGCATCATAAACCTGATTTGGTCCGAATTGATATTCTTCCTCTCCCCACTGCACACATCCTTGTCCCAATACAACCGGTTCTCCTGCCTCCCCACCGGTATATTGACAGGTCTCATGCCACATCACACCCTGTATATAACTATACGGTGGCGTCGGGGAGATTGTTTTTGTCATGGTTGGCGTAACTGCCTCTGTTGGCATTATCGTTGGTGTATCCGTACTGGTTGGCATCAGTGTGGCTGTCTCGACACTGACCGTTGTACTCATTAAGGTAGCACTTTCCATCAATGTCGCTGTTGCTGCACCGGGAAGGAGTTCACCCAAATTGCAGGCACTACCCAAAATAATCACCAATATTAAAATAAACAATAAAGGAATACTCAGGCGTTTTCTTGACATCTCTCGTCTCCTCTTCACACAGGTTCACTTTTTACCGATATGATAATTTCGCCGGGGAGTTGATGAGCAAAGTCGATTTAGCGTTTAAGGGGAAGTATGAGGCGCAATTTTTTATACTATATTATGACATGAAATATAAAAAAGGGAAATTTGTGGAGGAACAAAAAAAATATCCGTTCAAACGGATATTTTTCAAGTATACGAGAGACGCATTTCTTGCATGGAAGGCTGATGCCTTCTCAGTAGGCAACGTCCGCTTTTGGGTTAGTTTTTCCTGATACGAATGGCAATACCTTCTTTGCCAGGCAAGTCTACCCGGCAGAGACCTGAAAAATTGCTACCTGCATTAGTAATGGTCATCTCCCAGGTATCAATAATATCGATCTGCCAGGTGCCATCTTCGGGAAGATTAATCAACTTAAAGGAGGGCTGATGAACGCCGAAGTAATGCAAGCCGATTTCCGGATAGATACCACATCCAGCTGTTTTTCGGATAAATGATGGTGATGTAGGCTTAATCAAGGAAAATCCTATTTCCGGAAATTCTTCAATAATCTTTCTCAGAAAAGCAATCCTCCTGGTGCTGTCACCTTGCAGCTGCCCTCCTTTGCTCCACCAGAGGTTTTCCTGCGGATTTATATAGGTTTCTCCATGGCCAACATACGCACCCAGAGAAAAGCCCTGCCAGAATCTGTGAACCATTTCTTTACCGGTAAGATTGCCCCAATCCCGGTCGATATTTCCTTCGTAGCCGCATTCATCAATGACCAGTGGTTTATTGTATTCGTCAAACCATTTGGGAATCAGGCTGAGATCCTTGGACTGAATACTGCAATGGCTGATCCATGATTTGCTGTGATCAAAAAATCCCCGGCAATTATGAATAGAGCGCAGGTGATGATAGGGGTCGATTTTTTCAACAAGCTTCATGTATCGATCCCATTCGTATATGGCTTTGTTTTGGAAAAGATCATACTCATTGGCAAAGGACCACCAGATGTTTCTGAATGCCCCTAATCTGGCCACCAGATATTTCAATATTCGATTATTGACTTTTTCGGGAATGCAATCAAATCCCCAGGCGCCAAAATCATAGGGATGAAACAGGATCAGGTCCGCTTCAATACCCAAATCCCTCAATGCCAGGACACAATCGTCAATATGCTGAAAATATTCGGGGTTGAAATAATCATAATCCCACCAGTCATCATGAGGTCTTGGCGAATAATCGTCCTGATGCTGAGGATTCCATTTCTCTTTCACTTCCCCCGGAAAGGGATAGTTTTCTGGTTCATTATAGTTAAAGGTATATCGCTTCGGATAAATACAGAACCTGATTTTATTGAAGGGCCCTTCTTTCAGGGTCTCAAGCGTTTTCTTTTCAAGCGCCTCTCCCTGAAGATTCCAGACATAGCAGGTTGTCCCGACAGGATGATAGGGCGTGCCATCCGAAAATGCAAAATTCGTTTGATTAATCACGCCCACAACGCCATGATTTTTTTCTGACGGTGCTACACAGTCAAAACTGCCACTTTTGTTGTCTAACACATCCAAATTACTATGCGTAACAAAATGCCAACTACCTTCCAAATCTGGCATGAAACGGATTTTGTAAACACCCTCGCCATCAAAAAAACCAGCTACTCGAACGCTCTTATCCGTATGTGTGAAATCCGCTTCGAGGGTGATATCAAGGAAAGGATTGCCGGGTGCCGTTGCTCGTAATTCCAGTTCAAAATAATCCCATTTTTCAATTTTCTTTGTCATAGAGCATCCTTTCTACATTTATGCCATATACATTACATTTGCATGTGTGGATATGATCTCTCAATCCGTAGCGGCATTGCATATTAACCATTTTCGCCCAATTATATTGTATTGTCCGGGATTTGGACAATTCAGTACGGTTGATGGATAAAAAATACCTATATGACCAGATACAGGCCAAGAATGGTTTATGGCTGTTTTGAACAGGGTATAATTTTTATCAGACAGATAATGGATAGGGAAATTAATCCATCAATTATTTTTGGAGGGCTAGATGATGCAGGCGAATCGATTTAAAAACAAGCTGGGCAAGCTGCGGGTTGCAGACAATCAACGTTATATTAAATACGACGACGGTACTCCGTTTTTTTACCTCGCTGATACAGCCTGGGAATTGTTTCATCGCTTGAATCTTGAAGAGGCACAGCACTATCTGAGTAATCGCGCCGCAAAAGGCTTTACCGTAATTCAGGCTGTCGCCCTGGCCGAACTGGGCGGAACAGATGTACCCAATGCGAATGGCGACCTTCCCCTGATTAACCGCGACCCAACCAAACCCAATGAAGCATATTTTCGTCACGTGGATGACATTGTACAATCCGCCGAGCAATTCGGACTATTTATCGGGATGCTGCCCACCTGGGGCGCTAGTTGGAAACTGGACGGCAGAGACACTGCCGTCTTCACTCCCGAGAATGCCCGTATCTATGGGCGTTTCATCGGCAATCGCTATCGTGAGAATGCCATCATCTGGATTCTGGGAGGCGATCAAAACATAGAAAGCAAAGAAGAACGCGCCATCATCGATGCGATGGCCGTCGGCGTGAAAGAAGGCGATCAGAATGCACACCTGATTACCTATCACCCCCGCGGACCGGGACGTTCTGCCGAGTTTCTTCATCAGGCTGAGTGGCTGGATTTCAACATGTGCCAGTCATCGCATGGGGCGCACGACCATGATAATGGTATTTTCATTGAGCATGACTACGCGCTTGCCCCCCCGCTGCCCACAGTGGATGGAGAGCCGCGTTACGAAACCATGCCGGTTGGTTTTTATTATAAGGAAGTCTCACGTTTTGATCGATTCGATGATTACGACACACGTCAGGCTGCTTATTGGGCGATGATGGCGGGTGCCTGCGGGCATACCTATGGACATAATTCAATTTGGCAAATGTGGACGCCCGAACACAAGCCAGCCCTTTGGGCCAACATCCCCTGGCAGGAGTCTTTGGATACGCCCGGGGCATTTCAGATGGGCTTTCTGCGGCGCTTGTTCGAGTCACAGTCATATCAAGAGTTAGTGCCGGATCAAAAGTTGGTTGTGGATGGCCCCAGCAGCGGCGGCGCGAAAATCAGGGCGGCGCGTTCGAGTAATGGAACGTTTGCCTTTATCTATTCCCCCAGGGGCGAGCCATTCACCATCGACTTACGCATGATGAACGCCCGACGGGTAAAGGAATCCTGGTACGATCCGCGCTATGGCTGCACCCATTTTCTTCACACGACTACTAGCACATCCTTTCAAACCTATACGCCGCCCACTTCGGGCCGCGGCAATGATTGGATTCTGATTTTGGAAGAGGATAAATGGGACGGCTTTCTACTCTCCTTATTAAACGAGTAGGGGATTATACATCCAGGATGTGATTGCTAATCAGGTGGTAGTAGGATGCAAACTTTTCCTAGAGATCCGTTTCGTTAAAAGTTAGTTTTAGCCATTCGATGCTCAATTCCAGCCAGGTCGCTATATGACTGTTTGCGATATGCATCTCGTTTGCTGTCTCTTTGCTTGCCAGGGACAAGCCATGACTTCCCTGCGGATAAATATGCAGCTCAAACGGTATATTATGCTTTCGTAGGGCTGAGGCATACAAGAGGCTGTTCTCCAGCGGAACGCCTTCATCTTCAAACGTATGCCAGATAAAAGTGGGCGGTGTGCAGGCAGAAACCTGATTTTCCAGCGAGATCATCTCCAACATCTCGGGAGAAACATCGGCGCCTAATAGATTTTGTATCGATCCATCGTGTCTGAATTCGCCGGACGTGATCACTGGATAGGCCAGAATCAATGCATTTGGTTTGACGCTCTTGTTATTTAAACCCGCTGTGCTGAACAACTCCGGGCGATTCCAAAACACCGCATGGCTGGCCGCCAGATGTCCGCCGGCAGAAAATCCGCACACAGCGATTTTATCCGCATCCGTATGCCAGTCTGCTGCATGCTGCCTGATCATCGTTAACGCCCTGCAGGTGTCCTGCAATGCCTGAGGAAAGCGGTTGGGTGCAACACTGTACTCAAGCACGAAAGCGTTATAGCCTGCGGCTGTGTACTGCAGCGCTACCGGCTCCGCTTCCCGCGGCGAGGTGAATTCATACGATCCGCCGGGAAGAATCAAAACGGCACCGCGCACTTTTTCTCCGCTGAGTATATAGGTTGTTAGCTTCGGTCGCGGATTTACGGTACTTTTTGAAACAAAGTCAAACCCTTCCCAGATATCAATTGATTTTTGAATCATAGTTGCTTCAATGAATTTCGTTACCCTTTAAGGGTATTCGAGATTCCACCATCCTTAATCCAGTTCTTCGTACTCGAACCAGTCGAAGTCGGCATGCTGACGGCCGCCCGTGAGATCCTGGCAACATAACCCTACAAATGCACCGGTGAACTGACCTTCCTGACAGTGCTCGTCCGAAAGGATGCTGGCATCGAAAACATCTCCGATGGGTGTCAACGGACCATCTTCAGGACCATGAGCGAACTGCAGACGATCATAATCCACCGTGACCGAAAGCACCCAGCGCTTGTCAGCCGGAATCGGTACAGGACTGGCCAATGGGAATTCGAGCGTACCGTTTACGCGCTTGATAATCTCGACCATGCGGCCGACACCCTCTTCAAAACCGACTTTCAGGTAATAGAGATTCTTTTGATCATACAGGCAAATTAATCCGGCCGAGTGCTTGAAGTGCGTAGGATCAAACTCGATGCAGGTCGCGGCGCGGTAGCGGAAGGCCTGCTGCCGGCGGGTGATCAGGGCTTGTATATGCCGGGAGCCAATCGATTCGCGCCCTTTCAGGCGCAAGTAACCGGGTCTTTCAGCAAGGCTGAGAATATCTTCGCCGAGGGGAATGCGAAGTGTTTGAAAATCAAGGGGCATGTGAGACGTATCAAAGTCTTCCCGAATAGCAGGCGCAGGCCAGGCATGAACGGGAAGTCCGGGCGCGTCAACGTCAACAGCCGCACGGCCAGGCACAGACCCCACCCTCAACCAGCCATCATCTGTCCATGAAACTTGCTGCAAGGCCGTTTCGCGGCCAAGTGTGCAGCGTCCTTTCCGGGCTATCGGTCTGCCGCACAAGTGCGCCATATACCAGCCTTTGCCGGGCACCTCAACAATGCTGGCGTGCCCGGCTTTTTGCAGAGGATCCAGCGGGTGATTACGGCTGGTAAGCACCGGCCCAGCAGGATCAGCCTCGTATGGACCGGTTATGGAACGCGAGCGCGCCACGCTAACAGCGTGGCCGTAGGACGTGCCGCCCTCGGCTGCCAGCAGATAATACCAATCATCTTTCTTATACAGGTTAGGCCCTTCGGTCAAACCAAGGCTTGTGCCCTCAAAAATCCTGGTCACGGGGCCCGTCATGCATTGCTCAGCAGGCAGATATTCCTGCAGTAAAATGCCAGCGAAGCGCGAGCGTCCCTTGCGGTAGTCGGTTTCCATACAAAGCACCCAATGACGCCCATCCTCGTGATAAAGCGAAGGATCGAAGCCGTGGCTGTTAAGATAAATCGGCTCTGACCAGGGACCTTCGATAGACACAGCCGTCACCACATAATTGTGGGTATCCTTGAGCTGCGTCTCATTGGTCTTCACATCGGTATACACCAGATAGAATGTACCCGTGTCCCAGGTCAGGTTGGGTGCCCAGATGCCGCAGGAGGCATGATGCCCCACCATGTTGAGCTGGCTGACGCGATCAAGCGGCCGAGTTAAAAGCCGCCAGTTTATCAAATCACGCGAGTGGTGGATCTGCACCCCCGGAAACCACTCAAACGTGGATGTGGCGATGTAATAGTCCTCGCCCACCAGCAAAATGGACGGATCGGGATTAAAACCCTTCAGAACAGGATTGTGTATGCTTGTCATTGGTTGGTTTCCTTTTTATTGGTGATAAGTCAAAGATACCTGTGATGTGTCCCCCATTATTATAGCCCCATCGATTTGGATATAAGGATTAAATAGGAATAGAAAAAATATATTGTGTGGAAAATAATAAAAAGGTAGCTAGCGCGCAGGTAGAGCAGTCCGTTATTATCCTGCATTTCGCCGGCGAAGGCGAAGTTCGTCTGGTAAGTGCCGCTGCTGGCTACTTCTTCGCCAAATGGGGTTTAGCTTTATTGAAGATATACTTAATCACATTCACTGTATTGCATTATTAGCGTAAATGGCAAAACAAAGCAAAAATAAAGAATTTTAATTATTTTTAAAATAAGTTACCACCAAATATATCGGTGGTAACTTAACCTGCTTTAATAATATATATACCTAATTATTACCTGTTGGTATATAAAATACAAAATCTTATGTATACCTTCTTGTCACCACATCAACCCCAATATCGTTCACTAATAAATCCTTTAAGGATGGAGCGATTTTTTCAGCTTCCTCAATACCTGGATCAGCAAACCTACATAAATACAAACCAAGTTCATTATTGATTTCTATATATAACAACGCCGTTCCACCCTCATCATCCCCAATAGCCAAAGATTTGGGTATATACTTCTGAATCTGATATGCCTCATTCATATCAATACATCCAAGGGGTGACCATATTCGGATATACATTACATTATTTACTTTTATTTCTATTTCAGTTGCATCTAAAACTAAATCAATGTATTCCTTTGGTAATGAGATTGGCGAGAAATTCCTTAATTGCTCAATTTCCTCATTTGTGGCAGGCGGGTTTTTCACATCAACAGAGAATGTATTACTTATCATACTTAAAATACTCATTTCACATTAATCCTTTCAAAGGGAACGGCAAGTTCTTTTAACATTTTATATTGTTGTTCTAAAACTTTCTTAATAGTGGATTTGGAAAAACCAGCTTCAATGAAATCATCTACAATATATTGTAATTCATCTTGTAAACTTGAATTCCATTTTCCATTTCCAGATGCAACTCTTAGGTTCCTTCTTTGTATTTGTGAGTTTGTTATGTTTGTGTGTGGATATCCAGTTCCGGTTTCAATTGTTACAGTCGGTGCAAGATTTCGATCATATCCATATTCAACTAAATTATTTATAGCCCATTCTTGTTGTAGTGGATGATGTGATTGTAATCGACTACCATTTGGCCCTACTCCTTTTGGTGATGGCGCTGATCCAACATGAGTTTTATTGAATAAGATGAAATTTGATTCTTTAAGTTTTGCCAGTCCATACCCAACTGCACCACCAAGACCGCCCAATGCAGCATCTAACAGCATATCTTTCTGGAACATCCCTTCAGTCAGGTCTTTGCCTAATATCAGATTTGATGTCATCCTCACATATTGGCCAGAGACTACGCCTCCTGCAGCACCAAA
>JAEKNU010000115.1 GCA_016838895.1 Chloroflexota bacterium
CTGTAATTGATTGAACTTCACCCTGTCCATAGAATTCAATCGTAAATTTAGATAAATCCTTTTCAAACTTTATTATTCGTTTTTCATTAATAATCACTTGATAAATTGAAGTTTGAGGAGATGTTATTGTAAATTCAATGTTATTTCCATGCGTTTCCTCAGAATGTTGGAATTTTCTCATATATAACCAAATATTGTTTTCGGTATCTTCTAACAACACATATACTTCTGTGTTTTCTCTAATAAGATCAACTAAACGTTTTCTAAATTTATTTTTTAACTCAGGATCAACTGGTTCATTATTAAAAACAAATCTTAAATAATCAATAATTGTAGATTTACCTGAACCTCTTCCTCCGATAATACAATTCAAATCCTCATTGAATCGAAATATTTGCCCCCGCAATAAACCACCATCACTATATAAACCAATTAACTTAGCCTTTTTTTATTATTAATTTCAAATTTGCATAATCTTCCTAATGGTTCGAATGCCAACTGAGATATTCCGACTATATTTGGTTTGTCCATTTTTATCCAAATAGCTCTCTTACCAATATCAGCTAATGTGTGAGAATCTGATCCTTTCAGAATTGCAAATTTCTTTGGGTCATCTCTTAGTTCCAGAACCATAAAATCTGGAATAGCTCTACCAATTTCGACAATCGAACATTGCGTATCTAAAAAAAAGCGTTTAACAGCATCACCAGCTCTTAAACGTCCAACGATTCCTGAACCTAGATCTATGTGAGCAGGAATAATCACTGCACCTGCATTTTGAAGGTCCCTTACTATTTTATAATTTGATGATGGATCAATAATATTCTCCTCTGTCATAACATTTGCATTTCCAAAATCATTTATTCCCAAAGTATTTAATAAAATTCGTAATTCAGCTATCGGTTTATTAGAAGGAAATATAGCTAATAAATGTACTCCTGGATTTACCGACAGTTCAAAACCTGGTAATACAACTAATCCTGTATCTTTGGCAGCATTTATAATATCCTCACACCATTCTACGGAATTATGATCCGTAATTGATATCAATTCCAAGCCTACATCTATGGATGCCTGTACAATCTGTTCAGGAGTTATTTTATCTGAATGATGTTCTGGAGTATTATGTTCATCCCAATCTTTCGAAGCTGGAGTATGAATATGTAAATCAGCTTTGAAAAATTTTGCACCTGGGTGTTGGGATAATATTTTTTCTACTATTTCAAATGACATTTTAATGCCCCTTATAAATTTGTGGAAAACATTTAATGCAGTTTATACAAACTTCAATTATTACATTAATATAGTATAGTACTATTTAAATTATTATAAGCGTATTGTTTTTTACTATTTTTATTTGAATCACCAAAATATTCACATCTACCTCCCAAACGCCTGAAACAGATTTACCTCCGTTAACTACAAAACCTTTTGCTAATCCATAAACAAATAAAACAGCTAACCTACGTGTCTCTCTGCCAACAAATGAATAATTTGGTTTCTGTGCAAACCATGGCGGTTGCCAATGCTCTATTATCGAAGTTTGGCAGGTGCTGAAGTCGGTTCAATAAATCACAAAAGCCCTGCGCGCTTTGCGGGATGCGTAATGAGCGATCCTTGGCCCCTAAATACCAAAATATATTTTCAACGAACGGGCCACTGTTGGTTGTTTTTATCGCCACCCCGACTAGTTCATCCCAGGTTATTGTCTGTTCATCTCCATCGGAACAATTGCAGATGATTTTTTGTTCATTAAAAGATACAGAGATATTAAGTACATTTGATGCTTGCGGTTCCACTGATGATTTTTCTTCAATGCTGGCAGCGCTCATCCTGGACATTATTTCCTGTTTCAACCATTCATTATCATTCATGGTTTCACACCCTATTTGTTCATTGATCAGTCCCAGGTAAAATCAAAATTTTTTAATTTATTCAAAATTGATTATTTGAAATTGTTCCTCTACCTCGCAAACGCCATAAACGGATTCACTACTGTCAACTGTCTTACCATTTCCTCATCCACGCCGGCCGCACGCAGTTTGGGCAAAAACACCTCGGATAAATAGGTATACGGGTTGGGTGTGCCGCCGCCCGGCTGGGCCGGGTCGTACCAGCCGCGGTCCATGCTGAGCAGAATCTGCTTCTCAAATCCGCCATCCAGCAGGCGCTGGATATGCTCAATATACTGTTCATCGGATATAAAATCCGGATTACCGATCCAGTCAAATTCCAGCCAGGCGCCGCGTTTGGCCATTTCCAGATGCAGTGCATAATCCGGTTCTGCCTGGGTGTGAATCCAGATAAAGCGTGAAGGGGTGTAGCCCATCTCTTCGACGATATTCAACTGCTTTCGTACCACCCTGCCCTTGACGGTATGGCTGCCGATGACAGCATTGGTTTCACGTGCGGCACGCGCGGCTGCGCGCAGAATTTTCGCCTCACAATCGGTGATGCCCTCATCCCCGGCACTCAGCTTGATCCATGCCGCCTGCACGCCGCTGTGTTCAATCTCACTCTGTAATTCACTCAACATCCACGCGGCTAAAACATCCTCGCTGGCAGCCTGCTCCCAATCCGGCACCCAGGGTTCGCGATACACACCGGTCGGCACCACCAATGGCATGCCAGTCGCCTCGGAGACAGCCCGGTCAATGTCCGCCCGCCGTCCTACCCCCACCGTACTGCACTCAACAATGGCGGTCACCCCAACCTGGCGTGCTCTCTCAATCTCAGGCGTCATCAAGCGAACCACGTCCTGCGGATCGGCCTGGGCATATCCGGGCTGATCCGGGGTGCGCAGATCCACAAAAACATGTTCATGCGGCAGGATCATGCCCAGCTCATCGGCTGTTTTTGGTCCCAGGGTGGTAATTAATTGGGTCATCTTTTCCTACCTTGTATCAGATTCCAGATTCACACCTACTCTTCGCCGGTAAATGTCCCTGCAATCAATTTACTGGATATAAGTCTTGGTAAAAATATACTTAGCGAAACAATGATCGCTCCGATTAATGTAATGGAACGATCGGCTGGAAAAAAGAGCCAGAATAAAATGCCAACAAATATACTGTATATAGCCAGAAAATATTTGTGATAATAGCCCGTATCAAGAGCCGAAGTTTTCATCGATATCAATCCCCAGATGATGGCAGCGAACAAAAATATGCTCAGGATTTGGGGAAAATAAGTGACCAAAATCAAGAATGGTATGACCATTCCCCCAACAGCAAAGTTTCCCTCAAGGGTATCCGGTGCGATAAGTCCGAATAAAAATCCTGCTGTCGCAGATAACACACACCAGATCACCAGGCTTGAAATCGTCCAACGGAAAACTGCTCTCCAATTCATACATTCTCCTCGTTGTTGCTTTGTTTAATGTTGTATCCTTTTACACATCGGGGAACAAATTCAACCCGCTGCTGGGCAGCGGTTTCTGGAAGATGATTAAGAAAAGCATTATCTCTCATGGAGAATTCCCTCATATCAACTTTAAATATATCGCGGCACTTTCTCGCAATACGCAGCGTATTCCTGACCATAATGCCCTGTCAGGTATTCTTCTTCGCGCAAGACCTGACGATTGAATAACCAGAAAGCAGCCATGGTATAAACCAGTAGAATCCAGTTGGGGAAAATCAGGAAAAAACCGAGCAATATCGCAGCAAAGGCAACATAAATCGGATTACGGCTGAAAGCGAAAATACCAGTGGTAATCAGTTTATCGGGGTGCTCGGTGTCAATCCCCACCCGGAAACTCTGTCCGAAGGAGATCAGACTCCACAGCAAAAACAGCAACCCAGCCAGGCAAAAAGCGACACCCAACCAGGCAATAGTTTCTGAATGAAAAAACTCGTGTTTGCTTACGGTTGGAAAATTGAATGCGGCAGCAAAAATCAGATAAAAATAGAAAAACGCAATGGGAGGAATGAGGAAATCGGTCTTGTCGATTTTCCCGAAATTCATCGCCTGAACGCCTTGGCGCTTCATCAGCGCGGCACGCGTAATAACCATGCCCATCATCAGAACGATTGTCAATACTGCCAAAACCTTTTGCATATCAAATCTCCATCACAGGAAAAACTAAATATACATTTATTATATACATCCCCATAAAAAATATGAGTTTTCTATACTTATGCATTTTTTATTCTAAAACACGCGCAAATAGCTTACCTTGGATATAGAGAAATTTTGCAAAATGTATTAAAGGTGATTAAATATCTTAAATTCTTGAAAATATTCATTTTCCATCAGTATTTTCACAATCAGTTTATGACAAATTTTTAAAGGTAGATCAGGGATTGTAAAAAATGGAAACTGTGTAACAGGTTTATTTATTGGTCTTTATCACCAGATTATATTATTATCGTTAGAATTTAGAGGTAAAAAAATGAAAAAGTTAAGTAGTTTATTTGTAGGAAAAAACCCGTATTTATGGGCATTGGTATCCAGTTTGATCATTATCAGCCTTGTGGCTGCTTTTACAATCATCCCTCAAGATGAATGGAATCAATTACAGGATGAAAACCTGGCAAATGCCGCGGTTTCAGATTTACCTTCATATTGTTCCTTTCCCAGCAGTGTAAATGCGATCAACAAATATGGACGAGAGACAGAAATAGCCAACAATACGGTTATTTACAGAGTTGCCGGGGATATGCTGAACCTGTCCGTGGGGAATGTACCTGAAAATTCTGAAGTAATTCATACCATTTACGTGCTTACACCAGATAAAAGTCAGGTCATTTATCCTTATGGCAATTTTAGTTCAGAGGGAACATTTTCATTTTATGCAAAAAAAGGGGTTTATGCGGTAGGCACCACCCTGACGCCCGATCAGTTTGAAGCTTGTGGTGGTAGTAGTACATTTAAGAACGTAATTGAATACCAGGACACCTTTTTTGTCAGCGAATATTACCTGAAGATCAATCTTCTTCAACCTACTCCTCAACCCCGTCATTACTCAACGCCTGCACCCGCACCCGCTGCCTAAGGTTTGTAAAAAAAAAAGTAGAAGATCTCATTGGCCTGTCAGGTCAGTGAGATCTTTCTTTTTCCGCGCTATATTCAACAACCGCAGGGAGTCCGGCCTTCTGATCCTTCTATTTTGAGGTGTTATCAAGGGAATCACACCCTCAGAAATTGATTTGCTTCTCCAGCTCCCCAAACGCCATCTGCCAGGCTTTCTCCTGCCACTGACAGGCCTCCTGCCATTCAGGTGTACTGCGCCAACCAGTGTGAATCAGTCTTACTTCAGTCCACTTCCCATCAGGAATAAAGAACACCACCACATGCGTCAATGGATCAACTTGGTTGGCAAAATGTTTGAACTGCTCTGGGCTGCGCCACTCAAAGCTGAGAAATTTATCCTTTTCGAGAGCAGTAATCTTGCATCCAATAGTGCTATTGTTTTCCCGGTCTGCGGGGTTCCAAAACAGTTCGTATTTTCCACCCACCACGGGTTCAACGTCTGCAACTTGTGTCAGCCAGGATTCCAGCGCTGTATCTACCGTAAATTTTTCAAAAGCATCATGCACGGAACAATGTAATCGGGTGTAAAGAGAAATAATTTTATCCATGAAATTTCTCCCTGGTCTATTGTTAATCAAGTAAATTAATTTGATCCCATTTCGTGTTGTAACAAGAAAAATGTCGCTATAATTTTTTTCTACTTTTCCCGGATTGGAATCCACACTTCTTCCCTTGCATTCACATCAATCGGATCATAGTTTTCCGCTAACACCTCAAATTGTTCTCGGTCATCCAATTGATAATCTGATCTGGGCATCCATTCACCGAATATAGATTGCATCGTTTTCGGAAATTCATTGGCCGAACCATGATGCACAAACATGGCATATTTTCCGCCCTGCATGACATAGGTTTCCATTCCTTCAGGAATTTCATCGGCATCAGACACTTCCACCACTGCCCACTTATCAAAAACAGTGGTTGGCAAAAAATGATTCTGCTCCCCTTTTTGATACACCTGCATGGAGATAAAATTCTCATCTACACGGTTAACCACTTCCCGGCGCCTGGGCATAAACGCTCGCCAAAGATCACCTGTTTTGTTATCCGCCAGTGACATGCTCACATGCATGCCCACCAATATTTTCGATGATAGATCAATGATTTTGGGTTCCATTTCTACACTCCCTCTATTTCGTAAATCGACAGATTATTTTCAATAGAATATATGGAAACCTTATAAAGAACAAGGATTATAAAGCGCGATAATTCAACCCTTGATCCATCTGTTTCAACATATTTTGCACCAATGCCATAACTTCTTCGCGTAATACAGGAACCTGCTCGTACAATGTTACTTCCTCAAGCACTTTCATCCCATGCACCAACACAAAATAGAGCGCCCTCAAAAAGGTGATGGTATTAAACCAGGGAATCAATTTCTGGCGATCATCAGCAAAATTCACCCAGGATTGGCCATCGAATTTTGCTAATAACTCATCCAGCCATTTTTCATAATCAGCGAGTTTTAATTGATTGCGCAGTAAAATTGTCACCACAACCCGAGCCAGACGATTATCATCGTTATTGATGTATATTGCTTCTGTATTCTCAAGCAGTTTTTCAGACAGGATGTCCAATATTTCAACATGGTCTTCAGGGGTTGATAAGTGATGAAAAGCAAAATTGCGCAGCACATCCGCGCCATGCGATGTGGCATGCGCCCAACCTTTTCCCGGCACAAACCCGCGAAAATCCTTTTCCGCCAGCACATAATTTTTACACTTTTCGAACCAGATTAAAAAGGTTTCCAGGGAAAGAAATACTTCTCCTTGCTTTTCTTTGCGTGTCTCATCATGGCCAATAATCACTCCCAATAACAAAACCGAAAACGAACGTAAAAGTACACTATCGTTGCCCTGCTCCCCAACACTAACAACCAGATTTTTCGCCAACTGATTTCCCATGCTGATTAATTGCTTGTCGGACAAATCTCCGGATTCAATGATCTCCCAGAGCATGTCCAAACTACCTTCTCTGGTATCAGAATCAATGTTGCCTAAATTCTCCATCAGAGCCGGGAACATTTCCCCAAAATTGGGTTCATCAATGATCTTGGTGCCTTTATCTTTAAAAATTTGCTGGATATCAGAAAACATATATGGCCTATTTAAATCGCAACTCAACAGATGGCTTAATTCTCCCCTTCCAGCCATTCAACATCCTTTACATCTGCAAAACGCTTCTTCATCACTTCCATGGATTGAGGATTATTGTCCATCAACACAAATTGACGGTTCAATTCCAAACAAACCGCACCGGTCGTACCACTTCCGGCAAAGAAATCCATCACCATACCCCCTTCATTAGAGGATACCGCGATAATGCGACGGAGCACACCCACCGGTTTTTGTGTTGGATAGCCAGTTTTCTCTTTGCTATTAGTGCCAACAATGGTATGCCACCATGTGTCTGTAGGGAATTTCCCGGCTGCTTCTTTCTCTTTGCCAACCAATCCAGGTGCCATATAGGGAATACGATCAACCGCCTCGCGATTGAAGGTGTATTTCTCCGGATTCTTGGCATAAAAAAGGATGTTATCATGCTTGGCAGGCCAGCGATCTTTGGAGCGCCCGCCAAAATCATAGGCCCAGATAATCTCATTGATAAAAGATTCCCGCCCAAAAATCTGATCCAGCAAAATTTTACAGTAATGCACTTCGCGGTAATCAATGTGAAAATACAGACTGCCATTATCTTTCAGCACACGGTGAGCTTCCAGTAATCGCGGTTCCAGGAATCCCAGATAATCATCGAAGTTATCACCATAACCCCGTTCCGCAAGCCGAATAGTACGGTAGGACTGCCCCTGAAAGCCAACCCTATCGCCATTTTCATCCCGCACGGTCTTGATTTGCGTACGTCCCTGAATATGTCCGGTATTGAAGGGCGGATCAATATAAATTAAATCCACAGATTCATCAGGGATTGTTTTTAAAATAGGGAGATTATCTCCAAAATAAATGCGATTACTCATGTACGGATTTTAACACGTCCCCTTGCAGACAGCCAAGCGAATTAGATACTGAATATATTTTCCCGGTTTGTCATCAATCAAATTCATCTGTTAAGTATTTCCAGGATGGATATTTTTTTAATAAAGCCACCTCTCCGCGTTTGTGGTGGCCAGGTCAATTTTTAATGCCAAATTAAATAACCTTCATTCTTATACTGTACTTTTCATATACACGCATGGGAAATGCCCAACATTTTATAAAATTTTTACCCTTTTTATCCAGTCCTTTTTGCTGCGCAGCCTTATACATATATGTACTAAAAAAACTTATTAAAGGATATTGATATGAAAATGGTAAGACCCAATGTATTTACAGTTGAGCACCCTGTTGTCAAACATAAAGTAACGATGCTACGAGAAAAGGGTACTCAGCCTTGGTTGGTTCGGATGCTTGTTAAGGAAGTGTCCACAATGATTGCTTATGAGGCAATACAAGATTTATCCACGGAGGCAAAAAACATTGATACGCCAGATACCCCAATAATTGGTACCAGAATAAAACAAAAAATAGGTATTTTGCCTGTCATGCGTGCAGGCGACGGTATGTTGAACGGGGTTCTGGAATTGCTTTCAGAAGCCGAGGTCTGGCATATAGGAGTTGAAGGAGGTCATGGAGCACATCGGGCCTACTACAACAAACTAACTACATCCATGAACCCACCTACATTTGATTACGGATTGGTACTTGACCCAATCTTAAAAACAGGGAATTCTGCAAAATATGCGATCCAGACGCTGCATGATTTGAACATCACCAAAATTAAATTTTTAGGCATCGTCGGAACTGATGCGGCGTTAGATATGCTTTTTGGTGAATTTCCAGATATTAAGGTATATCTCGCTTCTATCGAACAGGTAGACGACCGGAACTGGATACCGGGTTGGGGTGATGCGGGGGATAGACAATTCAACACAATATAGGTTCAAAAAACACGGTGGTAATTCCATCGTGTTTTATTACTTCTTCGTATTCTTTTCTTCGTTTAATTTTTCTATTTTTTCCCGAAGTAATTTAGCCTCGGTTTCTATTTCGACAATTCGATTCGAAAAAAATTTTAAGTCTGAACTCAATCGACGCACAAGTGTCATCCCCCATCGATTATTCCTAATCATTTTCTCTATATCCGGATTTTCAAATACGTAAACCACAGCTTCATCAGAATATACTTTCACCGTCGACAGTCTTGCCCCTCCAGTAAGAATTTCTATCTCCCCCACGAAATTTACGCTCCCAATGAAAGTGAGCAACGTTTCTGTGCCTGCAATATCACGATATACAGCTACTGATCCATACCGAATAAGGTAAAGATTGCGATCTAAATCACCCTCGGCAACAATCAAATCACCTTTTTTTAAAATTTTTACAAGGTGATTTACTTGTTTCAATTCATCAGGGGGAATGTCATATTTAATTGCGATTGAAACAAAATCCATAGGTATACTCATAATAAGTACTCCATTATAACTTGATGGGGATTTTTTTATAATGGTTTGAGTAAATATAATTAGATGATTTTAAATACCATGAGGCAGTTGACAGAATTTCAAAAAGTTCATCAGTGTAATCAGTATAACCAATATAAATTTTCAATCTATGTTTACCGATTTTTCTTTATCGGCAAGCCTAAAAAATAAACCACCACTCGGCGTTTGTGGTGGTTTAGCAAGATTTTTAAGTTGTGAAATCAACCTTTTTTATTATACACATTTTTTGTATCATCTCAATAAAGCGGGGCAAACGAAAAAGAACTGAAGCCTATTAATTTTTATCATAGGCTGTTAA
>JAEKNU010000116.1 GCA_016838895.1 Chloroflexota bacterium
ATTTTAACAGCCTATGATAAAAATTAATAGGCTTCAGTTCTTTTTCGTTTGCCCCGCTTTATTGAGATGATACGAGATTTTCTTTACCAGTATGTTGATATACAGCACTGAGGGTGGAGAGTAGAGCATGTTAGTTCTCATTCACTTAAAATAATTCTCTCCAGCTCTATTCGTTGGCGACCCATCAGACTACAATTAATATTCCATTTAGCGAAACTCGAGCAATAAGATACTATGATCGCTATATCAAAGAGGGACAATGGATCACACAATCAAAACGGAAAAATATGGGATTAAGCATATTCTTAACGAATCTTGGAAATTATTCAGGCAGAATTTGAATGATATCTTGAAGATAATCCTTTGTATACATTTGCCCATCAATATCATCCTGGCTTTACTGCAGGTGTATATTTCAACCCTAAAATGGAATGAGTTCAACACTCAAATTTATCGTCTAATTGATAGCGGTCTCGATACTTTGTTTGGTACGATTGCAACTATCGCGATCGTTTTATTAATCAATCGTTCATTGGAAGAAGAAGATACAAGCTGGCATATCAATCTTCGCAACGGGTTTTCAAAATGGTCTGCTGTCATTGCAACCTTTTTCCTTAAATCCATCCTACTCGCAGGGCTGATCTTAATGCTAGGTATTCCCGGAATTGTTTTCGCTATTTATTATTTCTTTGTAATTCAAGTAGTGGTTCTAAGAAATTTAAGCTGGGTTGATGCACTTGAATATAGTAGAAAATTGGTTTTGGGTCAGTGGTGGCATATAGCGGGTATAACTTTTTTATTAGGAATCATATATATATTTATTTATGCAGCGATCCTGTTTCCTATTACTCAGATATCTCACAATCCATATATCAATATTCTTCCAAATACGATGTATTCCATCATCAATGGATTCTTCATTGTAGCCAGCACCATTTTCTTTTTGAACACCGACTATTTGAGACAATCTGATCAGTGATTTCATCGAATTCGCAAAAATTTCAAATAGGGTGCGTTGGTAACGCACCAATTACTATTTCGATAAAAAAAATTCCATCTGAAAACCTGGTATTTACATTACAGTTCAGGGATTACTCAGTATCTGATATGAAAGAGATACACATTATTTACCCTTGGAGGACAAATGGGGAATTCAAATCAAATGACAAGAAAATCATCCATTTTGATCCAAATCACTGCCGTGCTGCTGCTGCTCAATGCCTGCAGCCCTGCGGCATCCGCTGTCACAAAATCTAATCCGGTAATAACCGCTGCAGCAACAATTCAGACAACCAACAAACCTGCACCCTCCCAAACCGTAACACCCAACATCAGCCCAACTGTCGCGGAGCCGGGCTTCTGTCCTCAATCAGCCATATCGGATAGCAATACGCTCATCATTGGCTATATTCCAGATTACCGTGAGCTGGATGTACAATGGGGGAACTGCTTGACAGATATTATCTATTCATCGGTAGATTTTTTACCTGACGGCAATCTTGAGTTGGAAAAAATTAATGCATCCATTCTTACAACCATGCAGGAAATGAAACAGAAATATGGCACACGTATTCACATATCCGTAGGCGGCATGAATCGATCCGCAAATTTCAGTGCGGTGGTTACGGATGATCAAAACCGTGACCGCTTTGTAAAAAACCTGATCCAATTTGCCGATGAATACAATTTGGATGGCATTGACCTGGATTGGGAATTTCCGGTCACCCAGGCTGAAATCAGGGGCTATGCCATCACGATGAGTGCATTACAAAAGATGGGCATGATCGTCAGTGTTGCCCTGTATCCGTATGAGGATATCAACGTCAAACCCTATCTCACAGCAGACCGATTATTGATTATGTCCTATGAACGAGCCAGAAAGCATTCCACTTATAATCAGGCAGTAAAAGACTTGGTCTATTTCTCAACGCTTGGCGCACCTAAAGAGAAAATTTTTCTGGGTATTCCAATGTATGGCCGCCAGATGGAAAGTCCATATCATTTCCTTGCCTATGCCGAAATTGTTACTAAATACAGCCCGTTGCCTGAGCATGTAGATGAAATGGATGGCATATTCTTTAATGGCATCAAAACCGTGCAACAAAAAACTTGCTACGTAATAAAAAATGGCTACGGTGGGGTAATGCTGTGGGAGTTGGGGCAGGATAATGGTGACCTTCTTAAAACGATCCATCAGGTGGTTGTATCGGGGTGTAATAAGTAATTAGTCCCTTAAGTAAAAAATGTGAACGACTTCACAAAGTTGATTAATATTCCCTGTTTCGGGTATGCTTCATACGATATATTTTGTTTCGCAAAAGCGCCAAAGGAGAATCTTATGAAAACACTTATACGTTTGGAAGAAGCAGGAGAATTTCTGTTTTCCATCTATTTATTCACTTTATTGCCCTACGCATGGTGGGTATATCCATTGTTTTTCTTTGCCCCTGATCTGGCTATGATCGGCTATGCAGCAAATCCACGGCTGGGCGCAATTACTTATAATCTCATCCATCACAAGGCGGTTGCCCTGGGGCTTTTTGCAGTAGGTATGTTGGTTCATTTACCGATCCTTTCCCTGATCGGCGTTCTCTTTTTAGGACATACCAGTCTGGATCGCGTGCTGGGCTACGGGTTGAAATACAGCGATGCGTTCAAACATACCCATTTGGGCAGCATTGGACAGGAGCCAATTACCAATAAATAAAGCGCCAACTGGAACTCTTTTGTTTACTGTATAATCAGATATTGAAAACCCATCATTAGATAAATCAGGAGGAATCATGCCTAACTGCCATCCGCTTGTAACCCAATTGCGTTTCACCCGTCAAAGTTTTTTAGATTGCATAACGTCTGTTCCGGATGAAGACGCAAAAAAACGTATCAATCAAATGAACTGTCTGAGCTGGACAATCGGTCATCTGGCAAATCAGGAGAATCACTATTGGGTACGGTTTGCGCAGGATATTGCCCTTTACCCCGATCTGAATACATTGGTTGGATACGGTAAACCTGCCAGTACACCCGAAAAATCTGAAATGATGTCCGCCTGGCGCGAGATCACTGCCAAAGCTGATGCATATCTGGACACGCTCACATCCGAGATTCTGGAAACAAAATTCATCAGCACAGAACGGGTTTTTCCGGAAACCATCGGTACCATGCTGCTCCGCAATATCTATCATTACTGGTATCATATCGGTGAAGCTCACACAGTGCGAGAATTGCTGGGACACACTGATTTACCCGTATATGTGGGTGATATGTCCACAGCATTTTACCGACAGGAATCATAAGCCTGCCTTCAACGTTTCATCTCAAGCAGAAAACTCATTTGAAAACAGAGCATTTGGCCAACAATTTTCAATCAATTCAGAGCAAAAAAGCCATCATCTACAAAAATGATTATGCCTTCTTCCAAAAGAAACAAGTCTCAAGATTTTGTAAATCTTGAGACTTGTTTATAAACGCATATGCTGCAAAATACTATGATTTACTTTCCAACCATTTTTGGGCTTCCTCAAGAGAGGTAAAGAATTGTGCTTCAATACCTGCTTGTGAATATGTCTCAACCAACTGCTTCATATTCATTTGCGCAATAACAGCTTCAGGCTGCACAATTGCCCAGTATTTCCACCCCGCCTGAACGGATTGTGGAAACCAATTTGTTTGGCCCCATTCCATATCTTCCTTTCGTACTGCAGGGTTTTTTCGATCATCAGACAACCATTTGTTAGCGCCATTTTCTTTCATGGTGCTTGTGCCCTTTAATAACAGTTCCCGAAATACATCACCATAGATGAACTTATGCCATTGATGGTGAACAATTTTATGTTCTGGGTGATACCAGAGTGAACCAAATTCATTTTCTACAATTAATTTTTGGGTCATACTACCTCCATTTTCTATATCATAATGAACAAATTTATTTCCGGCAATTAATAACGCATTAAATACTCAAAAAAATTACATAAAGTGTATAAATTTTGGCCTATTTATATTCAATTCCTTACATCTAGTAAACCTATCTTCGATAATTGCTAATCCCTGCGATTTATACTATCGTGATCAACATGCAGATCAACGGGGATCAACGGTCAATGTCAATTTACCGTTGATCCGCATTGGCATCAGCTGGACGCATCAATCCGTGCGTCACTACAACAGTAAAGTGATCGAAGGTCACGATCCGAATGGTCGCCGTCACTATTGGTTTTCAGATATTCCGCTCACAAAACCCGATAACAACAGCAACTACTGGGCGATTGATAATGAACTTGTTACACTGACACCTTTACGCATGGGCCTCATTAATGAGGAATGGCTGGGGCAATTAACTGCCGAGATGATATAAACTCAACACGCATATACTAATACATCAACAAAAGAACCTGTCAGGCTTAATCGCCTGACAGGTTTTCCCTTTTGCTATTCTCTATTGATTGATTTTTAAAATCACTTTGATGTTAGCACTTTGTCATTTATTCTTTTACCGATTGATGTTTCTTTGAGTATTTCATTCTGATCAAATTCAATGCCACGACAATCACTAAAATGAGTATTCGATATATTGGCTCAACCGGAATGATAAAAGCCACCAACAAAATTGCCACACCGACCAAAGAATGAGCTAGCAAATTTTTCCAGTCTTTCAGATAGGTCCAGATTGCATTGAAAATTTTCATTTATACCTTCTTATTTATTTACTATCTTCTATATTTATATTCCGAACATTTGCATTCCTTCAAAGGAACGCCCGTCAAGGATTTATTCATTCGCTTTTTTTTGCATATATGTTATTAACAAATCACAGATCAGTTCAATATGTACCCTTGATTCTGCTTCCGTGAGCATACATAAATCCACAGACATGACAAAAGCAAAACTCCCCAACTGATCTATCATGGTCTGTGATTGTGGCGTAATTGCTTGAGGTGTCATTTCCTGAAATACTTCCGCGAAATAATTGGCGATTTTTGAATGCATACCATTGAACTCTGAATGACTAACCATATGCTGATGTTCCGCTGCATACATGGTTGAAATCTCTGTCCAAAGACTGCTCATCGATCTACGATTTGCCATTCCCCGTGATAATTCATTAAGCATATTGATTAATTTTTGTTCAGGCGTTATATCGCCCTGGGATATCTTTTCAAGATTTTGTATTGTCTGATGCCAACTATGTGCCATAACATGCATAAACAGGTCTTGTTTATTTTTGTAATAGTGATATATCGTCCCTACTGCAATCTGAGCATGTACAGCAATCTCACGCATATCTGTTTGCTGGAAACCACGCTGGTTAAATAAATTCTCGGCGGATGTGAGGATTGTATTTTGAATATCGGTCAAAATTTTTGGCATCTTTTTTCCTACGATTCTTTTCATAAACCGTATTATGAACCTTGTTCATAATAAAATGAAATTATAGTGAACAATGTTCATTATGTCAAATGAGATTTAGTCATACCCCAAATTTACAAACCTAGCCAATCCGCAAACACACCTTGCTTATGATATAAATGAAATATTGATGCATGATAAAAAAGCCAATCGGTCAGAGCTACTCATGTCCCTAACTTATCCTATAGCAACAGAGCGCCTCTTTTTACGTCCATATCAAATGACTGATCTGGATGATATGCATGCATTTTACTCACGTGAGGATGTCGCCCGTTATCTATACACCGATGCCCAGAATAGAGAAACGTGCCATAAAACACTACAGCAGAAAATCGCTCAAAATCACTTGTCTGAAGAAAAAGATAAGTTGGTACTGGCGGTAGAGTTACGGAATGAAAACAAAGTGATCGGGGAAGTGCTGCTGATCTGGAAAAGTAAGCAGCACCGCACTGCCGAAATCGGATACATTTTTCATCCTGAACATCAGGGGCTGGGCTATGCCAGCGAAGCAGCAACTGCATTATTAAAACTTGGTTTTGAAACATTCAATTTTCACCGCATATTTGCTCGTTGTGATGCTAGAAATACAGGCTCATTTCAATTAATGGAACGCCTGGGCATGCGCAGAGAAGCTCATTTGATTCAGAATGAATTCATCAAAGGCGAATGGACCGATGAATTGGAATATGCCATCCTACGGGAGGAGTGGGAAAGAAAACAGAAATAGAAAAATGAGTTTTTTATCAATGCCGCTGTATAGGTTGCACAGTGAAATAATTTCCAGTATGCTGATATTGGCATGTTAGTCAGGAAAAAATAAATGAAAAACAAGGAACAATGGGCTTTTCCCCACATCTACCGTCCGAAATGGACAGTACATCTGATCAACTTCAGTGTATTCCTGCTGATGACTTTTTTCAGTGCGGCTTACTTCATCTTCACGATTCTGCCTTATTTTTACCTGATGCGTGACAACCCCAACCCCGACTTCATGATGAGTGCCTCATCGATTATCCTGTTTCCCATTGTGCTGGTTTCAGCGCTTACTTATTTGTTGCTGGTCGCCATGCTGGTTAGCAATACATTTTCAACACTCACCATTCGTGAAAAAGGTCTCACGTATAAATCCTGGCCGCAATTACACGTGCGCTGTAAATGGGCTGATGTTCATCTGATTGGCAAGCACCTCTGGATTTCTGACGTACTACACCTGAACCATTTTGAAAAAATCGGCACTTCGCTTTCCTTGAAAAAGCCCTTTTCGTCGTTCCGCGTGGATCGCATGTCCATCCCGCTTTCCAAATTCAGCGGCTGGAAAAATGGTGCCCTAGCCGATGATCTGCACAACCTTGCCCCCCAGCTTTTTGATGAACAGTATATTCAACAGACAAAGCAAAGCGTAATCCAATCACGCACATCCAATGAGCGTTTTCTTTCCGCCATCAGTCACGCCTCCTTTTATCTGGGTCTCATGGGTATTATTCTACCCATCATCCTCTGGTTTGAGCAAAAAGAGAAATCCACGTACACGCGTTACCAAGCTGTACAAGCCATCATCTGGCAGATTGTGGTGCACGTGTTTATGGTGATCTTCATGGTGCTGCTGACAGTATTCCTCTCGGCTATCGTTATCATTGGCACACTTTATCAAAATACACCCGGTATGCAAACTATGATTGTTATCGGTATGGTTATTTTGGCACTAGCTACACTACTCTTTCTGGTCATCTTATTACTAACCCTGTTGTACCCAACCATTGCCGTGATCCAAACTGCACAGGGAAAAGAGTTCAGCTTTGCACTGGTTGGCAAACTGGTAAAGAGGAAATAAGTTATGTCAGGATTCAGTCAGACGCCCAAATTTATTTTGCGCCTCATTCATTTGCCGCCCCGGTTTGTGTATGCTGTGGGTTTGGGGCAGCTGATGGGGAAATTGGTGCTGCTGCTGACCACAACGGGCAGAAAATCCGGCAAACCCAGGGTAACACCGTTACAATACGAGGAAATCGACGGGGCGTTCTATGTAGGCGCCGCCAGAGGATTGAAAGCCGATTGGGTAAGAAATCTTCAGGCAAATCCTGTTGCACAAATCCGTGTCAAAAACAGGAACTTCAACGGACAGGCTGAAATCGTCACTGAGCCTGCGCGCATCGCCGACTTTCTGGCTTATCGATACCAACGCCATCCTCGTATGTTGGCTGCCATGCTGCGCGGAGACGGATTGAGTATCCCTCCCATTCGGAAAGAATTGGAAGCATACGCGAAAGAACTGGCACTGGTCATCATCCATCCGGATTGATTGAATGAAAACACATAATTTTGAGGGTGGAGGTAATTTACATGAAATTAGATAATATCCCTTTTGGCTTAACCGATTGGGCATCCATTGAAGCAACTAAACATGCAGGCGACAGCGGCTTTGCCCTATGGCATACCCAACAATTTGATAACATCCGCGTACGTATGGTGGAATACAGCCCGGGATATCTGGCGGATCATTGGTGCAAAAAGGGACATATTTTGTTATGCCTGGAAGGTGAACTGTACACCGAGTTGGACGATGGGCGCACCTTTACCCTGACCCCCGGTGTCAGCTACCAGGTGGCCGATAACGCCGAAACACATCGCTCCTCGACAAGTACCGGCGCAAAATTGTTTATTGTTGATTAGGCAAAGGAGTTTTTATGGCGATGTCCCGTGAAGAATTACATCAAATTACCAGTCAATGGATATCCCTATGGAATGCTCCTGGTGATTGGGCTCTGTTTGATCAACTGCATTCGGATTATTTTCAAGATCAATCTCCGGCTGGCCGATCGAATAATAAACAGGCCTATGCTGCCGCATTACGTGAATTGTTCGAAATCTTCCCTGACCTGACCATTCAGGTGGATGACATGGTTATCGATGTGCCTGCCCAGCGCGTGGCCGTACGCTGGTCGGCGGAGGGCACAAACCGGGTCAAGTTTCTGGGCGTGGGTCCAACAAATAAAAAAACGCCCATTGCGGGCATTGAGATTATTGAAATTAGTGAAGGAAAAATCATCCGGCGCTGGGGCGAATGGGATATCAGTGGGCATAAATAAACGGGGCTTATTTTTACCTGCCATAAGTAATTTATAACTTCCGAAAACAACTTTTTAATAATGATAAAAAATCAATATGTAAATTATGCTTTGTAATTTTTTTCATTTTGTGTATAATATATGAAATTATTTTCACCGAATATTATTATAAAGGATGATGCGATTGAGTACTCAACAACATATAAATCAGCTTACTGAGGTTCTTCATTTGTATTATGAACAAGGCTTGAATCAGAAAATGATCAGTAAAAAAATCAATGCTTCTGTTTCAACTGTTTCTCGAATGATTAAAGAAGCGCATGAGCTTGGTATGGTAGAAATTACGATTAAGTACCCATTTGAAACGATACCGTCAATAGCAAATGATCTCAAGAATAAATTTGGATTAAAAGATGCATATGTCCTACCTGCAACGGGTTCCTCTTATTATGATCAAGTTAAAAACCTGGGACAGGTGGCAGCGAAAGTATTGGATAGTTATTTTAAAGAAAACCATATACTGGGTATATCTCTTGGTATGGCAGTTGCCTCAACTGTTCGAGCATTTAATAACACAGAAAAAAAAGGGAGTCAAATTGTACGGTTTCAGGGTGCCGCAGATTTTGAGCTAATGGAAGGTACAAACCTGGCCCAAATTCTGGCTGACAAAGTGAATGGCAAAGCAACTGAGATTCCTTCTCCATGGTTGCTTCCCACAGCAGAGGTGTGTGAGACGATTATCAATGATCCTGCTGTGAAGCGGATTATTGATCTGGCAGAGAATGCTGATCTTGGTTTGGTAGGAATGGGATCAATGGACCCTGCTCACTCCACGCTTTTAAGAAATCAATTACTGACTCACGAACAACTTGATCAGCTACGAAAAGCTGGATCTGTAGGAGAAATTTTCGGCAAACATTATGATAAAGATGGGAACACATTGGATATTGATTTTAATAAGCGGACCGCATCTATCAGATTGGAATGCCTGAAACAAATTGACACCGTTATTGGAATTGCTGTTGGGAGTTGCAAAGCTGGCCCACTTCGCGGTGCAATTAAAGGTGGTTTGATTAATGTAATCGTTACAGATTTGGATGCTGCAACTAAATTATTGGAAAATGATTGATTTCTACAATACATTTGATATTCTCTACTATTGTCAGTGCAGCATTTTTGTTATTACCATTGCATAAATACCTATAATGACCCCAAAAAACTAGACCACAAGCTAAGGTAAAATTAATAGAGCTTGTGGAGGCAAAAAGTGACAGGA
>JAEKNU010000117.1 GCA_016838895.1 Chloroflexota bacterium
CGCGCTTCTCAAATTAATTTGGGTTGGTCTTTTCCTAAATCTTAGCTCTACCCCGTTTTATTGAGATGATACTTAAAATGGATTTATTTTTCTGTTTATCCCTTATTGGATGAGGACATATTTAATTTAATGAAGAAATCTGGATTTATGCCGAATTGGGGTATTCGAAGTAAAATTTTTTTTACTGTTTTACTAAGTATCATGTTATCTATCGGCATTACGACAACAATCAATATTATTCGAGTATCCAAAAGTTTTATTCAAACGACTGAAAAAAATATATCTTTGATATCCGATAACGCGTCAAGATTTGCTCTTGCTCAAATTTCTCACCACGAAGATTTGCTTACATCAATAACAATGTCCGAAAATTTAAAAGCTCAACTTCGAACATCAAATGAGATGTATAGTAATTTGTCTGATGCTGAACGAATTAAACAAGTGATGATGATAGAAGAAACCTGGAATGCACTTGATGAAGGGGCATCCAGTTTTATTGAATCGATTCAATTAAATATAACAAGTGCATACTTGAGGAGATTTCAAACAATTCATCCTGATGAAGTGGAAATATTTATTACCAATGCATATGGTATGAATGTCTCAATGAGTAATCAAACCAGTGACTATTGGCAGGCTGATGAAAGCTGGTGGCAGGAAACAATAGAAGGGAAAACTTTTATTAGTGACCCTGTTTATGATGAGAGCAGTCATACATGGGCGTTGATTATCGCTATACCTGTTTTCGATTTAGATTGGGGTGGAGAAGTTATTGGCGTTGTTCGGGGAACATTGGATATTACATCAATTTTGGATTCGATTTTTATAATCGACGAAAATCAATCTGGGAGTAGTGTTTTTATCAGTAATGATGGATATGCATATTATGAATTGGATGGAGAATTAGAAATACTACCAATGCCTGAGCAATTTCAGGCATTCGTTGATCAGGCAGAACACACATTTGTGGGCGAACTTAATGATGTAAATGGGACCTCTTCGATCGCTTCAATCAGCCGCCTTGGAGATCAACAACAATCTTTGGGTTGGATATTGATTTCTATTCCGAGGAGTGAAATTGTACAATTGCTTTTCACAACCATCATTGGAAACATAATCATTGGACTGTTATTAACATTATTGCTGGGTGCATTGAGTCTTGTACTCTCTAATTCAATATTAACTGTTTTAAAGGATTTAAAACAAGACGCTTACCATTTATCTATTGGGGATTATTCATACCGTTTTTCAGAAGATATTATTAAGTCAAATGACCCAAATATCTCAAGTTTGGTAGATAGTTTCGACAAAATGAAAACGGCCATTCAATACCGGGAAAGTGAAATCAGAACGCGTGAAAAACAATTCCGTCAGCTTGTCGAAACGATGAGTGAAGGGTTGGCGGTTGTGGATGAAAAAGGTCTGTTAACCTATGTGAATCCGCGTTTGTGTCAAATCCTTGGATACAAGAGTGAAGAAATTCTTGGTGGTGGATTTAAGCGATTTTTCCCGAAAGAACGCCAGACGAAGTTATTAAAGGAATGGAAGTCCCGTTTAGAAAATCAGCACAATACTTGCGAATCTGTTATCGTAACCCAAAGTGGAGAACATCTGGATGTCTCTATCTCAATGAAAATTCAACATTCAGAAGATGGTAAATATACTGGTGTATTAGCGGTTATCATGGATATTTCGGCCAGGAAAAAATATGAGTTAAGCCTGACAAGAAAACTTAATGAAATCAGCGGGTTAAGAGCAATTGATACAGCAATCCTTGAAAAAAACAACTTTCAAGGTGTGGTCACTACGGTATTGGATCAATTTAAGCAACACCTCGCTGCTGATGCGGCAGCTATTTATGTGTTTAAACCCGGTGAAACTGCCGTTCAATATGCCTCAGGGTATTTTTTGGAAGAAAAAATACCCTTCACTGAGATACAAACTGATGGTGAGTATATACTGCATTTATCAGGAGTAACTGAAGCAAGAGAAATTAACAGCTTTGACGAGTCCCACTTAATTTGCGATGCATTAAGAGAAAAGCATTTCAATGTAACATACATTAAACCAATCATGATTAACGAAATTTATCATGGTGTGGTAAGTATATTTTATTTTGATAAAATCACATTGGATGAAGAATGGCTGAATTACTTCGGTGCTCTGATCACACAAACAGCAGTGGGTATTAGCAAGATTGAATTGATGAATAATTTGCAGATCAGAAATGTTGAATTAAAAGAAGCCTACGATGGCATCATTAAAGGTTGGGCAAAAGCACTAGAATTGCGAGACAAAGAAACCAAAGGACATAGTGATCGTGTTGTGGAGTTTTCCATAAAAATGGCTGAGCGTTGCGGTTTTGAAAATACCAAATTGGAAGCTTTTAAACGCGGTGCTTTATTGCATGATATTGGCAAGATGGGTATCCCTGATAGTATTCTACTAAAGCCTGGCAAGTTAAATAATGAAGAATGGGAGATCATGAAATTGCATCCTGATCTGGCTTATGTTTTGCTGGCAGAAATCCCATTTTTAAAAGAAGCCGTAGAAATACCATATTATCATCATGAACGTTGGGATGGGTCCGGATATCCCTCCGGATTGAAGGGGGAAGCTATTCCTTTGGCGGCGCGCATTTTTGCCGTTTCCGATGTGTGGGATGCTTTAACCGGTGACCGTCCTTATCGATCAGCATGGAGTAAAGAAAAAACAAGAGAATATCTTATCGAAAATAAAAGAGTGTTATTCGATCCGGATCTAGTTGACCAATTTCTAGACCTATTAGCGGATGAGGGAATAATTTAAATTTCCTTATCGAACCCTCAAATTTCGGTTACAATTTTATAGTTATGAAAAATCTCGAATTGGCGCTTATATTTTGTGCGTTAGCAATGCTTGCAAATGTTTCCTTGTCGTATTGTGCCTCGAGAAAGTTTAGTTAATTAGTCAATAATAATACATTGATATTCTAAAGCCACACTCGAGCGTGTGGCTTTTTTTGTTTTACAAGGATATTTATAATGAATGGTTTAGCTCTGTTTTTTAGAATTGAATTACGTGTTTTTTCAACAATCTGGATAGGGCAGTTAGTAACTCGTCTGGGTTCAGCCATGACTCGTTTTGCACTAATGATTTGGGCGTATGATCAAACAGGGAATGCAACAACATTAGCAATGCTGGGTTTTTACAGCTGTATCAGCTTCATTGTTGTGGCTCCATTTTCGGGAGTTCTGGTTGATCGTTGGGATCGGCGTAAGGTAATGATGGTTTCTGATTTTGGCGCAGGGATAATGACCATTGTTATGTTGATATTTCTGCATACTGGCTCATTACAGATATGGCATTTATACCTTGCTGAAAGCTTGTCTGGCTTTTTTGAGTCCTTTCAGTCGCCAGCGTATTCTGCATCAGTAAGTTTATTGGTGCCAGAAAATCAATTAACTAGAGCCAATGGTCTTAATTCATTGGCCAATTATGTTTCATCTGCATTATCTCCGATTTTTGCAGGATTGATCCTAAGTATTTCTGGCTTGACGCAAATCTTGGTTATCGATATTTGTACTATGCTCCTGGCTCTTTGCACGCTGGCAATTATCAGAATACCAAAACCTGAATGTAAACCAACCAATCGCATTGGAATAAATCAGATATTCAAAGAAAGTAGATTTGGATTGTGGTATATCTTCCATCGCCCCGGTCTGGCGGGGATAATGATTATTCATTTCTTTATAAATCTATTTGGTACGATTACTTATTTTGCAATCCTCTCCCCTATGATTTTGGCCAGGACCGGAGGCGATACCATGGCTTTAAGTACTGTACAAACTTCGATGGGTATCGCTGGCATTTTAGGTGCATTGTTAATTAGTATTTGGGGAGGATCAGGACACCGTATCAGGATATATTTATTGTCTACAACAATTTCCTTCTTCTTTGCTGATATGTTATTTGCAATTGGTCAAAGTTTATCAGTGTGGATATTAGCTGGGGTGATCGCGACAATAAGTATTCCATTTATTACCAGTCCTTATTATGCATTGTGGCAGCAGAAAATTCCAGCAGAAATTCAAGGTAGAGTATTTTCTGTACGCAATATGTTTCAAATTGCATCACAACCCATTGGATTTGTGGCAGGTGGTTTGCTAGCTGATTTTATTTTTGAACCTGCAATGATTGCACCAGGAAAAATGGCGATGTGGCTTGGTCCATTGATCGGAACCGGCGCTGGTGCAGGTATGGCGGCGATGTTTTTAGGCTCTGCCTTGTTGGGTACATTGACAGGGTTAGCCGGTTTCTTATTTCCTGCGATCAGGAATATGGAGAAGGATATTCCAAATGCCATCCACTTACCCAAGCCACGCGTAAGTTAAACAAATAGAGAGATTCATTAGCGTATATTAATAACGGAAACCGAAGCCACTGAATACAGTGGCTTTGCTGGCAATGGAGAGGGATATGTATTCTTGATAATAATCTAATTTAACATAAAGTTAATTGGAATAGGTTGTCTGATTATATAAAATATATTTGACATATTTTTTGTTAATTACACGGTAGGAACCGAAAAAGTATATAAAATAGAATACTCCAACAAAATAAAAGCAGGATTCAGCTATGGAAAAAAAATCGTCTTCAGAAAAACCTGAATCAAAAGTATCGTTAGTGATCGTTTTTGGAACCATATTTTTCATTCTGGGTGGAGCCGGCCTATTTATTATTGAATGGTCGCACAATGTTCAGGGGATAAGCAGGGGGGTTTTGTGGCTCGGCAGGTTATTGCTGGGTGTAAGTTTATTTGGGTCTATTACATTGATGATTCAAAATTCACTCCAAACCGAGAAAAAGGGAAATTTGAGCAAGATGCTTCAGCTTGGTAATGCTCTGTCCGAGACTGAGATGCCTGCAGTAACAGCTGCATTGACGTCTTTAACACAGGGTGATTTTACAAGAAGACTAAAAGTAAACGCAATGCCACTACAATTGGACGAATTTAAAATGCAATTGTTGCCCCAGGCATTGAACAATATGTTGGTCAATTTACAGGAGTGTGCAAGATCCTTTAACTGGATTACCGATGAACCCTGTCAGCGATTGTTTTATGTTGGCACCGATTCCTTCCAGGAAGGCCAAATGGCTGGACTTGTCATGGGACAATTGACTGCTGGGCAGGGGAAAATTATTTTAGTGGGTGCATTTAACCAGGATAATCTGGTATTGCGAAAGAATGGATTTCAATCACAGATCATGGAGAAATTTCCGGATCTGCATATTAGTCATGTGATTGATACAACCAGTATGTCCCTCGATGAAGTCAAATCTACCTTTATCTCATTGGTTAATAAACAAGCTGATATCACTGGATGTTATGCAGTTGAGATTGAATCTTTGCAGTTTATAGCCAATATCATTAACGAATATCATTGGACAAGTAAATTTAAACTCCTAAGCCATGATTTGACCTCAGTGATTACAGATCACCTTGAAAAAGGAATATTGTCAGCTAGTGTTACACAAAATCCGTTTGTGCAGGGATATGATCCGGTGATTCATTTATACAATCATCTGGTTAGCAGTTGGCAACCTCCCGCAGACCGATTATTGATACAGCCTGAAGTTGTCACAAAGGAAAATCTGACAGATTACTGGCAAATTAACGAAGGAGCTGTTCAATCCGAGACAATGATAGCAGCCAGACCCAAGCCTGAAACTGGACATTCACATCAACCATTAAAAATTGCCATGGTAACGCTTGGTTTCGAGTTCTTCAACCAGGTAAAAGCTGGTGTTTTAGCGGCGGCGAAAGTTTTACAGGAACACAATGTACAGGTGGATTGGTTGATACCGGATGGTGCAATCAAAGGACAACAAATTGATATTTCTGCTGAATTATATGGGCCATACCTGGAAGCTATTGCTAAAAAATATGACGCTATCGGAATCTGTATTGCTGATTCGGGTATGGTGCCTTATGTGAACCATATTGTGACAAACGGTACACCAGTAGCAACATTCAACGCAGAACCGGGTAGTTTACGGGGGCTGATGTGGTTAATGGTTGACAGAGCAGCACAATTATTAGTAGCCAGCCAGGAACTTGCCGAGAATTCGGAGCATTCCCAGAAGAACATCACCCAAACCGCCCAGACCATTCAGCAAATAACAACGGCTGTAAACGAAGAAGCGGCGATGATGAACCAGGCAAATCAGCAAGTAGAGGAGATTGTGGAGCGTATTCAGGAAATAACGGATGGAGCCGTGGAACAGGCAGAAGCATCCCGGAACGCAGTGAATGCCTCTGATGGAATATTTCGTGCGGCAAATATTACCTCTGAAGTTATTGAAAAAGTGGCAGAGAGCGCTCTGGATTCTGTGCGGATTGCAGAAGAAGGTAGCCATTCTGTACAACAAACATTATCTCAAATGGATAATATAACCAGTGCAGTGCAGGTCTCCTCTGAATCGATCCAGACAATGAACGTATATTCTAAACAGATTGGTGCTATTGTGGAAACCATTCAGGATATTGCCGATCAGACCAATTTGCTGGCATTGAATGCTGCAATTGAAGCAGCACGTGCGGGTGAAAATGGACGTGGTTTTGCTGTAGTTGCTAGTGAAGTTCGCAAGTTAGCCGAGAAATCGGCAGAAGCCACACAAGAAATTGCCGGCATTGTGCAAAACACACAACGAAATGTCTCAGAGACGATTGACGGTATGGCAGTGGTGAGTGAACGCGTACAAAAAGGCAGTAATCTGGCGCAAAGTTCCGGATTAGCCTTGCAAAACCTATTACAATCAGCGAATGATATGAGTGGGCAGACAAAAGAAGTCAAAGATGCAAATGGCAATTTGTTGAGTGAGATGGAGAATTTAAATAAAGCAATCGAGCGTGTTTCTGCAATTATTGAAGCCAACCACACTTCAACACAAGAAATATCGAAGCACGCCAATGAAACCATGCAGATTATTGAATCTGTGGCTGCATTAAGTCAGGAAAATGCTGCTGCTACTGAGCAGATTGCGGCCACTACCGGGGAAGTTATCGAACAAGCCAGTGATACAAGCCGGGCTGTTGCCCATGTAATGGGGATTGCTGATGAGATGCAATCCTCTACTGCCAGATTTAAATTACAGGAATAAAGAGAATGTCCCTTATTTTTTCAGGGACATTTTTATTTTAATTCAAGTTTTCGTTTTCTTGTAGCCCTAACTTACCAAAGGATAATTGATATAGCACGAAATCCCATGTATTACCAAGAAGATTCCCCATGCGAATCATGCGCAAGACAATGTGAATTGCATCCGTTTTCTTCTGTCCGTAAAGTTGGGTAATCTTTTCAGTGGCTTCATCATCTGCATTGCCTGCTTTTTCAGCCCAATGCTGGGCGTAGAACAGTGCTGGAATTTCATCTGAAGGCGCATTTTGAGGAATACTACCGGATAAAAGCTCATTTAATTCTTCGCCTGAGATACCGGCTTCCAGGGCAAGTCGGGCATGATAGTAACTGCAATACCGGCAACCATTTACTTCGGTTACCATCAGCATCAAACGCTCGCGGAACTCCATTGATATCTCAATACGCATTGCCTCTCGTATGAGGGAACGCTTTTTCATTAAATCAGAAAAATCTCGAAAGAAATCAATTGGATTGTTGTAATAACGTCGTGGAAATTTTCTTTTCATGATTCAATTTAAATCCTTTACATCCTTATTGATGCAAATTTACTATAACATAAGAATATCAGAATAGGGTTGGAACAGGAGATACAGAAAACACCCCCGGAATCGAGGGTGTTTTCTGTATGAAAATGAGTTTTGCCAAGGCGAGAAGATGAGATTTAGCTGAGCCATAGATATTGATATGGCGCTAATGAGAGAAGAAGCTGATTCTCACGCAAATCAAACGAGTTGCCGGTAAACAGATTTTTTAGTTTTTGTTTTTCAGATACGATATTCAGTGTGATTTCCTGTGCCAGATCGGATAAATTGTTTATTACAAAAATTGTCTCATTAACATCCTTACGCGTGTAAGCCAACACTTCCGCTTTGCTAGTTTGCAATAATATGAGCTCACCGGTGCCAAATACCACGTTTTGATTCCGAATTTGAATCATATTGCGAACCGATGACCACAGAGAATTTTCATCCTTTTGTTGATCGGCAACGTTGACCATTGAGGGTGAATATGGGTCCATGTTTATGATTGGGGCGTAAAGTTGATCGGCTTTTGAAAAACCGCTGTTTTGCGAAGCGTCCCACTGCATGGGCGTGCGCACGCCGTTTCTATCAAAGAGATCAATATTGTCCCCCATGCCAATTTCATCGCCATAATAAATCACCGGAGAGCCGGGCAGGCTAAACAATATGGCGTTTGCCAGGCAGATTTTTCGTATGTCATTTTCAAGCAATGGTGCTAATCGGCGCCGAATACCTAAATTGAGGCGCATTTTCGGGTCTGGTGCATAGGCTTGCCACATATGTTGGCGTTCTTCTTCTGTTACCATTTCCAGAGTTAACTCATCATGATTGCGTAAAAAGGTACACCATTGTGCATTTTTTGGAATAGCTGGTGTGTTTTCCAATGCCCATTGAATGGGGGTTTTGTCAGCATCATAGAGCGACATATAAATGCGCGGCATGAGCGGAAAATTGAAAGCCATCTGGAATTCATCATCGTTACCAAAATAAGCCAGAACATCTTTTGGCCATTGATTGGCTTCACACAATAAAACCCGATCTGTATATTCTTCATCAATGACACGGCGCATTTCTTTAAGAAACACATGAGTTTCAGGTAAATTTTCGCAATTGGTTCCCTCTCGCTCAATTAGGTAGGGAACAGCGTCAACACGAAAACCATCAATGCCCAAATCCAACCAGAAGCGTTGCACTTGCAGCATTTCATTTCTTAGTGCTGGGCTGTCATAGTTTAAATCCGGTTGGGAAGCATAAAATCGATGCCAGTAATATTGACCAGCCATCTCATCCCAGGTCCAGTTGGAAGGTTCTGTATCAATGAAGATGATACGTGCATCGCTGTACTTTTGATCCGTGTCGGACCAGACATAATAGTCACGATAAGGTGAATTGCGATCTGCACGCGCGGCTTGAAACCAGGGGTGCATATCAGAAGTGTGGTTAACCACCAGATCGGTGATAATTTTCAGATCTCGCTTATGAGCTTCTGCGATTAAGGTCTTGAAATCATCCAATGTGCCGAAATCAGGGTGTACACTATAAAAATCCGCAATGTCATAGCCATCGTCTTTTAGTGGCGAGGGGTAAGTTGGCATGAGCCAAATACAATTAATACCTAATTCTTTTAAATAATCCAACTTTTGAGTGACGCCAGCGAGATCACCGTGTCCGTCAGCGTTGCTATCACAAAAAGCACGTACATAAACTTGATAGAGAACAATATTTTTATACCAGAGTGATGAATTCATTGTGTTGGGTTCCAATCCGTTAATTTAATGTAGTAAAAATTAGTAATATAAAAGAGTTGATTTTTTGGTGCTTCGAATCATTGATGAAGATAATTGCTATTGAAAGTAATAATCTCCCAAAGCTGCCGCTCAGCAGAGCAGCAGCCAGGAGAGAAGATGAGCATTAGCCCTTCACAGAGCCAGCCAACATACC
>JAEKNU010000118.1 GCA_016838895.1 Chloroflexota bacterium
ACTTGATAGCGCTGACAGATGCAGTAGATAACCTTAATGAAAATTCATTGGTAGTACACCAACTATTTTGGCAACAAAAATGCGATGAGTTACTGGATTGGCTGGCAAAATTTCACACCAACAATTCTTTATTGCCGGGGGCAACATTGTTACAGTTGCGACAACAGCATAATTTTGACAATATATTGCTTTCTGATATCTTAAAAGATCTGGTTTCCAGGGGATTAATCATCGAGGTTTCTGATCAACTATTTGCTTTGAAAGACCATACGATGTCTCTGACAACACGGCAAGAAGAAGCGTTAGAGAAAATACAGAAAATGTTGCTATCTTCAAATCATAAACCACCTGCGTTTCGAGAATTGACGGCCATTGCAGGGCAACCCATGATTAATACTTTTCTGCAAGCTGGATTATTAGTGAAAGTATCAGATGATCTGGTCTATTTACCAGAGCAAATCGAAATCTACAAAAACTGGCTGCAAAATTATTTTGAATCGCATGAGAAATTACAATTGAGTGAATTTCGTGATCATTTTCAGACCAGCCGCAAGTATGCCCAGGCATTGCTGGAATATTTTGATCGAATTCATTTCACAGAACGGAAAGATGATTTTCGTGTGCTATATCAAAGATAATTAATTGAATTGCCATGTAAACTTAATAAACTTCATCAATGTGAAATTCATTCAGCAAAATGAGGACATTATGCAGGATTATATTGAAAATAAGAATAAAGCGAATGCACAAGTCTGGCAAATACTGTTTATTTTTGCTTGTGTGATCTTGATTCTTATTGGTGTGTATTTTCGATTTGCATGGCGCAATTGGAGTGAAGGTGCCAATCTGCATCCTGATGAATATGGACTCACCAATACATTAACCCAGTTAGCCCTTCCAGTAAATTTTTCTGAATATATTAATACGCGTGTATCGCCAATTAGTCCTTATAACCGATATGATGATATGGGCACATTTTTCGGAAATGGACCTGATAATCGTATGCGTTGGGGACAATGGCCGATCATCATTATTCGGACAATTGGAGAATTGACAAAGAATACCGGGTATGACGAAATTCGTCTGCTTGGGCGCAGTTTGTCGGCAATCGCTGACTTTTTTACACTGGTAATCCTGTTTTTTATTGGCAAGCGTTTATTTAACTGGCAAATTGGATTATTGGCTACTACCTTTGGCGCCCTGTCCGTTTTGCAAATTCAACAATCTCATTTCATGACCGTTGATACATTTGCATTATTATTTACCACCTTTACAATTTATGCCTGTATCAGAATATCTGAAATTACGTTACTGGTTCGCAATGAAGAAAAATCTCAAAAACTGCAAATTAATTCGCAAATATGGACCTGGCTGAGTCTGTTTGGTGTAGGATTTGGCATGGCAGTCGCATCGAAAATTAATCTGGCAATATTGGCAGGGATGTTACCAGTTGCTGTTTTTGTCAGTATGGCGGATATCAAACTGCAATTTCGCGATGATCTGAAGTACATCATCAAAGGTGCCATGATTGTGCTTGTCGCTGGGGCACTGACCTCTTTCTTAGTTTTTAGATTGACACAACCAATGAGTTTCCGTGCAGTATCGCGCAATACCACCCTGCTCACGCTGCGTTTAAATCCGGATTGGGTAGATAGCATGAAAGTTGCTCAAATGGAATCCAGTGGTATTGGCGGAGGACCACCAGCAGAGCAGTGGACGCATCGAGTTGCGATTATGTTTCCATTAAGGAATATGGTTTTTTGGGGATTCGGAGTGCCTTTAGGTGTGGCAGCATGGGCAGCCGTATTAGCTGCCGCATGGTTGCTTTTGAGGAATAAAATTGCCTGGCGAAAACATTTGATTCCATTAGGTTGGACCCTTGCCTTCTTTTTATTTATGGGAACACGCTGGGTAAAATCCATGCGTTATTTCCTGCCGATCTATCCTTTGCTATGTCTATATGCTGCCTGGGGAATCCTTTCATTGCTGCGTAAAGCTCACCAAAGGCAAGATGGAAAGAGAGCCTTGTATTGTACTTTAGGCGGTACAGGGTTGTTTATTTTGCTGCTTGGTACGTTCCTTTGGGCAAATTCTTTTACCACAGCAGTGTATGCAAATCGACATACACGTATCCGTACAACAGAATGGATGTTTCAGCATATTCCCGGAGCTGTAAATTACATTATTGAAACCAGGGATGGAGAGGTGTATGCACCCTTTGCGGTTTCTAATCAATTTGAATTATCAGAAGAAAATGGCTATAGCCAATCAACCAGAATGACTGCGGATGGTAGACTTGTCGGGTTATTCTTCCCGCGAATTCAAGGAATTTCTGAAACCAATCAATCTGCACTAATTGCGAAATACCCGGATGTTCACGGTGAAACAGCTGCCATTTCCGTTGATTTATCCAGCGTTGATGTACAAGAAAATATTCGGATTGATTTTGATTTTGGGGCGGAGGCTTTCTGGGTGGTTGAAGGACAGCCGATTAATCTTGAGTTGATAAATGAATCTGATTCGCCATTGATTCTTCAAAAAATTACCCTCTCCAATGAAAGCTGGGATGAAGGGCTACCGGTACGCTTTAATAATTGGGATCCATTTGGTCAGCTGTACATCGGCAACACTATGGAAGTGCGCTGGATGGACGATGAGAACAAGAAGAATATGTTCCTGGAAACGATAGACAAAACGGATTACATTATTGTTCCCAGTCAGCGGGCAGTATGGTCTGCCAGCCGTATGCCATTGATGTATCCGTTGACCATGAAATACTACGAAGCCCTATTTACCGGCCAATTGGGATATGAATTGATAGCGGAATTCCAGGCACCGATGAAGTTCGCTGATTTATACGTGTCAGACGTAGGGGGGATGTGGTCTTTCGGTACGATGCCGGATTTACCGATTTTTAATTTCAATCCTTTGGCAGCTGAAGAAGCATTTAGTGTTTATGATCATCCGCCGGCCTGGATATTTAGGAAAACAAAAGATTATGATCCGGAAAAAGTGAAAACGATTCTGGATTCGATTGATTTGAACCAGGTTATTATTCAATCTCCACGGGATGCTACGTTTTTCATCACGCAAATAAAAGAGTGACTGTGATTCGATATGTAATTTGTGCGAATACGGTCAGCGGACTTTATAAAATGCAGCTTAATTTTGATATCTTCGTGGTTGACAATAATAATGAGGCACGAGTATAATTGGGTGCGGTCTGGCATCTGAAAAATCAGGCCGACCAGCAAACCCCAACTTTCCCGATCGTGTGCAGGTACACTGCAAATGGATTGGAGAAGTGAAGATTGGAGTCATATCGAATGAAGTATGCTATTGTAGAAAGCGGTGGCAAACAATACCGCGCGGAAGAAGGGTCAACGATTGAAGTTGACTTGCTTCCAAATAATGAGGGCGATGAAATCGTTCTCGAAAATGTATATATGGTCTCGAATGATGATTCATTTTCTATAGGAACCCCAACTGTTAAAGGTGCCAAGGTTGTAGCAAAAATTGAATCCCATTTTAAAGGACCCAAGATTATTGTTTTCAAGTATCGACCAAAGAAACATTATCGTGTAAAAACCGGTCATCGTCAACAATATACTCGCTTATCAATTGAAGCGATTGAGATGGAGAAGTAATTATGGCACATAAAAAAGGTGGTGGGTCCAGTCGTAATGGACGCGATAGCAATGCACAACGATTGGGTGTAAAGCGATTTGCCGGACAGTTTGTGCTTTCTGGAAATATTCTTGTCCGTCAACGTGGTACCCGGATTAAACCCGGCGAAAACGTCAAAGTTGGTCGTGATGATACGCTGTTCGCAGTAGCTGATGGTGTGGTTGAGTTTGAAACTTTACCTACTGGACGAAAGCGTGTAAATATTCGCCCAGTTGAAAAACAGGTAAAAAAATAATTCTGCCCCGTATGATCCCACAGGAACCTACGGAAGCTGAATACTAGGATGGTAAAAAATGAAGAAAGATATTCATCCCGAATATTTTACTGATGCAACAGTAACATGTGCATGTGGCAACACATGGCAAACGGGATCTACTAAGAAAGCAATTCGCACAGAAATTTGTTCCAAATGTCATCCATTCTTTACCGGTCAACAACAACGTTTGATTGATATTGAAGGTCAGGTTGATCGCTTCTATCGCCGCTTACAAGCGCGGAAAGAGTATGTGGATCAGAAATCATCCAAACAAGCAGAACGTACATCTCCAGATCGTCCGATCAGTGAGCTGAAATTATCAAAACGTTCCGTTGAAGCTTTGAGTGCAGTTGGTCTTACCACTTGTGGTCAGATTATGGACAAGTTGGCAGATGGTGAAAAAGCAATTCTGGAGATTGATGGCTTTGGTCGCAAATCCTTAATTGATATGAAAAAACAACTTCGTCAATTGGGCTATGATTTACCAGAAGCCGCAAATGAAATTGTTGTTTGATTTGGTTTAGATTTACATCGAGCTAACAAGATAAAGCAGGGCAGAATTATTGCCCTGCTTTTTTGATACTATTATTTCATATAAAGAAAATTCTTGTCCCAACACTAATATAATATTAATATGGAAGGCAAGGAAATAAATTTGATCACAAGTATAATGATAAAGATGAAAATAGTATAAATATTAAATTTTCTCAGGAAAACGGTGCACATAGCTTTCCTGACTTTAGGAGGAATATTGATGAAAGCAAAAAAAATTACAAGGCATGTCAAATGGATGGGAGCTGTGGATTGGGATCGTCAATTATTTGATGCACTGATTCCGTTGCCGGATGGTACAAGCTATAACGCTTATCTGGTCAGTGGCAGCGAAAAAATAGTCCTTCTGGATACTGTGGATCCCAATAAGCTTGATGTGTTAATGGAGCAATTAGAGGATGTGCCTGAATTAGACTATATTGTTTCGCATCATGCAGAACAAGATCATTCCGGCTCTATTCCTATGGTATTGGATAAATACCCTGAAGCCATTGTTTTAGCATCGGACAAGAACAAGACCATGTTGATGGATTTGTTGCATCTGCCTGAAGAAAAAATTCAGGTTGTAAAAGATGGTGAAAAATTATCTCTGGGTGATTTAACGATGGAATTTATTTATACGCCCTGGGTGCATTGGCCTGAAACCATGTCAACATACCTGGAAGAAGAGAAAATATTATTTTCCTGCGATTTTTTTGGTTCTCATTTAGCAACCAGCGAATTATATGCTCATGATGAAAGTGTGGTTTATGAAGCTGCAAAACGATATTATGCAGAAATCATGATGCCATTTCGCAAACCCATTGAAAAAAATATGCAGCGTTTGGCACCATATCAGATTGACATTATTGCGCCGAGCCATGGACCTGTCTATGATCATCCAAAAATGATTTTGGATGCATATAATGAATGGGTTTCGGCGCCACCTAAAAATGAAGTGGTGTTAGCATATATCTCCATGCATGAAAGTACAAAGATTATGGCTGAATACTTGCTGACCCAATTGGCAGATCAGGGCGTAAAAGTTCAATTGTTCAATTTGGAAACAGCTGATATTGGAAAGTTTGCCATGTCGTTGGTAGATGCTGGAACCATAGTTATTGGTACACCAACTGTTCTGGGTGGACCGCATCCTAATGCTGCCTATGCCGCATTATTGACATCAGCATTGAAACCAAAAAATCTATTTGCCGCTGTGATTGGTTCCAATGGATGGGGTGGTGGTGCTGTCGCTGTAGACAAATTATCTGCATTGATGCCGAACTTTAAGGATAAATTCCTGAAACCTGCAATTGCCCGCGGATTACCCGATGATGTAGAAATGGCTGAACTGGATCGTTTGGCGAATGAGATTGTTCAAAAACATAAAGAAGCGGGATTAAAATAATCCAAAAAATATGTAAAAGCGAGGGAAATTTCCCTCGCTTTTCATTTTTTCTTTCCACAAAAAGCTCAGTATGCGGTAGAATCAAGCCATCACCTAACAAAGGAGTTGGCTCATGAAGCATCACGCCGGGTCTGTCGAAGTTGTATGTGGATCGATGTTTTGTGGAAAGACCGAAGAACTGATTCGCAGATTGAAGCGTGCAGTTATTGCCAAACAAAAAGTCCAGGTATTCAAACCAGCAATTGATAATCGCTTTGATGAGGTCAAGGTGACCTCGCATGGCGGATTGAAATTTGATGCGATTCCAATTTCAACAGCCAGTGATATTCTGGATCAGATTGACGCTGATACCACTGTTATTGGTATTGATGAGGTACAGTTTCTGGATGAAGGTGTCCTAGCTGTTGTTGATCAATTGGCTGATAGAGATATTCGAGTGATCATCGCAGGATTGGATACAGATTTTCGGGGTGAGCCATTTGGCTTTATTCCCCAATTCATGGCGATCGCTGAAAGAGTAGATAAATTACAAGCGATTTGTATGGAGTGCGGTGAACCAGCTTGTCGGACACAACGTCTGGTCAATGGGAAACCTGCAAATTATCATGATCCGATTGTAATTGTAGGTGCCTCGGAAATGTATGAGGCGCGCTGCCGACAACATCATGATGTTCCCGGAAAATAGCCCGAGAAGGAGTGCCTAGTGATTCAAGACTATCATGAATTTCTTGAGGAGATTTTAATTCCTGCTGATGAATTACAAACGCGTATCAAAGAATTAGGTGAGAAAATCAGCCAAGATTATGAAGGAAAAGATTTTCTATTGGTTTGTATTTTGCGGGGCGGGGTCGTTTTTCTTACCGATTTGATGCGCTATATTTCCAGCCCACATGCAATTGAATTTATGGCTGTATCTTCATACGGAGTTGGCAATAGAGAAACCTCAGGTGAAGTTCGTGTGAATTATGATTTGAGTAGCAATATCACTGGACGACATATTTTGTTGGTCGAAGATATCATTGATAGTGGCAATACGCTATCATCGGTTTTGGAGTTACTGCGAATTCGCAAACCACTGTCATTAGAGGTTTGTACTTTATTGAATAAATCTGAACGAAGAGAAGTTGATATCGCTATAAAATATAGCGGTTTTGAAATACCGGATAAATTTGTTTTCGGTTACGGATTAGATGTTGACGATTATTATCGTAATTTGCCTTTTATAGGCGTTGTCAATTTAGAAAAATATTCTGGCATATAGGGTTTTGCATGGATCAAACAACTGATTTACTTACCAGTGAAATGTTTGCTATTGTACAAGAAAAACTACAAGGCATGAACAATGTATATTTGGTTGGCGGAGCTATCAGAGATGTATTAATGATGCGGCCAATCCATGATATGGATTTTGTAGTGATTGGTAGTGCAGCAAACGTAGCCAAGAAACTCGCCGATGAATTACAGGGTGGATTTTATATGTTGGATGAGGAACGGGATATTGCCAGGGTTGTTATTAAGCAAACCCAAGGTAAAAAGTTTTATCTGGACTTTTCCACATTACGTGAGGAAAATTTATTTAAAGATCTTACATCGCGTGATTTTACGATTAATGCGATGGCTGTAAATGTTTCTCAACCCGGATTATTGATTGATCCTTTAAAAGGGGTAAAAGATATCAAAGCGGGGTACCTGCAGGTTTGTAATCCTAATTCCTTTAGTACAGATCCCATTCGTGTGATCCGTGCTGTACGAATGGCAATCCAGTTTAATCTGAAAATAACTGAGAATACACTGTATGCACTAAAAGAACAGGTAGAAAATTTGCATCAGATCAGTAAAGAGCGAATTCGGGATGAGTTGTTCAGAATGCTGGAGAGTGAGAAAATTGCATCCGCAATTCGGTTGCTGGATGAATTGGATATTCTCAAAACGGTGTGGCCTGAACTCGCGGATATGAAACAAGTAGATCAGGGTAAATCGCATAGTCATGATGTATGGGAGCATACTCTGGGCACTATAAATGCTTTGGAAAACTTATGGGATATGTTGGTGGGTGAATTTGATGAGGAAAAAGCATCCAATTTATTGTTGGGTACTGCTTCAGCCAGATTAGGCAGGTATCGGGGAAAATTGGTAGATCATTTTCAGCAAAATATCAATCCCTCTCGTTCTCGAAAATCATTGATCTTTTATACCGCACTCTATCATGATATTGGAAAACCTGCAGCAAAGGTTATTAGCGAAAACGGCGAGATCAGTTTCCGCGGGCATGATGAAACTGCCATATCCATGATGCGGGAAGCTGCTCGTAAAATCCGCTTGAGTGAAAACGAAGTGAATGCTGTAACAACGATGGTTAAGCATCACATGCAGCTGCATGTACTCAGCCTGGATAGCAAAGTACCATCCAAACGAGAAATCCATCAATTCTTCAAGCAGAATCGTTCATACGGTATTGATTTATGCTTATTGATGTTGGCAGATTTAATTGGCAAATATCAACATGAAATGAATCAGGATTTATGGTTTGAAAAGGTTAATCTGGTGAGATTGTTTATGGAAGCCTATTTTGACCAATTTGATGAAATTATCAATCCGCCAAAATTAATCACAGGTTCAGAGTTGATGAAACAATTCCGTATTGAAGCGGGTCCACAGGTGGGGGAATTGCTTGAGGAACTTCAGGCAGCTCAAGCAGAGGGTCTGGTTACAAGCAAAAAAGACGCGACGAAATATATCAAAAAAATATTGAAGAAATAATAATTGCTACACCTGCTCATTATTCTTATGAGCAGGTGTTTGTTTTAAATAACCTCATTCAGTGGTTCTAAAAAGTGATGAATGGAAACACACACAATTGGATGCACCCCATTTTAGGGTGAAGTCAATTCTGTTTACGCTGTTATTTGTTTTGTATTTGTGATTGGTCTAGCCATATATCATCGATCTATGGCGTTCTTCACAAATCAATGATGGGTATCCGTGGCTGGGATGGGGGTTATTGTTATTACCTTTTTTTTGAGTTCCTGGGACTTTATCTGAAGTTACCTGTTTCAAATTATTTTCGCAAATTTGGCAATAGTTCTGGAAAAACTGAAAGCATTGTCTAAATCATATTTATTTTGAGCCTGGTGATACATTTGGTATTTGCTTGTTTGTATATGATTGTAAAGAAAAACACTGTCTTGAATCAACAGGACAGTGCATCTTATTGGTAAAGATTTGTCAATCAGGGATATATCTCACTGAGTACGGGTTGGTATGTACAGGTGCAGCCCTGCGGTTCCGAACATCCCTGAACGGGCAAAATGGGAACAGTCTCTTTGGTATATGTTCCCTGAATCGCTTTACATGCCGGACATGCATTATCGGATACAGATAGTATTATTGCACGAACACGGCTGTTATTCTGTAAATCTGCTAAATAGACAGCGGTAACAGAAAATTTTTGTAAATCAGCCTGACAGGATGGGCAGAAACGATTCTCATCAGAGGCGTTAGTATTGCATTTTGAGCAAATCTGCACAATAGTTCTCCAAATTGTATTTTATGCGATTGTACAATAAGTGGAGCGAAAATTCAAATAGAAAATTTCTTTACCAGGAAAAAGCGTGCGCAACAGGGAATGTCAGAAATTGTGTGTAAATGGTATTGAAAACTCATTGAGGCCAACGATCCTCAAAACGAATAGCTAATT
>JAEKNU010000015.1 GCA_016838895.1 Chloroflexota bacterium
GCGCTTCTCAAATTAATTTGGGTTGGTCTTTTCCTAAATCTTAGCTCTACCCCGTTTTATTGAGATGATACAATTATAATCACTAAATGTATCAAACATTGCAATATGAACTATCATTAGTCGATTTTCTGCAGTTGAAGGTACTGTGAAATTATAAGATCCATTAGTGTTTGTATATTCATTCCTAAGAGTAGAAGAAGAACTAACAATTAATGGGGATACAGAATATTGTGTCGCAGTTGCGGTTGGCGTAAACGTCGAAGTGAATGTGGGTGTAACCGTAGGAAGAAATTCAGCCACGGATATCTTATCCAAACCAACAATAAATCCGGTAGCATCCTGATTACGCGTGCCCGTATAGCGCATATGTACCGTGTGACCACTATTATTTACACTGAAAATCGTACTTTGCTTGGCAGCAAAAGCGGCCGCATATTGATCAATGTTCTGACAAACTTCACTGGCTGTACCTTCATCGATACACACTTCCGCGATACCGCGGTTTACATCCTTGGCATAATAAAGTTTTAACTGATTGCCATAGAAATGGAAACTGACCTGCTCATCAAGTGCATTGGCAACATGCTCCGTACCACCTGAGAAGCTGCTGTTTGTAGCGGTATCCCAAGCACCCAGATAATCGAGGCGGCTATCATTGTCCTGCAAAGTATGGTTGGGTTTCAGGGCTAACAATATTTGACCCCATTGCCTGTTCGACAATGTCCAATCCATATCTTCGCTGCCCTGTTGGTAACCCATCGCAATCTGATTAATTCGCCATGCTATGGATTGTCCTGAGGCAGGTGCCATTACCGGTGTATCATCGTACCAATTACCAGAAACACCAACCACCAATTCATCCGGGTTAGCGTAAATATCAGTATGGGCTGTTGTGCCTGTTCCCAGGTTGCTTTCAATTCTACCAAAAGGAGAAGTTTGATCAACACGATCAAATGCAGCAGCGCCCATCCATATGGTTCCGTACGTATGTGAAGACGCTCTTACATACATAGTTTTTGTACTTAGAGACATATTTCTAGTGTAATATAGACCAATGGTTTTGCCATTGCTGCCCGTGATCGTTTTTATATGACTGAGATTCAGCCACCCGGTTTCGCCATCAATCATATATTGGGCTTCATTCCTCGTACCCATTAATTGGAAGGCGACAAGCATAATCCTATCATCCCCACCACCCGGTACTGAAAACGACATTTGATCACTCCAGGTTTCTACCTTTCTTTTGGATACTGAATTCAGGAATCTGGGTGTATTGGGTTCCTCTGTTGGTACACTGGTGAGTTCATAGGTAGGGGTTGATGTCGGTGTGACTGTTGAACTGGGTGTAAATATTAATGTTGGTGTGGGTGACAATGTCGCAGTGAATGTGGGTGTAACCGTAGGAAGAAACTCTGCCACGGATAATTTGTCCAAACCGACAATAAACCCGGTAGCATCCTGATTACGCGTGCCCGTATAGCGCATATGTACCGTGTGACCACTATTATTTACACTGAAAATCGTACTTTGCTTCGCAGCAAAAGCAGCCGCATATTGATCAATATTCTGGCAAATTTCGCTGGCTGTACCTTCATCGATACACACTTCCGCAATGCCGCGGTTTACATCCTTGGCATAATAAAGTTTTAATTGATTGCCATAGAAATGGAACCTGACTTCCTCACCAGGTGCATTGGCAACATGCTCCGTGCCCCCGGAAAAACTACTGTTTGTGGCTGTATCCCAGGTGCCTTGATAATCAAGACGAGAGTCATTGTCTTGCAAAGTGCGATTAGGGTTCAGTGCAATCAGAATTTGTCCCCAATTTTTACTGGAAGGTAAAGTCCAATCCATTGCAATACTACCTTGCTGGTAGCCCAAGGCCATATACCGTTCACGCCATGCCAGTGATTGCCCGGATTGTGGCGTTATTAATGTTTCTTCGCCTGAATATGCACCTGCAAAACTAACCACTAAATCATTCGGGTTAGCATAAATATCCGTGTGGACTGCTGTACCTGTGCCAGTATTTTTCGTAATGCGCCCAAAGGGATTTGTTGGGTCCACCCTGTCAAATACAGCTGCAGTAAAATAAACTGTTGTGGAACTGGATGTACTAAAATTTAAAGGTCTCTCTCCAGCCGGTGGATTGAGTAGATATCGAATTTGATAAGTTGAACCATTGCTTAGTGTCAAGGTTGTCAAGATCGGTAAATCAGTCCAAGCTGAATTCAATATAGCTTGTATTGAATTAATGCTACTTCCAGATTCAAGCGCGACTAAAAGGATCCGATCATCACCGCCAGCGGGAACGATAATACCCATTTGGTCATATGTTTTGTCTGACTTACGATAGCCAACAGCATTCAGGAATCTTGGTGTATTGGGTTCCTCGGTTGGTATCGCTGTTGGAGCATCGGTAAGCGTTTGAGACGGCGTATGGGTATTTTCCGGTGTTTGGCTAACCGTCGGTGATAGTGTAGCAGTATCACTTGGCTGTAATGTTTCAGTATTTGCGCTATTAGGCGTATTACTTGAATCCGGTGTAGGTGTTTCACTCCATTCGGGAGTTACACTAAATACTGGTGTTTCTGTTGCTGTTTCTGCGCCATCTGGAGTGTGTGTATTTGTTATCTCCACAGTCTCTGTCGATACAGGCGTTTCACTCAGTACGGGAGTGTCACTCGCTACTGGGGTTTCACTAGCAACTGGTGTATCCGAAGGTGTGGGGGTATCACTTGGCATTGGCGTTTCGGATGGGGTCAGTGTAATCGTCGCTGTATCCGATGCGGTCGGGGTTTGTGTGGGTGTATCAGCAATTATCACAAGTTGATCTACGGAAATATAGGAATCCGTGGCATTTTCATTTTGTTGTCCAGTATGGGATACACGAATTAAATGCATGCCGTAAGATACTTCGTAATCAGTCGTGATCTGAGCCAGGCTGCTTGCATCATAAAAATCAACCGTTTCGCAGGTTTCATCCAATGATCCCGCATCAAAACAAATCTCTGCCACGCCATGGTCCGGCCCCACAGAATGAACCAGATCAAAATGATTGCCGGTAAACAGGAAGGTGAATTCCGCCCCGCTGACATTGCTGGATGCCTGCGCGGATTCGGCATAGGTTGCCCCGGAATCGATTTGCCAATCGCCGGAGAAGTTAATCACGCCGTCATTCTCCTGATATGTTCCTACCGAAAGGGTTGTATAAGTCGGTGTGAAAGTAACAGAAGGGGTATATGTTAAAGTGGGTGTGGCAGTGAATATTGGCAATTCATTATAGACTTCAAGCGTATCCAGATTCGACGAATACCCGCTGGAGTTTTCGTTCTTTGATTCACTGATCATTAATTGCAATTTATGCTCACCAGCTTCAACAGGGATGACAGCCAGTTGCTGGTAGGCTTCTGCAGCGGCATAGTTGTCAATTTGATCCACAAGTTCATTGTCAATATATACTTCCATAATGCCCTGGTCAGGGCCAACACGGCGTACATATCCGATGCCATTCCCTTCAAAGTAAAAAAGTACCTCAGCCCCTACAGCACTGCTACTATGTTCATTTTCACTGGAGGCATTGACTGTAGTTTGCGGTATCCAGTTCTGATTCATGCTGATACCTTCAAAGTCATCCTCATAAACACCTTGAGGATAAAAGGTATAGCGCCAATTAGAGACAGACATAATATTGCCAGTAGCATCATAATCATATGCCTGGCGATAATTGTAGTCAGTATCATGCACGCTTTGTGCGCTAATCAGTCGGTTTACATCATCATAGGTAAAGGTGTACTCGTCTTCCAGTTGGGAGTCTGAAATGGAAGTGATATTGTCCAATAAATCATATTGATAGCTAAAGTTCATCAACTCGTTTTCTTCGCTCCAGCTCGTTCCATTGTAAATTTTGAACGCATCCAGGCGATGTGTTGTCGCATTATAGGTGTTCTCACGCGTCACCTGCTGACTGTTTTGCTTGAAAGCCATGCTCTCAATCTGGCTGAAATTGTTGTAGGCCAGATGAATTAGATCAAGGTCCTGTCCGGCATCCATATTAACAACCCGGCCAGTAATATCATAGTGATAATTCACCTGCTCACCAGGGTCGTTTTCCTGCGTTACCCGTCCTAAATAATCAGTGTAAGTGGTGAATTGGTAACTATTACCGCTAATTTGCCTGTTCTCCGAAATGGTTCTGGCGGAATCAGTATAGCTCCAGGAAGTGCTTCCGGTATCATCCAGCATGGAAGTTCGATATCCATAAGGTTTGCCGGCAGTTCCGTCACCAAAACCAAAACTTACAACCAAATCTTCACTTGCAGGTGTCGTGGCACAATTGCCGCTTGTGGCATAGGTTTTGCCAGTCAAGCGATTTAACTGGTCATAATACAAACAGACGGTTTCATCCCGTGCATCATTTTGGCGCGTTAGTGATCCCATCGCATTGTAGTCATAGGACCAGAAACCCATATCCGGGGATTTTATAAATAATTTTCTTCCCAACCAGTCATATCCCAAACGTGTTATTGAATCTTCCTGATCCGTCACACTGATCAGATTGTTGTGCACATCATAGGTGTAGGTCATGGTTGAATACAAATCAAAACTGGGATCGCTGCCGGTGAATTCTTTTACTTTTATCAAACGATTTAAATAATCATATTCATAGCGCTTTTTATGTCCGGCTGCATCAATGCTTTCTTTTGCAAAAAATGGATACTCATACTGACTGCTTCTACCATCCGGAGCAGTCATGTTGGTTACTCGCTGCATAAAATCATATGCATAGGTTGAATGCGCAGTTGTTCCCCAATCAATTGGTGAATATGAACCAGGCGTAATGCTGGCTGTATGAGGTTCGGATTCAGTAGAAGTTGAACCCTGCGCATTAAGCGCCACATCCACCAGTTGGACGCTGCCGTCAGGCAGCATCATTTGAGTTTGCCTGATCGTCCCTTGTGCATCATAAATGCCCCAAATCGAGCGATATCCGGGTGTTGCCACACCTTGTTCATTCTCTCCAATTGGATCCCATATCTGCATCTCCAGCATATGATACTTTTTACCAGTGGTAGCATCTGTCTGATAGTTTGTTGGGTACACCGTTTTTGAGGTGTAGCCAGCATAACCAGCTTGAGCGTAACCTGAAAAGCCGTTGGCAGTTGAGGTCAGCGCTCTGCCCAAACCATCATAGGTATGATAAATTGTTTCCTGATTTGCATCCGTTGTTGAACTCGCCGCACCCAATGTAAATAGCAAGTCGTTCGTTGTTGTGTAGCCTAAAGGATTTATACTTGATACAGGCAGCATCTGAAATACCGAATCATATACAACCTGATTTTTCTGATCACTACTGCCATTAAAGGTGGGTATCTGCCCGGCCGTACCATACGCAGCATAATTGATAGAATCCAACATATTGCCATATGCATCATAGGCATAGCCTGAATCAACTGTCACAGATGAATTGATGCCTGCTAAATTTTGAATCAGGGTAACATCCCCTTTGGTAGGTTCACCTGAAGTTGACCCATCATACATATAGCGCGTATCAGATTGAATAATGCCATTCCCATCTGTTAGCGTCGAGCGCAAAACACGATCAGTAATATACACATCCTCTTCAGTGTTGATGCCGTATTCATAATGTTCAATCGTATATAATTCATCCCCTTTATAGCCTCTTTTTTCGGTCAAATTTCCGGTATAAGGATTATATGTAAATTGATTTAATCCGGTTTGTACCAATGAAGATCCATTCGATTGATAATATTTTGCCTGACTGATATAGCGGAAATTTACACCTGTAGGCACACCGGTATTATCGCCGCTCCATGTGTTGATGGTTTTCAAGAAAACGGTGGTATCAGCGGGATTGTATACCTCTGTGGTTGTCTCTTTCCCATAATCAGGATAAGTTGTGCTGTAATAATGGCGAGCAAAGGAGAGTTTAGTGGTCTGATCAAAATCAAAGGTTGATTGATCGACATATCCAAAACCAAGCAACTCTTTATCGTTATCGATATAAGTTGGAGAATAGTAGGTATAACTGGTTTTACGCACATCATCAAAACCATTATCCACTTCAATATGTTTAATCCGATAATTGTACCAATAAGTCTCTGCACGGTTATCCCGCTCATAATCGAAAGCTAATGCAGCCCCATAACCATTATCTACGCCAATCAGGCGTGGATATACGAAATGCTCAATTAATGGGTTATCCTCTGCCTGATTTGGCAAATCGGTATAATCAAAGGCCACAGAAGGTAGTGATACATATGCGACTGACTCACCATTTTCTGTATATCCGCCTGCAGAGATGTCGATGTCAGACAATACCTGTGTTCCATCCGCACTGGGAATTTGATGGACATCATATGTAAAATCATAGGTGCGCAACACCACATCAGAAACTGTTGCAGGTGTACCTGAACGAGTATCCTCGCATGTGCTGCCAGGCGCACAATGATATAGAATTTCTATTGAACCCAATCGTTTGTTTTCAAAATTATCCCAATCATAAACGCGCCCTGAAGGATTATCGCCCATGACCGCCGGGCGATCCTCCAGATTGAACTTAATTTGATATGCCATTGGAATAGATGTGTCAACAGTACCATCAGTATTTAAATGTCCTGTGTAATCTATAGTCGATAGATAACTGGCATGATCAAACTCAATTGATCCAACATTTTTTGTCTCTTCGGCATAGTTATATTGAACATAGTTCTGATGTGTATCTACGATCTGATCCACACGCCATCGCATGGCGACAATATCAACACCTGTTCCGGCATATCCCAAAGAAGTATACGCACCAGATGGCACAGTGCATGGATAGCCCGTCAGACAGTAATACCCTGGCATCATGGATACTTGTTCTGCATCATCAGTCCATCCCAAACGATAGTGAATGCCTGATGGAGAAATGACTTCCCACCATTCCTTTGTAGCATTTTGCACCCCATCATCATTTCCCAATGCAGGATTATGTCGTTGAATGAAATAGAATGAGGCATCCTCGGTGTGATAGCGTCCTTTTAAAATCGGATCTTCAACAAGCGAATATACAGTACCATTGATAGTTAGTGCAAAATCATTACTGTAGCCAAATCCATTCTCATCAGTGCTGATTTTTCGCACAATCTCAATCGCATCCATATTCCAGCCCATGCCAACCCAGGGAGCCTGAATATCCCCTAACACACCATCTACGGTTCTGCTGCTATAAGAAAGTGAAACAGAAGGGCCAAAACCAGCCCGCCCGGATGGTGCCCATATCGGGAAATTATAGCTTGCCCGGCCACTAAACAGGGATACATATGGTTGATCAAAAAGCAACACATTTGCACCATTTTGAGGTAATGCGCTACCTAAACCTGCACCCCAAACTGAGAAATGCGAAGCATATGAACTAACCGTATTATTCTCATAATCAATGGATGCTAACGGTACCTTAACCCATACTTTTGCGGTTTCATCAAAAGTGGCAATATAGGGCTCTGTACCCGATGGCAGGGATTCCAAATCTATGATTGAATCAAACTTAACCTGTAAATACACCGGTTCTTCAATTACTGTCGGTTTATCATTTGTTATTGGGTAGTGAGTTTCATTTACGGCAATTTCAGAGGGGATGTTATCTTCTAAATCATACAAATCAACAGAAAACTGTAATTCCGGTCCATTTTTATTGTCTTCCTGTATCTCAATAGCTGCAATTGAATTTCCGGATATTGAATCAGGAGAAGCATAAATTGATATATCATTGTTTTCAATCCAACCCCCATTTTGTGATAACAATGAGAACTGTTTCTGATTTTGAGTGGCATCATCAACCATCCAGACTACCGTCCCGTCATACCCTTCGTTGTTACTATCAGATACTGATTGAAGATAGACAGTATGAGCCCATGCTTCACCTATTGAGCTTTGATTAACAATTTCTGGATTTACTTTGAGTTTATATTCAAGGGAAAGCGTTTCACCTGGAAGTAATTCCTGAATCTGGTATATTACAGCATTCCTGTCCTGGTTAAAAACGACATCCTCTGATATGGATTCCACGAAAACCAGCGTATCATTTAGATAATCAATAAACTCCAGACCCTGTTTTATCTCTAAAATCATATTCGTTATGTCAACATGCATCGTGAGAATATCTGCTGTAGTTATAACAGATGGGTTAACACGCACTGTAATAGCAATATCATCATCTGAAATAATTGGGGGGATTTTCTGTTTATGATTTTCTGAATATGTCATACCTTCTATATCATCAAAAACCGGCTCATATTGTGTATCTGCTGTTGTTACTAATTGGTCGGGGTCGGATTCACCAGTTTGCAAATCATCTGATAAGATATTTGCATCTTCATCCACAATATCAGCACTCGAATTATTTTTCCAATTTCTGTATAGTAATGCTGAATCAAAACAGCCAAATATCAGAGAAAGAACAATCAATACTCGAATAACTACATCAATACGACGTATTTGAATACGCATAATAATCCCCTCCAGGATTGAAGCATGTATTACCGGAATCTATTTTGTTGTTTCAACAAATAAATGTGAATTAAATTATCCACCCTACCATTAGTTTAATAAGAATAGTATAAACTCTTTTCAAGAATAATCCAATACCTTGTATCCGAATAACGGCAATCACCATTTTTTACTCACCACCCACATCTGTCAGCCCGCTGTGTCCTGGTTGCCATCCTGGTTCTGTCTGAACATACTCGAAGTTGGAAAAACAATGGGAGCAGTCAATATAAGGATAGGAATCCATCAGTTCGGTTTAATACACAAACTCTATCTTCCCCTCTTCCTTTGATCCACTCTCTCTCGCTGTTCATTTCCCTGGAATATATCCACCTGCCGGCGTTTTTTGCCGACGTCTTTTTCCACATAAATCGGATCGCCATTCGGGCCGTCTGATTCCGTGTAGTACATGGCTGTCGCCAATGTAGACGGTGTTGGGGTAAATATTTGCACCTGCTCAGGAATTAATTTCAACTCATTTGATACAACTTTCCGCATGGCACGGGTATTGTTTTCCGTACACCCCGGATATCCGGTAATGAAATAGTATGTCAGGAATTGTTTCTTATTAACCTTTCTGGATAAGTGATCAAACCAGGCCTTGAACTTGATCGTCAAATCAAATGATGGTTTGCGCATATTTTTTAGTACCCGATCATCGGTATGCTCAGGGGCAATTTTCAACTGCCCGGAAACATGCTCGGCCGTTAGTTGTTCCATAAAGGCGCTGGCGCCTTTTTTATCGTCAAACAACAAATCATAGCGGATACCGCTGGATACAAACACCTTCTTCATCCCGGGCAGCTTGGCCAGTTTCGCCAGCAGCCTTCGATACGGTTCATGGGTAGGTTTCAGCGATTTGCACACTTCCGGGTAAATACAAGATTGATCCTTGCAAGCCCCACTTTTCAATTTTTTACTGCACTCAAAGCCGTACATATTGGCTGTCGGTCCACCGGCATCCAGCAAGTACCCTTTAAAACCCGGCAATGAAATGATGCGTTTGGCTTCCCTAAGAATGGAATCCTCGCTGCGCCAACGTACGGTTCTGCCTTCATGTAATGCAATTGAGCAGAAGTTACACTCGCCATAACAACCTTGATGTGTCTTAATTGAAAATCGGATGGTTTCCAATGCGCGTACTTTGCCCTGTTTGGCATCCAATGGATGAACATCATATTCATAGGTCAAATTGGATACATGGTCCAGTTCTTTCTGGCTTAAATAAGGCTGCGGTGGATTTTGAATCAGATAGCGCGTGTCATGCAGTTGCACCAACCCTTTTGCGGTAATCGGGTCATTTTGATCATAAAACAATTGGAACATTTTCCAGAATTGCTGTTTATCCTTTTTTACTTCAGCCAACTCGGGTAATTTCAGATAACCCTCCGGCATCTGCGTCGATTTGTAGCACAGCCCTTTTATCCCATCAGTATCTTTCCCACCAGCCAATGCTTTGGCTAATTCAACAATGGAACGCTCAGCCATACCATACAACAAATAATCTGCTTTAGCATCAAATAGAACAGATCCTCGAACTTTGTTTGACCAGTAGTCATAATGGGCGATACGCCGCAAGCTGGCTTCAATGCCCCCGATGACAATCGGAACTGTCTCCTTGAAATAACGTCTGATCAAGTTGCTATACGCAATTACTGCACGATCCGGTCGACGAATGTTCTCACCACCAGGTGTGTAATCATCACTGCGACGTTTCTTTTTCAATGCGGTGTAATTTGCCACCATGGAATCCACACTGCCGCCGCTAACTCCCCAGAAAAGAGCAGGTTCTCCGAGACGTTGAATATCTTTATCATTTCCAATATCCGGTTGGGCGATCACCCCTACTTTGTACCCGGCATCAGTCAGTACTTTGCCGATTACTGCCACACCAATATAGGGGCTGTCGATATAACTGTCCCCTGTTACCAGGATAACATCACATCGATCCCAGCCTAATTGCTTCATTTCATGTTTCGTAGCAGGTAAATACAAAATCAGCTCCAATAATCAAGTAGAATATGGTATATTAATCCAGTGTTAGTTGATCAATTATATCATTATCGAAATTCACACCCGCAGGAAGATTAATGGCGACACCACTCTGGTTTATCAGTTTTATTAAATACCTCTTCCCTCAAAAAGCAAATATCGCTAAATTATCCCGCATCCCGGTCATTCGCGAATTGGTAGATTATATCCTGTTTCATAATGATGGCGTGGTCTACCTCACACGAGATGCCGTTATCCCAATTCGTGAGGAAATTAACTCGGTACAAAACACCGTCCTACCTTCACAAGTTGTTTCCCATTTTATTGAAAAAGCCAATCATCATTGGATTATGAATAACTGCTTGTGCCGTGATGCAAGTCAATGTGATTCATACCCCCATGATCTCGGCTGTCTTTTCTTGGGTGAAACCGTTACAAAAATCAACCCGGAACTCGGCAGAATAGTAAGCAAAGCAGAAGCCCTGGCTCATGCAGAAAAATGCCGTGAAGCCGGATTGATTCACATGATTGGCCGAAACAAACTGGATTCAGTCTGGATGGGTGTCGGTCCGGGTCACAAATTAATGACCATCTGCAACTGCTGCTCATGCTGCTGCCTGTATAGCGTGCTCCCCCAATTAGACGACTCCATTAGCAAAAAAATTACTCGTATGCCGGGGGTATATATTCAGGTAACTGAAGCCTGTGTGGGTTGCGGTACCTGCACAAAAAATGTCTGTTTCGTAGATGCAATCAAACTTGTTGATGGAAAAGCGATCATCAGTGAAGACTGCCGCGGTTGCGGCAATTGTATTGAGATATGCCCGCATGGGGCAATCGAAATCACCATACATGAAGAAGCATATGTGGATAAAGTGATTGAAAAAATCTCTCCACTGGTCGATTTTTCCTGAATATCATGGGGTTGGATTATTCTGTTCACTTTATACATAAATTCCATTCGATAAACGTTTACACAGTATAATATGTATTAACTTTTACCAAGTGAGGTAAGGTATGGCTGAAAAGAACATCCCATCAATTGTGATATCCCGCTTACCTAAATATTTAATAACATTAGAACGTTTAAGCGCCATGGGAGTCGAGAATACTTCGTCTGGCGAACTAGGCGCATTATTAAACATCACTCCGGCTCAAATTCGAAAGGATTTATCATTTTTTGGTGGTTTTGGCAAAAAAGGCAGTGGGTATGCCATCCCACATCTAATAAACTCAATCCGCTCCATCCTAAACCTGGATTCAGTTTGGGATGTTGCCATTATTGGTGCAGGTAAAATTGGTCAGGCGTTGGCATTATATGAAGGTTTTCTTAATCGCGGATTTTCCAATAAGATACTATTTGATGCTGATCCGCAAAAGATAGGGCAGAAAATTGGAAATTGCCAGGTCTTTGATATCAAAAATTTAAAAGAAAAACTACGGGAATATGATATCAAAGTCGCATTATTGGCAGTTCCTCAAGTACATGCTCAGGAAGTCGCCGATCAATTGGTACAGGCTGGAATTAAAGCCATCCTTAACTACACTCCCGTATATCTCACCTGCCCCAATGATGAGGTGTACGTGCAACAAATAGATCCCATCCTGCAATTACAACACATGACCTATTATCTAAAATAGGTCATGTAATATATCCTTATTCTGTTTTATAAAACCAATATCATGCTTTTACCAGGCTACGAGAAAGGGCTTGCTGCATCGTTAAAGCTTTGGCTGCTCCCTCTGCAGTACAGGTCACCGGATTATCAACCAGGTAGGCAGGTAAACCCAATGCTTGAGTCAGGAATTTATCAATATCGCGCAATAAAGCCCCGCCACCGCATAATGCTACACCACGGTCAATAATATCGGAGATTAATTCCGGTGGCGTTTTTTCCAATACATGTTTTGCAGTCGTAACGATATCTTCGAGAGGTTCTTGCAACGCTTCTACGATATCATCTGTGGTTAAGGATATCTGGCGCGGTAAACCGGAAACCTGATCCTGCGCCTGTACATCCATGGCATTATTCTCTGATTGCGGTAATGCAGCGCCAATGCGCATTTTTAATTGTTCGGCTGTGGGTTGTCCAATAATTGCGCCATATTTTTTGCGCACAAAATAAATAATTGCTTCATCCATTTTGAGACCACCAGTCCGGGAGGTCTCAGCCGAAATAATACCATTCATGGCTAAGATGGCTGCCTGCACTGTTCCACCGCCCAAACAGATGATCATATTCCCGGATGGCGTAGAAATAGGCAAATCAATGCCGATCGCTGCTGCTAACGGCTGGTGAATTAATAAAACTTCACGGGGTCCGGATCCCATGCCTGCTTCATGCACAGCCCGGCTTTCTACACTGGTTATTCCGTACGGAATTGTAAACATCGCACGAGGTTTAAAAAATAATGTCGCCCCACTGATCTTTCGAATCATGAAACTTAATAGTTTTTCAGTAATCTCATACTCAGCGATTACGCCATGTTGTAATGGTCGCACAATCTCAATAGAGTCAGGCACTCTACCATCCATATCTTTGGCAGCTCGCCCCCATTCCACCATTTTTTGTTCTTCTACCAGAACAGCAACCATGGTAGGTTCTTGTAATAATACCTGGTTTCCTTCAACAACAGTTGTATGTATCGTACCAATGTCGATACCAAATTCACGAGTAAATAATGGCATGCAAAAAAATCCTCTGGAGATAAAGTATTGCTAAGAAATTTTCTCGTTATAGCGTTTTGCCGCATTCAGCCGCAAATTTGAACGTTTCAATGCCGCCATGATCTTCAAATAACTATCTTGATCATCACCAAGCCCCTCTTCCAGCATTCTCTCCGCACGTTTACGAGCTTCTTCAGCGCGTTGAATATTGATTTCATTTACATTTTCGGCTGCATCTGCAAGGATGGTTGTAAAATCTGGTTGTACTTCTGCAAAGCCACCTGCTACTGTAAAATACTGTTCTCGCCCCTCACGAGTGATGGTAATAATTCCATATTTTAACACCATTAATAATGGTGTATGTTTGGGTAACACACCAGCCACACCATCAACACCAGGCAATGAGATTTTTTCTACATCTCCCTGGAATACGATGCGATCTTGTGAAATAATTTCACATTGCATTTGCATGGTGATTATTATCCTTCATCAAGTGTTTTGGCTTGATCTTCTGCTTCTTCAATTCTGCCAATCATATAAAAAGCCTGTTCAGGTAAATGGTCATACTTACCATCCAATAGTGCTCGGAATCCTTTGACAGTATCACGTACTGGTACATAGCGTCCAGAAATACTTTGGAATTGTTCAGCAACAAACATAGGTTGTGAAAAGAATTTTTCAATTTTCCTGGCGCGATTTACTAATAATTTATCATCTTCACTAAGTTCATCAATACCCAAAATCGCAATGATATCCTGAAGGTCTTTATAGCGCTGTAATACTTGTTGTACTTCCCTTGCAGTTCGATAATGCTCATCACCAACGATACGCGGATCCAAAATTCGAGACGTTGAAGCCAGTGGATCTACCGCGGGATAAATCGCTTTTTCAACAATGGAACGTTCCAAGGCGATGGTTGCATCCAGATGGGAGAAAATAGCCACAGGTGCAGGGTCAGAATAATCGTCGGCTGGTACATAGACAGCCTGCATAGAGGTAATGGAGCCCTGGCGAGTTGAAGTAATACGTTCCTGTAATTCACCTACTTCGGTGGCTAGAGTAGGCTGATATCCAACTGCTGATGGCATACGTCCTAATAAAGCAGATACCTCAGACCCCGACATGGTGAATCGGAAAATGTTATCAATAAACAGCAATACATCCATTGATTGATCACGGAAGTATTCCGCCATCGCTAACGCTGATAAAGCGACCCGCAAACGTACACCAGCAGGCTCATTCATCTGGCCAAAGACCATCACTGTGTCTTTCATAACACCCGATTCAAGCATATCACGGTATAACTGAGTGCCCTCACGAGTACGTTCCCCGACGCCTGCAAATACAGATTTCCCTTTATGTACCGTTGCAATAGAATGGATTAATTCCATAATGACGACGGTTTTACCGACACCAGCACCGCCAAAAATACCGGTTTTGCCACCCTTGGTAAATGGAGCAATCAGATCAATAACCTTCAAGCCTGTTTCAAACATTTCAATGCTGGTAGATTGTTCTTCGTAGCTTGGAGCAGTACGATGAATTGGGTAGCGCTCTTTCACATCTACCGGGCCTTGTTGATCAACAGGCTCACCTAATACATTAAAAATACGTCCTAATGTGGAATCTCCAACCGGAACTAATATGGGATTGTACGTGCGCTTTACTGGCAAACCACGTTGTAGACCATCTGTTGCACCCATTGCAACACAACGCACCCAATGATTACCCATTTGCTTTTCAACTTCAAGAACCAATCGTTCCTGCTCCGGAGTTTGGATTTCCAAAGCTTCGTAAATATCCGGCATATCATTTTCCGGAAATACTACATCAACTACACTACTTTGAATTTGAACAATGCTACCAGTAGCATCCGCCATACCATCCTCCAAAACAATAATTAATCAATCCTGTTTATGATTGTTTAGCTAATCCTTCAACACCACCAACAATATCCAACATATCAGCAGTAATAATTTGTTGGCGGGCTTTATTGTAATCCAATTGCAATGATCGAATTAAATCATTGCCATTATCTGTTGCAGCACGCATGGCCATCATCCGAGCCGCATGCTCACTGGCATGCGATGACAGAATAGCCTGATATACCTGTAATGCAGTAAAGCGCGGCACAATGCTTTCCAGAACGAGTGATTGATCCGGTTCATATGTAAAAACAGCTTTCGTTTTGGATTCCTTTGTCTCTTCGCTGGGCGGTAAAGTCAATGGCAACAATAATTCTATCGTTGGAATCTGCTTCATCATATTTACATATCGATTATAGACCAGGTACACTTGATCGCATTCCTCGTCCAGATAGTTTTCAACAATTAATTTTCCAATAGGTGCACAGTCAAGAAATGTTGGCGGTGACGGGATTTGCGGAAAATCTGCCACAATTTTCATTTTGCGGCGATAAAGCATATCTCTCCCTTTTCGCCCTGCTGTTACATACGAAACCGGAATTTTGAATTGTCCAAAATAATTAAGTGCATACTTGACAATATTAAGATTGAAAGCACCAGCCAAACCACGATCACTGCTAACAAGCACAACCAGTGCATTTTTGATATTTGTTCGTTCAGCCAATAAAGGATGCAAACTATTATGACCAGGCTGCCCGGCAAGATCATGCAAAATATCCAAGGCACTTTCGGCATAGGGTCGTGTTTGCTCAGTCGCAAGGGTTGTTTTCCGTACCTTACTGGCGCTGACCGTTTGTAAGGCTCTGGTCACTTGTGTAATATTTTTTACACTATTTATGCGTTGTCGCATCTCACGAATGGAACTCATCTTCTCTCCATTATTTCCGTAGAAATATTAATTACGATGCTTTCCAGGTATTTTGGAAGACAACCAAGGCTTTCTTCAATTTCTCTTCGTTTTCCTCGGTAATTCTTTTAGCTGTTGCGATACTCTCACCAATTTCAGGATGACTGGTGGACATATACTTCACCAATTCGGTTTCCCAATCAGATATCTTGGACACAGGGACTTTGTCAGCATAACCACGTGTTCCTGCATAGAGTGCCATTACCTGATTCTCTAAATCAACCGGTTCATATTGTGATTGCTTTAACAGTTCCTGCAACGTCTGTCCTTTTTTCAATTGGGCTTGTGTGGCTTTATCCAGGTCAGAACCAAACTGAGCGAATGCGGCCAGATTTCTGTATGAGGCCATATCCAAACGCAAACTGGCTGCAACTTGCTTAATCGCCTTGGTTTGTGCAGAGCCACCTACCCTAGAAACAGAAATCCCAACATTGATGGCTGGCCGAATACCTGAGTTAAATAGATTCGATTCAAGGTAAATCTGGCCATCCGTAATCGAGATAACATTCGTAGGAATATAAGCTGAAACATCACCGAGTAATGTTTCAATAATGGGTAAGGCAGTTAGTGATCCGCCAGAATTTCTTGTCTTGATAATTCTGAAATTATCTTTATCTGTCATTTCAGATAAGGCATTTTCTGCTAATGTCCTCGCTAATGTTCCGCGATAAACGATGCTATTTACAGCATCGTTATCTTCAGCTTCATTTGCAGAAAAATCAGATGGAACAATTACATAGTGAGCAGCCATACGGGCTGCACGTTCAAGTAAACGAGAATGCAGATAGAAAACATCACCTGGATAAGCTTCACGTCCAGGAGGACGTCTCATTAATAAGGAAACCTGTCGATATGCCCAGGCATGTTTGGATAAATCATCGTAAACAACCAAAGCATCCTGTCCATCTTCCATAAATTCTTCGCCAATGGCACACCCCACATAGGGCGCAATGTACTGCAATCCAGCCGGATCATCTGCAGAGGCGATGACCACAATGGTGTGTTCCATCGCACCAAAATCCTCTAATTGACCAACAAGCTTTGCAATCGCTGCTTTCTTTTGACCAATTGCGACATAGATACAAATCAGGTCTTTGCCTTTCTGGTTGATGATCGTATCCAGTGCAATTGCTGTTTTCCCCGTCTGGCGATCTCCAATAATTAATTCACGCTGACCGCGACCAATGGGTACCATACCATCAATCGATTTAATACCGGTCTGAACAGGGGTATCGACATCCTGTCTGTCAATAACACCAGGTGCAATACGCTCAATTGGACGAAATTTGCTGTTTTCTAATGGCCCTTTACCGTCAATCGGCTCACCCAGCGCGTTCACCACGCGTCCGATCAATTCTTTGCCAACCGGTGTCGAAATTACGCTGCCTAAACCACGAACGGTCATACCTTCCGTAATCTCGGAATAATCACCCATAATCGTAATACCAACCCGGTGTTGTTCCAGATTGAATGCAATGCCCTTCACACCATTAGCGAACTCAACAAGTTCCTGAGATCGAATATTTGGTAATCCTGATACCTGGGCAATGCCATCACCAGATTCAAGTACTGTTCCAATTTCAGTAGCAGCTACTTTTTGTTGGAATCTATCAATCTTTTGTTTTATATCATCCGCTATTATATTAATAAACTGATCAGACATTCAACCTCCAGCCTGGAAAGGAAAGCCACAATAATGCAAATCACTGCACAGTATATAGTTTAACACTTAAAACCTGACAATAACATTAAATATTAATATAAATTGTCTGACTATTGTTCTAAAATCAATCTTACCTGAAAGACAATTCATTGTCCAGTAAAACACCTTTTATTTAAATGAAATTTACACCCCCTATATTCAGCGACATTACTGATTAATAAATATTAATCTATATCAGTTGATACAGCTCTACCAATACACTGCCAGTTGATTTGGGATGGATAAACGCCATTTTTCTGCCTTCAAGCGTATTTGGCGTTTCATCAATCATGTGGATACCCTTTTCCAGCAATTGAGCGATCATTTCTTCAATATTATCAACTTCCAGGCAGATATGATGCAATCCGGGTCCCCTTTTCTCGATATATTTCGCCAATCCGCTATCTGAAGTCGTTGGCTGAACAAGTTCAACTTCACTATCACTGATTGGTACAAAACCAACTTTAGATTTCTGACTTGGTACATCTTCGGTATGGCTTAATTTCAAACCCAGTGCATCCTGCCAAAACACTAATGCTTCATTGATCTCTGGTACAGCAATCGCAATATGATTAATTTTCAATACTTTAGCCATCAGTAACTCCCTGTGGTTATACCCATGCTGGCGAGCGATATTCACCCCATATTTCACGTAAAACGCCGCAGATCTCCCCTAATGTCATATCATTTTCGACACAAACAATCATAAGCGGCAGCAGGTTTTTATCGCTTTTCGCAGTTTCAGCTAATTGCATCTTTAATGCATTGATAGCTTCATTATCTCGATTAATCTTTAATAATTTCAATTGATCAACCTGGGATTTTTCAATCATCGGATCTACACTTATGGATTCAAGTTCGAGGGTTTCATCCACCGAAAATCGGTTTACACCCACAACAACCTGTTTACCCTGTTCAACTTCCTTTTGATAGGTATATGCCGCCGATTGGATTTCTTGCTGCATAAAACCTTGTTCAATGGCTGCTAATGCACCACCCAATGAATCGATTTTTTCTATATACGCCATCGCCTGCGCTTCAATCTCATCCGTTAATTGTTCAATTAAATAAGAGCCTGCAAATGGATCAACAGTATCAGCCACCCCCGATTCAAATGCAATAATCTGTTGGGTACGTAATGCCACGCGGACAGATTTTTCTGTGGGCAGCCATAGCGCCTCATCCATGCTATTTGTATGCAAGGATTGTGTTCCCCCCATCACGGCAGATAAAGCCTGTAATGCGACCCTTATTGTATTGTTCTCAGGTTGCTGGGCAGTTAATGACGAGCCTGCCGTTTGTGTGTGAAAACGCAACATCTGGGATTTACTTTTCTCACTATTGAAGCGTGTTTTCATAATACGAGCCCACATTCGTCGTGCAGCCCGGAATTTTGCGATCTCTTCCAAAAAATTGTTATGCGCATTAAAGAAAAATGATAGTTGAGTAGCAAATTCATCAACTTGTAACCCTGCTGTAATGGCAGCTTCTACATATGCAATGGCATTGGCAAGTGTAAAGGCAATTTCCTGAACCGCTGTTGATCCGGCTTCTCGAATATGATATCCCGAAATACTGATTGTATTCCAATGGGGGATATAGCTGCGACAGTACTGAAAAACATCTGTTATTAATCGCATCGATGGTTTAGGTGGAAAAATGTAGGTGCCCCGGGCAATGTATTCCTTTAATATGTCATTTTGTATCGTACCGCGTAATTGTTTTGCCTCAACACCCTGCTTGCGAGCTACCCCAATATACATCGCTAGAAGTACTGCTGCCGGCGCATTGATCGTCATACTGGTTGAGACTTTGTCCAATGGAATATCCCGAAACAAGGTCTCCATGGCTCGCATGGATGAAATAGAAACGCCGACTTTGCCAACTTCACCCATTGCAATCGGATCATCTGCATCATACCCAATTTGTGTGGGCAAATCAAAAGCAACCGATAATCCTGTTTGTCCTTGATCTAATAAGTAACGATACCGTTCATTGCTTTCTTCGGCAGTAGCATAGCCAGCATACTGACGCATTGTCCATAAGCGCCCCCGATACATTGTTGGTTGAATACCACGAGTAAATGGATATTCACCAGGAAACCCTAATTGTTCCTGATAATCAAAGTCAGAAGGTTTGGCAAAGCGTGGTAACGAAATTCCGGATGATGTTTTTGCATCTTCAACACGTTCCGGAAATCGATTAATTACAGGTTGAAGAACTTTCTTTTCCCATTTTTCATAATCTTCTTGGATTGTCATATGCAACCTCATTTAGTATGATATTTTTCAGTATACACAATGAACCGGATGGATGGAGTGAATAAACATCACATATTCATAGATTTTCTTCTTAATAGAAAATCTTCAACCCTATATATGAAATGTATACACGATATGGAACATATCATTATTGTTGACGAGGAAACCTTCATTTGGTAGAATTCATACCTACAGCGTTGTACCCTTCGCTGAAAATAAATTTTAAAAGGGCTTGTAAAATGAAAGTGCTATTACTTAAAGATGTATACAAACTAGGACGTGCAGGTGATATCAAGAAAGTTGCCGATGGTTATGGACGCAATTATTTGATCCCTAACGGTATGGCGATGATCGCTACTCCTGGTGCCGTCAAACAGGCTGATCACATTCGCAAATCTGCTGATCAACACAGAAGCTTATTGAATGCTGAAATGAGCGAAATCGCTGAACGTCTCAAGGACGTTACAATTGGTTTTGCACGTAAAGCCGGTGAAACTGGCAAATTATATGGTTCAATTACGACACAAATGATTTGTGACGAATTGAAAGAAAAATTTGCTGTTGATATCGAAAAACATCAGATTGAAATCACCCCCATTCGCACATTGGGTGAACACACTTCTCGCGTTCGCTTGACCATTGACCTGATGCCTCAAATCACCATTCTGGTTTATCGCGAAGGCGAAAACCCTTTCACTGCTGATGATTCAGCAAAAGTAGAAGCTGAACCAGTAGCTGAAGCACCCGTAGCCGAAACTCCCGTAGCCGAAGCTCCTGTTGCAGAAGCTCCTGTTGCTGAAGCTTCTGCAGTTGAAGAACCAGCAGCTGATGAAGAAGCCGCAGCATAATTAACCAACTGCAAGCATTATATTTTACCGGTCAAAAGGCAATAGCAGTTTGGCCGGTACCTTTTTTCACCCAAAATAATCCATGGCAAATGAAACTCAATTTGGCGAAGCCCTAAAATCCATTCGTTTATCAAAACAATACACTGTTCAGGAAGTATCACTGCAGACCCGTATCCATGAACGGTTTATTAACGCATTTGAAAATGGCCAACGCGAGGTTTTGCCTTCAAAAGTTCAAGCCAAAGGCTATATTAGAAATCTATTAGCATTCTATCAAGAAGATGCAAAACCATTTCTTGATGCGTGGGATACTGATCTTTCCATAAAATTGGATCAAGAAAATCAGGTTGAAACAGAGCAGCAGACTGTCCCTACCAATATTGATGAAAATAGCATTGTCTCAACTGATGATATTAGAAATGATATCGAACAAAATTACGATTCACTTTCAGCCACAGAAATTCTCTCAGCTATTGGAAAACAACTAGCCGCACGCAGATTTCAACTTGGCCTTGAATTGACTGAAGTAGAAGATTTTACACACTTAAAAGATCATAATTTAAGTTTTCTTGAAAAAGGCGGGTTTGATCAGATTCCTTCTCCGGTTCAAGCCAGAGGTATGTTAAAAATATATGCCGAATTTCTTGAGCTTGATCACAATGCCTTATTGCAACAATACGCAGAAGGGTTGCGAAAGAAACGGCTGGAACAAATAGCCATTGAAAATGCTCCAGTTAAAAAGAGACCCACTATTAGACTTAAGAAAAACAGTTTTCTTAGTTCAGTGCTTACCCCGGATTTTCTTGTTGTGGGGTCCATCGTACTCGTACTGTTTATAGCCATTATTTGGGGTTCTTCCTATGTTATTAACCTAAAACAAGAAGCGGCATGGGAAAAAATGGGGGTTGATCAGGACATCATTGCACAAGCAGATACCAGCCCTTCACCTACGCTAAGTCCAACAGCAGAAATTGTTGATGTGCCAGCACAACCTCAGAATACAGAAGAAGACATTCAGGGCGAAGAAATCACTGCGGACAAAGAAAATGGGCTGATTCATCTGAACCTCACTGCTCAGCAACGCGCCTGGGTACGTATTACTGCCGACAATCAAATTGTTTTTGAGGGACGCCTGATACCCGGCAACCCATACAATTATGATGCAAATCAGGAGATTGTCCTGTTAACGGGTAATGCCGCTGCGATTCATATACTGTACAATAATCAGTTTATTGGCAGCCTGGGTAAAAATGGAGAACTGCTTGAAATGGTATTTAATAACCAAGGTATGATAACACCAACGCCATTGTACTCCCCAACACCCACCTCAACGATGCAGCCAACCTCAACACCAACCATTACGGCAACCGTTGCTACGTCTACGGTGACACCTTTCATCCCCTAAGGTATGATTTCATGAAATATTATCTTGTATCTCTCGGTTGTGCAAAAAACACAGTCGATTCTGAATCAATCGCCAGATTGCTTAATAGCAACGGTTGGCAGGCTGCTACTGCACCTGATCAGGCTGACTTAATGCTTGTGAATACTTGCGGGTTCATCCAACCTGCCCGTGAAGAATCCTATGAATATCTAAATGAATTAGCTGCAATAAAAACGGAAAATCAACTATTGGTGGCTGCTGGTTGCTTAACAGAGCGAGTACAAACAAGTATCTTTGAACAAGTTCCCCAGGTTGACGGCATCATTGGTGCGCGTAAATGGATGGATATCGTCCCCTTTATTAATGAAATTCGCAGGAAAAAACAACTAGGTCCAGTCTTTTACCCGTCTGATGAAATAATTGGTGCTGAACCAAATGTTTTACGTGCTTCCATTCAGGGAACATCTGCCTATTTAAAAATAGCTGATGGTTGTCGCAGAAAATGTGCTTATTGCTCCATTCCATTAATCAAAGGCACAACAGTGAGTCGGGATGTGGGTACCATCCTGGATGATGCAATAGAATTACAAAAAATTGGTATGAAAGAAATCATTTTAATCGCTCAGGACTTAACCGATTATGGACGTGATCTGGGACTTAAAAATGGTTTGGAAACTTTGCTTTACAAATTAGTCAAAGAAATCCCCCAGGTTCCATGGATTCGTCTCTTATATACTTTTCCGGGACAAATCTCTGATGAATTAATCGACCTCATTGCTGAAAACCAACAAATTCTGAATTATATTGATATTCCACTTCAACACGCACATCCGCAGATTCTCAAGAAAATGAACCGTCCATTTGATCTGGATTGGATTTACAGTACTTTCGAAAAGATTCGCAAGCGCATGCCGGATGTCACCATTCGCACGACTTTTATCGCAGGATTTCCAGGAGAGACCCAAAAAGAATTCAATTTCTTAATGGATTTCGTAAAAGAAATGCAATTTGATCGCGTTGGCGTTTTTCCTTTCTGGTTTGAAAAAGGAACACCCAGTGAGAAATATGGCGATCCGTTACCTGCAGAAATCAAGAACGAGCGAGCGGCTCAGTTGATGCAAATACAGGAAGGCATATCAAAGCGCATTAACGAGAAATGGATTGGCAAAACCATGGATGTATTGATTGAAGGAACGATTGACGATACAACTGTTGGACGTTCTTATCGGGATGCACCGGAAATTGATGGCCTGGTGTTCGTCAATGGAGATGTGCAAATTGGCGAGATTGTACCGGTAAAAATCACAGGCGCTATGATTCATGATTTAATAGGCAATTCGATATAAAATCAATACAAATCAAATAATATTTCATTCATGAATATTGTCATGCAAATACTCACCTAAAAAAACACCAGTTGATTGACAACTGGTGTTTGTAATTTCTGATTCGGTAATAGTTACCCCTCCTCAATAGTAGCAGTAGGTGTTGGTTCAGTGACTGGCGGTTCCTCTGTGGTTTCTGGTGTAGATTCAGTAGCCGCCGTAGTCGGTGCAGGTGTGGAGGTTGGCGGAGAACAAATCAAATAAACTGCCGTTGCGGTTGCGTAGAAGGAATCATCACCACCTAAAGTGGCAGCAATAGCATACTGATCCCGTGCATCACAGTATTTTTCTTCATTAACCAATTGATCACCGTATCCAATCAAAGATTGGCGATATCGTTCAGTAGCCGTCCAATTTGAGCCATCACGTAAATTGGGCATACTGGAATTAACTTGAGAAAAATAATAGACTGCTTGCGGCCAATCGACCTGCCAAAAACCTGAGCCGGTCAGATAATAGGATGCCGCCTGTCTATAGGCATTGGCTTCCTTATCAATAGGACCATATTGTTCCGCTAAAGCCAGGTCATAAATACCGCCTTCCAATTTTCCTTCCAGAAGAATTTTGTCAACGCCACGATTACGATATGCCAGATAATACATACCGTCAACTTCAACAGCATGATATTCAATATCCACTTTGCGTAATGCATTTAGAGTTTCAATAGCTGCTTGCCAATTTCCACCTTTCAAATATTCTTGTGCCTGGGCAAACCTTTGTTCCTGATTTTGTAAATCGGCGGTAGGCTCAAGCGTAGGTGTGGAGGTCACTGCAATCGTTGGTGTTGCGAGCCTTGCTTTTGCCACTTCCAATTCTGCTAATTTCTCAGTTAAGCCTGGATATTCCGGATGAATTTCCAAAACATGCTCGAATCTTTTTCGTGCAGTATCCAATCGTCCTTCAGCCAGGTCAATCACGCCTAATTGAAATTGTGTAGTTGCCTGTTGAATTTCCAATTTTTCAGCTGCTAACAAGCGGTTTCGGATACCTTCACCATAGCCAAACCAAACTCCAACACCAGCAATCAGGATGATGATTAATACACCCAGAAATATTGCCAATCCACGGCCTTTTTTTTCTTTCTTTGCTTTTTTCGGTGGCACAGTCACTGGTTGTGTTTCTTTATCATTCGGAATTGTGTCCATAGTTTTTCCTATGCATTTTTACAATCGAAATGCGAGTTTTATATCTTTCCATACTAACGGTGCGGCAATGGCTATGCCAGCAAATCCACTCAACAAACCAAGCATCAACGGCGATAAGCTTTCACTGCCAAAATGCAGAATCAAAAGAATCAGACCGCTGCTCAAAACTGAGGCAATGACAGCACGCATTAATGATTTGCCAACCTCAATCCGATATCGGATATAGCGTTTTAACCAGAATAATAATACCAGCGCTTGAACAGTAAAGGCAAGAGAATCTGTTAAACTGATTCCTGCTGCACCCCACAATTTATAGAATAAACTACCAAATAAAATGTACAACCCAACATTAATCATTGCTGCATAGAGCGGCTTTTTGGCCTCATGCTGGGCATAGAACGATCGTGCAGCCATTTCAAGTAAGCAATGACCGGTTAATCCGACGAAATAACCTCGCGTTACCCATAGTAATAGATCTGTCCCGGCATCATCGAAATCAAAGGCAACCACCAACAATGGACGTAAAGCAAAGCTTGCAATAGCAGCAATAGGCATGGTTAATGAGATCAATACATTTATCGTGCGGTTTACAGTACTGCGAAATGCTTGATAGTCCTTTTTGGAAATTTGTTCAGAAAGTGTTGGCAGCAGCGCTGTACCGATAGCCGTACCAATTAAAGTCTCCGGGACTTGCTGGAACATATATCCATAGGATAAAGCGGATACAGCTCCTTCAGCCAGACGTGAAGCCAGATTGTCTCTCACCAGAAAGATAAGTTGAACAAAAAACATTGTCAATAATCGCGGCCCCATAAGACGCAAAACTTCTTTTACAGCACTATCCCTTAATCCAAATCCGACAGTCCAATTAAACTTATATTTGATTAAGCCAGGAATTTGAATAGCCAGATGTAGTAGTGCCCCTAAAATAACACCGTAGACCAGACCGTGTATGCCTAATCCATAACTGGGTAATTCAATGCCGCCAATTTGGTAACCCTCAGATGGAGCTAGAATCGTTGCACCAAATATTTGACCAATATTGTAAAACAATGGCGCCAATGCCGGGAGAAAAAAATGTTGATTGGCTTGCAGACCGGCCATGATTAATCCGCTAATCGAAAAGATCAGCATGGCAATTAAATCCATGCGCATCAATTCAACGGTTAGTGCTTGCTGTGGTGCAGTAAAACCCGGCGCAATGCCTAATTCCATACGGATTAATTGCGGAGCAAACAAGGCTACCAGTAACGCCGTCCCGGCAGATACAACAAATGCCAGGTTCGCGATTCTTGAAAATAATTTCCATGCAGCAGCTCTGCCTTCCTGAGTTAACACGTCAGATAGCACAGGAATAAATGCCATGGCCAATGCACCACCCGAAATCAAGGCAAACAACAAATCCGGCATATTGTTGGCGACATTGAAAACATCTAATTCGCCGCTAAGACCAAATTGGCGTCCTATGATCACTTGTCTCAAAATCGCCAGCGCTTTGTCCAGCGCAAAAAATCCCGCTAGCATGGCAGTTATTTTTGTCAGTTTTGACATATCTTTACCCCAGGGCTACGTCAAGCACCATCATCACGGTAAATCCAAGCATAGCACCAATCGTTGGCCAATCCGTACCTTCCATTTGGGATTCCGGTATCAATTCTTCAATGACCACATAAATCATGGCGCCAGCCGCAAAAGACAGCGCATAAGGCAATATTGGGCGAATGAAATATACCGCTGCCGCTCCAATCACACCGGCAATCGGTTCAACAATACCGGATAGCTGCCCAACTGTAAAACTTTTTAGTCTTGAGAAACCCTCACGTCGCAATGGTGCCGCTACGGCCAAACCTTCAGGGAAGTTTTGAATTCCAATACCTATGGCCAGGACTACTGCACCAGCCAGGGTCGCTTCAGGTAAACCCGCAGCCGCTGCACCAAATGCCACACCAACGGCTAAACCTTCCGGGAAATTATGCAATGTGATTGCTAAAACGAGTAAGACACTACGCTGCCAGGATGTTTTAATACCTTCTGCTTCAGTGACAGGTAACCCCAAATGCAGATGAGGTAATATCTTGTCAACCCCCCATAAAAATGCCCCACCTAATAAAAATCCGACCGCTGCTGGCAACCAACCTGGCACACCCAATGATTCTGACATTTCAATAGCTGGAGCCAACAATGACCAGTAACTGGCTGCAATCATCACTCCAGCCGCAAAACCAAGCATGGTATCCAATACCTTGCGGTTGATTTCTTTTGCCAGAAATACACCTGCCGCACCCAGAGCAGTTACACCCCAAGTAAACAATGTTGCTAATAAAGCTTGTATAATTGGATTTAATGTTCCAAGTGAATCGATAATACTCATTTTGTCCTCTATTCATTCAAACATGTGTTATTCATGTTAAACTTATAATTATATTTTCCATAATCCCTATGGAATATTATATTATAGCGAACTCCACACGGAAATCAAATAGCCTATGAATTTTAAACCTGGAAAATTGTATCTCGTATCCATACCTATTGGAAACCCAAAAGATATCACCCTCAGAGCGTTGGATATTCTCTCTTCAGTTGATTTTATCATCTGTGAGGATATTCGCAATGCCTCTCGCTTATTAAAAAAGTGTTCTTTAGATGAAAAACCCTTTATGGTTTTGAATGAACATAATGAAAAGAAGGATGCCGATTTAGTGGTTAATGACTTGCTAATAGGGAAGAATGCAGCATTGATATCAGATTGTGGAACGCCAGTTTTTGCCGATCCCGGGCATCATCTGATTCGCTATGCTGTGCAATCATCAATACCAATTGTGCCAATTCCGGGTGTCTCTTCACTTATGGCAGCATTATCCCTAGTAGATCGCCAATTACATCAATTCTATTTTGCCGGTTTTTTACCTCGTGATAAACAAGAACGGCTATTGGCATTAAAGAAACTAAAAGCCCAACAGGTTGCCATCGTAATCATGGATACACCCTATCGTATGCAAGCAGTTTTACAGGATATTGCAAAGGTTTTTTCGCCTAATCAAGAAATATTGCTGGCAACCGATCTGACCCAGAAAACAGAGCAAATTTATCGCGGACACGTTCGCGAAGTACAAACGAATATTCAAAAGCAGAAAGCAGAATTCATCCTGGTAATCTATAATACTGGAAGATAAGATGAGCAAAAAAAAGAATCAAAATGAAAAAAAATCCGGTTCAACTTTCAATGGTGGTTTTGTTATTATTTTATTTATCTTTCTGATGACAATTTTCCTGCTTGTCACCCAACCAGATTATTATCACTCAACCATTATTTTGTATGGATTTGGAGCAGCTGTATTGATCTTGTTCGTGATATTGTTTTCTATTTTGCAAAAACCAGTTACACCACCAACTGAAGAGGACCAAAAAGGGAAGAATCTCTCGGTTGAAATCGGCAGTCCATCGGACATAATAAACAATGAGACCAGTGAAGAAAGTTCATCGTAGTTAAAGAGACCATGATATGACCCAAGAATCGATGTTTCCAGAAATTGAACCCTATCGTACTGATCTACTTGAAGTATCAGCCCAACACCAAATATATTATGAAGAAGTCGGCAATCCGCATGGTAAACCGATTCTTTTTTTGCATGGAGGACCAGGCGGTTCAGTTGTTGCCAAAAGCCGCAGATATTTTGATCCTGATTTTTATCGGGTAATCCTATTTGATCAACGCGGTACAGGAAAAAGCCAACCCAAATTGTCATTACATGACAACACAACCTGGCATCTGATCGAGGACATTGAAAAACTTCGCCGCCATTTAGGCATTTCACAATGGTCATTATTTGGCGGGAGTTGGGGCAGCACACTGGCATTGGCTTACGCGACTAACCATCCGAATCGTGTCATATCCATTATTTTACGTGGGGTGTTTCTAGGCAGACAAATTGAACTGGATTGGCTATACCAACATGGCGCATCCATGATCCGCCCCCAAGCCTGGCAGGCGTTCGTTGAGCCGATACCTGCGACCGAAAGGTTCGATATGGTGCAGGCATATTATTCCCGTTTAACATCCACAATGTCAGAGGAAGAAAAATTTACACTCGCTAAAAAATGGAATCATTGGGAAACAGCAAACGCATACCTGATCCCCCCAGAGATAAAAGAACCTGCAAAAGAGCTTTCCGAAGAAGAAAAATATGCTAAAAAACAATCTGAATTAGCCCTTGCCTTGATCGAGACTCATTATTTTGTAAATCATTCGTTTTTTGAGAACGATGAATTTATCTTGAATCACCTGGCAAAAATCCACCATATTCCCTGTTTCATTGCCCAGGGGCAATATGATACGGTTTGTCCGCTGCAAACAGCCTGGGATGTGAAAAACCATTATCCTACCGCAGAATTAAACATCATCCCTGATGGTGGACATGTGGGCAGTACTGGAAATATGGCAATCGAACTCGTTCGTATTACCAATCACGGTAAAACGCTGTACAATTAATCAATGTATGAAAATTAACTGAATGGCTATGCGACTTTCTTCAAAATCCTAACGATATAAATTTCTGTCAAATATAATAATTTTCTTGCAGCAGGAGGGTTTCATGAAAAATGATCGTTTCTTTCTCGGAATACTGATTGGTATCGGCGCCATCATCTTATTGTCAGTTGTGCTGGTGCTCATCAATCAAAATCAAGCAGCCTACCTCTCTGAGGATACACCGGAAGGTGTGGTCAATAATTATTTATTGGCCTGGTATGACGAGGATTATGAAAAAATTGAATCCTACCTGATGGACCATGAATACAAACCTGATTTACAAATGATTATTGATGCAGCCATTGATAATCAATACTCATTGGAAATGTCAGGGGTTTATATTGAAAGCAGTTTTATATATGACAATGGTACCCAGGCATCAGTGATTATCTCAACGGCGAATTCATCAAGTGGATCATATCGCAAAATATATCAATCTGACGATACAGTATCCCTGATTAAGCAGGATGGACATTGGAAAATTGAAGAATTTCCGCATCCGTATTGGGGCTGGAGTTGGTATCTACCCCCCGATCAATATAAATAAGACATCCGGTTTCATAAGGAGAAAAACATGAAAGCTGTGCGACGTTTTTATTTTTATGCACTGACACTAATCAGTCTGGAACTGGTTGTTTGGGGACTTTATACTTTGATCAGTGCGATTTGGCGAACAACGGAAGCAATTGGTTTCAATGATATATTGGCATCTGGGCTGGCACAAATTCTGATTGGATTGCCAATCTTTGTTTTCCATGCGCGCATCATCCAGCGAGATGCGATTAAAGAAGAAGAAGAAAATCTAAGCTTGATCCGTGCCATTTTTATTGACATTGTTCGCCTGATATCCTTGGGTGCTGTGATGGTTAATTCAATTAACCTAATCGATCAGCTTCTTCAGGAAGTTGTTCCATCTCAATATATACAAGCATGCAATATGAATTGTTCAGATGCAAAGGATAGTATCACCATCATCCTGATCAATTTATTGGTATGGATGCTTGCGGAAAGGATTTTAAATTCAGGCCAGGCCATTCCACAGGAATTTGAAAATCAAATTAAAATCCGCCGCATATATCGCTACGTTTGGCTAATTTCCGCAATTGTAACTTTGGTTTACAGTATTCAATCTTTGTTACAAGAAATAATTTTCAATATCACTTCCATGGTGTCTCAATCTGCACATTTATCCACAGAGTACATTGCCATGATCCTTGTCAGTGCAGTCATCTGGGCATGGACCTGGAGATTGTTGCAGAACTCCTACAAAACAGCCGAAGAAAAAAATGCAGGCATTCGCTATGTCGTATTTTTTGGCATAACCTTTGTCAGTATCGCAATTGTTTTAAGTGTGTGTGGCATTCTCATTCATAAATTGCTTGGCTGGTTGCTTGGTACCCCTTACACATTGCAAAATTTCATTAATCATTTCAGTTCCGAAATTGCCCTTATTGTACCGAGTTCAATATTATGGGCCTACTATGGCCAGAAATTAACGGATGCCATTGAGCATGCCCCAGAAGCATATCTGCAATTTTTATACCGCCGAATTTTCTCATCGGTCTTATCCCTTGCTGGAAGCATACTTACATTCATTGGATTGCAATACTTATTCGGTGAATGTATCGATCTAATTTTTGGATACCGTCAACTAGGTCCGGGAGCATGGAATCAATTCACAACAGGCATCGCATTGCTACTTCTTGGTGTGCCGCTCTGGATAAGGCACTGGAAAATACTGCAAAATGAAGTTAGCCAGGAAAACGACTATGGCAGTACTGCCCGCGCTTCAACACTGCGCAGAGTTTACTTGTATCTGATTGTTTTTGGATCTGTACTTGGCGCCATGATCGTTGCTGGAGCTTTGATCTATCAATTAATTAATGCCGCAGTTGGAAATTCAATGAGTAATCTGGGGCATTTCACGGTCAATCAGATTGTATTCACAATTCAATTTGTTGTTTGGCTTTTATATCATCGAAGCATCATGCAAACAGATAATCAATCCATACAAATCACGACAGAAAATCGCTTTACGGCATTTGCTACCTTGATTTTTGAATCTGAGGAAGAGGTTTCGCTCATCGATAAAATAGCTATTCACATCACACGAAAAATGCCAGATCTGCCAATCAAGCGCATGCAAACGACCCAAGAATTTACTGCCGCTGATATTGCTCTATTTCCTATTGTGTTGGTATCCACACAAACTCTGATGGAGTTTTCAGCGAAACAACAGAAAATACTCAAAGGGTTTACAGGCAAAATTCTGGTTTTACCTGTGATCACGAATCAATTGATTAATATCAATGTGCTCACTCAAAACGACTTAATAAAATCCACCTTAGAAATACTTCATCAGATCATAGAGGGTCAACAAATTAAACCTGCACATACCCGTAATGGATGGGTGATCGCCGGGTATATTTTTGCAGCGCTCTTTGCTCTGTATTTCCTGCTCATTGGTGTTAGCATATTCCTTGGCTAGATTCAACAATACAAAAAAACCGCTTAGCATGAAGATACACTAGGCGGTTTTTTGAAATATTACTTATTTTGCAGTACGATTTTTACCTTTGGATTTCGCCCTGAATAAAGCCTCATCGGCATTTTTCATTAATCGTTCTTCAGAATTTGTATCATCATCTAAGGTGGCTACACCTGCACTAACCGTTCGGAAAACCTCATCATGTCCGGTATATAGTGTTTTACCTGCCACCGCAATGCGAATTCGATTTGCCGTGCGTATGGCCTCATCTATATCCGTATGCATCAATAGCACCACAAATTCCTCCCCTCCCCAACGAGCAACAATATCAGTATTCCGCACAGTCGCTTTTATCATCGATGAAACCATATAGAGCATTTCATCACCTACCATGTGTCCATATTTCTCATTTACTTCTTTGAAATTATCGATGTCCAGCATAAGCAAACTCAATGAGTGATTATAACGTTGAGCAATTGCTATTTCTCTGGATATGATTTGCATAAAAAAACGCCGATTGTACAATTTTGTCAATTCATCAAATGTGGCTAATTGCTCCATCTTATGATTGTATAGTTTGAAAATAACAATCATCAAGAATGTGATAATGATTGTAACCAGTAAACCAATACCAATATTTTCCCAAAGGGATTTCCTGGCTTCAAGTAAGGATTCAGTCTGGTTTTTCTCAATCACCAGATACCAATTAAATTCTGGTATATAGCGAATGGATATTGCTTTAAGTTCACCACCTTCAATAAATTCAAAAATGTGTATATTGTCGCTCGGTGTGAGCAAATCGTCCGCATATTCACTGATTCCTTCTCTGGTCATGAGGTTCACAGTATCGATTAAAGTGGGATTTGAATGGATTTGAATAAAGCCGTTTTCATCTACCAGATATATTTCATGTTTGTATTGTTCCTGGTAAGTATTAAATTTCTCGCCGATATCAATTAATTCTAATCCTACCCCGGTTGCCCCCAGGTATTTTCCAGTTTTACTTTCCAGGCGATGATTAATAAATACCGTCAGAATTCCCTGACGAGCTTCGTCATTGTCTACATCAAGGTCAACTGCTTGATCCGTTGTTTTAAAATCGTAGTACCAAACATCATGGTCATCATCTTCTGATACTTGTTTTAAAATGCCTTCAGAATAATAATAATTACTGCTAACATCTGAGACAAAAAATGTACTGGTATAACCATATTTTGATTTTATTCTGGATAAATATTCTTTTATCGAATCTAATTTATTTTCCCCACTTTCCACCCAATCAATAAGAAAAGCGTCGTTTGCCATTAAAGAAGATACATTGATTGGATCAAGTAATTCTTTTTTTATTTCAGAGTAAATATTGTCACTAATTAATGGAAGTGTTTGGTTTACTGCGCTGTGGATAACATAATTTTTCGTGGCTAGATAACTGAGCATGCTGGTCGTAATAAAACCAAACGATAGGATCATAATTAGCACGAAAATAAACCAACGACTGTTGATATTCTTAATTTTATTCATTATTGCCTTTCATAAAAGATTTTCTCTAGATGCGTATTTAGAGTATAGGTGTTTTTATTCCCAATCTTTATAAATCCTGTCTAAAGAATAATATAATTAATGTAAAAAAAACCACCTGAAAAAAATCAGGTGGTTTTGGTACCTCCAGGGAGATTCGAACTCCCGTTTTAGCCTTGAAAGGGCTGCGTCCTAGTCCCCTAGACGATGGAGGCAACGTTCAATATTTTATCAGGTAAGCCATATTCGGTCAAGGGCTTTTTTTGCATCCAAAATAAAATTTATCTAAAATAGGGTAAGCTTCTTTTGTGGTTCAATACAGGTAGGCGAATTATTATTCGGCCGATTTACTATAGATGAAACTTCATACCCCTCTATTGCTATCTCATCTACTGAGACAAGCATACTTCTTAACTCAATTTCTGATTTTTTATCAGAAAGCCACTCCTTGCCTTGGTTCCAATTGAAAATCACCGGCATACGGTCATGAATTGGCGCAACAATATTGTTAGGCGAACAGGTCAATATGGTACAAGAAGATAAAGCTTGGGCATTTTCATTCCCCGGCCAATAATCCCATAATCCTGCAAAAACAAAGGGGGATTTATCTTGCCGCCGAAAATAATAAGGTACTTTCTTGCTACCTTTATAAACACCTCTTTTCCATTCGTAAAATCCATCTGCAAAAATAAGACAACGTTTTGAGCGAAATGGGGTTCTGAAAGACGGCTTATCATGTGCTGTCTCGGATCGTGCGTTAATCAGTTTTGCTGAAATCGAAGCATCTTTTGCCCAGGATGGCACTAAACCCCAATGCAATAATTCAACTTGGGTCGGATTTTGATTGGTAACAACTGGGATTTTGCTACTCGGCACAATATTATAATTGGGCTTCCAATCCACAGATTGTGCACCCAGATCAAATGCCATTTGTAACGCGGATATTTCGAGTGTAAGTGTAAATCGACCACACATTTTTTACCTTTACCTTCCTCATCTAATTGTATCTGAAAAGCGGATAACGGTTATAATTAGTTTGATTTTAGTTCAAAGTGCAGGCAGGTGATGGGCAATCCAATTGTAGAATGCATACCCAATTTTTCGGAAGCCAGAAATCCGGAAACAATTGAAGAAATTCAAAAAGCCATATTGACCGTTCCCAATGTGTACATATTGGATCGTCATTCCGATCAGGATCACAATAGAACGGTTTTTACCTTCATCGGCTCACCAGATGCTATTGCTGAAGCAGCTTTCCAATCGATTAAAAAGGCTGCTGAATTGATTGATTTATCACAGCAACATGGCGAGCATCCACGAATCGGGGCGACGGATGTCGTTCCTTTTGTACCCATTAGTGACATTACCATCGCAGAATGTGTAGATATTGCCAAATCCGTTGCCCAGCGTGTTGCAGAAGAGTTAAATATTCCTGTGTATTTGTATGAAGAAGCCGCTTCCCCAGCGTATCCGGAACGCAAGTTCCTGGAGAATATTCGCCGCGGTCAATATGAAACACTCAAAAAAGAAATAAATACAGATGCCTCGCGTAAACCCGATTTTGGGCCAAATGAACTAGGTACAGCAGGTGCCACAGTCATTGGTGCCCGCCATCCATTAATTGCATTCAATGTTTATCTAAACACAGAAGACCTGAATATTGCTAAAAAAATTGCCAAAGCGGTACGCAATTCCTCTGGTGGATTTAAATATCTGAAAGCCTTGGGCTTGATTGTTAATGGCCAGGCGCAAGTTTCCATGAATTTTACAAATTTCAATCAGACTCCCTTAGCACGAGTTGTAGAAATGATCCGCCGGGAAGCGATTGTATATGGCACCAGTATTCATAGCAGCGAGCTGGTTGGGCTCATACCGCAAAAAGCGTTAACCGATGCCGCCAAATGGTATCTTCAATTGCATAATTTTGAAAAGCCGCAGATTCTTGAATACCGCATCTATGATGTGATCGATGATGATGAGCAAAATCAACAGGAAGCATTTCATGATGGATTTCTCACTCAATTGGCAGATGCTTCACCCACACCTGGCGGTGGAACTGCTTTGGCCTATACCGCAGCTCAAGCGGCGGCTTTACTGGCAATGGTGGCAAAATCGACATTGCGCAAGGAATCTTATCAAAAATTCCATGGTTTAATGCAGCATATTCTCATTGAATCTGATACCACACGCTTGGAATTGATGATTGCCATGGATCAGGATATAGAAGCATACAATAGTTATCTAGAACTGACCAATACGGCTTCTGATTTCGTTATTGAAACTTCACTTTCTCCTGCATTTCTGCATGCAGTCGCAAACATCAGTCATATTCCGTTACTTATCGCAAAAAAATGTGTTTTACTAATGGATATGGCAATCAGTGCTGCCGAGCATGGGAATCAGAATGCGCTTGGAGATGCACTCAATGCTTTTTATCTGGCAAAAACTGCGGCTGAAGGGTCACTGATAAATGCCAGTATTAATACTAAACCCTATCTTTCTCAACCCGTCATTGCACCATTTAAAGATGAAATAGTGGATATCCAATCAAAAATTGATGCACACTATGCAAAGATGAAAGTGGTTTTACAAAATAACGATCTGGATTCCTTACTACCAAATGAATAAATTAAAGCATTTTCTCCAAACAACAGTAATCATTTTCTTATTTCTTACTGGTTGCTCCAATCAAATCAAAAACTCGAATACCACAACACAGAATGAATCTATCCCTGTGACTGATGAAACATCTCTACTCATTGCATCCGCTGATAATTTCACCCTGGTATGTTCAAAGCAAACCCTACCAGATAGCTTTCTATATCAATTAGCAGCAAATGTAGCTGTATCCCCTTGTGCTGAGCGCTCCACCGATATTCAATTTGAAATTTCTTCAGCACAACCCGTCAGTCAATGGATATATTCCCTGGCAGCCCCTTTCTACACCATCGATGATGACATAAACTTTGATCTACTGAAATTGGCCTGGCAGCAAGGCAACCAGAGTGGTCTGATGATATCGCATCTTATGGTTGATCAGAGCACCTATGAAGTTTTCACAACATTGTGGGGGCCCGCCCAAAATGAATTCGTTTTAATCCGCGATTACAATGATATGAAAGAAATCATCCGGGATGACGTTACCAATTGGGCAATCATACCCTTCGAGCAAATAGAACCCGTTTGGAAAATCATTACAGTTGATGGTCAGTCACCCATTAGGAAAGATTTTGATCTTCAAGTCTACCCTTTACAGGCACCAATTTCTATTCTAATTTCATCAGCGGATCAACTAGAAACAGTTAATAGCCTGAAAACCTCATTATCTATCCCGCCGACCAATCGAGATGCCTATAAGTTATCTACAGTACTGCTTACAGGCGTAACTGCTTTGGTGCGTGCAACTGCGAATACAATGGAACGACGGGGTATGACTTATCCCGCAGATGATATCCGAATGTGGTTTTTGGATGCAGACATCGTTCATATTTCCAATGAAATCCCTTTTGCTGAAAATTGTCCGCAGCCTTTTCCTCGCCCGGATGAATTGGTATTCTGCAGTCAGACTGAGTATATTGAACTACTAGAATCCATAGACACAGACGTTGTAGAATTAAGCGGGGATCACTTTCAGGATTGGGGTGCTGAAGCTACGCTATATACCATCGAACTATACAAAGAGCGTGGTTGGCAATACTATGGAGGTGGCGTCAATCTGCAGGATGGCCTAAAACCAATACGGCTGGAAACAAATGGCAACAAGATCGCCTTTATTGGATGCAACGCCAAAGGCGGCGCCTACGCTGGAGCGACTGAAACCAATCCGGGAGCTGCAGAGTGTGACTTTGATTACATGACTGAGCAAATCAGATTGTTACGGGAAGATGGGTATCTGCCAATTGTTACTTTTCAACATCTGGAATACTACACTTACAAAGCCCACCCAATATTGCAGGAGGATTTCCATCAGGTTGCGGATGCCGGCGCGGTTATCGTCAGCGGTAGCCAGGCTCATCAACCACATGCAATTGAATTATATAATGGTGCTTTCCTTCACTATGGCTTAGGGAATCTTTTCTTTGATCAACTCTTTGAGAGTCCTGAAACTGGACAGGCTTTTATCGATAGACATGTTTTTTATGATGGAAAATATCTTGGCACGGAATTACTGACAATACAATTTATCGATTTGGCACAATCACGTCCAATGACCATTGAAGAGCGTCAAATTTTGCTTTTCAATGTTTTTAATGCGAACCAGCACTAATTCTTGGGTACACAATACATAAAACAATTAAGGAGTGGAATAAATGGGTTTAAAAGCAGATCACTGGATACGTAAAACGGCGTTGGAAAAAGGGATGATTGAACCTTTTGTCGACAAACAGGTTCGAGATGGCGTTATTTCATATGGCGTCTCCTCCTATGGGTATGATGTACGGGTTGCAGATGAATTTATGATATTTACCAATGTGCATTCAGCCACTGTTGATCCAAAAGATTTTGATCCAAAATCTATGGTCGATTTCAAAGGTGAAGTTTGTACCATTCCACCAAATTCTTTTGCCCTGGCCAGAACCATTGAATATTTCCGTATCCCCCGTGATGTATTAACGATTTGTTTGGGGAAAAGCACCTATGCTCGTTGTGGCATCATTGTCAATGTCACCCCATTTGAACCAGAATGGGAAGGCTATGTAACGTTGGAGATTTCCAATACCACTCCGCTGCCTGCAAAAATCTACGCCAATGAAGGCATCGCGCAGGTGCTTTTCTTCCAGGCTGATGAAGTCTGCGATACATCCTACGCCGATAAAAAAGGCAAATATCAGAAACAACAATCGATTCTTTTACCAAAACTGTAATCACCAGGCCGGGAGCTGACAGCTCCCGGTTTTTTTTATCTATTGACAAATATTTAAATTCCATATAATATGAACTTGAGGTTCATATTATATGGATAATACATTCACATCTATACTTCCTACTATCATAGCCAATTTTGAACAACAAGGTCTCGTTACGCGTACTTTTCGGCGACTGGATCTTTCTCGCCAGTTGCTGGTCATTGATGCAATCCTGGAGGAATCTGCCCAACGCGGTCCGGCTGAAATGAACATTAAGCACATCGCCGCCCGCGCAGAGGTCAGTATTGGCTCCCTCTATCAATATTTCAACAATAAAGAAGGGTTGCTAAATTTTACTATCGCATTAACAGTACAGCAGACGGTCAGTGCTTTTAATGAGTTCTTGCCTTATCTGGACCAGCTTTCTTTCAAAGAAGCATATTCCATCTATTTATCAACTGGATTGGAATGGGGACAACAGGAACAACAATTTGTGCGCATGTTTGCCAAAGCAGCCTATCAAAATGATCCTCAATTGCAGGAACGCGTCGTAAAACCAATTGCAGCTTCTATGCTGAATATCATGCGTATGATGGTCAAGAATGGTCAGGAAAAAGCTGAAATTCGCCAGGAACTCGACCCGGATTTGTTGGCACGGCTACTTCACGGCATTTCCATAATTCTGGCAGATCCCATTCTCCTACCCTATCTCAATGATTATTTCCAAATCATTGATGAAGATCGCGAACACAATGAACCATTGAATTTAGTAATGGAAATCCTCCAACGGGGTATTTTTGTCCACCATGATAAGGATGAACAAACATCATGAGAAACAGTTTGCAAATTGCGTATAAAGCCATTTTGGAACTAATACGTGAAAAACAGGTGCTCATTATCATTTTTCTTTTTCCGGTTTTGATGATTGGATTATATGTACTTGCCTATGGAGATAAAGGCAATGGTCTTGCTGATCAGATGAAAATTGGTATTCTCAATCAAGCCGTACCAACGAAAACTGCAACAAACTACGATCAACGATTAATTGCGTATCTACAAGCGCAAATATTCGATGACCTACCTCTGTTCTCAATCCGCGAATTTAGTGACAGAGACAAAGCCATATCTAATTTGCATGAAAGACAAATTACGGCTCTAATTATTATTCCAGCACGTTTTAATCAACAAATTGACCTAAATATTGAACCAATCCCTCTGGAAATCATTGGAAACACTTTTGGGAGTCAATACATTTTTGCAAATTCCTTCCTCAACGGTAGCATTGAAGGTTTCAATGAATATCTGAATATTCAGCCAGACATGTCTAAACAAAATAAATTCAACATTCAATATGATTTTCTTGAAGGAAGCGGCACAATGTCTGATCTAGATTTCGGCTTACCGGGTATTCTGGTTTTTTCATTGATGTTCCTGACCATGTCAACCGCTCAGATTCTAGTGCGTGAAAAAACGAACAAAACTTTTACGCGGTATCGTCTTTCAAACATTCGGCCTTCGGAAATATTCAGCGGCATCATGATCTCACAAATTGGCCTGGCTTTACTTCTGGTGCCAACCTCACTGTTCTCTGCAATGATCATGGGTATTCACATCAGGGGTTCCCTTTGGCCATTGCTCCTGGTTAGCAGTATTCTGGCAATATCAGCTGTGGGCATTGGCTTAATTGTGGCATGTTTTACGCGTAATGAAAGCGAAGCAATTAATATAGGCGCGAGTATTGTTGTGCCCATCGTATTGATGTCCAATAGTCTCTACCCGGTTGATAAGAAAACAATCTTTACGATGTTTGGTCAACCTATCTCAATATATGATTTTTTGCCTACCAGCGTGGCTTCTGATCTACTACGAAATTCGCTCATCTATCTGCAGACATTACAGCAAAACAGCTTCTGGTTTATTTGGTTAATTTTACAAACCGTCTTGATTTTTGGCTTTGGTGCCTGGTTGTTCAACCATTTTCTATATCGCAATTTATCTTCATAATGGAGTTTACGATGAATTCAATTCTTACATTACAAGATGTCACAAAAAAATACGGCGACCTGACCGCCGTTGATCATCTCTCATTGGAGATTTTTCAAGGCGAAATTTTCGGCTTTCTCGGTCCTAATGGTGCCGGAAAAACAACCACCATCCAATTAATTTGCGGATTACTAAAACCAAATAGCGGAAAAATTCAATTTCATATTAATGGTCATAGTGAAAATATCAAAGATCATTATCATCAAATTGGCCTCTGTCCTCAGGAGATTATTCTTTGGGAGCGGCTAACCTGCATCGAACAACTACTCTTCCTGGGGCAGCTTTATAAAATTCCGGCAAAGCAAGTCAAAGACAGGGCAATGACATTGCTGGAAGAATTGGATTTACTAGAAAAGAAAAACCAGCTTGCCAAAAATCTCTCCGGCGGTATGAAACGACGCCTTAATATTGCTATGGCTTTAATTAACGATCCACAAATTGTCATTCTGGATGAACCCGAAGCAGGCCTGGATCCGCAATCGCGCGTGAAAATCAGAAACTATATCCGTTCACTGGCAGAAAAGAAAACTGTACTTCTTTCAACCCACAATATGGATGAAGCAGATCGTCTTGCTGACCGTATCGCGATTGTTGATCATGGCAAGTTATTGGTGCTCGATACACCACAAGCGCTAAAACATCAACTTGGTGAAGGCGATGTTCTTGACATTGTTCTACAATCCAAAAATACAGATCCTCTCATTGATCAATTTGATTTCATAAATACGTTCTCCAGTAAATATCAATATTTAGCGGCTACATTCACCCTTTCCCTGAATATTTTAAATGGCACGGCTCAATTACCCAAAATACTGGAAAGTCTTGAGCAGCATGGTTATCTGTCATCAGAAATTCGTATCCGGGAAAATACGCTGGAAGATGTCTTCATTCAACTTACCGGCAGGAGATTGCGCGAATGAAGACGCTATTGATTGCTAAGAAATACTTGCAAGAAATTCTACGCGAATGGCAGTTAATACTACTGATTTTGTTGATACCGATTATTTTTTTATTAATTACCTATTTGATATATCCGGGGGAGATCATTCAAACTCACCCAATTCATATACAGAGCAATTCAGATTCTTCACCGATACGAAATGAATTAATATCAAATATTCAGGAAGCAAAACACCCCAACGGCCTGGCAGTATTCAAGATCAATCAGGAAACCCTGGATAAGCAAACCATCATTAATCGAGTTGAGCAAAATGATTTTGTACTGGCCATTGACCTTGATGAATCCACCACACCCCCAACGATCACCATTCTGGGTGATCCATTGTCGCAAGCTTACTATCAGGCAATTAATGCGCTTGAATTTGATGGTCGATCTGCCGAAAATTTCATTACTACTGAAGTCGTCGCTTTATATCCATCAGGTCCGACTACAAATTTTGATTTTTATGCCCCGGGTATGGTTGTCTTTGCCATGTTGCTGTTGACCATGCAAACAGCCATGCTAATCACCCGAGAGATCAAGACCGGGACAATTCATCGATTAAAACTCTCAGCAGTCAGCGGAACCGATATCGTCCTTGGCATCACCTTGGCACAATCCGTAATCGTCATTTTGCAAATACTGTCAATTGGTTTTCTAAGCTATATGCTTGGATTTCATATTCATGGGTCAATTCCATTAGCGCTCCTGAATACATTCATCCTGGCATTATCCGCGATCGCCCAGGGATTGATTGTTGGTTGCTATCTTGAAAATGATTCCCAGGCTGCAACCATTGGTGCTATCGTTCCTATGGTTCAAGTATTTGTTTCTGGCGCTTTTTTTGAAATGCCTGCCATGCCTTTATTCCCAATTGGGAGACATGTATTCAATATGTTTGATTTTTTCCCCGCTACTTCGAGTATGAATTTATTTAAGTTGATACTTTCTTACAATGCACCGCTTGAAGTACTTGGTTTCAACTTCATGCTATTAATCGTCCTGACAGTGCTGACATTTTTCGTTGCAGCTTATGTGTTTCACCGAAAATTGTTAAGGGTATAAAAACAGGAGGGAAATCCCTCCTGTTTATTTTAGTTTCGGGTCAATGGACGATATTTTATACGATGCGGTTGATTGGCTTCATTTCCCAACCTGCGCTTACGATCTGCTTCATATTGGCTGTAATTTCCATCAAACCAGACGACCTGGCTGTCGCCTTCGAATGCCAGTATATGTGTAGCGATTCGATCAAGGAACCAGCGATCATGGCTGATAACCAATGCACACCCGGCAAAAGCTTCTAACGCTTCTTCCAATGCGCGCATTGTGTTTACATCCAAATCGTTGGTGGGTTCATCAAATAATAAGACATTGGCATCTTCTTTCAACATCATCGCCATCTGAACCCGGTTTCGCTCACCGCCGGATAAGGTATTCATTTTTTTTTGCTGATCTCCACCGGTTAAATTAAAGCGTGAAACATACGCGCGTGAATTAATTTCACGGTTCCCCAGTTGAATCATATCCAACCCATCCGAGATCGTCTCCCATACGGTTTTATCATCTTGTAATTTATCACGCATCTGATCCATGTGAGCCAATTTTACGGTTGTACCAATTTTGAATTCCCCTTTATCTGCTGTTTCCTGTTCGGTTACCATACGGAAGAGCGTCGTTTTACCGGCACCATTCGGTCCGATAATACCTACAATACCACCAGCGGGAATCGAAAAGTTTAAATCATCGATCAATAATTTGTCGCCGTATGCTTTGTAAACATGATCGGCTTCAATAACCAGATCACCCAGGCGAGGTCCTGGTGGAATAAAAATTTCCATTTCCTTAATCTTTTGGGAAACATCCTGATTTAATAAGGACTCATATGCCTTGATTCTGGCTTTCGATTTTGAATGGCGTCCTTTAGGTGACATTTGAATCCATTCCAGCTCACGCTGCAAGGTACGTTGCCGTTCAGATTCACCTTTCTCTTCTTTCTGTAAGCGATTCCTCTTCTGATCCAGCCAGGATGAATAATTTCCTTTCCAGGGAATCCCGTAGCCGCGATCCAATTCCAGAATCCAGCCAGCTACATTGTCCAGGAAGTAGCGATCATGCGTTACTGCAATGACCGTTCCCTCATACTGCTGTAAATGTTGTTCCAACCAGGAAATCGTTTCCGCATCCAGATGGTTGGTTGGTTCGTCGAGCAGCAGGATATCAGGCTTTTGCAGTAATAATCTGCAAAGTGCTACACGACGTCTTTCCCCGCCGGAGAGCACTTTAACAGGGGTGTCTGCTGGCGGACATCGTAAGGCATCCATTGCCATTTCCAGACGAGCATCCATATCCCATGCATCCAGGTGATCAATTTTTTCCTGCAAATCACCTTGTTTCATGATCAGATCATTCATTTCGTCATCTGTCATCGGATTAGCAAATGCCTCGCTGATGCGGTTGAATTCATCCAGAATATCCATGATCGGTTTTACGCCTTCCTGAACAGATTGCAGCACTGTTTTGCTATCATCCAGCACAGGTTCTTGTTCCAAAAAACCAATCGTAAATCCAGGACTGATTGTCGTTTCACCGACAAATTCTTTATCTACGCCAGCCATAATGCGCAGTAATGTACTTTTACCAGCACCATTTAACCCTAATACACCAATCTTTGCACCATAAAAATAGGATAATGAAATATCTTTAATAATTGGTTTCTCATGAATATACTTTCCTACGCCCATCATGGAGTAGATAATTTTATTAGCTTCATCACTCATTGAATTTTGCTTCTCCAAACTGAATATGTTTTTCTACCAGGGTGTCACTAACCTCATTTTATGATTATGTTCCATCCCGCATTCATGATACCATTCCCTGCCATCTTTCTCTAGAAACTCGTCTGCTTCTTTTGGACCCCAGGAATGCTGATCGTATATTGCTAAAGGCGGCTGCTGATCCATTTCCCAACTTTCCAGAATAGGATCAACTAATTGCCAGGCAAGTTCAATCGCATCCGCACGGGAAAATAATGATGCATCACCATTCATTGCATCCAATAGTAATCGTTCATAAGCTTCTGGTATGGCACTCACCCCAAATGCTTCGGCATAATCAAATTCCATATGCACAGATTTCATAGATGCGGAAGTATCTGGTTGTTTTGCCTCAAACTGGAAATGAATGCCTTCATTGGGTTGTAAACAGATTGTCAACCGATTTGGCGACAAGCTGTCACAAGTCTGCATTGGGAACATCACATGCGGCGGACACTTAAACTGCACAATAATCTCAGATGATTTTGCCGGCATTTTTTTACCGGAGCGCAAATAAAAGGGTACACCCTGCCAGCGCCAGTTTTCAACAAACATTTTTACAGCCGCATAAGTTGGTGTTTGGGAACCCGCAATTTCAAATTGATCATATTGCCCACGCACAGACCACTCGGCTGCTTCCTGCCGTGTGATTGGACGAACTGCGCTCAATACTTTCACGCGTTCATTACGCAATGCTTCCGCTGAAAATGATGCCGGGGGTTCCATGGCAACCAGCGATAACAGTTGGAATAAATGATTCTGAAACATATCCCGTAAGACGCCTACCCCATCATAATACTTCGCGCGGTGGCCAACACCCACGGATTCCGCAACAGAGATCTGTACATGATCAATATAATTGCGATTCCAGATCGGTTCAAAAATTGTGTTTGCAAAACGGAAAACCAGTATGTTTTGTACCGTTTCCTTCCCCAAATAATGATCAATGCGATAGATTTGTTCTTCCTTCAATACCTGGTGTACGGATTGATTCAAACTTTTTGCAGATTCCAAATTGTGTCCAAAAGGCTTTTCAATGACTACGCGCACCCAGTGATCTGTCTCTTTCAACAACCCTGCAGCAGATAAATTTTCTAATATTGGTACATAAAATTTTGGCGGCGCTGCCAGATAGATCAGGCGGTTTACAGGTTTATCCAGGCCAATCCGCTCCGCTAATTTCACATAATCATCTGGCTCAATAAAATTACCAGAGTGATAAAACAATTTCCGGCTAAATGCCTGCCACTCTTCATTTTGATAATCAAAACTGGAAAATACATCCAAACCATTTTTCATCTCTTCACGGAAAGTTGCATCATTCCATGGACGAGTAGCAAAGCCCATTATTTGTACCTGATTGGAAACACGTTCCTTGCGGAACAAATTAAATAATGATGGTATCAGTTTACGATGGGTTAAATCACCTGAAGCACCAAATATGATAATTTCAGTTGGGAGATTGTTTTGCTGCAATGCAGTCATATATCCGTCCTTAGCCAATAAAATTTTTATATCTATGCTTTAAAACATGTCCACCGATTAAATAAGCACAATGAAAGTGCAGTCAACAAAAGTAATCATATCAATTTCTATCCAGAGCCCATTTCCAGATGTTTTGCTGCGGCTTCATCCATAAACCAGAAAACATCATTCTTATCCCCATTAATGCTGCTGGCAGGCCAGATACGCCAATCCTGCCCCTCCATTAATGAATGATATACTGCTTGCGCTTTTTCCTGTCCTGATAACAAAAAGATCACATTTGCAGCATTATTTATTAATTTCGGCGTCATACTAATTCTCGCCGAAGGTCGATTTTGATATTTTGCTTCGGCAGGAATAATCAAATCATCAAATATTTCATCCCCGATCTGATTTGGAAACAAGGATGCGGTGTGCCCATCATCCCCTAACCCAAGCAAGATGATGTCAAAATATGGTAAACCATTTTTCTTTGGCACATTATCCAAAATCAACGCTTCGTATTGTTTGGATGCGTCTACGGCATTTAGGGTTACATCCGGGCTATAACGTTGTTCTAGCGGATGCTCAACCAGATTCAATAGGTTTTGAGAAGCCTGATAATGATTACTTTCTCCATTCTCTAAAGATACCAGCCGTTCATCTGAGAAATATACCTCTACTTTTTCCCATAACAAGAGTTCCTTTTGCTGAATCAAGTAGGGATATAGTTTATTTGGCGTACCACCACCGGATAATCCTACATATATATTACGGTGATATTGAGCAGCTTTTTCTGCCAGCGTATAAAAAATAGCGGCAGCACTGCGAAATAACTGATCTTGGGTTTCATAAATTTCAATTTTCTGCATCTTGCTATCCTAAAATAATGCTAAAATGAATTCAACTATGATCATTATAAATTGAAACGAAAATAATGCAAAATTTTGAGAATAATGGTGAAATATGCAAAAAATAAAATTTTATTTCCGAGCAAGCTGTCCTCATTCGCAATTGTTGCTAAGATCATTCAAGAAAAATCAGGTTGAATTTGATTTGTTGGACGTCGCCTCATCACCAGAATTTTCCGAGGAACTTAAAACCGTTGCTGATGGAAATTTATCTGTACCTACCCTGCTCTTTCCTGATGGCGAAATCATGATCGAACCATCCACATTTTCCAGTATTCGCTTCGTTCGTAAACATTATCCTGAGTTAATCAAACCAAAACGAAAATCATGGTTTCATTTCTGACAAAAAAAGGGCAATCCTAAGTAGATTGCCCTTTCCGTTTCTCACATTTCTCTACTCTTTTGCTAATTCAAACACAATATTCTTAATAACTTCCACAGCTTTATGCATGGATTCCAATGGAATGAATTCATAAGGTCCATGAAAATTATGCCCACCTGTGAATATGTTCGGTGTTGGCAGCCCCATATAGGATAATCGCGCGCCATCCGTACCGCCGCGTACCGGTTCAACAAACATCTCGATGTCAGCTTTATTCATGGCAGCTTTGACAATATCCAGAATATACATATGTGGCTCAATTTTTTCTTTCATATTCAAATACTGCTCGTTTATCTTAACTTTTACTATGTCCCGTTGATAGCGCTGATTAAGATAGTCGCCTGCATTTTGCACAATTGCTTTCAATTGCTTAAACTTTTCTGCATCGTGATCCCGAATGATATACTGCATAACTGTTTTTTCAGGGTCACCTTTCATATCAACAATATGAATAAAACCATCATACCCTTCGGTAAATTCTGGCTTGGCCTGAGCCGGTAACAACTGATTAAATTGATTGGCTACTTCAATGCTGTTGATCATTTTGTTCTTGGCTGATCCCGGATGCACACTACGGCCTTGAATTTCCACCTTGGCTTCAGCTGCATTAAAATTTTCATAAACAAATTCCCCGATTTCTCCACCATCAACCGTTAAAGCAAAATCCACTTTGAAATTTTCCACATCAAATAAATCTGCTCCGCGGCCAATTTCTTCATCAGGTGTGAAACAGATACGCACTTCGCCGTGTTCCATTTCAGGTTGTGCAATTAATTCCGCGATTGCTGTTAAAATCTCAGCAATACCTGCTTTGTCATCGGCGCCCAATAAAGTCGTACCATTTGTGGTGATGATTGTCTTACCGACATAATTGCATAATTCCGGGAACTCTTTTACTGAGAGCACCACACCAGATTGCTCCGAAAGCAGAATATCTTTGCCATCATAATCAGCATGAATTTGCGGATTTACATTTTTACCCTTAAATGATGGTGCTGTATCCATATGAGCAATAAAACCCACCGGCTTGATCTTGCGAATACAGTTGGCTGGCAGCGTACCTGTAACATAACTATTTTTATCAATGGCTACATCTTGCAATCCCATAGTTTTCATTTCTTCAACCAGGATTTTTCCAAACTCTCGTTGGATTTCGCTGCTGGGGCATTTTGTGTTTTCTACGTCAGAAGTGGTGTGTATTTTTACATATCGCAAAAAACGATCTAAAACTTCATTCATTGATTCATCCATCCTTTCTTGAAATATCTTATCCGATTACTTTACATCATTCTACTTCATTTCTAAAAAACAAAAAAATACTCACTCAAGATGAGCGAGTATTTTATCTCTTCCATTTAAAAATAACTATGCAATTTCCACGACAGCCATATCAACTTCAACCTGATCCCCTGGTTTTACCAGAATATTTCTAACTTCACCCCCGGCGCTGGAACGCACATCGATCTGCATTTTCATCGATTCTACGATCAACACCACATCATCTTTTTTAATCAAATCGCCAATTGCTACAGACAACTTGACGACCACACCAGGTAAAGGCGCCTTTACTTGAATCAAATCCGATTGAGTGGAAGATTCCGCAACAATTTCTTCTGCTGTTTCAGGAATTTCATCTTTTGATACATGGTATTCTAAGCCGTCTTTTGCCAACACCATGCATTCGTGACCTTTTTCCAGCACATCAAAAGCCAACACCTCTTCGCCCAGTAGCAATTTTACTTTTCCATTGGAATTTGGTAGCAACTGCACCTGAATGATTTTTCCGTTAACTTCCAGTGCCTGATCAAGTTGACGAATTTCGACCACATTTTCATTTACATGATAATTTACTGTATCCATTATCGCTCCTAACATCCACCGCGCAATTGACCCAACCAGGCAGCAGTTTGCCAGGCACTGATCATTTGCTGATTTACGGCTGGTTGTGAGCTGCTGTGTTTCTTCTCTGCCTGATATAAATGAGTAGCAACCGCCGCCATTTCTTCCACAGATAATGACTGTGTCGTTTTATTTACATTTTTTTCTTTCTTTTCACTCATCAAATTACCCTCACCCTGTGGACTACAACGGAATGTTGCCGTGTTTTCTGGCTGGTGTACCAACTTTCTTTTGCTGGTTCACTTCCAATGCCTGAATTAACTTTTGTCGGCATTCTTCCGGCAAAATCACATCATCTATATAACCACGCGATGCAGCAACATACGGATTTGCTAATTCTTCGCGGTATTCATCGATATATTGTTGTCTGGCACTTTCCGCATCACCAGCCGCCTGGATTTCCTTACGGAAGACAATATTGACCGCACCTTCTGGCCCCATCACTGCGATTTCTGCATTGGGCAAGGCAAAATTAATATCGCCGCGCAAATGCTTTGAACTCATTACAATATACGCTCCACCATAAGCTTTCCGCAAAATTATTGATATCTTGGGGACTGTTGCTTCCGCATAGGCATAAATCATTTTTGCCCCATGCCGGATGATCCCGCCATGCTCCTGATCCACGCCGGGCAGAAAACCTGGCGTATCCACAAAAGTAATCAAAGGGATATGAAACGCATCGCAGAAGCGAATAAAACGAGCACCTTTATCCGAGCCATTAATATCCAATACACCTGCCTGATAAAATGGCTGGTTTGCCACGATGCCCACGCTTTGTCCATTCAAATGAGCAAAACCAACCACAACATTCGGTGCATATTTAGCAGCGACTTCCATGAATTGCCCATCATCCATGACCTCTTTAATCACTGCATGAATATCATAGGGTTTCCCCGGATTCTCAGGAATAATCTCCTGAACTTTAGGGGTAAGACGCGCACGATCGTCTGCTGTAGCGCGGAAAGGAGCCGAGGACAGATTGTTGTCAGGAATAAAAGCCAGTAATGCTTTCACCTGATTCAAAACTTCATTTTCTGTTGTAGCGCTAAAATCTGCCACGCCGCTTTTTGAGGTATGTGCTTTGGCGCCACCCAGTGATTCGGCATCTACATCTTCAAAGGTTACGGCTTTAACCACTTGTGGCCCCGTAATAAACATATTAGCGGATTTTTCCACCATAAAGATAAAATCTGTAATGGCGGGGGAATATACAGCCCCACCAGCGCAAGGTCCCATAATCACAGAGATTTGCGGAACCACACCGGAAGCCTGCGTGTTTTGATAAAAAATCTCGCCATACGCTGCCAGAGAATCTACCCCTTCCTGAATACGTGCGCCCCCGGAATCGTTCAAACCAATCACCGGTGCCCCATTTTGAGCAGCCATTTGCATAACCCGGGCAATCTTCATACCGTGAGCCTCACCCAATGATCCACCTAGCACGGTAAAATCCTGAGCATATACATAAATGGTACGTCCATCAATTTTTCCCCAGCCCGTAACAACCCCATCCGTCATCGGTTGTGATTTATCCATACCAAACATATGGGCACGATGGGCCACAAAACTATTAATTTCTTGAAAGGTATCCGTATCCAGCAGGTAAGCGATTCGCTCACGTGCAGTCATTTTTCCTTTACTATGCTGAATTTCAATTTTTTGCTGTCCGCCACCCACTTTTGCCGAGTCGCGTTTGGTCAGCAACTGATCGATTTTCGTCATCGCTATCTCCTTTTCTTCAGCTCTATTGATTATGCTAAAGGATTTTTAGTGTCAAATCCTATCATTTTATATCAAGGTTTTTTCCGGATAATACGTACGAATTTGGGTTGGCAATTGCACACCGGAAAGGAGTATTTGCTGTACACGGTATTGGTAGGCACAGCCACGTAATAATTGGCGTGTAATATCTACAACGCTACGGTTTTGCGGTCCTTCCAGATAAGTGCCTTTCACCCAATCATTAAAAGTGCCCATGCCCGGGCCGCACCAAATTTGATAATCCATTTCACGTTCTTTGTCACCAATCACAGACCAGCGCGAAGATAGCCCCAGATACCATCGGAAAATCAATGCCATTTTCTTATGCGGATCAGCTTCTGCTTTGGCAACCTGCTGCGGATCTCTTTCTGCAAAGAATTGCTTGGTGCCTTCCCATATTTGATCCAGCGTTTGTTTGAAAATTTGCTTTTCTATTTTCTCTCGCTCAGCAACTGGAATATCTTCAATACTTTCATATTTACTGTACAGCTCATATAACTTCTGGGCGCGCATGGCATAAAAAGTACCGCTGCGTAATACCTGAACCTTGACACCCATCTCAAACATGTCGGCACAGGGCGCCATAATCACGTCTGCCATGCCGGCTTTACATAAAAGCTCCCTGGTATGTAAGCAGGCTCCCGATTCCACACTGGCGTGATTGATCGATCCTGTGACCACGTAATCTGCCCCCATCATATAAGCTGCTAGCACAGATGCCGGAGTACTGATTCCGCCGCCTGCACCAATACGTACTGCTTGAGGATACTGGTGTTTCACCTGTAATTCATCGCGATAGGCAATCATAGTCGGCAGCAAACTAACCAATGGACGGTTATCCGTATGTCCACCAGAGTCTGCTTCTACCGTGATATCATCGGCTACAGGCACAAGTGCCGCCAGTTCAGCTTGCTCGGCGGTTATCTTCCCGCTTTGCACAAGTTCATCCAGCATTCTTTGTGGTGCGGGTTCAATAAACTTCTGAGCAACCTCTTTTCTTGAAACTTTCGCGATAATACGATTCGCAATTTTCACAGAACCATCCGCTGTCCTGGATAATCCTGCAGCGCGATAATGCACAATATTCCCGGACAGGCGCAAATAAGCCGATGCTTCAATCACTCGTACCTGATGCTTCAAGTACAATGCCACGGTTTGTTCTTCAATGATTGGTTCATAAATGTTGTTGATCAAGTTGCAGGCAAAGGGTCCGTTTGGCAAAGCGGCTTTGATTGCCAGAATGGATTCTTCGAGTTTTGCCATCGATAACCCTGCTGCTCCAAACGAAGCTAGAATACCTGCTTTGCCGGCTGCGACAACCATTTCGACTGAGGTAATCGCATTTGCCATTGCCCCCAGATAAACTGCCCAATTTACACCATAATCCTTCAGGAATGATTGGCTGCCAAATTGATTCTCCTGAATTGGAGATAACATGGCCGTCAGCGGTTTTCCTCCAGAATCAGGTTGAGATGAAATAACACCCTCATTTGAGAAAGACTGTATACCATCGGTAATCACGTAAACTGGTTGTTGATAGGATAACAAGCACTCCTTGATATCTTCAGCATTTTGATAAAGTGAATCCTGACTACCAAACCAGAAATTTATTGCTTTATTAATCATTGCCTGTGTCATAAACGAGCTCCATGTTCAATTTCAGCCATTTTCGCCAAGTATTGAATATTGCTAATCTCATATATTTTTGTTGTGTCTTTCCATACTTCGGCAGAAGCGATTATTTTCACTTCATTAGGATCCAAAGCATCTGGAATTTCATCAATAATAAATACTTTAACCAGCATCTCATTATCATCCGGCAAAATTTGTCCGCGATATTTCCAACTTACTTTCTCTTCTGTCACTGGAGTGAATGTTAATTGCTCCGGATTGTATCCGGCATATTTATTAATGGCGTACAATTCCATTAATTGCGTAGCTGCTTCAATACCCAGTGAACCGGGCATTACCGGATCATGCAGAAAATGCGCTTTGAAAAACCAGTCATTGGCATCAATCTCATACAAACCCACGATTGTTTGCGGATTTGCTTTCGCTGCATACAATGTCGCCTCTTTTATCATCAATGCACGTTGTTCACCATGTCGTTGATGAATCCAAGCAACTGGCAGAGGTTCGCTTGCCGTAAGTGGGAATTGGTGGGTTTCAACGCTTTCCATGCCGCGCTGGGCCGCCATTGCTTTTGGATGAAAATATCCAAACACTGTGTTTCCACTCAGGATCAACCTCTCATCCATTGATAGCGAAAAATCAAAGCGTTGTAGAATCGTGTCCGCACCCACAACAGTGGATGTCATTTTTCCATATACATTGATTGTCTCACCAGATAAATCTGGCAATTCAAAAAAGGTTAATTCGCCATCCAGATTACGAAAATAAAAATCAATCTCAGGGTGCACCAGTGAAGTGCCTAAATGCGCAGACAAAACGCCACAAGGCTGCAAGGCCATTTCCAAATACCCCGCTAAAGCAATTTCATTTTTGGAATGCTCGGAACCAAACCATGCCTGAGCTGGAATATCATATGCAGCATAGATCTCAGCGCTTTGATTCAACTGATGACGCTCCCCAATAACCTTATCGATTCTGCTCATCAACATCAATTCGCCACGTGGAATGCGCGGATGCCTGCGATCCTCATAGATCAGATATTCATCCCCAAAACAGGCAGCCATTGATCCATTGGCAAACTCCGCCAATTGCGTTTCATTCATCCATATCTGGGTTCGGAATACTTTTCTGGATTGTTTTTGAATGGATCGTTTCACATTCTGAAAAGTGAAGGTTGTCTTTCTTGGAATCTGCGGAAGCGCCGCAGCCATTTTCTGCATTTCAGCCATGCGCGTTGATAGCGCATCTCCATAGCGCCGGACTTCTTCCTCAGTTTCTTTGAGAATTTCAAAAGCCCGTATCGATTTGGATTTTTTAATCACAAATTGTTTTGCATTCATTGTGATTATCCGTTCACTTTAGCCAATTGAGCCAGACGCTCTGTTGAGTACAAAGCATCCAAAGTAAGTGGTACACGATGGCTGACACATTTTGCGAGTGTGCGTAATACTGCATTCCCATCACTAACACCATTAATATTTACCGCCATCGAAATATGCTCCTCACGCTTCAATGTTTGATCCACCCATTTCGAGCAATTGGAACCTGCTCCAGTTTCAATAAAAATACGTGCACCATCATCGTAAACCTTGTTGATTAATCGTGGAAAGTCCAATGGGTTGGTTAATGCGTTGGCGATATTGTCAGCAATCTCATCAGTTCCAACTTTTGAAATCTCATATCCCGCAGCGGTATACAAGTGATGGTCCGGTTTTTCATAAACCGGCCAATGATGCAGATGATGAAATTCATTCCATTCTGTCTGTACAGGTTCACAATGCAGAGCATGGTTAAAAGGTGCTTTTATGGAATTTAATTTTTGCTCAGCAATAAATGCTTCACAGGCTTCTGGAAATCCACCAATTACAACCTGGCGGGGCGTGTTAATATGCGTCAGATATACTTGATCCGTAGCTGCGATTTTTTCCTTTAGTGTTTCAGCATCGCCCATCAGAACATAATTTGCCCATATCGTTGATGCAGTCTTTTCGGTGGCATCCTGCTGCCAGAACTCACGAACAGCCATTTGTTTGCCGGATATCCGCTCACGGAACAAACCTGATTTTTCCAATCGTTGCATGGCATCATCCCCTTGATTCCAGACACCGCAGGCAAACATCATTGAGTTTTCGCCCAGACTATATCCAAAGGACATTTCCGGTTGAATGCCAAAAATTTCCTTTAATACGAGGGTATACAATGTTGCTAGCGCTGTGCCGGAACTCAACATAACAATAGCATCATCCATCAATTTCTGATTCAACTGACTTTGCAACCCATCAGTTAACTGGCTTTGTGAACGCGGATATAAACGTTCCTCACACAATACTTCCCCGACACGCTCACTAATACGTCGACTGAAATGCCGTAAATCCGGGAAACTATAAAACAAATCCTTTCCGGAATTGACCTGTGAGTTAAAAGCACCAGGGTAAACAAAAGCTACTTTTCCATCTGGTCCCAATGGATTCGGACTGAAGTAACTGCCACCAGGAGTCTGCCAATCTGAGCCACGTTCAATGGCCTTTAGCAGGCCTTGATCTGCAAATTGAATTTCACGCAGCAGATCAGCGGATGTGCCGCCTAAAAATACAGCGGTATAGGCTGACTGATCTCGACGTTCCCATTTACGAATCCAGAATTGTTGTAATTGTGCTAAATCAGTCGATTTATGCACCGATGATTTCAGAAATGAAAGTTGGCCCAATAATTCTTCTTGTGTGTCACCGCAAATCGGGATCAGTACCTGTGCTATTCGCGTTGTTACAGGGCTATATTCATCCGATATGCGATCAGATTCAGTCAATAAAATATGTGTGCAGGTACCGGATGGTTGAATCAATGAGACCAAACCCATGCGTGAAGGTTGGTATTTTTTTTCGAACCATGTACGTGATTCTTTCGCAATGTATAACTGTGTTCCATGTAACTCTACATTATCACCAAATCCAACGCTTGGATGACTTCCACAAATCATGCGTTCAGATAACTGCAGCATCATTTTCTGGAAACTGGCCATTTCACTGGCGTTGTTCAGGTAGCCAAAACTACTTTCCACGGATCCAATCGCGCTGGTAGGTTGAGAAAATCCACCGACTTGCAACGGCTGTGTGATCGCTTGAATGGATAAATCCATACAGCGTCCATCACCATTCTCGCTCACCTCAATTACACCAATTTCATTGATCGTAGTGGAGGTCATCTCCAGAATATCATGCAGATTTTTATTTACCCGCTGTTGAATACGCTGCCAGTTTGTCTCTGTAGAGGAGGTATCCGAGACTGCCAAACTTTGAATTTGACTATAGATTTTCCGTTTCGATTTTTTGGCTTTTTGGCTGGTTTGCAAAACAACGGCACCCGCACCATCTGTTGTTAAATCAGAATTTTGGGGTTCAACTGCCTTAATTGAACCGGTGATCTCCCCCAAACCAACCATGACCAATACAGTCAAATCAGCTTTGCCGGTACGAAGAATTTTCTCAGAGAGCATGATACCAGCAGTCAAAGGAGAGACAAAATTTGAGAGATCGTAGATACCACCCTTTATGCCAGCCATCACCAGAATTTCTTCTAATTCATTAACCGGTTGTTTTAAATGGTCTTCTAATTGATCAATACCATATTGATAAGACAACGGTTGATTCCCTGACGCAGAGGCATAAAGAACAGCAATACGTTGTTGCGAGAGTTTCATAATGTCGATTCCAGCGTCTTTCAGCGCCCGTAACCCAACCCGTAAACCTGTCTTCTGTTCCGGTGTTGTGTCGATATCATCCACAAATGCAAAGCCAAAAGATGCAAAATTAATTGAATCAGTCTGAATTAAATGATCATGTTCCGCCCAATCTCCATTTTTGCCAAAATAGAGGGTGTCGCGGAAGCATTCAATGCCATCGCAAGCACCAAACATTGTATCCAACCCCACTACGGATAGGGTTGGTACTGTCTCTGCTTTTTTACCGGATTCCCTGAAAATCATTTTGAAGCTCCAGATATGACCCGCTCAGGCGGGGCAAATAATCTTTTGAGTTGCGGACTGATCGTGCCGCATAAACCAGTCAGGCGCTGATAAATTTTTCCTTGCACATCATACACCTCAATATCACCAATGATGGATGTATCCGATACACTGCGCACTTTCATGCTGACTTCATACTGCTGGCCAAATGCCAAACATTCATAATAATCAAATGCTTCAAGTGATGCCGGCAAACATGGTGATCCCATTTTTAACTGGGTCCACACCAAAATACTCTGTACAACAACATCATTGAAATAAGGGTTATTGGTACGCACCGGAAACTGCCCCTGTGTAGCTAAATCAACATCTGGCAGGTTACAACGCATACGGCACCCTTTATCGTTCAGTTCCAAAATTTCCTGAACACCTTGAAAAGCTGGGCCGTGAAAGAGCATACCATTCTGATAAAGTTCAACCCCTTTTGGAAATGCAGCAGATTGTTTAATGTTTGCCACAGTTTCCTTCACATTTTGCACTTCAATCTCTGGTGTTAACAACACCGAACACTTGTAATGGTAACGCGGCAATTTTTTCTCAGGATCCGAGATTAATTGCACATCCAACCGTAATTGCTGCTGAGTACTGTCTTCTTGTCGTGTTACCTCAAGCTGAAAATCTTGTTGCGCATCATTTTCAAAAACAATACCCTTTAAGATACGATAGTTTTCCAACTTTTTCAATTGATATCCCGGATACAATTCCAAACAGGAATTAATAATCCAGCCTGCAGCACAGGTTGCCGGTAAAACCGGATTCCCGCCAATCATATGATCAAGCAGAAAGGCATTATCTTTTAAAGATAAGCTGCGTTTCATTCTGGATATACGCGGTTGTTTTTCCCAACTGATCGGCTGACGTTTTAATTCTGCGCCGATAATCATTTGTGTATGAGGGACATTTGACAATGTGAGTTGTTGCGCCAAAAACCTGGTTCCATTTTCAATACTAATCAGTTGAATGCCTCTGCGTTCAAAGGCACGTGCCAAAGCCGGAGTAACCATCCCGGATTGCCAGGGTCCCCAATCCAAAGCCATCACATGGCAGGCAGGCAATTGTTGTTGTAGCAAGCCTGCCAATTTGTTTAATACATCATTTGCCATAGCGTAATCACTCTGCCCGGCATTCCCGTAAAAACCAACCACAGAAGAAAATAGGATCAAAACGGATAACTGTTTGGGATCAATAACGGATAAAAGATTTTCCAGGCCAATGATTTTTGTTGCAAAAACACTGTGAAAATCTTCTAAGGTTTTCTTTTCAATAAGCTTGTCAGCCAGATTTCCTGCGCCGTGCAAAATGGCGTTTACCTGCCCAAAATTTACAGCAGCAGGGTTGCTCATGGCTTCCTGCAAGGATGCCTGATCAGTAAGATCGGCGGTAAGATAGAGCGCTTGCCCACCAACGGACTGAATATCCTGAATGGTTTGTTGAATTTCTTCGCTGGCTTTAATGCCCCGGAAGATTCGGTCAACATCTTTTGGTAATATTTTTTGACCCTGTTGAACAGCTTGTTCAACGATGATTTTTTTTAATGCTGCATCATCCATCTCAGGCGCATAATTCGCAGGTAGTTCAACATCTATCACTGAACGACCCAATAGAATAAATTTACACTTAAACTGGCTGGCGACTTGCTTGACACAGGCCGCAGTAATGCCGCGCCCACCGCCGCTGACCAGCATAATGGTATCTTTGGTAATCATTGATGTACTCATGCTTGTTCTCCATGGATTACCCGATCAGCAATCAGGCAGCATCTTTGTCCATTCTGATAGCCCACTTCACGTAAACCGAGGTTCGGGTCTAATATTTCCGCCACTGTTTTTTCGGATATTTCAGCAATACTCTGTCCTGGTGCAAAATCAATCGTTCGGCATAGGACTGTTGACCATTCCAAAGAAAGTGTTTTTACCAACCCGTTCAAACCACCTGCCAATGGATCGCTGTTTTGCGGTTGATGTTGTCCAAAACAGCCATCATTCTGTATAACAGTGATGAATGAATTGCGATACTCTTCCCGCACAATGTTCAAATCAGATTGCATGTGTTTTGCCAATAGAAATGCAAATTGATTCATTTGCAAGCTATTTTCATTGACAAATTGTTGCGTACTTTTTACTTTATGAGACACGCAGAAATTAGCTGCCCCACAAATAGTTTCAAATTGCTGATGAATCTCATTAATTAATTTTTCAAAGCCTGCATCACTAATTTCATCAAGCACAAATTGTACTTTGCCTACAGGATTGGATTTTTCCTTTTTATCCAGCATCTGATCAGGTAATTGAATCAATGCCGTCTGCCAGCCAAAGCGCTGTAAATCTGAACTGAAAGTTTCACCAATATCCAAACCCTGATCAACGATCAGATAAACACCTTTTGCTGGGAAAGTCATTAATAATCGATCCGGCACGGGCAATATCTGCTTTTTTACCTGAAAAACAGGTAATGAAGAAGTCAGTATTGAGGTTACAGAAGCCTGCTGGATGCCGGGTTTATTCCCGGCGCTGGCTTTTTTTTCCAGTAACTCCTGTATCTTTTGCAGCGTGCTGAGTTCTGCCATCTCCTCGGCTTCTACCGCGGGCAAATCAGGGAATGTCTCTTGCAAGGCGCCCATAATTTCCACGCGTTTGATTGAATCAATGCCCAAATCAGCTTCCAGATTCATTTCGGGTTCCAACATCTCTGCCGGATAACCGGTTTTTTCTGCAACAATATTGATCAGACTGGATAGCAATACTTCTTTGTCCAATTTGATGCTGGCAACCGCTTGTGTTTCTTTAACTGGTTCTACAACGGCAGGAACAGGCTCAACTTTATTTTCTATGGGTGAGGAGAATTCCCCAAGCATATTCTGTATATCCTTCATGGTGCGCAAGGCAGCCAACTGTTCAGCAGGGATATTCGCAGCTTGAGGGATCGTCTCTTGTAGGGTTCCCATGATCTCAACTTTTTTGATTGAGTCAATACCCAAATCAGATTCCATATCCATCTCAGGTTCAAGCATCTCAATCGGATAGCCTGTTTTTTCAGCGATCACACTGTTAATCAATGCTGCCAAATCGATGGCTGGTTGAGCACTGGCGTTTTTTTGAGGTTCAATCGGTGCGACTGTTTTAGGGACTGGTTGCTCAATTACGCCAACTGGTTGGCTCGCTTGCGCAATCCGCTGCATCAAATCAGAAATTTCCTGCAATGTTTTCGTCGTTGATAGCTGGTCAACTGGAATCTCGGGCAAACTGGGGAACGCCTCTTGCAGAGCACCCAGAATTTCCACACGCTTGATGGAATCAATCCCTAAATCGGATTCCATATCCATTTGCGGATCAATCATCTCAACTGGGTAGCCAGTTTTCTCAGCCACAATGGATAACAAGGCGTCAAAGATAGCTTTTTCACTGATTGTTTCGCTGAGAGCAGGAGATTCTTCAACTACAGGCAATGTTTGTGGTACTGATACAGGCGGCGAAGAGTGCATAATAGCTGGCTGATTTACCTGCCCTTCGCTTGCCGAAATCCGGGGTTCAATCGATTTTCCACGCCCATTGCCATTGCCATTCCCTTTACTATTATTTCCCTGGGATTTCGTTGCACTTCGCCCGGGAACAGTAACCACATTTGAACTCCGCAACAATTGTGTGAATGAGCGTGTAAAATCTGCATGCGTATCAATATACTGTTCATGCAAACGAGCAGTTTCATTCTGATGCTGATGGAAGCGATCCATATTGCGATTGACACTTTTAAGGATCATCGTCATTTGTTCATTTTGCTCGGGTGTTTCAGCAGGTTGCTGTGCCAATTGCAGTTGTTGGCTGGTCAATTGGGCAAATACTTCCGTATATGTAGCTTCATTTTGTAAATAATGGTCATGCAATCGCAATGCTTCCGCCTGCTGTTCCTGGAAACGATCCAGCGTGGCTTCCGCGGGTACGAAAGTGTCATTCCAGTCAGCCTCAGTTGTCATCGTTTCGGTTTCTGTGGTGATCGTATTTACTGGCACAGTCTGTAAAGCAGCTTCTGCTGCTAGAATGCTTTGCAAAGGCTCGATCGTGGAAACGGCATCCTCAAATGCCTGGATGGTCTTCTCTGTTTTATAGAAACCAGCCGTCAAGTTAATGATGCCCTTAACTTCTTTTTCCAACACTTTGGGTTCCTGTAATAATGCATATGGATCAACATCGCCAAAGGTTAACCCGGCGACTTTCAGTGCAACCACAGCCTGGCGAAGCTGTAAATCACTATCTGCTCTGGCGTTTGGATTGATCGCAATCACTTCTATCTCTGCCATCTGATCCTGGAGAATATCACGTACCAGATTCGTCAGTACCGATTTTGGTCCAAATTCGATGAACATCCGTCCGCCATCCGCATAAACCTGCTTTACCTGCTGGGCAAATTGCACTGATTCCAGCATATGTTTTTCCAGCGTGCTCTGCACTTTCTTAGGATCAGTCGGGTATTGTTTGGCAGTGGTATTAGAATATACAGGTATGGATGGGGCATTAAAGGTCAACTTCTTCAACGCGGCAGCGAATGGTTTCTGAGCATGTGCTACCAATTTTGTATGGAATGCAGCAGATACAGGAAGTGGAATAACAGAATATCCCTTTTCCGTTAGCACTGCCTGTACGGCATTCAAATCCTTTTTCGCCCCAGCCAATACCACTTGCAGAGGAGAATTAAAATTCGCGATCTTTACATCTGGAAAATCTTTTAATAAGGACGGTAATTCATCAGTATTGCCTTTGACAGCCAGCATACTGCCCGCATCAAATGATTCATCTACTGGAGCAGCCATGGCTGCCCCACGAGCTTTGGCTGCTTTTTGATAATCCTCATCAGAGAATACGCCGGCAGCCCATAATGCAGTAAGCTCACCAAAGCTGTGCCCCAGGCTGAAATTCGCAGCCAGACCTGCATTCTGTAGAATTTTGTACAAAGCCATACTCATACTGCCGATTGCCGGCTGTGCATGACGAGTATTGCGTAAATTACCATCTTGTTGTTTTCTTGATTGATCATCAAATACCGGAATCGGATAAATCACATTGGATAATGGCGCATCGTCGTCTTCCACAAAAAGTTGATCCATTTTGCCAAACTGCTCACGCACCACCGGGAAATTCATTGCCAGTTCAGAGCCCATGTTGACATATTGGGAACCCTGACCGGAAAACATGGCTACGACTTTACCATTGTAATCCGCTGCCGATTTTCGATAGCTCAACCCATTTGGATGACTCCAGGCGTTTTGCTGTGGGTTTTTTGTAAACAAATCCAGGGCTAACTGCAATTTGCTCAGCGCATCTTTTTTATCCTGCACCACAAATCCCAGGCGCGCCTGTGAGGCTGAAATTTCAGGTTCACGAGAGGCTTGAATTAATTCATAAAAAACGTGATCCGCTTGTTCCCCTGCCAGAGCCTGCGCGGTTTGCTGGCACTTTGCCTGCAAATCAGCAGGTGAGTCAGCGGCCAAGAAAACGATATTGTTCTTGGATTGCAAACGATAAGCCAGTGTATGCTCTGGCTGATACTCTTCCAATACAACATGAAAATTGGTCCCGCCAAATCCAAAGGCACTCACACCAGCTCGCCGTGGATTACTATTCACTGCCTGAATCCAGGGCCTAGTCTCAGTATTGATATACAAAGGGGTTTCGTCCAAACCAAATTTTGGATTGGGTTTTTCAACATTTATGGTAGCGGGTAATATCTTGTGATGTAGTGCCAGCGAGGCTTTGATCATACCGGCAGTACCGGCTGCGGCTTTGGTATGCCCAATATTGGATTTGATGCTACCCAGAGCAATGGATTGCTTCCTGGCGGCATCATATTCACTGTATACCAGTTTCAAACCTGCCATTTCAGCCGGATCACCGGCCATCGTACCGGTACCATGAGCTTCAATCAAGCCAACAGTGTCGGGTGTAAAACCAGCCTCTTTGTAAGCGCGCCGTACGGCGATTGCCTGACCTTCTGAACGTGGCGCATATATGGATTTAAAGCGTCCATCACTGGAGGAACCAATCCCTTTGATCACAGCATAAATACGGTCACCATCGCGTTCGGCATCTTCCAGGCGCTTTAGCACAAGCATCCCCAAACCTTCACCAACCATCATACCGTCTGAGTTCTCATCAAACGTACGTACCCGATCACTTTTTGAAAATGCAGGGGTTTTACTGAAACAAACATAGGAGGCAATTGAGTTATCCGTATCAATACCACCGGTAACCATCATGTCTGCTCTATGATCTGTCAATTCCATGATTGCCATGCGGATGGCAGCCAATGAACTCGCACAGGCCGCATCAATCACACAATTCGTGCCGCCCAGATCAAAGCGATTAGCAATACGTCCGGCAATTACATTCCCGATCGTGCCAGGAAAGGCGTTTTCTGTCCAACGTACATATGCCAATTTCATCTTTTCCACAATTTTAGCAATATCATCTTCGGCAATACCACTGCTTCTTAAAGCTTTCTCCCAGACAGGATACTGTAAACGTGCCATTAGGGGTGTAAACAATTTCAATGACATGCCCACAACACCCAATATCACGCCAGTATTTTCACGAATACTATTTTCACTATCCAGGTAACCAGCGTCCTGTAAAGCTTCCTTTGTTACAACGAGCGAGATTAATTGAGAAACATCAGTCACTTCAAGAATGTTTGGCGGCAAGCCGAATTCCATGGGATTAAATGGCACATCATTGATAAAGCCTCCCATTTTACAGTAAACCTTGTCCTCCGCTTTCGGATCAGGATCATAATAATCCTCAATACTCCAGCGGCTTTCCGGTACTTCAGTAATACTGTTTACTTTATTGAGGATATTATCCCAAAACGCTGGTAAATGGTCTGCCTGTGGATAAAGAGAGGACATACCGATGATTGCAATTGGAGTATTCGATAAACGGGATTTCATCTCCGTATTTGTTTGCTTTCTGGATGCCATAAGCACCTCCAAATTTCAAATTCAAGATTTTTTTTCATATCGTAAAAAAAGCATAAATATGCTAATACATGGGTAAACCCTTAAAACAAAAAAAAGTTGCGCTAATTGTCTATACAACCAGCGCAACGAACCTATTTCTTTCTGTCTTTTTAATCTACAAGTGGATTTTTGGATGCTGGATATATGCCAACTAATTTTGATGAGTTCGTTTCTGAGAATAAGTATTCCTGTAATCCATCATATGAAGTTGGAGGTAATTCGGCGCTGACATCAATACAAAAAATATATTCCCACGGCTTATTTTGTAATGGTCGAGATTCAATTTTCGTCAGATTAAATGATCGCTCAGCAATGCCAGAAAGCACCTTCGACAACGCACCAGGATAATGTGGCAGCGTAAATATATAGGTTGCCTTATACTTTTTATCACCGTCAGCTAAGGCTGCAGGTGCTTTTCTGATCGCCAAAAATCGAGTGGTATTATTCTGACTAGTTTCAATATTCTCACTGAGTAAAGCCATATCATGAACCTTGCAAGCATACGCAGACGCAATAGCTCCCATGGATGGATCACCACCTTCCTTGATCAATCTTACGCTGCCTGCTGTATCAAAACTGGCTTGTGCTTTGATATGGTTTTCATGTAAAAATACCGCACTTTGTGCCAAAGCCTGAGGATGACTGATGACGGTTTTTATATCATCCAATTGCGTGCCAGGCAAACCGATCAAGCAATGATGGATTTGATAATATTGCTCGCCGATGATATGCAAATCATATTCGTTCAGTAAATCATAATTCTGGTGAATACTGCCGGCTGTTGAATTTTCAACCGGGATAAATCCAAAATCAGCTTCTCCGGAAAACGTCAATTCAAATACTTTGGCAAACTCTTCACAGGGTATACTCTCTACTTTGTCTCCAAAATATTGCAGCAATGCACTTTCAGAATAAGCACCCATTTCACCTTGATATGCTATACGAATTTTTCCCATTAGAAGCTCCTTTTTTCCGCTTAAGCATAAAATTCAAGCTGTCCTGGAATCAACCAGGACAGTCATTTCGAATATTCCAATTTACAGTGCAGATAGAATACGTTCAGTCATCTGCGTTGTAGACAATGTTCCACCAAGATCAGCCGTACGAGCACCTTCATGTATGGCTTTCTCAACTGCCGCTTCAATCATAAGCGCTTCTTTCTCCATATCTAAGGAATAACGAAGCATCATGGCCGTACTCAGAATCATACCCACCGGATTAGCAATGCCTTTTCCGGCAATATCCGGGGCCGAGCCATGAATCGGTTCATAGAGCCCATTTTTTCCTTCACCAAGTGAAGCAGATGGCAGCATGCCCATCGAGCCTGCCAGCACTGAGGCTTCGTCGGTTAGAATATCGCCGAACATGTTCTCTGTTACCATTACATCAAAATGGCGCGGATTGCTGATCAGACGCATGGATGCGGCATCAACCAACATATGTTCCAGTTCAATATTCGGAAAATCAGCCAAAGTATTTACGCAAACACTGCGCCACAAACGTGAACTTTCCAATACATTGGCTTTGTCCACTGAGGTGACTTTACCTTTACGATCTTCAGCTAGTTTACAGGCCAGACGTACGATGCGTTCAACTTCATAATCATAATAAACCAGTGTATCCACACCTTTTTCTTTGCCATCTTCCATAAAGCGGCCTTTGGGTGTGCCAAAATACAGACCACCGGTTAATTCACGTACTACAATCATGTCCACATCGCGCACAATTTCTGCTTTCAAAGGTGAGGCATCAGCGAGATCTAGGTGTACTTTGACTGGGCGCAAATTGGCAAAAACAGCCATGCCTTTACGTAAACCCAATAAACCCTGTTCAGGACGAATTTTTGCAGCAGGATCATCCCATTTGGGACCACCCACAGCGCCCAACATCACGGCATCAGCCATCTGGCAGGCTTTCAACGTTTCGTCGGTCAAAGCTGTACCGTGGGCATCAATGGAACAACCGCCCAATAGATGATCTTCAAAGTTGAAGGTATTTTCACCGACAACCGATTTCAATACTTTAACCGCCTCATTGAGGACTTCGGGGCCGATACCATCCCCGGGTAACAATACGATATTTTTCGTCATCCGTTCTCCAATGTTATTGCGCAACCATCAGGCCGTATTCAAATGAATCTGAAAGTGCCTGCCAACTTGCTTCGATAATATTTGCACTGGCACCAACGGTGCTCCATTGCTTTGAACCGTTCTTTGTGTCAATCAATACGCGGGTTGTGGCTTGTGTACCTTTATCGCCATCCAGAATTCTAACTTTATAATCAGAGAGATGAAATTTCGTGATCTGTGGATAGTGATTGATCAAGGCTTTACGCATGGCTTTATCCAGCGCATCCACCGGACCATTTCCCTCAGCGGCCGTATGCTGTACTTCACCGCCAACTTTGATCTTGACGGTGGCTTCTGCCAGTATGCCACGTCCCTGACGATGTTCAACATTTACCAGAAAATCAACCAATTCGTAAGGTGGTTCATAACCGGCTTCAGAACGTTTCAACATCATGCCAACCGAGGCTTCGGCTGCTTCAAATGAAAACCCTTTGGATTCCAGGTCTTTGATATGGGTCAAGATATCAGCGGTATCGGACATATTTTTAACATCCAATCCGATTTCTTCTGCTTTACTGATTAAATTTCCGCGTCCGGAAAGTTCCGAGACAACAACTTGCATTTCATTGCCAACCAATTCTGGGCGTATATGTTGGTAAGAATCCGGGTTACGCCGCATGGCGGCCACATGAATACCACCTTTATGGGCGAACGCTGCTGCACCAACATATGGCAGATGATTATCATGGGGCAAATTAGCAACTTCCGTAACAAAATGAGCTGCTTCATAAAGCTCTTTCATTTTGCCATCCGGTAAACAGGAATAACCTAATTTTATTTCAAGGTTTGGCAAAATGGAACATAAATTTGCATTTCCACAACGTTCACCATACCCATTGATTGTGCCTTGCACCTGTACACAACCCGCCTGTACAGCCATAACCGAATTTGCAACCGCCATCTCAGCGTCATTATGTACATGAATCCCCAAAGGTACATCCACCGCTTGTTTAACTGCATTCACAATTTCGGTGATTTCCCAAGGCATACATCCACCGTTGGTATCACATAAAACAACCATCTCAGCTTTACCACGGGCGGCAGCTTTTAAGGTGTCCAAAGCAAATGTAGCATCGGCCTTATATCCATCAAAGAAATGCTCGGCATCAAACATGACCCGCTTTCCTTTTGATACAAGGTAAGCTGTACTTTCTTCAATAATCCGTAAATTCTCTTCCGGAGTGGTTTTAAGCACATCCTTAACATGCAAATCCCAAGATTTACCGACAATCGTACAAACCAAAGTATTGGCTTCCAGTAATGCCTGGATGTTGGCATCATTCTCTGGTTGACCGTTTACCCGGCAAGTTGATCCGAAAGCGGTAATGGTCGCATGTTTCCAGTTAATCTTGCTTGCCTGATTAAAAAACTCAATATCTTTAGGGTTTGATCCCGGCCAACCACCTTCAATAAAGGTGACACCTAACTCATCTAGTCTTTTGGCTATTCTGACTTTGTCCGAAGCGGAAAGGGATATCCCCTTCCGTTGCGTTCCATCTCGTAGCGTCGTGTCATATATTTGAAGCATATCCAACATCCTTACACAGAAATAATTGCTCTATTTTCCGTTAACTTTTTCGTATTCTGCTGTTTTATCCTGAAGATTGATAAGATAACCCAACTGATCCACTCCCTCTAAAAGACAATGCTTGGCAAATGGATCTAATGGGAAATCAACCGAATCTCCGGTTGGGAGGTGTACTACCTGCTCCTCAAGATCAATACTGATTTGAGCATTTGGCACTTCTTCCAATAAATGAAATAACATTTCATGGGTTTCAGGGTCAACCTTAATCGGCAATAATGAATTCTTCAAAGCATTATTGTAAAAAATATCAGCAAATGATGACGAAATAACAACTTTGAAACCATGATCAACAAGTGCCCATGGGGCATGTTCACGCGATGAACCACATCCAAAATTATCACCAGCCAATAAAATGGCAGCATCATTATATTTAGGATCATTTATGATGAATTCCGGATTGGGGCTGCCATCAGGCAAATAGCGCCAGTCAAAAAACAAGTTCTTGCCAATGCCTTCTTTGTCAATTACTTTCAGGAAACGCGCCGGTATGATCTGATCTGTGTCAATATCATTGATCGGCAGAGGCATTACTTTTGAAGTAAATTTTGTGTATTTTTCAGTCATAATTTTCTCCATCAGCTGCTTGCCATCAATTCACGTGGATCCGTGACTTTTCCGGTTACGGCTGCTGCCGCAGCCATCAATGGACTGGCTAACATTGTGCGTCCGCCTTTGCCCTGCCGTCCCTCGAAATTACGGTTGCTAGTGCTCACCGCATACTGACCAGGTTTGATCTGATCACCATTCATTGCAATACACATGCTGCAACCAGGCTCACGCCATTCTGCACCGGCATTCTTGAAAATTTCAGCCAGTCCTTCTGCTTCAGCTTGTTCTTTGACAGCATATGATCCTGGTACGATAAGACATTGTACTGACTTGGCAACTTGATGATTTTTAAATATCTCAGCAGCCAGGCGTAAATCAGAAATACGAGAATTGGTACAACTGCCAATAAACACCACGTCCACAGCCTGATCCTTTACAATCTGGCCTTCATTAAAACCCATATAAGTTAAGGCTTTTTTGTAAGCTGCCTTCTGGTTCTCATCCGTCATTGCCCTGCTGGATGGCACTTTTTCACCGATCTGAATACCCATGCTCGGGTTGGTGCCAAAAGTGATCATGGGTGATAAATTACTGACATCCAACTCAACCACCGTGTCATAGCTTGCACCGGTATCTGTTACGAGTTGCTGCCAGCGAGCAACAGCTTCATCCCATGCTTCACCATGCGGGGCATACTTTTTGTTCTTCAAATAAGCAAAAGTTATTTCATCAGGGGCAATCATGCCTGCTCTAGCTCCACATTCAATGGACATATTACAGATCGTCATGCGGCCTTCCATGCTCATATTACGAATCGTTTCGCCGGTATATTCAATGACATGGCCTGTTCCACCACCCACACCTATCTTGGCAATTAAGGCTAGAATAACGTCTTTTGCAGTTATACCAGGCTGTAATTCACCGCTGACCCGAACTTCCATTGTTTTGGGTTCATGCTGCAATAAACATTGTGTGGCAAGCACATGCCCAACTTCACTGGTACCAATACCAAAGGCTAACGCACCGAATGCACCGTGCGTGGCAGTGTGGCTATCGCCGCATACAATCGTCATGCCAGGTTGAGTTAATCCTAAATCCGGACCGATCACATGTACCACACCCTGTTCTTTGCTGGTCACGCCTGCATAGGGAATGGCAAAATCCTTGCAGTTGCGTTCCAATTGAGCGATCTGTGAACGGCATTGATCATCCGCAAATGCCAGGCGGTCTTCTGGCTTTTCAGGCGAAACCAGTGTGGGTATGCCATGATCCACTGTGGCAAAGGTGCGATCAGGTCGACGTACAGCTAAATTTCTCTTGCGTAATTCTGAGAAAGCCTGAGGAGAAGTGACTTCATGCACTAATTGCAGATCTATATAAAAAACTGCAGGCGCTCCTTCTTCTTGAGCAACCACATGGGCGTCCCAGATTTTCTTAAATAATGTTTTTGCTGATTGCATAAGCTCTGTTACTTCCTCACATCCGGATCGACAAATATACTGCTAATATCCCAGCCATTCGGATATGTATTAGGTTTTGGGAATTTCTCAGGATCCCAATCCAGGGGTGCTTCTTGTTTGGCTTTAGCCTGGGCTTCCATTTTGGAAGTCCACTCATTTACCGCCGTTTCCATATTTCTGCCATTTGGATACGTCCGCGGTTGAGGAAATTTCTCAGGCTCGTATTTATCATCAGTGGTCATATCTGCATCAGATAATGGATTCATATTATCCTCCGTTCTTATTACTCTTACCGCCATTCCTTGTGGCGACCAGGTATTTATTCATCGCTGCCAAATAGGCTTTCGCGCTGGCTACGATAATATCTGTATCTGCGCCGTAGCCGCCAAAGGTACGAGCAATTGGGTTTTCTTGCTGCGGATTCAAACCAGATTTATGATCATCGCAACCCTGAATTCTCACCGTCACTTCACCAATCGCGTCAATCCCTTCAGTAATCGCATGTACAGAATATTCCTGTAAATTGGATGTCAGTTGCATAATAGCATCTACTGCATTGTATGTCGCATCAATAGGACCCGTCCCAACTGCCGCATGGACAAACATCTGGTCATCAGGACCACATAAGCGGACAGTACTGGTTGGTAATCCCATTGTGCCACAGGCAACTTGCAATCCATCCAGAACATAAATCTCTTCCGGCTGATAAAGCTCATCTGAAATCAACGCTTCCAGATCCGCATCGGTTACTTGTTTCTTTTTATCTGCCAACCGTTTGAAGCGATCGAACATCTGACGTAAATCTTCATCGTTTAATGAATACCCCAACTCTTCCAGACGATTCTTCAAAGCATGACGTCCTGAATGTTTACCCAGAACCAATTGTGTTTTGGCAGCGCCAACCATTTCGGGGCGCATGATCTCGTAGGTGAGTTCATTTTTCAGCATCCCGTCCTGATGAATACCCGCTTCATGAGAAAAAGCATTTGCGCCAACAATAGCCTTGTTAGGCTGTACCAGAATTCCCGTATAATTACTGACCAGTTTACTGGCACGCATGATTTGCGTGGTTTCAATACCGGTTTCTAATCCATAAATCGCTTTACGCGTCTTCAATGCCATGACAACTTCTTCCAGAGAAGTGTTCCCGGCACGTTCACCGATACCATTCAGGGTGACCTCAGCCTGACGTGCTCCAGCGCGTATTCCGGCTAATGTATTGGCAGTTGCCACGCCCAGGTCATTGTGACAATGCACCGATACAACGACGTTTTCAATCCCTTTGACATTTGCCATAATACCTGCGATCAGGGCACCAAACTCTTCCGGCATGGTATATCCAACCGTATCCGGAATATTCAAAGTTTTGGCACCCGCAGCAATAGCAACTTCCAATACCTGGTACAAGAATTCAGGTTCGGATCGGCCGGCATCTTCAGGGGAAAACTCTACATCAGGGCAAAGCTGGCAGGCAAATGTAACCGCTTCTTTGGTCTTCGCAAGCACCTGTTCGCGACTCATCTTTAGTTTATATTCCATATGAATATCAGAAGTCGCAAGAAAGGTGTGAATGCGCGGTTTGAGAGCGTCTTTTACACCCTCCCATGCCGCAAGAATATCTTTTTCATTTGCTCTAGCCAGGCCGCAAATTGCAGGAACGTTTTCATCTGCTTCGGGGTTTCCAACTATGGCTGCAATACGTTGTACCGCAGCCAGATCATCGGGAGAAGCAGCAGGAAAACCGGCCTCTATGACATCAACACCCAGACGTTTTAGCGTGCGTGCAACCTCCAGCTTTTCTGCTGAAGTCATTGTTGCACCAGGCGATTGTTCGCCATCCCTTAAGGTCGTATCAAATATCCGAACATAAGAATCCATTAGATTTGTAAATCCTTGTTTATAACACTATTTTTTTTGATTTTCCGGTCTTAACGAACGTACTGCTGCACCTGCACGCCACATCTCTGATTCATGCATTTCTTTCAACTCGGCATCCAGTTTTACCTGATAGTCGGGGGCGCCATTTGCTTTCAGTACAACTCGTGTTTCTTCACCACTGACAACACTTTCATAAAGTTTCTCAAAAACTGGTTCTGTTGCTTCACGGAATGCATGACGCCAATCCAGGGCTCCGCGCTGTGCAGTCGTTGAACAGTTGGCATACATCCAGTCCATACCATTTTTGGCAACAAGACGGATAAGACTTTGGGTAAGCTCTTCAACAGTTTCATTAAAAGCTTCACTGGGGCTGTGTCCATTTTTGCGCAGAATATTGTATTGTGCTTCCATAACTCCAGCCAATGCACCCATCAGAATACCTCGTTCACCGGTAAGATCAGAATGAACTTCTTTCTCAAATGTCGTCTTGAATAGATACCCTGAACCTACAGCAACGCCGAGGGCTAATGTACGTTCTCTGGCTTTTCCAGTTGCATCCTGGAATACTGCAAAACTACTATTAATACCACTACCATCCAGGAAATTCGCGCGCACACTGGTACCGGAACCTTTAGGGGCAACCATAATTACATCAATATCTGCTGGAGGAATAACGCCAGTTTGATCCTTATAAACAATTGCGAAACCATGTGAGAAATATAAAGCTTTTCCTTTGCTAAGATGTTTTTCAAGTTTCGGCCAGAATTGCTGTTGTCCTGCATCAGAAATCAGATATTGAATAATGGTACCTTTTTCGGCTGCTTCTTCCAGAGGGAATAAAGTCTCACCAGCAACCCAACCATCCTTGAGCGCTTTGTCCCAATAGCTGGAGTTTGGCATTTGGCCAACAATAACATTGATACCATTTTCTCTCATATTTAACGCTTGAGCTGGTCCTTGAACGCCATAACCCAATACAGCTACAACCTCGTTCTTAAGCACTTCCTGCGCCTTCTCAAGCGGGAATTCTTCCCGGGTAACTACTTCTTCAACTACACCACCAAAATCTATTTTTGCCATTTCTTATCTCCTGTATATTGTTTTATTAAGCGATAGCTGCTTCTTCCACGTTCAAATAAGACTGGAGCATCGCCTCTTCTAATCCATCTGCCATACTTTTTGCGCCACGTTCCATGGCAACCATTCCGGTACGTACCATTTCCAAGATTCCAAATGGCATTAGTACCTCTACTAAACTATCGATCTTACTGTCATCACCAGTTACTTCAATAATGAGGGATTCATGAGCAACATCCACAACTCTGGCTCTGAAAACTTCTGCCAATTGCATAATTTGCATCCGTTCTTCACTGGTCGCTTTGACCTTGATCATGGCCAAATTCCGACACATTTTGGACACTTTGGTTAGGTTTTCAACCTGAATAACGTTCACCAATTTATACAAATATAAACGCATACGTTCTGCACCAACTTCATCAGTATCGGCAACGATAGTCATACGTGAAATGCCTGGTCGTTCAGTTACGCCAACGGTTAAAGACTCAATATTAAATCCGCGCCTTCGGAACACCGAAGCAATTCGGTTCAACACGCCGGGTTTATCATCTACTAAAGCAGCAATAATCTGGTTCATTTTTCCTCCAAAGCCTTGTTAGCGCTATTCCTTCTTCTCTTCAGGATACAGAATCATCTCGTCTAGGGCGGAGCCCACTGAAACCATTGGATAAACATTTTCTTCAGGTTCCACTCTGAACTCAATCACCACAGTTTCCGGTTGTTTTTCTGCCCAGGCTACCACATCTGCCACTTCATCCATACTGGTAACCAGTCGTGATGGTAATCCATGGGCTTCGCCGATCTTTACAAAATCTGGCGAAAGGATTGGCGTGGCCGTATAACGGTGATCATAAAATAATTCCTGCCATTGACGTACCATACCCAGGAAACCGTTATTCATGATAGCCACATTGACCTTGATCCCCCACTGTGCAGCAGTCGATAGTTCGGCCTGTGTCATTTGGAATCCACCATCACCAACGATCACCCAGACTGATTTTTCAGGGCAGGCAACTTTTGCGCCGAGGGCAGCCGGTAATCCATAGCCCATTGTGCCCAATCCACCTGATGAAATAAAGCTGAAAGGATCATGACGTTGAAAGAGCTGTGCTGCCCACATCTGATGTTGTCCCACATCAGTTACAACAATGGATGGTTGGCTGCAGGAATCACTCAAAGTCTTCATGACATCGGAAACCAGCAATTTTCCATTTCGAACAGTATGGGCTGCTGTGAGTTCTTTTGATTCTGTCCTCATCTCATCAATTGATTCCAACCAATCATCATGCTTCATCGGTTGTACCATCGGGATCACCTTCTGAAGGGTTCCTTTCAAGTCACCAATCACAGCCACATCCACTTGTACGTTTTTATTAACTTCGGATTGATCCAGTTCAAAATGGATCTTTCTGGCATGCGGCGCATAAGACTGAACACGACCAATTACACGGTCATCAAAACGCATACCGCAGGCAATTAGCAAATCCGCCTGTTGAATCGCATTGTTAACCCAGCTTTCACCGTGCATACCCATCATGCCCAAATGCAATTCATGTTCAGCGGGAATACAACCAATACCCAGTAATGTGACAGCAATCGGAATTTGTTCTTTTTCAGCAAATGCTTTCAATTCGTCCATTGCACCACTCATCATCACACCCTGGCCAGCCAGGATTAATGGTTTCTTGGACTGTTGAATGAGCTTCATTGCACCTTCCAAATCGCTTTCAGCTGGTGTCGGTGTTGGGTCATATCCTAAAAGTTTAATGGGTGTATCATCATATTCCCAATCCAGTACAGCTACCTGAGCATCTTTGGTGATATCGAGCAATACAGGACCAGGTCGCCCTGTTTTTGCTAGATAAAATGCTTCCCGAACCGCATGATTGATTTCACGCACATCAGTGATCAGATAGTTATGTTTGGTGATCGGCATCGTGATACCAGTAACATCGATTTCCTGAAAGGCGTCATATCCAATATGAAAACTATTGACCTGTCCGGTAATGAAAACCATAGGAATCGAATCCATTAATGCATTCGCAATACCTGTTACCAGATTTGTAGCACCTGGACCGGAAGTTGACATTGCCACACCGACTTTTCCACTGGCACGCGCATATCCTTCCGCCATATGTGCTCCACCCTGTTCATGACGGACCAATATATGTTTGACGGGATACTCAGGCATCGCATCATAGATAGGAAGGTTGAATCCTCCCGGAAAACCGAAAACGACATCTACCCCTTCCTTAACCAAACATTCCCAAAAAATTTGTGCTCCAGTTTTTTTCATTTTGCCTCCGATAAGAATTGATCATATTCAGCTCCGGAAAGTAAAACGGCGCCTGTGTCGGCACTGGTCACTTGATCCGCATATCTGCGAAGCCAGCGGCTGTTGATCGTTTGAACAAAAGGTTCGATATTTTCTAAACGACTCTTCAGCTCTTCATCGGTTAGCTGAACAGAAAGTCGTCTCTCATTGAGATCAATAAGGATAGTATCACCGTCCTGAATTGCGGCTATAGGTCCACCAGCAGCAGCCTCAGGAGAGATGTGGCCGATACAAGCACCATGGGTACCACCTGAAAAGCGACCATCTGTAATCAGGGCAACACTTTCGCCCAGGCCCATGCCCATGATCGCGCTGGTTGGGGAAAGCATTTCCTGCATCCCAGGTCCACCACGTGGACCTTCGTATCGGATAACCACTACATCACCAGCCTTTACTTTTCCTTCCATAATGCCATCCATGGCATCTTCTTGCGAATTAAAACAGATTGCCGGACCGCTGAAAACTTTCATGCTGTCAACAACACCACCTGATTTAATCACCGCGCCCCTTGGAGCTAGGTTTCCAAAGAGGATGGATAACCCGCCGCAAGGGGCGTGGGCAGTTTCGCGCGTCCGGATCACGGATGCATCTTTCGTAGTACACCCGGCCGTGTTTTCACGCATACTATGCATCGTCACTGTAGGACGGTCCATATTCAATTTCACACCATCAGCTTCCATCTGATTTAATAAGGCCGGGATACCCCCAGCATTATGCACGTCTTCGATATGCACAGTACTGGAAGGACTTACTTTGCACAGATGAGGTACTTGTTCCGCAATTTCATTTAACCGCTCTAATGGATATTTGAAACCCATTTCATAGGCAATGGCTAAACCATGCAAAACGGTATTAGATGACCCGCCCATCGCCATATCCAGGGCATAGGCATCATCAAATGCATCTTTGGTCATGATTTGATCGGGGGTAACATTGTTCTTGACCAAATCCATAATCAAGGTGCCGGCTTTGCGAGCCAGTTCTTCTCGTTCTTCAGATTTTGCCAAAGCGGTGCCGTTATATGGCAATGCAATACCGAGGGCTTCCATTAAACAATTCATACTGTTCGCAGTAAACATACCCGAGCAGGAACCGCAAGTAGGGCAGGCTTTTTCTTCCAGTTCATTTAATTGCTCCTCAGTCATCTTACCGCTATTCACGGCACCAACAGCTTCAAAAACAGAAATCAAATCAACCGGGCTTCCATCATTTTTGCGGCCGGCTGCCATCGGACCGCCTGAAACAAAAATAGTGGGAATATTTACTCTGGCAGCCCCCATCAACATACCCGGGCCAATTTTGTCACAGTTAGGAATACAAACCATGCCGTCAAATTGATGGGCTTCCATCATCGTTTCGACACTGTCAGCAATGATTTCACGGGATGGCAATGAATACTTCATGCCCTTATGTCCCATTGCGATACCATCACAAATGCCGATGGTATTAAATTCAAATGGGATACCACCCGCAGCACGAATTGCTTTTTTGACAATCTTTCCAAACTCCTGTAAATGAACATGCCCAGGGATGATATCGACATATGAATTCGCAACGGCAATAAACGGTTTCTTCATATCAGATGAAGTAACCCCGGTTGCCCTCAATAATGAACGATGTGGAGATTTTTGAAATCCACTCTTAATTTTGTCTGATCTCAATGCTGCCTCCTTTTGATAATAAAAAAAATCCGCCTTTCGGGCGGATTCAATTTCCAATGGCTTCGTAAAATTTCTACGATCTGCTGCCGCCCAAACACTGACTAGTCCCTCGCAAAAGAACAAGGACTAGGTCAATAATGCTAATAATGACGACAAACAAATTTTTGTGATTCATAGTATTCCTTCTAAAAAAAAACCGCCCAACTCTGCTTGGGCGGTTTAGGTTTTTTTTCTTACTTTTACCTTCTTACCTTCCCAAGCACAAACCGATTCTCAATAACGACGAGAACCAAAATAATAATGCTGACTAGAAGAGAAAGGTTTATATTTTGCATTTGTTTACCACGTATTGGAAACATTATACAATGTATACAAGGTTTGTCAACCCCATATCTCGCTATTTATGACTATTTAAGAAAAATCACCCTATAGTGGGCGATTTTTTCTTGATTAGTGGTATAGACAAGCAATATGTCATCACCCTTTTGTCACTCATAATGTTATGGTAATTTTATTGCCATCCAAACATTCTGAAATAATAGGGACTGTTATTGAAGATCAACAGGCGTTGCGATTACAAACAAGCGTCCCCAACTGTATTCATCGCCGCTGCGAATACAAGTCTGGAAAGTCAAATGATATGAGCCGCCATACACGGTCTCGAATAATTGAGTTGCATTATACTTTTGGTTCGTATCCAGATTCACAAAATCTGAATAAACATTATGGGGTGATAAAGCCTGATAGGATTCCAGACGATCCACCACAAAATTTTCTACATCACCATTCCCGTAAACCACATGAATAATATCGCCGGGAGCAAAATCAGAAAAATGTTCACCCGAAAGATAATTATGGGCTAACATACCAATATTGCCAGTTAATTTTGATACCATCCCGAAATCTGTAATTTGATTATTGAATGGAGAAACGTATGCTGCATCACTCTCTGGCTGTTGAACTACCTTCTGGGCAAATACATCATCTATATAAATTCCAACAATTTGCTCTTCATTTCCATTTATCAGAAATTCAACAAAACTATCCAAAGGCAGTAATGCTGCATTTGTTTGATTTGCTGAAACCTGAGTTTCAAAACCTGTAACAGGAATTTCGTTTGCATGTATTGATAAAGGTGCAATAAGTAAGCTGAGCAAAAGAACAAAAATCATAATCAAGATGATTTTTGTTGAGCTTTCAATTTGGGAGAGATAGTTCTTTTTCATATTATTACCGTTATTAGTTACTTTTATTACTGTTTTATTACCATTTCATGTTCATATTATAACCTTAATCGCCTATTAAACAACTTACAAACACCTTGTAAGTCATAAATATGGCGTAAAGATCCTTGGGGTTTTTGATATAGAAATATATAAATATGTTGTAAAGCAGCATGGTTATCAAACTAGAATATAGGTTAAATGAATAACGCCCTCCATCAATGATGAAGGGCGTTCCAAGTTATAAATCAATACCTAATGAACAGTTGTTTTCCCCGATTGTAATAGTCGATATTTGTTTTTTTGTTGTTCTTTTTGGCTCGATCTAAAAATTGAAATGTAACGGCTAATGGCAAGCTCAATATCATGTTTCTTTGCACGAGCAATACTGGCAATTTTCATATCGCTCCAACCTTGTTTATTTTCACAAAACAGGGTCATCTTGTGCAAAATATCAGTGATGGATCTCGGTGAGAACAGATACCCATTTTCCCCGGGATTTACCAATTCAGGCAAGGCGTACGCTCGGGCTGCTAAAACTGGTAATCCGCTTGCCATTGCCTCCAAAGTAGCAATACTCAATAACTCCGCATCACTGGGCATAATGAAACAATCAACGCAATTATATAATTCGTTTTTGTCAGAATCAGGGATGTAGCCAGGAAAGACAACCTGCCCTGGGCGGCATTTTTCTTTTGCCAAAGATTTCAAAAGAGTTATTTTCTTGCCTTTTCCAGCCAAAACCAATTGAATGTCATCCTGTTCATTTTGGCTGATTGCTTCAATAGTACTTTCTAATCGTTTTTCACCATCTAGTCTGCCTATATATAGAAATACTGTTCTCTCCTCTGCCAGACCATATTTTCTTCGGAACGCAATTCGATCAAAATCAGATAATGGATAGTAAAAAGAGGTATCAACCCCACAGGAAATCGTTTCCACCGGCGGAACTAATCCATTTTGTTTCAAAATTACACCCGCCGCTCTTGATTGGGAGGTGACTAGCTCAAGCTTGTTGTAAATTTTCAACATCCAATTCCATAATACCCAGGATAGAATTTCGGGTGCAATAGCGTATCCAGGAATAAATGGAGCCAAATTTAACGGCATAAAATGATTCGTACCCACAACCCGAATTCCTCGTTTCTTCGCCTCCTTATATACATAGAAACTCAAAGGGTAATGGTCATTAATGTGGACAACATCAGGTTTAAAATCATCAAACACCTTTTTAATGGAATTGGAAGGAAAGAATGTATAGTAATCCCCTTTACGGATCCATGGTACAGGGGTTGACTTCAATTGGTACAGAAAAACACTATTTCTGAGTTCTTCACAATAATGACCATCTGGTGAGGAAATAATGGCAGCTACAGGCACATTCCGTTTCGCTAAACGTTCACACAAATTGACCGTAAAAACACCCTGTCCGTTATCTGTCGAATAAGATGCACTGTAAACCAAAATTCTTGGATTTCCCTCTTCCTTACTCTTCATAAGACTCCTCTTTGATACTTTCAATGTTCGAATTACTCTTTTGATGAAAACGGCGTATCAGAAATATCAGAATGACCAACATTGCAATGCCAGCTGCAAAGCCAAGATATTTGCATAATCCGGGGGGAATCGTCCAGCAATTCCGGACATAATCGTCCACCAATTCCGGCGGAAATCGTCCACTAATT
>JAEKNU010000119.1 GCA_016838895.1 Chloroflexota bacterium
CGTGGCAGTGTTAATTCAACAGCGTTTCGTTTCCGCTGCCTTTCATGGATTTGGAGTATTGATATTCAGATGATCTTGTTGTCACTCATTTTGATTGGAACATTGGTACTGTCAATAAATGTGAAACCGCTCTGTCGGTATATGGAAAATTACCTGGCTAATCTTCCACGTGTAGCTGGCCTCGTGGAAGGGAAAATAAAGAGGAACATCCTGGACAGCAAAGCTATAGCGTCAGAAAAGAAAGCCAAAAGCTGTTTGTGCTGCCCCGGACATTGCCAATCTTATTAAGGTAAAAAATGTGGTTAAACAAAAAAGCACACAAATTGATTTATATCGCAGGGATAAACAACCTTATTAGAAAGCAATTTGTGCAAGGGTATCCCGTGCATAATCATGAGCAATATTATTAATTATTTCTTTATCGGGTTTCACCCAATTTTCAAATTTGCCGGTCGATACCTTTGCAGCAATCTGATTGGCTTCATCTACCTCAATACCCATGAATTCAAGATACCAGGATAATACCCTTTCTGCGTAATTATGCCAGGCATCCTCAGCATCTGTTGCGATAATTACATAATATATAATTCGTGTACAGGCATTATTAATATCCCGCGCCGAGGATTTCTTATCCAGTAAAGAAAGGGGAAATTGCAGGAAGAGTTGTTTTAAATGCTTGAGGTGTTTCTGCCATTCTGCCAGAGCATTTACAGCATGATCAGCGGTTGCTTGCATATTTACCTGGTCATTTTCGATAACAATGGAATGCTCAGGGCAGCACCATTCTTTGATCACGCCGCCACAGCCATTGTGTCCGCCGCGTGAAAAACGCCAGCCAGAAGCCCATTTTCCAAAGGCTTGTATAAAGCTTTGGTTGATTTCGTTTTCAATCGTCCCTTTCCAGAGCGGACCTTCCGTTGGGGAACTTTTGATAACGTTTTCTACAATTTCCATCGCAGTATCGGGGTCGTAGTTGTACAGGTCGGGGTCAACATCAATCCAATTCAGATTCATCATTTTCCCTATATTTTAACCTTTGCATAAGTACTTACAGTGGGTACCACAGTGATAAGTGGTTTCTCTGTCAGCACATCTATGCGCTACAAAATTGAGTTAATAAAAAAATCACATGCTAAAGTATCAAAAATTAAATAAATATGCCATTCATGGCAGCCATACGCGTAGATTTTCCGACGTATCCGCACCAATAATGATCTTTCCATTAATAACAACAGCACTGAGATTGCTGATTAGTTTGCTATCCAGGGGCAGTAGGGTCACATTACCGTCCAATGAGATTACGCCCAGTTGGGTATGCGCTTGATTCGGCGCAAGTACTTCGTTAATGCCGTCGTTGTTGAAATCACCAACCAGGGCACTATCCAGATTACGTGAGCCGATGGAATGAGTACTGAATCCCTTGATTTCTGCCGCGCTTTGCAGGGCTCCATTGTGCAGCTGGAAAAACTCTACCACACCGCCAATATGCGGGGTACGGATGACTACCAGCAGCGGCGCAGCATCCGACGCGAAGGGCGCCACGGCAATTTGATGGCGCCAGCGATGCCCGGTGCCAATGGCAGAACTTTCAGCCAGCAGTGTTCCATCCTCAGCAAAGACAACCATGCGGGAACCGCCCTGATTGTTACTGAGTGTGACGATGATCTCGCGCTGGCCGTCTTGATTCATATCTGCCCAGGTAGGAGATAAACTTTCAATAACATCCGGCACCTGGATAGGGATGTTGATCAGGACGCGCAGTTCTGGCTGGGTTTCGATCAGGATGATGCCAATGGCTTCCAGCTTGTCCCCGAGGATGCCGTGGTCATAGCGCGTGGAGGGCTGGGTAAGGATCAGCAGACGCTGCTGCTCGTCAATCAGGATACGGGCATCCGGCAGTACGTCAATCGCCAGACGGGTTTGGCTGCCTGCATTATCCAGTACCAGGTCACCGTTATTGGCGATATAAACCAGTTGATTCTCTAAAAGCATGGGATTTGTCAGCGGGGAAGCGTCTGCGGGTGGGGTGATAAAATAAACCCCAGTGTCCGTTGCTGCCAGTAAAGGCGGGCTGCCTGCGGGAAGCTGAGTAGGGGTGATCTCGAACGATTGATAGGTTTCTGCGGCGATGAGAAATGCCTGCACAGTACCATCATCCAGCACGGCGGCAAAAACAGCGCCGTCATTGTACGGCACACTGACCAGCCAGCGCGGCTCGCCAGATAGGGGAATATCCAGTGTTGTAGCGTTTGCCAGGTCAATACTGCCCTCGACCAGATGATTGCCTGAGAGGTTGTTTTGCGTGGTTCCTAAAATTGTGGCTGATGATATGATCTCAAGCGGTTGAATCGGATTTGTTGTTTGGGTTGGGACGAGCTGAGGTGTTGGATTTGTAACAGGCACAATACCAGGTTGACAAGCAATGATAGAGGTCATAAATAACAAACTCAACGCAAACGCGAAAAATTTTCTCATACCTTTCACCTGTTCGAACATGGAATCACTGCGTACATTGCGTATAGAACATAGTCCGGTTCAGCCATCGCAGCGGGGGAATTAAAATCGGACTGTATAGTTTGATTATACAGCAAACTACCCTGTATTCATCAGGCAACCTACTTCGACCAGGCTTGACACCCCCGAAAGCAAAGGGGCGTTAACGTCGTGTTTTCCGGAAAATTTGCCGCAAAATCGTGTCATTGCGAGTGCGCTTTTTGCACGAAGCAATCTCCCCCCAAGCCGGGAGATCGCCGTGCTCGCTGCGCTCTCTCGCGAGGACATGTTACTGTCATTTTCGGGAACTAGATCAACTAACGAATGGCGTATAATAAAACTAGACTGAAAACGGGACAACCATCATGAATATGAAAACACAATCCAATGACCCTCTGCATGGGAAGACGCTCGAGATGATACTCACCCACCTGGTTGAGCAATACGGCTGGCCTGAACTGTCGGACCGCATCCCCATTCGCTGCTTTTACAATGAACCCAGTATCAAATCCAGTTTGAAATTTTTACGGCGCACCCCCTGGGCACGCACAAAAGTGGAAGAGCTGTATTTGGAATCAATAGAAAGTTGAACTGGTTTTGGGTAAGGGGCTTGATAATCCACTGCTATTGGTTTCTATCGGAAATGTCGGGGAATCGGCGAGTTGCACTCAGCTTCAACCCCGACCTACATTTAAAATTTGCGTGAAATTCTGCCTCACTCCCCCAACAATACACTCAACATTCGTTCCGGCTGATTCACGAAATCACGCATGATCTGGTAATGCTGAGTTTCTTTATATTTCTTTCTTTCAATACCAAATTCATCGATCCAGTAGATCCAGGCATCGCGGTAGGCCATCAGGATGGGTGCATGGGTGGCGATGATGAATCGTGATCCTTGCTGGACGAGCTGGTGCATGCGGGTTAGCACGGCCAACTAACGCTGCGGGGGAAGCGGCTTCAGGTTCGTCAAGGATGGTATCTGCACCGCCATCTATTGGGCCAAAACTGCGTAAGGAACTGTGTGTTTCAAGGTTGTTTCCTTTGTAAACGCCGAATTCAATGACTTTAGATTTCAGTTCGCTTACAGATAACTTGGTCTGTATTGCTTATTCCATTGATTTACCAATTATATGTGTTGATTGTTTTTGTTGTTCAAGCCGACAGCTACCTCACCTGGCTCACATATTTTATTTATATTTATTTTCCGCAAACGCTGTGTCATGTCAAAACGAGACAAATAGCAGCAATGGTGATTGCCCGCTTAATTATTGAAATAAACTCGCGTGCCGCCGGAACCTTCAATTTGTCCAAACACAACATCCTCATCACCATCACCATCCAGGTCTTTGCTTCCAAAACTTCCTGCTCGCATCGCTCTGGTAAGGGTACCTGCCGAGGTAAAGCTTCCTTTACCGTCATTTAGCCATAACGAGACAAGTGTATTCTGATGAGCATTGATCAGATCAAAATCACCATCACTATCGGCATCCATCAAAATAAACGCCAAAGATACATTCTCACCAAAATATTCTCCAGATTCCTCGAAGACTCCCGTATTGTTTTGATTGAGCCAAACTTTTATACCTTCTTCATTATTTGTAACGATAACATCATTATCACCGTCACCATCTATGTCTTCACTTTCGGCGGCGTCATTTCCTGTCAGGCTACCCAATGCCTGGCCAGAATTAATAAAATTGCCATTTCCATCATTTAGCAGTACTTGATCTGGTGCACTTGACATACATAAAAAAAGGTCAAGAAACGAATCGCCATTAAAATCACTTAACTCCATATATCCTGGATTGCCTTCCACTCCAAATTCAGTGTCCGTTTTTTCAAAGAACCCATTTCCATCATTCAGCCATAATCGATTGGGGATCTCGTAATAAGAAATAAAAGCATCCATATCGCCATCGCTATCCACATCACCCAACACAATCATGCCGGGGTAATCTGTTTCAGAACCGATGTTTTGTTTGCTATCGATGAATTCACCAGATTCGTTGCCAAAATACACCTTGCTAGGAGAAGCGTGACTTAATAAAAATATATCGGGGAATCCATCCAGGTAAAAATCAGCTATCCCAACATCATGGCCTTCAGATATGTTAAATGTCTGGGTACTTTGCGTAAATGTACCCTTGCCATCATTTAACCACAACATACTTTCACCAATATAATTTGTGATAAAAATATCGTCATCACTATCCATGTCAACATCAGCGATTTCCAGGCCAAAGGTTCTTGTATTTCCAAAACTTTGTTCGCTTTTGATAAATTCTGGAATTTCCCCAGACACTTCTGTTTCTTCCACAAGCAAAACAGAATCCTGAGATTTCGATTGATTATCTGCCTGTGTGCATGAAGAAATCAAAATCACCAGGAGTCCTGACAGTAAAAAGATGAACTTCTTTCGGTTTTTCGCAAACATTTTGATATCACCCTCTATTTCAACTGATTGATTTTTTAGGTGCTGACGGATCAACAAGAATACGGTGTTCGGTTACACTGTTATTATTACATAATTGTATCCAAATCCTGTGATTTTCCTTTTTTTCTTGCTTCTAAAACAACATGGAATAGAAAAGCAAAAAAGCCCTTTGTTACTTGAGAAATCGCTTCTTTTCTTTGCTTTCATATCCCTGGTTGTAAGGTAAGGCCATAGAGCACGCCAAGGATCAGCATCTCAACCAGGCCTGCGAAAATTGAATAAAGGATAGTTTTGACAGGAATCTTGAACATCATCCATTGAGAAGCATTATACATAACCACGCGGAAAAACCAGATGATCAATGCATAACTTATTCCTTTTAAAAGACCAATTGCGCCCGGAAAACTTTGATATAGAAGCAGGAACACACCCGCCATAACAAAACCATAGCTGAGATCAATGATGAACCCTGCCTGTGGGTTGATCTTTTCCCGCGCAATAGGTTTGTAAACCTGGTATAACTTCTGTGCCAGGGGATTGGCGTGGATCACTCCGTCCATAACGCCAAAAAGAAAGCCACTGGCAATACTGACAATGATATATGTAACCATTAGATATCCTCCTATTTTATAAAAAACTAGCACAAAAGAATTCTGGCTGGCTCCAATGGCCGATGTTACTTGAATAAAATCACTATGTTATACATTCATATGGAAAATGAGAGGTTTTCAATTGAATGACTCTCATTCCCCCAACAACACACTCAACATCCGTTCCGGCTGATTCACGAAATCACGCATGATCTGGTAATGCTGGGTGTCCTTATAATCCTTGTGTGCAATACCAAATTCATCAATCCAGTAAATCCAGGCATCCGGGTAGGCCATCAGGATGGGGGCATGAGTGGCGATGATGAATTGTGATCCTTGCTGAACGAGTTGGTGCATACGTGTGAGCACGGCCAATTGACGCTGTGGGGAGAGAGCGGCTTCAGGTTCATCTAATATATAGAGGCTTTCGCCGCAGAAGCGGTTCATGATCAGGGCGAAGAAGGATTCGCCATGCGATTGGGCATGCAGAGAGCGTCCACCATAGGAGTTGATTAAGGGCGGTCCGCCGGCTTCATTGAGGTTTTCGATTTCCGTGGCGACGTTGTAGAAGCTCTCGGCACGGAAGAAGAAGCCGTCTTTAGGTTTGTGGATCCCGCGAGCGATGCGCAGGTTATCATGCAAGTCGGAATGCGAGGCATAGGTGTTGAAGTTGAAATTCTTCGTGCCGCCTTCAGGGTTGAATCCCAGGGCGACGGCCAGGGCTTCCAGCAAGGTCGATTTCCCCGCGCCGTTCTCGCCGACCAGGAAGGTCACCTTTGGGTGGAGTGCTAAATCGTCCAGGTGCTGGATGACTGGCAGGTTGTATGGGTAGTCAGCGAAGGAGTCGATGTTCTCCCTGCGCAGGCTGATCTGATGGATGTATTGTTCGGATAACATAGTGGGTTAATTATGCCATAGGTGGGGACACCAGGTGTTTGTAAAAGGGGAATCGTAAACTCAAAGAACGATTGCGAGGTTTGCTTAAGCGATGTATGCTTTGCTTCCTGGCTCCCGCATCATGCACCAAATGGGGAGCTGATATTTTGGTATAGATGTTGTTAATATCAACTCAAAGCCATATTTTTGATAATAGCGAACATTATTTTCATCATGTGTTTCGAGATATATGGGTATTTCCTTTGTGTCAGCCTGTGCCAGAAGCGGTTTCATTAAGGTCTTGCCAATACCTTGGGCTTTATGTTCAGGGTCAACAGCCAATCCCCACAAGTAGTAGTGTGGGCGGTTTTTCATTAATTGGACTTGCGTAGTACCAACAAAAGCTTCGCATTCCATCGAGCGCTTGTAATTGCGAAAGCCTAAAATAAAGGGCGTTAGCAAAAACCCACTTTGGACATATTCCCAGAGCGAAATCTCTGTATGGTTGGGAGGTAGAATAAAAAGAACACCAGTAATTTCCGAGGTGGTATAGACTGTGCCAAACCGCATTGCAGCATTCAGGATGTTCTTAAAGTACCATGGCAGGTAGCGGGTACGCCGTTGCAGGTTAGGGAAATAGAAGTTGAACATGGGATAATTCGCAAAGGATGCAGCCAATACTTCAGATGCCCTCTTTATTTGATTTGATTGCAATTCAACAATTTCCATTTATTTTTCACTCTTTTGGGGAGCCTGCCTTTCTTTGATGCGTCGCCAGGCAAGTTGATCTATTGGCATGTTCCCCAGATATTATTTTTGTTGTAGATTGTGTAAAACGGTCAATCTATATCTATATTGTATGACGATTTTCAAAAAAATGAAAAGTATACAGAAGTAGATTTTGATATGGGGGTCACAGATTCAAAAACAGAAGGTGAGGGTTACCCCAATGGTGAGCAGGCAAGCTCTACCTGATAATCTGGATCACTGTGAGCGCGAATCTACACACAGGGAAGAGCGTCTCGAATGTGACCCTATTCGGGGTAGCACTTCCGGCAAGCATGGAGATTGCTGCGACCCTTTAGATTTACTCAGTACAAGGTTAAAAAGGGTATCGCAATGACACATATGGTTTGATTGTCGGATGTTTACTGAATCCTACATCCTTAAGATGGTGGGTTTACAAACGATTTTAAATGCGTGTCACTGCGATAGCGAAGCGTACACAGCGTGAAGTGTACAGCCCGATGGGTAAACACTCCCAGCAGAGGGGGAAATTGCCACGCTACGCTTGCAGTGAGAAAAACAACATCATCATTAACCATCGGAAGGGTTTACCAAAAATTTTACTATGTAACAATGATCGGTTTGCCTCTGGTAACAATCAGGGTATGTTCGTACTGCGCTGAAAAATTGTTTCTTTCCCCTATGAGTGTCCAGCCGTCAGGTGCTTGATGGACAATGCGGTTTTTTGTTGAAAGGAATGGCTCAATACTGATCACCATGCCATCTCTGAGGATGCGCTTATCGGAAGGATCATAGTATCCGGCGATAAATTTCGGTTTCTCATGTAATGCTCGACCAACGCCATGACTACCAAGATTCTCAATCACTTTAAATCCGTTTGTATGCGCAACGTGCTGAATGGCACCACCGATGGTATTGATCGGTTGTCCGGCTCTTGCAGACAGGATCGCTTCATTTAAGGCGGTTCGCGTTGCCTGGCAAAGGCGCGCCTTCAGCGGCGTGGTTGGTGAGATCACTGTTGTACCACCAGTATCGGCAAAGTATCCGTTCAGTTCAGCGGAAACATCCACATTCAAGACATCACCAGCCAGAATGATGCGCTCGCCAGGAATGCCATGAGCAGCTTCTTCATTGATACTGATACAGGTATATCCGGGAAAATTGTATGTTATCTTCGGCGCGGAACGCGCCCCATATTTTGCCAACAGTCGTTTTCTAACCATATCAAGTTCTTGGGTGCTCATCCCAGGTTTTGCGGTACTGAGCATTTCCTGCAAAATACGCGAAACGATTTTTCCGATGTGTTTTAGGGCGATGATATCGCTCTTGGATTCAACAGTCATATATGATCCCTTCTTTGTTGTTGAATAAAACTATTTAAGAATAATACACAATGCCTGACGAATTTCACCCAGATGATAGGCGGTATGCACGATCACGGCAATCATCTCACCCACTTCGTCTTCTACAGGCCAGTCATTGGTTGATTTAATTAAATCCAATATGCGATTGTAATTGCTGCGCAATTCATCCTGAATGGCCTGCCACTCCGATTCGGATACTACACCAACCGTACGCCAGACCTCGTCCCAATCCGCTCTGGGAGAGTTGGGGTCAAGAATGGCTTTTTCGATCACTTCCAGATAGAAAGCAATATGCTTGACTTGAGCGGCAATCGTGGCACATTTTCCGCCAACCGGTATGGAAGCCTGCTCCGCGCTAATGGTTGTCAGCGTTTCAAACAAGGAGGTATTTTTATCAAGGTAAATGCCCTTTACGGATTCGAAGGTTTCAGTAAAAAATTCAAGCAACAGGTGCTTATAGTTATTGTATTGGAATGCAGACATGTGAAGATTCTCCTTAGTGATACAGTTTCAATTTAGATTGTAGCAGATAAGCAGAGTGATCCATATTGCATACAGGGTGAAATTTGGGTGTGGTTTACCGGAAGAATCGCAGAATGGTGTTTGGACAGAATGGAGCATCCCTTTAACTTTTATAGTATGTCAATAAATTTTCAAAAGCAGAATATTATGCGTTTATTTTGTATCATCTCAATAAAACGGGGTAGAGCTAAGATTTAGGAAAAGACCAACCCAAATTAATTTGAGAAGCGC
>JAEKNU010000120.1 GCA_016838895.1 Chloroflexota bacterium
TACGCGCTTCTCAAATTAATTTGGGTTGGTCTTTTCCTAAATCTTAGCTCTACCCCGTTTTATTGAGATGATACATATTTTCTTTATATAAATTTATAACAAGGATTATACCAGTCAAAGAAAAAAGGCTGGTGTTATAAACCAGCCTTTTGATGTAGTCATATTGCCAAAAATTATTCTTCTTTGGATTGGGAGGCATCTTTTTTACGTTGGTCTATAATCTCCTGGGTGATATGAGATGGAACCATCTCATATCGGGCTTCTTCCATAGTGAAAATGCCACGCCCACCTGTCATGGATCGTAAAATGGTTGTATAGCGCTGCATTTCTGCCAAAGGAACCTGCGCAGAAATCGTAGAACGACCTTTTTCAGATTCCATACCTTGCACACGCCCACGACGTCCGTTTAAGTCACCCATGATATCGCCCATATATTCTTCGGGAATGATTACTTTTACATTCATGATTGGCTCTAACAGGATAGGATTGGCCTGCAAGAAAGCTTCTTTGAAAGCACCACGGCCAGCAATTTCAAACGCGATTGGTTTGGAATCAACGGGATGTTCTTTTCCGTCATAGACACTAACTCTGATGCCTGAGATCGGATATCCTGCCAATGTCCCTTCTTTCATCACATTGCGAATGCCTTTTTCAATTGCTGGCATATAGCTTTGTGAGACTGAGCCGCCAAATACATTATTTTTGAATTCAAAATCACCGTCTTTGAAAGCCTCAACACGTAAGGCTACTTCACCAAATTGCCCTGATCCACCGGATTGTTTCTTATGACGATAGCGGGCATCCCCTTTACCATTGATGGCTTCTTTGAATGGTACCCGTGGAATATCGGTATTGATACCAACCTGCAATTTGACCTCTGCACGGCGGATAACAACATCAATGTGCTGATCACCCATACCTTGCAAAATGGTTTGAAAGGTTAGAGGATCGTTGTACCATGACAATGTCATGTCTTCTTCACATAATTTAGTTAAGGCGGAGTTGATTTTGGTGCTATCTACCTGTGTTTTGGGGAATACCGCCACGCGATAAAGTGCGTTAGGATATGCAGGCATATCGATGGTGATGAGTTTGTCTTTGTTACAAAGGACATTACCAGTTGATGTTTCGGATAATTTTGGAACTACGCCAATATCGCCAGCATGGATCGTTTTCACGGCAGTGGCCTCATTGCCACACATAACGGAAACGGAACCAAAGCGTTCTTCGATATTTCTGGCTGAATTCCAGAGTTTGCTGTCAGATGAAACACTTCCCGATAAAACACGGAAGAATGTTTGTTTTCCAACAAATGGATCCGCTGTCGTTTTCCAGACATAACACGCCACTGGACCGGAATCTTCAGCTATCAGTTCAATTTCTGAATCATCTAGAGTGGCCTTGCGGGGGGCAGCCTCTAAGGGGGAAGGAATGTAATCGGCAATTGCGTTCAAAACGGGAGCGACGCCCAACTCTGAGCCGGCTGCAGAAACTAATACGGGAATGAACGTACCCTCTTTAATGATGTTTTTCAAACCAAGTTTAATTTCATCTTCACTTAATTCACCTGTTTCCAGGTATTTTTCCAATAGGGAATCATCACCTTCCGCTGCTGCTTCAATCAGAACCATGCGTTCAGTTTCTGCATCATCCTTGTATTCAGCAGGAATTTCGCTTCCGGTTGTATCATCACCCAGGAATGCTTTCATGGATATCAAATCAATGGTGCCTTTATAATCTTCTTTTTCACCAATTGGCAGGTTGAATTTAATCAGACGAGTATCTGAATATTCTTCCATGGCTGCAAATACTTTGGCATAATTAGCATTCTGGCGATCCATCTTATTAATAACAATAATACGAGGTAGATTAAATTGGTCGCAATATCTCCATGCCACCTCGGTACCAACTTCTATACCTGAGACGGCATCTACCAGTACTAATGCGCCTTCCACCACACTTAATGCTGAAATCATATCCCCAACGAAATCAGTATAACCGGGTGTATCCAGAATATTTATTTTCTTGTTTTGATATTCAACTGGAATAACTGAAGTATAAACAGAAATCTGACGGCGAATTTCCTCTTCATCAAAATCTGAAGCGGTCGTACCATCCTCGATTCTACCTAATCTTGTTGTGGCGCCAGTAAGATGTAAAAAGGCTTCCGCCATCATCGTTTTGCCGGCACTACTATGCGATACAAGTGCTATATTGCGAATTGAATCAGAAGTATATTCTTTCATGAAAGTGAATCCCTTTTCTCCAGGCTGGTTTTGCTCAATGCAGTATTGTAAAATAGGAGATAAGACTGATAAAAGTGTTTACAAAAACATTAAGCCTATTTATTATATCAATAGTTGCACACTTTCAGAAGTGAATTCTTGATGCCTTCCTTAAAAAATGTGCCTTAAAAACAATTTTAACGTGGTTGGGATAGTATGAAAACAAAATTTCACAAGATTTGTTGGTTTTGGATGGGATTACTCTATAGTATCTTTCTAGCTGGATGTACACTGCCAGGCTTACTATCCACAAGTTCATTTGATTCTGAAACAGTCATTGAGCAAAAGGCAACAATTTCCTGGCGTATGACTGAGACAGTTCAATCAGCAATTTTGCCTACGTCGACATCTTTTCCAGTTACAGCCACTGCGCCTAGTGAAGTACAGTGTACATATGTTTGGACACTCAAACAGGATGATGATTTGAGTATTCTTTTCTCGTCAGCGTTGCCTGATTCTGTTTCAGATTCAACAGAGTTGGGGGTTACATGGTATGGAGAAAACTGCATCAACATTGAAAAAAATGAACTGGTACGTTTCTATGCTTCAACTTTGGAAATCACTGTGTTGTTTGCTGAAGGTGACATACAATCAGAGCAGTGGATGGGGGAGCAAATTGTTGTGCTGATGGATGAAATCGAAGAAATATTATTAGATCGGCCAGATCTGGAAGAATTCCCTATCCTCTTGCATTTTGTTTTTGATTTTAAAGGCGAGCTTCAATATCTAAATTTCAATTTGGAAGCGTATCGTCTTGCGCATGATAAAAACGATTTGATGGGTGAGGAATTATATAGCGCTTTGTTCGAATAGTACTTTTTCCATGCGCCAGGCAGGTTCAATTACCTGATGGCGGACGCCTTGATGATCCCGATATTGCCAGATACCTGGTTCTGATGCAATAATTTCATACCCTCTGTTTTTATACAGTTTGATGGCGAGCTCATTATCTTTGGAAACATTGAGTGTCACAAAGCGAATATTACGTTTTATCAGGTCGTTTTCACAATAGTCTAATAATGTTTTGCCGATGCCGAGGCGTCGATATTTCGGTTTTACTCGAAATGAATACAGGTATGCTCTGGTTATCCCATCAGCCAGTTCCAGGCGTTGACAAATTAATTGAATAAAAACCTGTCCGATGATCTCCTTTTCCGGCACTTCAACCAGCCATGCCAATCCTTTTTGGTCTGCTACTCTTTGATAGGTGCTTTTAAATAATTCGCGGTAATGAGTATAGGTGCCATCCCATTCCAGTGCTGGTAAATCAGTCTGGATCATCGATCGAATTTCAATCGTGGATAAAATGTTTTGCTTCAATATCATAATCTTTTTATTATCTCATTATGCTATGTTTTGATTGATTAATTCATTTAATAATCGCGCCTCATCTGCACTGGATTTTATATAGCCATCGATCCAGGCTGCTTTGAGTTGAGATAATATTTCTTTATAAATTGGTCCCGGTGATATCCCTCTTTCGCGCAATCCATGGCCATCAATGCCGGGTTTGATATGCCGCCAGGTGCTGGCATATTGATCCAGACTAGCTTGCCGCTCATCAGACAGAAACAAACGCATGGCATAGACTGCCGGTAAAGGAATTTGATCACATAGGGAGGTGATTGTACTGGGTTGCATCGTAGTAGGTTCGAGAAGTATTTTCATGTGACGATAGGTTGTCATGAATGTTTTCCCGTTTTGATTTGGAAAGCGAAAACGGGAGATGATTTGCTGCAATTTCACCGTATTTTGCCCAAGAAACCAGATCAGATAGGCCATACTGTGCCGAATGGGCAAGCCATCCAGGATTGGTTCTAAAGGCCACTTTGCATCAATGTCTTCAAACAGGATATGGCGCAACTTCTCGTTTAGATTTCCGGTCCATTGTAAGTCACGATGAATGGCGCTAAGAAGTTTTAATTCATCTAAGCGCTGCATCATTTTCTGAGGTTGTTGTTCACTGAATATTAGATCAAATTCATGACGTAAACGCTGACCAGAGATTTGTTTTAAAATCGGAAGTGCTTCATTCATTAATTCAAGTGTGCGATCTTCGATGTGAAAATCAAAACGCTGCTCAAAACGTATGGCACGCAGCATGCGCGTTGGATCATCAACAAAGGATAGGGAATGTAATACGCGTACACGTTTTTGCTGTAAATCATTTAGCCCACCCCAGTAATCATATAATTCGCCGTAATGCCTGCCATCTAATCGTAATGCCAGGGTATTAATTGAAAAATCACGGCGATGCAGATCAAGTTTTATGCTGCCGCGTTCAACAGTCGGCAAAGCGGTGGGATGCGTGTAGAATTCTGTACGGGCAGTGATCAGATCCAGACTGTCTGGAAGATTGTGAGGGTCGCCTGAATTATTTACCAATATGCTTTCTACTAATTGTGGTTTAATTTTTTCGATCTCCCATTTTGCTGTTCCAAAGCGGGCGTGGGTTTTTATTTTGCCGCCATATTGGGATGATAACAAGCGTGCCAGGTTGATTGCATCACCTTCAACGACGATGTCAAAATCCAGGCTGGGTCTATCAAGCAAGAGATCACGCACGAAACCACCAACAATATAGGCTGCAATTTTATTTTGATAGGCGGTTTGGGCAATAATTTTTAATAAACCTACTTTAGTTGGCGGTAGCGCTTTTTCCAATAATTCAGATAGATTTCTTTGATCATTCTGAATTGTATTTCCGGAAGCCAATACCGAAAGTACATCTGTACGCGTGACGATACCGATTACTTTTTGGGTATTCTGATCAATGACCGGTATTTGCCCCCAACCGCTTTCACTCATCAGACGCTGTAAATCTTCCAGTGGGGTGTTTTTGTATACAAAAACTTCACCTGCTTCCATCAGGCTGCCAGTGCTGATCTCAATGCCATGCATCAAAGCGCGGTCAACAGCACGGCGGGTAAGCAAGCCGGCAATTTTATTTCCGGAGATGACAGGATAGCCCTCATAACCAAAGCGCTGCATCAATGTTGCAGCAGATTGCAAAGGTGTTTCCGGTGTAATTAACATTGGGTCGCGTGACATGATTTGTCCCACAGATACAGGCGGTAAAATAATTTCAGGTAGGGCATCCAGAATGGTCTCTTTAATCGCATGAAAAGCGATTAACTCATTGTTATCAACCTGAGAATGATCAATTAATGCACCAGCAGCTCTATCGTGCCCACCTCCGCCAAACAGATTGGCAACTTTGTTAACATTGATTCTTTCGGTTCGAGATCGAGCTACCAGACGGAAACCCTCTGTTGTTTTGGCAATCATGAACAAGGCATCCGGTTCTATCTGATCCCGTATTTTATGGGCTATGCTGGAAATTTCCTCAATCATATCTTCGGCGTTGGCGTATGCAAACAATACAAGTTGACCTTTTATGGTGATCAGTTCCTGTTGTTCTAGCATCCGATGATAAACGCGATATTGATCGGTTGATAAGGGCGGGTTGAGAAATTTGTTTATAATGCGAAGATTTGCGCCCATTTCGAGTAAATACGCTGCAGCTTTGATATCTCGTGGGGAGGTACTGATATAACTTAAAGATCCAGTATCTTCATATATGCCTAACATTAACAAGGTGGCATGAATTACACTGAGCGTCGTCCGATGTTCCATAAGGTGTTCAACGAACAGGGTTGTGCAGGCACCAATGGATTCAATGGTTTTCGTCCAATGCTCAGGAAATCCATCTTTTACAGCATGATGATCGACTACATGCACTTTGGTTTGTTTTGTTTGCCCTTTGAGGGTGATTAATGCCTGAGTATCGACCAGAATTATGCGGTCAATATTTTCTTTGGGTAGTGCATTACGTTTCTGAAAGGGAAGTTCCGAGCCATATAATTCCAGAAATGACTGTACGTTGCGGTTTATTTTACGTGGCAAAACCGGAATATGATGGTCATCTTGCAGGTATGCACCCAACATGGAACTGATGGCATCGAAATCAGCCTGGTCGTGAGTTAATATAATTTGCATAAGTTCATTTTAATGCATTTACTGTTTTTCTTATAAATTAAAGTGATCCGAATATGATTGGATTTTAACGATAGCCAATGTTGTCGATCCAAATGTCTCCTGCGGATGTTTGATCGAAGTTAATGCTTATCAATTTGATGTGGGATAAATTCAATTGGGGATTTTTATCAACAAAATCAGAAAAAGGAATTTGTATGGTTTGCATTATTAATTCTGATTGTTTGATTTCATCCATATATGCAGCTTTTGTTAATGATAAAGTTGGATTGTTGTATAAGAGAGCATAGGGTTCTATATTTAATTTTGCGAAGTGTTCGCCATCTGAAAGCTGGATTGAAAAATCAGCTGGTTCAATGGTTTCATTTTTCTCTGACTCTTTTTCGGTTCTTACCGCAGCGGAGAAAATAAAATCTTGATTGAGTGAAAAGGAAATGGGATCAGAGAAAGTAATATCATAATGAGGGAGAGGATGTTCCTGATGGTCCCATGAGAGTTTTACAACACTATCGCCAATGGAACGATTCCAGGTGCCTTTTAGTATTGTTTCCCTCCAACCGGTCACTCTTTTTGCTTCCAATGAAATGGTTGGTATGCTGCCTGTTTGTAAATTGATATCTTCTTCGAAATTCAGGATGGTGGTCTCCCTATTGTCTGCATATTGCGTCCAGATGGCTGTCTGCGGCAACCAATCTGCCCCTGAGCGAATTTCCTTGAAGAGGGGTATATAGTTGTCATTTTGTAATAGAGAAGCCTCCAGGAACGCACTGATGCAAATCCGGGTAATTTTTTCCTGGTCGTCTGCATTGATCAGCATGTTGCGGTCCAAGATATAACGACTTAATTTTCCGCCATCAGCATCACCCCAACTGCTGTTGAATTGTCCATGATTGGCGCGGTGAATATAGACCACGGACTTAAAGTGGAAATCCTCAGTTTCTGTGAATTTTACCCTGGTGTAGGCTGCCAGGCCGGCAAAGCTATCCACGTCTGCATCAGCCGAGCCCTGTAATACGAGATAATCAATATTCTCCAGAGGGGTGTCTATACCCGCAGGATTGTATTGTTTATCAACCGGTGCGATGGCAATGATGGCTTTAATGTTGAATGGTTCCGGCAAGGTAATTTGTCCGTTATCAGGATATAAGCCTAATGTATTGAAGGCGACTGCTTCGGTGACCGCTTCACCTCCTCTAGAATGGCCAATTAAGGCAATTTGATTTAGGTCAACTTTTTGGTAAAAAGGAGTATCTTTCTGCTTATTCCACTGCCGCCATTGCTGCAAATGTTGTAACAATAACCAACCACGGGCATCGTTTTCCTTTGTTGAGTAATTATCCGAAAAAGAGGATAGTATGCTGCTATTCAGAAAATTTTCGTCGACTGAAACAGCGATCATCCCCCGGCTGGCAAATAACTCACCCAGATAAGCATATCCACCATCTGAATAGTCCTCGGCAGTATGATTCCCATGAACGATCAATACAAGAGGGAAAGGTCCATCTCCTTGCGGATACCAAACGCTGCCATTGAGCGGCAGGGATGTTTTGTTAAATCCCCATTGTTTTTGGTAAATCCAGGATGGAATTTTATCCAGTGACGGGAGGAAAGCGCTGCCATCTACGGTGTTAGTGATCAAATCAGCCTGTTCGCCATATTCTGGGCGCTGAAGATCGTTTCCGGAACCATATGTGAGGGTGAGTATTTCATACAGTCCTTTTTCTCCCGGATTTTCAGCCTGGATTTGAGCAGCAGGTTGTCGGTTGTCCTGAACAATGATCGGTTTATTGAGGGAAGTGAACCCCGGGAATGCCAACCAGACAATACCAATAATGATTGAAATACTACCCAACCCGATAAAAAGCCAACCAATAATGCTGGAAATTATTTTATGGTTTGAGTGCTTGAGCAGATAATTTCGACCAAATCCGATCAGGATGGGGGGCAAAATCAACCACAGATTAATGGTTAATACAATTGTCCAATAATTTGCCACCATAGATGTAGTAATTGCTGCGATGATCAGTGAGAATAAAATACCTGTAATGAGCCAAAAAGGAAGATATTGAAAAACTCTCGTAATGGCAGTTGCCAGGATGGCAAAGAAAACCGCACACAATAATCCGAGAAGGAGAATACCCGGACTGACAAACCAGAAATTATTTGGCTCATGCATGGCGATCGTTACTGCAATCCAAAATAGCGTGCAAAATACAATTTGGAATAGAATGGTTTGTTTCAATGCTGTTCCCTGTGGGAGGATGGCAGTAAATAATTTGCGGAAAAATTTTTCTATAGCTGATATGATTATGGTTAAGCGCTTCACAAGACTGACTCCATTGATTTGTGGTGATGAAACTTTGTAAGTATTATTATTCTAGTTTATTCTTTTGGATATGAAAACAATG
>JAEKNU010000121.1 GCA_016838895.1 Chloroflexota bacterium
TTTAACAGCCTATGATAAAAATTAATAGGCTTCAGTTCTTTTTCGTTTGCCCCGCTTTATTGAGATGATACCTTTTTATGTTATAAAAGGAAAAGAGGGTGCTGATGCTAACTTATTATCTCATTACAACAATTACTTTCTTTTTACTTGGAGCCACATTTCTGAGTCTATTCACCGTATGGGTATATCGCAGCGGTGCTGTTCATCGTTCGCGCCATTACGATGGCACAATGAATACTAAATCTGATTGGCAGGGCAAGGTACTCAGTTTTTTATTTTTAGCGATAGTCATCATACTGCTTGTCATTTATGACAAGACAATCAACTGCCAACAAACACTGAACTTCTGGCAGCTCAGCCTGGCAAACTTCACCCTGATGTTCATCCTGACCCTGTTTGATTCCTTCATCATAGATTTACTTGTTCTTGCCCGCTGGAAACCGGCATTCCTGAAAATACCGGATGAAGTAACTGTTGAATCCATGCGCCTGCATGTCAAAAAGACATTTCAACTGGGTTGGGTAATTATTTTGGTTTTGTCTTTTTTGAGTTCTGGCATATACTTAATATTATCCTTAACCAATTAATTTAGGTTGAATTATGCATTCCAATATTACGGTGTTTTTCCGAAAAATTTATTCTATTTTTAATTGGTATATTGTAGGATATTAATGATACAATTAAATCGTCTCCTAATTATCAGGGGGCGTTATAGGCTTAAATATGAGACGTTGGGGTAAAGCTTGAATATTTTACGCCGATAAGTAATATAGATTGTTCAAGCTGTTAGGTAAGTTGAGGGTGTTATGAACGAAAAAAAGAAGAAGTTCTTAACCAACGGGGCAAAACGAAAAGGTCCTGAACGCACATCTTTTTATACCGCAGATTGTCAGTTAAACGAATATCAGAAATATCTGCACCGGGCAAATGGTAGCCAACTTTTTGGCTATAAACGGCCATTAAGAAGAGAAGCCTGGCTTGTTGACGTTAATGATTAATACCTGACTCCAGTTCTATGGTTCATTTATTACGTCTTAAATAACAAATTTACAAAGAATTCAGGCACAGCTCTATTCAGCTGTGTCTTTTCATTACCTATAGCTGTTCGGGAGGGTTTGTGGACAAAGAAAAACAGTTCTCAAATAGAGGTAGTAATTCAATTTATGGAATTGTTATAAAATTCTATCGTTGGATGGTAAATAATACATATAATGGAAACGGTGATAATTTCGATTTTCTTGTATGGGGATATTTTGACCATATGAATATCCGTGAAATTCATTCCCTAAAGGAGTTTTACCAGGAAAATGAAATTTATACTGACCACTCCAGAAATCATTTGCGCTTTGAATCTCAACGATTGTGCCTTTATTCAGACGACCCAAATTGCAAAAATATAGTGTCGCTTGATTATCAAAAAGAAAATCAAGCGCTCCCTCTTATTGCCATATCCGAACTGAAGTTTAATCACCCCACCAATATGCCTGACGATAATCAAAAAGAATATTTAGCCAAATCCCGTGAAGAAATTATTCATTATTTACAACAAGCAATTGATGATCAAAATGCAACTGATTTAGATTTTCACACCTTTTCATCTCTCGGTTACAGCGATTTAGTGATCGTGTTTCGGGGAAGATCATATGAAAAAATTATGAATCTCCTAAAAAAACTGCGTCACGAACCTAATAATTCTGAACGTTCAATTGTCAATTCAACCTACTCAATCACCGGTGTAAATGTTAAACAAAATATAAGTGTTGATGAGCAATTAGCAGACCTTTCCATCAGGGTATCTTTAAAATCAATACGCAATCTGGAATATGTAAAGAAAAAAATTCTGGAAAAGCTGGATTTTTTTCAACCAAAATTTCACGCTGTATTCGGAAAATACGATTTAGATATCCTTTGTACCGCTGTTAACCCACAGCAATACATTTATTTATGTGGATTAGATTTCGAATTCATATTAAACCCACGAGCAAAAGAATATTGCGACTTTGTAAATTACACAAATACACGCTGGATCATTCCTAATGCAGATGAATTTGATATCAATGGAAATGGAACACCTGATCACATGCCGGAAAAAAGTGATGAACAAATTGATGAATTGATTAATATTTGTAAATTCATCGAAGAAAATGCAAATTTATCTGCATCTATCAATTCTACATTGCAACGTCTATTAATTTGCTTTGTTCAGATTATTCAAAATGAAGTATCTGAAAAAAAATTGGCAGACGAATTACATGACATCTTCCTTGATTTCCTTAGCTTGAGTTTATGGAATATGGGTATTGATAAAAATGGGCAAAACCAAATTAAAAAGAAAGGTGACTTACGAAAACCATTTGATCCATCCAATAAAATTGACATAGATTCATTTGAAAAAGGAATGCAGCTCATTTTTGAAGTCATCCAAAATCGAGTTCATGCCAGCCGGATGATATTTGAAATGCCAAGTTATAATGCCAGTATTTTGGATACCTCTACAAAAATTTCGATGATGTACTCCAATATTGTCAATAAATTTGAAGAATCATTTCCAAATCGCGCTGGAGTCAATCACCAAACTGAAATTCAAACTAACTTCTTTACCTTGTTTGACCATAGCCTAACACTGGAAACCCATTCATTCTTTCCCGATTCAATTGATCAGGCAGGGAAACGCCTGATATCTATTCACTTGAATAATACCGCCTTCTATGACTTCAAGCACAGTATTCCCTTCTTGTTTCATGAAATCGGACATGCAATACCACCAGCCAATCGAGAAAATCGCAATAAAGCATATGCAGCTAGTTTCTGCGCATATATCGGGCAGTCAATCATGGGTGAATTACTTCGCACACCAAATTATAGTGAAATAGAGAAACGATTTCATGATCAGGTTCAACAAGCTATTACAAATATAACGGATTCGGTCGGCAACTGTATACTGAATCAATTATGGCATTCTCTCCAACCCGATGCAAAAAAACAACATTTTCGTAATTTTGAATCTATTATAGTAAATTCGTTCATGGATGAATATTCATACAATTTGCCAAATTTTAAGGAAATTTATAATAAAGCCATAAATGAAATTTTCGAAATTGTTGAGCAGAAAAATTTACAAAATGATTCAATTAATAGATTTCTATCCCTTTTCCGTACCCAATTGGATACACTCAATAATATTCAAGGTCAAAACAACAATATCCAAGAATTGTGGAACCGCGATATACAAGAAGCAAACAATCATCTGCCTGAAGAACTGATAAAAACAATGCAATTAAATTGGGACAAATTCAACGATGCAATTGATGAGCAATCAGAAAGAATTAGCAACAATATCGCAGATTTAATTGCAAATTCATCTTTCGAAACAGAACTTAATAATATTGATAAATTTCTGCTATCTGGAATGAATGATTCCGATATTAATGGTCTCCTAGAATTTTTATCACAACACTATTTACTTGAACTTCGTAAAACTAATCTTAAGAAAATTACCCTACAAATTCATAATTATCTGGCAACATATTGGACAAAAGATGATATCCTAGCAACAGCGAAATACTACCATCTATTGTTTACTGATATTTTTGCCGATTATAACATGATCAAATCATTAGATTTAAATTATTCTACATACATTAAAGTATTACAAGAATACTCTTCTATTCAAAAATACCAACCATTTTTATCAAATTATCGGGATGCTGCCCAAATTCGAAAAGACACGCTGCTATCGATAAATCTGTTTGACCTTTCAGATACATTGAAAAATAATGAAATGAGCGATAAAAAAGAAATTAAAACAATTATCAGAAATTTTGAAACTCTTATCAAGTACTTGCTAGAAGAAGAAACCATTTATATTAATAAGTTAATGAAAGATAATTTGTTTCTCTCCCATATTCAGGAAAATTATCAAAAATTTGTGCAAACCATTCCGGAAAATGATCCTGAATTTAAATCTTTGTCAAATGAAATTAATTTTATTGAATCAATTCTGTAAATAATCTGAGGAATACAAACATGACTCCTCCATCTGAAAACATCACCAGTCTTTTTCAACTGATAGAAAAAATACATACCAGAGAAAATTCATTTTTCTGGCAAGAAAACAAAATCCCACAAACACTTTGGTTTCGGGGGCACAAAAACCATACCTACACGCTTCTGCCTTCTTTGTATCGGAAAATGGAAGGTAATAATCCAAAAACAGATATGAGAAACAAAGAGTTAGCACTATTGGAAGAATTTGCAACAAAAAATTATTTTCGCTTCCCGTATAAATTACCCGAAAATCAATTTTTATGGATGTCAATTATGCAACACTATGGCGTCTCTACTCGATTTCTGGATTGGTCCGAGGCATTGATTCCTTCTTTATTTTTCGCATTAGAAGAATTCTTTCTTGATAGAAACATTGAAACGACAGAAATTCCATGCATTTGGATATTAGATCCATTTGCAATTAACAAGGCATTCATTGAAACCAATAAGAAAATAAATCATGTCGGTAATACAATAAAACAAAATCTCATTCCAAGTATTTTGTCTAATCTTTATAATGAAATAGAAAATATGACTCATCCACTGGCAATGATTTCTCCTTACAATAGCGAAAGAATTGCAGCACAATCCGGTAGTTTTGTTCTTTTCCCTGGCATGATTAATCTATCGCCAATCAAATTTCGATTGGAAATTCTCCCCAATAGTCATTTTTTTCTCAGAAAGTTTTTATTAATTAAACCCAAACAAATAACAAATGAATTAAAAATATTAGGGATTCGTAGAAGTATGTTTTATCCTGAAATGGCAAGCACCTCTAAAGAGATCGAAGAATACATCCTAAAACGTTAACAATTCCAAATATTGGCAAGTCAATTGCTTTCCGGTATGATAATATCAATCATTGATTATCAGCATCAATAGATAAGGCTATGAACCAAAAAACCTTCGAAATCTCCGGTGAAGAATCTGAAGTTGTCATTTCTTTCCCACACAAATTCAGTCTCAATTTACGCAGTAACGAGACCCTTTTCTTTGCTTTTAAAGACGTCGATACAGCATTAATCAAGCTGCTAACAACAAAAAATAATAATGGCGGTAAAGCCGCTTCCCCTACCCGACACCTGATGAATACCGATTGCGGATGGCTAATGATAACCAATCAACGCCTGCTATTCTACGGTGCTGCTGCAAAGCATCAATTCTCCTGGCAGCAAATACTGCAATGGCGCTCCTTTCGAGATGGATTCAGTATACGGCTAAATCACACACCGTTTTTATATCGCTTCTCTGGCATTCACCGTTATAAAATTTTCTATGAACTGCAAGAGGGATTCAACGCCATTGTCCCCATGAATGGTTCGGTCCTCCGAGAGGTACTGGATATGCTGCATAAAACCCTGACAAATTCAAAATAAATTATTCTTCTTTCTGATTTCTTATCGGTATTTATTTATTAAATCATTTGTAAAACTTGTCCAGTTATTGCCTGGCCAAATATGCTACAATTTATAAAAAATTAGAGGTTGACATGGAGCAAGTTACCCGAGATGCGGTATATACCGATTTCGACCTGCTCAATGCTGCGATCATCGGAATGTTAGTAGGCGTTTATCAGGTAGTTGGACGGGGTGGTACTCAGGCGATAATCAATATGACCGGCGAATATCTAGGGCGGGAATTATTACAGTATGCCGATGATCACAATGAACCCATTGAAAATCTTGAACAGTTCCGTGAATTTTTAATCCGTCATAAACTAGCAGGGGATATCCGTTTTTTTGATGAACAAACAAATATTCGTGTGATAGTATCAGCATGCCGAACCTGTCCAAAAAAGGTTGGCCATTTTTCGTTTGACGGGACAGCCTGCCCTTGGGGCGGCATTTTGATCGGTGCCTTTGCCACGATTTTAAAAGAAAGCTTCTCATACGCTGCCCGGCTTGTTCCCGGTGAAGTATGTGAAATCAGTATTGAACGCAGGAAATAAAAACGAGTCCTTTTAATCTGCCAAAAAACCAAAAGCGGGGTACAATTGAGCATTAATTCCATCATTAATTGGCAGGTATTCTCATGTCTAAAAAGAAATCGAACAATTTTGCCTCCTTCTCCGGGGGCTTACTGGCTGCTCTGGGTTATTTTTCAGTGGTACGACCCTGGTATTTAAATTGGGGCAGCAAAGGATTTGAGAACGATATCACCTTACCAGGCGACGACTTAATGGCTTCGCCAAAGGTAATTGTTAATCGCTCCATTCAGATTAATGCACGCCCGCAAGATGTTTGGCCCTGGTTAATACAAATCGGATATCAAAGAGCTGGCTGGTATAGTTACGATTCGCTTGAAAATGCGGTTGGCGTAGCTGATTTTGTGGATGGACATTCATCCACACGCATCATCCCCGAATTGCAGAATCTGAAAATTGGTGAATCCATCCCGGCCGCTCCAGCACCATATCTGAAATTTGATGTTGTTCATATGGAAAAACCTGAATCCATCGTGCTGCACGCGCTAATTCACCCATTCAGGGGGAAGAACCTGCAAGCTGAAGACATCGGCAAAAGTCTCTGGCTGCGCCAGATATGGTCCTTTTATCTGGCAGAAACCCACGATTGCAAAACCCATCTTATAATGCGCTCACGTATTGACTATGGTCCAAAACTATTAATGAACCCGGTAAGCTGGTTTGCCATTGAACCGGCGCACTTCATTATGGAACAAAAAATGCTCAAAGGCATCAAATTACGCGCAGAAAAATTCTCGTAATATTCAAAAAACTCCTCTGAAATTCAGAGGAGTTTTACTTTGTTTAAACCACAATTATTTTACTTTTATCCGTGTTGGCAAACTGCAAAAACCATCAGCATGTCTGGCTAGTGCCCAAAATGTCTCATAATATCCGGAAGATCCCGGAGCCTTCATATCTACGGTGATTGTAATACTTTCATCTGGCGTAATAGTATCAGGAAGATCATATACCTTTCCACCTGTCTGCATCTCAGTACCGGACATATAGCGGTAATCTACATCAAAGAAATTCCATGTTTCTGATCCGTTATTTTTTATTGTCCATCGAGCATCGAAATCTTCATTTGGATTAAATTCCTGTTTGTTTTCAACCAGTTGAAAAGTAATTTTACAGTTCCACTTATCATCTTGTGGTTCTGGTGTGGATGTTTTTGTTTTGTTCGGCGTGGCTGTCCAATATATATATGTGTTTGTTGGATAAGGCGTCTTAGTGACCGTTGGTGTCTCTGTATTGGTCACAGTTTCCGTAGGTGGGATAGGTGTCTCTGTTGGCATTGCTACTGCTGTTTCCGTTAACTGAGCAGAAAATGTGCCTACGACCTGGGTCTCAATAGCCCCCATATCAACAGTTGGAGTAAAAGTAATCACGATGACATAAGGTGTCGACGTAGCAACAGGCTCTGCTGTATATGAACAAGCCCCCAATAAAAGAGCAAGAAGCAGAAATGTTAACAATGTAGTGATTTTCATTTTTGATAGATTCATAGTCAGGTTCCCCAACATGGAAAATTTATTATTTGATAGGATGTTAACGAATCATACTACGAATCTGTTCCGATGCAAATAGGTAAAATATCGAGTCTGTTTAATTACGTTTGTAGAAAAACTGCCCTGATTTTGAACAGGGCAGTTTACATATAACAATAGAAAAATAATTTGTTATTCAATCACTTTGATTTTCAGCGGTAGAGAACAAATATTGGTGGATGATATCGTAACCCCCCAGTAGGTTTCATAGCTGGCGGCAGACGAGGGTGCTGCCATATCAACAATAATTGTGACACTCTCTCCACTGGCGACAGAAGATGATAAATCATAGATGGCATTAAATTTATGCATCTCGGTACCTGAGATGTAGCGATAGTCCATCTCACTTGCATCCCAAGTAGATGAGCCTGTATTCTTGATCGTCCAACTGGCATCAAATTCCTCGTTTGTGTTGAATTCTGTACCATCTGCAATGCCTTTTGAAGTGATTGAACAGCTAAAACTGACCACCGTGCCCCCGGTGGATGTTGCAGTTAGGGAAGGTGTAATTGTACCTGGTGTATTGGTTGGGTTCGTTGCGGGTACCCAGACATACGCAGTGGTTGATGTTGGAACAACAGTCGCTGTTACAGTAGCCGTAGGAATGGGCGTTTCTGTTGGTGGAAGCGGTGTTTCCGTGGGATTCGCTAAAGCTGTCTCGGTCATCTGCACATAAATTGTACCTGCTGCTTCAGTGAAGTAGGATGATAAATCATCCGTTGGGGAAACGGTTAGCACGGTAATATATTCAGGTTGTTCAGTCTGATTTTTGCCACAAGAAGTTATCAATATGCCTGTAAATAAAACAATGGCAAGCAATAGAAGTTTGTTCTTGTAAATATTTTTTTTCATGTAATTAACCTCCGATCAGGAGTGTTTTTCATCATTCGTCTAAATATCCACCTGAATGGTATCATACTACGAAATATCTAATCTGAGAATCCTTTATTATATACATTAAATCATTACATTAAAGGTATATTTTGGTTGTATAATGTAACCAGTGAAATTTAAAAAGGAGGAATCATATGA
>JAEKNU010000122.1 GCA_016838895.1 Chloroflexota bacterium
CTTAAGTATGTTCAAACACAACCATCACCCTGGAGGGTGAAACTTGGGGAAAATATTTACTCGACGTGGATTTTCGGAAGGATTTATTTCAAGAAGAACAAACAAACAACCTGGATTGCTGCAATATTTGGACTTATTAGTATATGCCTTTGTGGCCAATTACTATCTGATCAAACTTCGAAACCAGCAATAACTAATGCGGTCGTCGACTCCCCTGTTCCTCAGGAAGTGACTGCCACAGCAATATATCAAGATTCACAAACACCTCTTTCCCCCACCGCAACTGAAACAATAGAACTACCTACCTTATTTCAACCGTCTTGTATACCAGAACAACAACCTGTCCAGGCCCTCGTAACTTATGTGGTAGATGGCGATACCATCAAGGTCGATATCTCTGGCATAGAATATACCGTGCGGTTAATAGGTATCAATACCCCCGAAATCACTCACGATTCCCAGGTGGCCGAATACTTTGGGAATGAGGCAACCCAAAAAACAAAAGAAATAGTGACCGGAAAACAAGTATGGTTATATAAAGATGTATCTGAAACTGACCAATACGGCCGTTTATTGAGATATGTTGTTCTTGATGGTGACCTTTTCCTCAATGAGATTTTGGTATCAGACGGCTTTGCCTATGCCGTTACTTATCCACCAGACGTTTCATGTGCAGAGTTGTTTGTCGAAGCCCAGGAGTGTGCTGTTCAGAACACAACCGGGTTATGGGCGCAAGAACAAGATGTACAAGCTGAATCTGAACAATCTATAACGATAGCCTCTATCTTCTATGATGGATCAGCCGGAACCGAAGAGCCAGACGAATATGTATCAATTGTCAATCAAGGTTCAGAGCCAGTACAACTGAAAGGCTGGGTATTAAAAGATGAGAGCGGCAAAACGTTCTTCTTCCCTGACATGCAAATGGAGTCCGGTCAAACCTGCAGAATATTTACGAATGAAGACCATCCCGAAAGCTGTGGTCTTAACTGGCACTTTACTGGATCAGCAATTTGGAATAATTCAGGAGATACCGCGACATTATATAATTCTCAAAAAGAAATTGTTTCGCAATATTCTTATTGACCGGATTGCATGTTTATGAATCACTTGAAAGTAGATACTTGAGAATTAGCCCTACTTAATGCAAAGTGAACTACCCAAATCCAATGATCATTTACAAATCTGACCACTCACAAACTGGTTACAATCAGCCGGTCGTTTTCTTATCGGGTGTCACGTACCTGCCGGCGAGGAATACCACCCCAGTAAACCGATCCCGCACAAAAAATGTGAAAGGACTATCGTAGAAGAAAATTGATGATGGTAATTCAGCCGGTCCATCATAGGTGTTTTCCGGAAATTTTGCTGGTATAGGCGCAATACCTCCATCCCCCACTTTTATTGAACATTGGTGCATCAATAATCCGGGAAGAAAACCAGTATCAAACACCGTCCGGAGATCTCTATCATTCTTGAATAAATCCAAAAGGGAGTATGAGTTGTCTATTGAGAAGGCCGGCATCGTGAAAGCCCTTTCCTGGTCAATCATCTTGTCGATCGCCCGATTGATGAAATCCGGCGTGAAGCGAAGCTCGAAATCCCGCAGTTTACGATAGCGAGGAGCAAACAGGAGTAATGATAAGTTTGAACTGCCGGCCATACTGTCTGCGAATGAAATATCCAGAAGTTTATAGTCAGAATCTATATGGGACCGATATACTGCTGAACGTTGGAGACCTGGCAGGCAATGAATATCCCCTTGATCCCCATGATAGGTTATTTTACTGTTGTTGGAGAGGGCTTCATAGAACTGAAATTTCCATGGCGCATTTATCGATAAGGAAGATAGAGACACAAACTTGTAATAGTCAGGATTCTCAATAGGGAGAGATATTCGCGATTGTTTCGTTGGGTCCAGCACTTCATTGATAAGATGAAAGAATTCAGATGGACAATTGTATTTCAGGGTATCTAATACTTGTATACCCCTTTTCGAGAATGCCTCGTTATCAATCAGGTTTGTCCATAAGCATTTGTCCATTGATATGCAGTTGTTTTCCTGAAGATTAATTATTTCCCAAACTCGAAGAAACTCCCGTGGATTTTTTAATTGCTCCCTTAACCCAAAAAAGCGAGAAATTCGCCCTTTTGCGGTGTTGTCCAGAATGGGAATTATCGAAAATATTTGGGATGTTATAGCATATGGAGATAGTACGATATTCTCCAATGGCCCAGCGGATTGCAAGCCCTTTATTGCCAGTTGTTGTGTTATCTCAGGATAAATCTTTTCCACATCTACAAACCTGTTGAATAAGAAGTAAAACTACGGGAATAAATCACACCCAGGAAATATGAAGCATCCAGCCAATCTAAATAGGTATACAATGAACATTGCTGTCACTAATGGTATTGCTGCGATTTCCAAAACAATTACCGCTTTTTGCCAATTCTGCAATTTTGGTTCATCTTCTTCCATTGCTTTCTCTCCACAAAATCAATATTCTAATTGATTAATAATAGCTGTCCGGCCAACATTGCCATGGGAACTGCATTAAATCTATCGTATTGCATCGTTCTCATGAGTACTGATACAACCACAAAACCTGTTATGAGAAGAATTGCCAAAAAAACGGGTAAGAGCCATTTATATTTCGCTACTACCATAATAATCTCCCAATGAATAGCTACTTAAACAAAAAAAGACAGCCCAAAAATACTGCCTAAAAGCAACTTATGTTCCGCTTCCCTCGACAGCAATTTGATTCACAAATTCAATAATAATTGAATACATCTGCTGAAAACTCTCGTATTCATTTTTGGAAAAAGCATCCTCTAATTCCATTGCCTTCATACTCTCTTTGTCCATCTTCCCAAAAACATCCGAAAATGACTCCATTCCTTCCAAGAAGGACTCTGGTGTAGAATCTAAATCGATTGAATCAAACGATAATGAAGACAGCTCTTCAATTTCTTCTGCATATGGATATTCTTTTGGATAATCTTCGCTGGCAATGCCGGCGCCGATCAATGGATCATCGACTAAATAATTACCCTCATAATTTACCAGAGAAGGAATAACACTTATTGGGTATTCAGCATTCCTTGCAGTGTACAGGTTGTACCGTCTATATCCCCAATACAGGAATTTATTCACTTTGTCCAAGGATTCCTGTAATATCACGCCTTCATCAGTCTTCCAATAGTCCCAGTTATCATATGTTGATTCCACCTGAAAGACAGAATCAATAGACCGATTGAAATAATCCATACACATATAGGCGTGCTCTCCGGCAGCTTCAGGTGTAATCTTTGGGAGCAATGTCGCCAGCTGATCAGATTCATTAATTGCACTAAAATTCCAATAAATGCCATTGACAGCATCTGCAGTTATTGTCATGATCTCTTCGGTTGAGAATTGATATTCCACCACATATGTTTCAATTGCAGCTTCTGTAGCTTGTTTAGCTTCAGCATCCAGTGTGCTGTACTGTACCAGCACAGGTGCTGGCGTATCATATACCACCTGTGATGGGCTGGGGTTCAGAGATGGAGTAACAGTATTGCCATCTAAAGACATCTGCAAAAATCCGAAAGTGTCTGGAAATATTGTCAAAATCAAAGCACCTAATAATGCAACACCTAACAACAAGTATTTTATATAATTCGGTACTGCAATATCCTTCATAAAATGAACTCCTTGATGCTGCTTGTTATTGCAGCAACCTCATTGAGAGAAATTGGGATCAATTATTCGACCTAGAAATGGAATGATTAATCCTAATAACAAAACTCCAGCAAAATAATTAAATATCGATCCCAGTTCCAATTTTTCATAACAATCCAGTGTATCTGAATCGTTTTTTCTTCTATTAAGATCATAGCATCTTCACAGAAAATGACAGAACCAAAATTAAACAAAAAAAGCCGGCACATAATCAGCCGGCTTTCAATCATACTTAATAAAATCAATTAATCGGAACCCCGTTCACAACAATTCGCCCCCAGGAGTTGATGTCATCTTTTGAAATGCAAGTGATCAACCCGATCCGATTCTCTCCCCCAAATGCCTTTTCAAACAACTCCGTGGAGGAATACAATTGATTGTTATCCAGATCTCGGAAATCAGAGTATAGATCATCTGGAGAAATTGCCTGGTAGCTCCTTACCTCAACAATCTCATAATCCATCATGGTTCCATCACCATAGATAACTTGAACAATATTACCAAGCTCCAATTCAGCTATATATCGTCCGGCAAGATTCCTGTGAGCCGAAAGGCCAACATTACCATACCACTTCTTCGCATCTGATAATAGGACAATGGTGTCCTCAGAATCTGGTAAAAATAAAACATCACCTTCAGGCTGCTGAATCACCTTAGCAGCAAAAACACCTTCTTGATAAATGCCCACAATTACGGTTGGATCTCCGTTTACAACAGAATCCTTGAAATCCTCAAGTCTAACAATCTGATTACTCAGATTATTGTATATACCGAGAACAATTATTGCCAGAATCACAATAAACGACATATAGGTGATGATTCTTCTCATTACAATTTCCTCCTGACCTATTAAACATAATACTCAAAAACGATGTTTGTATCTTTGGTCTGTTGATTTTCTTTTTTTCCATATGTGTCCCTATTAACAAAAAAAGGCAAAGACAATTAAACCAACCTGGTTGGCTTTGCATCATCTCACACCTCTAGAGATGATTGTACCATAATGTACTGCACACCTTTACAAGTATAGCAAGTTAAATTTAAAAGTGAAATTTGTTGTGTAAACGTTCTTATTTATTCCTTTTAAGTACTTTTTTATCCTGTTTTGGTATCCCCTTACCCCCTCGATAGTTTCGATAATTACTTATGACAATATAAATTCGGGCAATGGATAGCAGGTGATTGACTTATTAGCACCCTTTACCTGTTATTACCTGTATAACAGGTCACCATTTATTCGACCATCTAAATGGTGATCAGTTCTCGCCAGGGCTTCATACCACGAAAAACGCCCTCAACTGGTATTTTCCCCCTTAAGACGCTACCCCGGTTTGTACCAGTTTTTTTCATGGTATGAAGGGTGGTTTTTATACCACATTGTTCCCCCCAGGGTGTTCCCGTAGAGTCTATAGGGAGAACGGTATGCCTGGTGCGGCGCCTTGTTATTTGCATTCACTACAACGCCCCGTTGGAGATATCAAAAAACCGCTCGAAGAATCGAGTAAGCCTGGTGAGGACGCTCTCTCGTTTTTGGGTTCGTTCACCCGTTTTACTAAATCTGGATACAGGCGGTAAAACCTTGGTGATCGCGGTGCCGGTGGTTGCGATATTACCATCACGAAAAGCATTGTTCACAAAGGTATAAGCGGCATCACGATTAAGGTTTTCCTCTTTAATAATCTGCTCAAGCTCCTCAATTTTCCGCTTATTGACAAATTTCTGCCAATCTTCATCAATATTTGCTCCCACATCAAGAGAGTCAATAAACTGCTTGATAAGCTCTTTCTTGTTACGCAGATCAACGCTTGAATCAATCGCCTTGTTGATATCAACCAAAATCTCCTTATCTTTGGTATGTTCTTCGTGATGCTGCTTAATCAGTGAGAGGATATAGTCAATGTTGATCTCTATCTGCTTGATCAGTTCCATCTCAAACACCAGATCATCATTGATGTTCTCTTTGTCCGCCTCATCTGTTTTTCGCATCTGGTTATACAAATCAATATAGGCGCTGTGATAATCCTGAACGTCACGTTCGGTTAAAATCTCAACACCTGCAAATTCATCAAAAGTGGTCAAAATATTTCGAACGCGCAAAATAGCACCATAAAGCCGGATAAAATCCTTTTGGGCCTGTTCGCTGATGATTTGCTCACCCACTGGATATTTTTCCAGCAGCTCATCAATCAAGCTCTTGTAGCCCCGAACCTCTTTACCCTCATTCTGGTAGCCGTTGTAGTACTCATTAAACGATTTTAACAGTACTATGCCGCCAGCCTCTTTATCACCAAACAGGGCGATTGACTCGTTGGTGGCTTTTTCAAGATTGCGGAAGCAGACAATATTGCCAAATGTTTTAACGCTGTTCAGGATCCGGTTGGTTCGTGAATAGGCTTGCAGCAAACCGTGCAGGCGCAGGTTCTTATCCACCCACAGGGTATTCAAGGTGGTTGCGTCAAAACCTGTCAAAAACATATTCACTACGATCATAATATCCACTTCACGGTTTTTTACCCGCTCGCTTAAATCTTTGTAGTAGTTTTGAAATTTGTCGGTTGAAGTATCAAAAGAGGTGCCAAACATCTGGTTATAGTCGCTGATGGCGCTGTCTAAAAAATCACGTGAGCTGGCATCTAAGCCTGTTGTGTTTTCTGTGTTTTCATCATCAAGAACCCCGTCTGCCTCCTCCTCGTTGGCGCTGTAACTGAAGATGGTGGCTATTTTGAGCTGCCTGTCACTGGGCATGCCCTCAAGCTGCTTTTTAAATTCAAGATAATATTTCTTTGCCACATCAATAGAGGAGACAGTAAAAATAGAGTTGAACCCCGCAAGGCGGCGATCTTTAATTTTATAAAAACTGTTGCGTTTGGTTTTTTGATCAAAATGCTCGCGGATATACCCCACAATATTGCTCAAGCGCTCAGGGGATGAGAGCGCCGCCTCACGGTCAATAGCGCTGACCTTTGCATCTTCGATATTCTCCTCTTCTCGCATGGTGGAGAGGTAATCCACCTTAAAGGGGAGCACATTTTTGTCGCTGATGGCATCCACAATGGTATAGGTGTGGAGTTTGTCGCCAAAGGCCTGGGCGGTGGTTTTAAGATCGGCTTTGCCGCCAGCGCTGGCGTTTTTTGCAAAAATTGGGGTGCCGGTAAATCCAAACAGGTGATAGTTTTTGAATGTTTTGGTGATGCCGGTGTGCATATCGCCAAACTGGCTGCGGTGGCACTCATCAAAGATAATCACAATATGATCACTGAAAACCGCATGCCCTTTGTTTTTTTTGATAAAACGATCCAGCTTCTGGATGGTGGTGATGATAATTTTTGCATTTGGGTTTTCAAGCTGTTTGGTGAGTATTCGCGTGCTGGTGTTGCTGTTCGCCGCTCCTTTTTCAAACTTGTCATACTCGCGCATGGTTTGATAATCGAGGTCTTTTCTATCCACCACAAACAGCACCTTGTCGATATAGGGCAGTCTGCTTGCCAGTTGGGCTGCCTTAAAGCTGGTCAGCGTTTTACCTGAGCCTGTGGTATGCCAGATATAACCACCCGCTTCTGATTTGCCCAGAGTTTTGGCATGGGTACTGATCTCGATGCGGTTAAGAATCCGCTCGGTGGCAACGATCTGATAAGGGCGCATGACCATCAATTCTTTGTCAGCGGTAAATACGCAATAACGGGTGAGGATATTCAGCAGGGCATGTTTGGCAAAAAAGGTTTTGGCAAAGTCCATCAAATCGGGAATGGGTCTGTTGGCGGCATCCGCCCACCAACTGGTAAACTCAAAACTGTTGCTGCTTTTTTTGCCTGTTTTTGCGGCAGATTTTCCGCCCTCTTTAATGTGCCTGGCGCGGGTGGTATTGCTGTAATACTTGGTATGGGCGCCGTTGGAGATCACAAAGAGCTGCACAAACTCAAACAGCCCGCTGTCTGCCCAAAAGCTCTCACGGGTGTAGCGGTTAATCTGATTAAATGCCTCGGTAATTGCCACCCCTCGCCGTTTCAGCTCGATATGCACCATCGGCAAACCATTGACCAGCACGGTCACATCATAGCGATTGGCGCGTTGACCCGTACCGGTGGCATATTGGTTGATCACCTGTAGGCTGTTGTTGTGGATGTTTTTCTTGTCCAGCAGATAGATGTTCTTTACCGTGCCATCATCAAGCGTCAGGTTCTTGATATAGTCCTCGGCAATCGTGGTGGTTTTTTCAATAATGCTCTGGTTGGGGTTGGCAAGCTTGGTTTCAAAAAACCGCTGCCACTCGCCTGGTGTAAACGAATAATTATTGAGCTTTTCCAGCTGGGTGCGCAGGTTGTTTTCAAGCGCCCCGGCATCGGTAATCGGAAGATACTCGTATGCCTGCAGTTCCAGCTGCTCGATAAAGGCTTTTTCAAGGGCAGCTTCGCTCTGGTAATATTCTGCCCGTTTTTCGCGCGCCCCAGTCGCACCCTCAGGCGGATACTGTGCCACCACCGTGCTGGTCGGGTTTTGAGCAACCAGGTTGTAGCTGTAATCAGTCGGCATCTTGCAGCTCCAGGGGCTTAAAGGTTAAAAGCTGGTTGCGGTAATATTCATACTGTTTTTTTCTCGCTTCCAGTTCTGCTTCCAGTTCTGCTTCCAGTTCTGCTTCCAGCCGGGTGAAATGATCAAGGATTTTGACAATCTCTTTTTGGATGGCGAGGGGTGGGATGGGGATTTG
>JAEKNU010000016.1 GCA_016838895.1 Chloroflexota bacterium
ACGCGCTTCTCAAATTAATTTGGGTTGGTCTTTTCCTAAATCTTAGCTCTACCCCGTTTTATTGAGATGATACCAATAATTTGTGTTGTTCCACAATGGTCGCTGGCAGCAGCATTTATATAAACTCCTTCATACACCTTTAAAATTGAAGCAATATCTTCATTAAACTCTTTTAAAGGGTCTACCAAAACAAATTTGGACTCCTTAAAACTTTCATATAAATCTGGAGTACCAGAAGCTACACCGATATCAAAAATCGTATTCGCATTCAGTCCACATTTTTTTGCTTGCATGCATACATCATACATTGATCGCAATGATCCAGCTCTTTTATTTGGTATATACCTATGAATTTCTAATCCAAATTGATTTGCAAATTTATTTACTGAATAACTTAATGTTTTTTTCATAAATATCCACCCGCAAATAAAATTATAGTAGGATAAAAAGTATAACATCCTACCATAATTTTATATCAGCTTTAACAATTAAATATACCATTTACGCTTCCAATACCAAGTACATTTTCTGGCATTATATTCGCTTCCCCCGGACTACATGCCTCAAGCAAATTGACCACAACATACCCGGCTGCCAACAATCCATAATAGGTACAAACCATCGGGCTGATATCAGCCAACTGACTGCGAATGGCTGTTGTAAAAGTCATCGTATTAATACCCATGCCTATTTTCAGTACACCTGTCGTACTTGCGGTAGTGGCACATGTTAAACTGGCAGCTTCACCACTCAAACCACAGACCAATTCAACCTTGCTGGCACTTTCTCCCCGCCATAAACGAGAGCTTCCGCTATATGTATAACTACCAGACGCCAGTACTTTTTCCACTGTTCGCGGTACTCGCTGATCGGCGTTCCAAACAAAACGCTGGGTTTCACTATCCATCAAAATGCCTTCAGCACTGGTTCTTACCGTACCCACGTATCGCCAGGTTAAATCCGCTGATCGCAACCAGATGCCATCTACCAGACTGAGTTCTTCAGCCCGCGAATCATCATCCGTCCATAGGATTCTTTCCAATACCAGCGCTGTACCATTATGGCGTAAAAATACATCAGCATTCGTCCCGGCAGCCACCCCGCTGAACGACAAACCGCACTCTTCCAAAACATACAGTTGCCAGCCTGCTCCCTGTACATATAACGACACCCGATTTCCTTTATAAGGTGTTAAATACAACATACTTCCGCTGCGATCCTCGGTAGGCACTGCCACCCCTGATTCCAGCGTCAGACGCGCTTGCTGCAAGGGAGCCATCTGCTGTTGAATCCAGATCAATTGGGTTTGCTGTTTAATGGTTTGTAAATTTCGGATACTACCATCCCACTCAAAACACCCTACCAAACGTTTACCAGCGCTGGCTCCACTGCTGGTGTTTATTTCAACCGTAAATGATGTGCTGCCTGTTGAGCGCACAGCAAAAACATAATATGTAGCATTTTCACCAGAGGGTGCCTGGGCAGTAGGCAAATCCACTGCCAAAGTGGTCATCAGAGGTACGCCATCAATCATCAAACAAACAGGCATACTGGCTGACGCCGGCACCCGAATCCGATTATCGCTGATTACTTCCAATGATAAATTGTCTTCATATCTGCAAAGCAATTGCCCAAGTGGTATTGCATCCCCTTCATCTGCACCCAAACGTAGCGCATCTGCCCGTAAAAAATTATAATGGTCTGCAGCCGTTGGCTGCCCTGCAACCACATCACTCGATTTTGGATAACTCATTTTTCCTCCTTTTCCATTCCTTCATCGCCAATAGGATTCTGCCCAGCTCAAATCTCCATCCCATATGGATGCATAAAACCGTTCTGCATTGGCTGGTGGATAATACGGGCCAACATTGTTCAATTGGCAGGAAATAACACTCATCTCACCGTAATGCAATTCCGTGGCCGAATGCCCTTGTGCACCAATATTGCTAAAGATACCTACTGGCGTTTCCACAGATATACCATCCACACAAATCAGAAAAGCTGTAATCCTTTGATATATATTTCCACGATTCAACACATGCTGGCTGCCATTCGGGTTGATCAAATCATCTGCGGCTAAAACATCAAAAAAAACGCGAATCGTGATATTCCCTTCGTAATCAACCTGCCTTTGAATCGAAAACACCGCCCCCGGATTGTTACTGGATTCCAGTAAAAAGCCGCATGGTTGCCCTTCCTCAACATCCGGATGGGTTAACTTGATATGGCAATCTATTCCAACTTCCGCCATCTCAACCTCCATAATGCGCGATATTGATTGGCCGCTGCTTTGCCAAAGGCAGCACCGCTTTTGATTTTTCAATCATCGGCTTTAATGCTTTATGAGAATTAGTGATACGTTGGTCCACGCTGACTCGTGTACTCTTCTTGGGTCCGCTCAGTGATTTCAATTGTCCGTACACCATATTAATCTCTTCTGATGCTTCTTCATCATTCACAGGTTCCAGGCTGCAATCACAACCGGCATGTATACCGGGCAAAACCGAATGAAACCATTCCGAAAAGCGCATCTCCTTGCCTTCCAATGCGGCACAATGCTCACAATTCCTGACGCCATGCGTCACCCAGCGATATACTTTGTTTTCATCCATTTCCTCCCTCCTGATTCAATCCAGTTGCCAGCCTTGCTCATCAGACAATACTGGCATGATCGTCGGTTGTGCCGATTGCCAGGCTTGCAACATATCCCGAAACTGACAATCAAACCCTCGCGATAGTTGCTGCAATATCTGTGAATGAGCATTTTCCTGATTGGCACTTTCTGCCAGTTGTGTATTTCGCATTTGTAATGCTTGCCCTGCTGTACCGCTGGCCAATAACATTTCACAGGAAGTGGGGATGGTGCTGGTTTCAGCACCATCCAATCCTTCAAGCTGATGATCGCTCACCAGTTTAATATGCCAGGTAAATGCCTCGCTTTCCGCGATATCATCCAATAGATGGATGATGCCAGGCTGGCTGGCATCATAAGAAAATGGCATATTGCGTGCTGACTCGGAAAGAATAGTTTCCACACGTAATACATCCCGAATCGGTGATGTATAGGTCAGTGTCAAACGATGGTCTTCCACTGCTTGCACAATTTCCAGCGATACAACGCGTGGCACTTTTGCATTGACCATCGCCAACACACTGCTTAATGCCGCTTCCAGTTGAATATCACTGAACTTAATCCCGGAGGCGTCCCCTAACAAAGTACGGGTTCGTTGAATAATCTGCGCCGCATTCATTTGCTTTTCTCCATTTCAGGCTCAGTATCCGTTGTACTTTGTGTGGGTGCATCTTGTAAGCGGAATTTACGGCCATCAGGACCAATGACCACCACATCACGCTGCACTTGCTTCAAGGCCAGTAAATCGGATGGTTTTAATGGCTGCTGATAGTATGCTGCCAGCTTGCGGCATACCCATTGCTGAACATTCCCCTTTTTAGTGGATTTATCCATGATTCACGCTATCCTTTCCCTGAACCCTTGAATTTCAAACCAGCATCTTCAATGGCAACCCCGGTAGAATAGACCGCCAGGGAAGCCACGACAGCTTTCAACAATTCCCAGAACGCCAATTCGCCAGTGCAGTACCCTCCGGTTGCGGTCAATAAAGCCAATACCAATACCCAGAACTTTCTGGAACGTAATACTTTCACAATCTGATCTTTTAGTGTCATTTTGCCCTCCTTATAACACTCAGGCAACATTGCCTTTAAATAATGGACGAAAATCATTAACCCACACAGCCAGGAAATGGCGCACTTTTAAACGATGCTCATCATTGGTAAACACCGCCCCGCTTAACTCATTACCGGCAATAAATACTTCCGGCATCAGGCCAAAGCGTTCACCCACAAAAATCGCCGCTGCAATACGCGGATCACAGGCGGCTGCCCAGTCATTAGCATCCGACCATTCCGGCACAGTAACCACATCTCCTGGCTGACCGCGCTGCAAATTCTCGGAAACAATATTCAGGCTGTTCTCCAAACTGGGATAAAGAATCTTCATCGCAGCCAACTGTAAACTGCGCGGTACCAGTAAATAACGCGGATTGAGTGCCATCTTGGGTCCGCTGCCGTAATAACCTGCGTCATTTTTAACCAACATTGGCTGGTCATAAATCGCTGATGATGCACTTTCCCAACTCTCGGGTGCCAGGGCTGTTGTCCCTAAGTTCTGATGTCCGCCTGCAGTTGCTGCGCTGGTCGTATTAAATAAAGCACCCCCATCTGCCATGTTAGGACCTGCTCCACTGTTGACCGTGAAGATCCCAGCTACCAATTCGGATATCTTCCGCAGACCTGCTGCGGCCAATTCACGTGGGTAGGCACGTAATTTACGGGTTTCATCACGGTCGATCAATTCCAGTGTCAGGGGAATGTACCCGCCATACTTGGTAAATTGTGCTGTTTCCGGAGAATCCCCCACAACCAATTCACTGTATGCGGCTCCCTCAGAAACAACCGGCAAACTACCCACCGTACCTACCAATGTGCCGGTGATATTATGCAGGCTGTTGAAGTGTTCCACAGAAACAACCCGCTGCCACCAATCATAGCCTGCCCTGCCAAGCTCATCCCAAGTGTTGGCGACCAGTTTATTCATTGCATTTTTCACCAAACCGCTAAAATCAGCCGTGGTGGCAAACTGTACCCGTTCCGGGACAATACCACCGTGCAGGTCATAATCACCGGTCAGCAGCATATATAATTCGCGGATACCTGATAAACGTGCCGCTTTCAGCCCATGTTGAGCCGGATCTGCTGGCATACCAAACAGCTCGTTAACGGCAGCCTGCAATTGGTCTTCAGCAGAAAACATGCCTTCAATACGTGAACTGCCTTTAATGCTCTCCCGCCCGGTCAGGGCACTGACCACGCGGCGTTGCGCCTGAATGGCTGTATCCAGTTCAGCCGGAATCAGCGTCTTTCCCTGAAATTGCCGCCGGATTTCATCGGCACAGGCTTGCGGTAAGCGCGCAGCCGCCAACGCTGTATTCAGCCAATAGGCATCCTGCTCACCGGCAGGTAGAGCATGCTGCTCTTGTTGATTTCCTGGGTTCAGCTCTTCTTCCTGCTGATCCTGTTTTTCTTCCTGAATTTCATTCATTCCATTTCCCTCCTGATTTTGAAGTTGTTCAATAAATGCCCCGCCACGGGCAGGGTTGACGACCAGATCCAATGAAAGAACCTTTACAATTCGATTCACTTTGCGCCCCTCTGCCTGGAAGAGAATATCCGCAGAGAAGCCTATGCCGTGATTCTCCCCACTGTGTTGCAGTACTTCATCGGCAATTTCTTTCAGCAATGTACCGGATGGCCCCATCGCTTGCAATTCCAGGCTAATGCCCTGCTGTGCATCCGCCCATTGAGGCTGATGACATATGCCTGCCAAATGCCGAATCGATGGTTGTGCCTGATGATGATCGACATAACAATGCAGTCCATCCCACAGGGTTAAAGAATTTTTCAATACTTCCGCTGAAAACTGCCAGCCATTGCCAGTACCGCTATTGATTGCCAATATACGATACGTCCCTTTTCCCCCGGGTCCACATTCATCTGTGCGTTGTAAAAAACAACAATTAAATTTTTCGTTACATTCCATTTTCACCTCCCTTTTGGTTTTGCATTTCCTGTCATTATTTCTTGCCTTTCACCTCCTCCAACTTTTCTCCGCAGAAGCGGTATGCCAGACGCAGCAACTCTTCTTCGTCTATCAATTCCTGTTCCCGCAATGTGTTCAATACCGGAATGATTTGCCCGGCAGCCTCTGCCAAGGCCAGATTGTCCCGCGCCGAGATATCCGCTCCACGAATGATCACATCTGCATTCATATCAATAGCTGCATCATAGGCGGCTGCCCTGCGTAACACCGCCCGTAATACATCTCCCAACACCCAGCCAAAATATTGCTGACGTTGTTCATAGTGTCGATACGTGGGCCCCCCAGCCGCTTCCGCGGTTGTGCGGGTAGCACTCTCCGGTTCTGCCAGAAAATGCATCGGTAAACCGGCTCCCGCCGCCAGCATTTTTTTCAAGGCCAGGCCATCCTGAGCAGATTCCTGCGATTCCAGACGCGGGTGCAGTACATCCCACTCTTCGCCCTCGCCGGTTACCAAAATGGATCCGGGTGTTGGTGGTTGTGTATTTAACGCTCGCTGACGAGATAACCGCTCAGCTTCATTTTGGTAACGTCCCTTGACCACATACATAAAGGATGTACGATAACGATTCAATCGAGCGCGATCTTCCAGCCAATTGGCATAGCGTGCCAGCCAGCGCAATACAGGAGCCAGATCACTTTCCCCCCACACACTGCCCACGGTGCGGTTGACTGTGTAATGCAGCATCACCGTCTGAAATCGCCCATGCTCATTGGCTGAATCCTGTAAAGGATCATATGCCGGCCAGGGTTTTGCATCCATGGTATTTAACGAATGCCGCGGAACAAAAGCAATGGCCTGTTCACAATCCTCCGCCCGGGTTTGAATCTCTTCAATACTGCTGGCTGGTACTGCCCGCACATAGGACATGCCCCCCGCATCCGTACTCAGCAGCAGAAACAGATTTCCTGTCAGGGTCAATTCATTACACCATTCCATACAGCGCACCAGCATACGATTCAAGGGATGTTTCCAGAAACTCTGCAACACCGCCAGGGTGTACTCATCTCGGCAATCAATCTGAAATCCGCCGCCAACCACATATTGGCTGGTCAACCCCACCATGCGCCTTGCCAGCGGATTCACCCGCCAGGCAGCCAATGCCTGCTGCATGATGTCATAGCGTTCGGCTGCACTGCGCTCCCGATCAGCGACTGCGATCGGGAAATAGCCCTGTGGATTTTCATTGGCTGTCTCAATTTGCGATAATTGCTCACGCACTTTACGCTCGATAAGCGGTGCACTGATACGTTCTGTGAGGCGCTCCCATAAACTTTGTTTCACTTCAATTTCCTCCCTCTATCGGCCAACCATGCTGCCTGGCTTGTTCCTCCAACATGGATACCCGTTCTTCCAATGTAGGCCCTGGAATTTCATTACTGGATTGCCAATATTTGGCAGACTTTTCAAGTGCAGACCACCAACCCTTTTGGCTCACAGTGTTTCCAGGTACCCCATCCAGATGCACCAGTGAATCCCAGCTCCACCAACCCATTCCAGGGCATCCCAGTTCATTGGCAGTCACAGCAAAGTTTTCGATTTGTGTCGCTGTAGGCAGCCAGTTGAATCCATTCACATTTTGTCCGTACAAACTCCCAATAGGAACAACAGGCAGAGCTTTCAATGCCTGTAATTCCTTCATACTGCGCTGCAATTGCAAGCCCGGTCCGCGCTCCCGGCTGTCCCCCACCCAGTACACTTGCGGCATATGGCAGTCGCCTTTCTCTTCATCCATGCAATTCAAAAAAGCCTGCCAGGGAAATTCCGCATGTAAAGATGGAAAACGATAACTGCATAAGGCCAGTGGCAGCTCACTGCCGGCGCGCAAACGCTGCATAAATCGATTTGCCGCATCCGCCCCCATCAGTTTATATTCCTGCTCGGCATCCAACACATAGCCCTGCAAGCCAAAGCGTTGAATACGTTCCATGGCGCGTTCGGCTTCCTTTTCAGGCTGCCTGCCATACAGATACTGCCAGCCGATTTTCTTCAACCCTGCTGCATCCATTTCAGTAAATAAGGCACATAGTGCTGCATCATCCCATTGATTTTGGCTGACCCGTTGCAAGTTATAAGCAACCGCTCCATCCGCAACCTTGACATATACCGCTGCGCAACCGGCATCTTTCAGTGCTTTACAAAAAGCTGCCTGATCCGTCTTTGCTAACACATTGGCAATTTGCCATAAGAAAATACTCATTCCAGAAAAGCTCATCTCTCCCTCCTAAAATCCTTGATCCAACTCCAGCAACGGATCAGCCGCTGGAACAATGACCGTAGGCTGGGTCCGCTGCCAGGGAAATTCATCTAGCGCAACACACAAAGCAGCGGATAATATCAGGTCATCATGCAACGGGCTGTTATCCAGTGGGTCTCTTGCACTGGCGGGTACGCCCCATTGCATACGCTGCTCAGGCCCTGACAATACCTTCATATCACAGCCGCTCAATTGCCGATAAAACAAATCCTGCAGCTGATTGTCATCTTCCCGCGGGGTATATTCCAGATAGCGGCCGGATTCCACCAGCGCTAAATACTGCCAGCCCAAATGCGATTTTGTTGCCCGGTTAAAGGTGTAACGCACCACCTTGTCCGGAAAATTACGCTCCAAAAAAGAAGCCAACCCGGCACCAATCCCGGTGGCATCTACCACCAATGCCTTGGCCTGCCATTGAAATGCCATGGCGCGAATTTCTGCATACAATTGGGTATGCGCTGTGCCTACCCATAAACGGCGATGCACCACCCGATAAACAGCTGCCTGCAACCCTTCATCATCCAATCCGCTCGGGTCAGCCTCAACAATCGTCATGGCAGTGGCGTCACGCTGCTGCTCACTCAATGAGCTCTCGGCATGATCCTCCCCGCCAACATCAATCAAAAATGCATATTGCGGTACATCCTCAGCGCAGCCTTTTCGCGGCTGATCCTGCCATACGTGGCTGCCGTGCATCATGGCCTGCCTTGTTGCCGGGAACATACCACTTTGCTCATCAATACTTTCACTGTAGTATTGGGTGCGAATCATGGGATGATTCCTGCCAAAACGCAGCACCTGCGCAGAGACAAATTTTTTGTAATCAGGCACTTCGGCAGATACCTCATCCGCTGTACAAACAAATACCCTGCGTAAGCCATCCCGTTCTTGTGCTTCCTGTGCAGCCAATAACTCACGCGCCAATAAGGTTTGCGACGTCCATGCCGTGCCCCAAAACACTCGGGTGGCATTGGTGCTGGCAGCCATAGGTGCAATTTCCCGGTCATATTTTTCAATTCTCACATCCTGGGCCTCGTCTACTTCCAGTAATGCGCTGGCTGTCGCCCCCACGATATTGGCATCCGGGCTGCCAGATAAAAAAGCCAGGCGCGCCTTCCCAACACAATAACAATAGCCATTTTCTTTTCGCCATAACCCGCGCATTATCAGATTTCCCATTAATACACGTTCCAGACGCTGCATGGCATTCAAGGATTGCGGCTTCCAGGTTGGTGATATTTTCACCATCTCGGCAATCTCATTGGAAAACACAGCCAGCAAGTACGTTTCAATATGGGCTTGAAGCTCATTTTTTCCGGATTGGCGCGGGAACATCACCACAATGTTTAAGCCGCGCTTTAGCAGCACGGATTCAATCACGGTATGCGCGACTGCCATTTGATAACGACGTAAAGTGATGCCTGATGCACCCGCACAGAACAAGGAAATATCCTTCAACAAGGTTTTGAGATTGCGTTTTACTTCGGATTTGCTCATGGTGTAAAATTCCCCATAAATGATTTGATAAATGCCACCAGTGAAACCAACCCCGAACCTCCGGCTGTTACGCTGTAGCGGGTCATGCCATTTGTATTTCGCCGGATACGATCCTCATGATCTGAAATAATTTTCTCAAGATGGCTTAACCGTTGGTCAGTCAGCGCACACAGGTGTTCCTGCCCCTGACGAATTTCTTTCAGCTCGGCATGCAAGCCATCCATCGCCCTGCCCAATCGTTCTGCGATCAACATCGCATTTTCATCCTGCATCTTGCCCTCCCCTGGAGACCAGCCAGCATTGAGTTGGTTGCCCCTTCACGGATATCCCCCCGTATCCGGCATATCAATTTCTGATCTCAACCTCAATCGGCTGGTCTCTTTCCCTCACCCCCTGCTTTTGAAATCGGTACCCACTTCCCGCACCGCTTCTGCCAACACAGCAGCAAAATTTTCATCTTCCCCCAAAATTTGCTGTGCCTTAATCAGCGTTGCCAATCGGGTAGCCGCTTTCCCTATTGCATCCAATACCGTGATCAATTGACGTATCTCAATTTCCTCGGTAATTTGATCACGCACCAAGTGAATCAGCGTGCGCAACAAGTCAATTTGCTCCTGTAAATGTTCTTTATTTTCCATTGCACCCCTCGAACAATAACAGAATTTTTGTTCTATGTTGGTACCAGTATAATTACTTTTAAGGACGTTGACAACCTGTTAAAAGATATGATTTGGCGAAAATGGGACTGTAATTTAATACGATTGAATGATTACACCTGATTGTCTTGTTTTTGTTACAATTAAGTACACAGTGCATTACAGTTTGCCAAAATGCACCAAAACTAATTGACGTCGCTCTTTGAATGAAGTATTGTATAAACAGGATCTATAGATTAAGCAGGATAAAAAGATGAAATCGTTATTGCAAAATATTAGAACCTATATGAATGCCCACCCTCGATTGAAAAAGGCTCAATCCTTTCTGGAATTGGCCTTGATCCTACCCGTATTATTAATTATGCTGCTTGGCGTAGTTGAAGCTTCGTTCATGATTTCCCAGTATCTCGATCTTCTGGATTTAACACGTGAAGCCGCTCGTTTTGCTTCCGTGCGTGATCCATTTGACCCTGTTGCCGCAGATAAAGATTGCAGTACCCAGGATTTATTTGACTTTTATTATGATACTTCTTGCATCTTTTCCCCACCAGCCGGGTCGTCCAATTGCCTTGAAGCTACATATTGCAATGGTTTAAATGCATTCATTGTAATGGATCCAGCCTTAGATGATGTAGTTGTTCGCGTTTTTTCTGTTAGTGATGCAGGCGGATATAGTGTAAAAGAAGCCTGGCCACAATCTGCACCTCCAAACAATAATGGCTACTGGGCATGGTCGGATAATGACTTGGATACAACAAATAATGCTAATTGGATGGAAGATTGCCAGGGAAATATTGTCAGAACAGAACCATACTATACGACTACTACGGTCAGCAATCGATTGAATTTAAATCCTACTTCAACCCAAATGACCACAAATAAAGGTCTAGTGTCAGTAGAATTGTATTATTGTTATCACCAGGTATTACAATTACCTGTCTGGACAGCATTTGTTTCAGATCCCTTGAGGTTACATGCATACACTATTATGTCTCTTCCAGCGGCGGCGCCAACACCAACACCCATGCCATCGCCCTAAAAGTAAAAATCAAAAATACAACAAAGGCCAGATATTAATTATTTTTGCGGCTGCCTTGCTTGCACTTTCCGCTTTTCTGGGTATAGCAATGGATGCAGCGTCTTTATATTTAACGCATGCTCGTTTAAAAAGAGCTGTTGATGCCGCGGCAGTTTCTGCGGCAAATGATGTTAAACAAGGTCAGGAAGTTGCAGAATTAACAGAAGCAGCCAAAGAAATTCTCATGCTCCATAATGTTGATATGACAAGCGTCGATTTACACGTGTATGATTGCAAAACGCCAAACTTGATTACACTAGCCCCTGATTTTGCTGCGGTTTGTCCAGGAGCGGGTTACTCACCCAGAAAACTGGTTTTCGTTCAAGCCACTCAACCTGCACCTTTATACTTCATGCATTTAATTGGTTTTTCTCAGGTGCCAATTACTACACATTCCATTTCCGAAGCAGCGCCCGTTGATGTGGTTATCGTGATTGATATATCTGAATCAATGGGGAAAGACACTCCGGGATTTGTAAATGGTGATTTTAATCCCAGTACTTGCAATATTGCAAATAGTTGCCAACCTCTATTGGATGCCAAAAATGCCGCTATAGCCCTGGTTGATAGTTTATACGAAGGATACGATCAGGTTGCGCTTGTAACTTATGATAGTGAAGCAAATACCCATAGTATTTATAATTCTGAGGGAACAGCAGTTGCTCTCAGCGATAATTTCACTGGCATTGATATTCCAAATGGCATCATGAATGATGTCAAGACAGTCATTAATGAAATTGCACTCTATGATGACCCACCCATCAACCGTATTTGGGCAGATTGGCAATTTCGTGGTTTTAGTCCTGATTATGCAGGACCCATTTACAACCCCATCAATCCGGATGACCGGGATGGCGATGGGCTAGATGAAGATTTCCCGGATTGCTCATGGGATCCAAGCGGCGCCAATTGCTGCACACTGGATGAGAATCGTTGGGATGATACCAAAGATCCTTTTGGATGGGGTGGCGTCCCTTGTGATGATGATAGTGCGTTAGATGCTTTTGATTTTGATGGAGACGGCATTTACACAATATCCGATACCACAGAAGCCAATGCCTGGTTGACAGACCCGAAACATCACTCCTTATCCATTAATTCCACCTGTACCGGCTGTGGCATACGCGAAGCGTCCGATGTACTTAAATCGTTTGGACGCCCAAATGCAGTTTGGGTAATCGTATTCCTCTCGGATGGTATCGCCAACATCACTGAAACTGGGATAAATCAACCCCTTTTAGTGCCTACTGAATTTCCGAATGGCTACTGTACCAGCGAGATGGATGCAAATTTTAAAAATGACAAAACCTGGCAGGATCCCTGGTGTGTTGATACAGAAATTGCCTCCGATGAAAGATATTGTATTGATACCGATGCGACTACTTGCGCCCCGGATAGTAATTGGGAAGCAGCCAATCCGGCTAATAATCATTATACGGTCTATGACTTTACGTTGGATATGATTGATGAAACCGGGCTTACCAGATCCAGCAATCCATATGAACCACCAGGCAACGATATTGCATTGTACTCAATCGCCTTAGGCGGCGCTGGGCAAACAGTCTCCGGCGTGGCCGTTGGTGAAGAGCTCTTACGCTATATGGCTGCCGTTGGTGATGATGGCGACCGTACAACCGATCCTTGCAGTGGTATTGCCTCAGGAGAAAACTGCGGTCAATATTATTTTGCCCCGACCGGGGATGCTTTATTACCAATTTTTGAGGATATTGCCGGGCGTATTTATACTCGGATTACACAATAATTTTTTCGGGTTTGGAGAGAAAACCATGGGAAGAGTTAAGAAAATACAACTCAATCTAAAAAAACACATCCGTGAGCATCCCGCGCAATCATTTGTTGAATTTGCGTTAGCACTGCCAATTTTGTTACTCTTGATGTTTGGCATTATTGAATTTGGTCGCCTGTTTCAAGCCTGGTTGGCACTGGAGAACGGTGCCCGCTTTGCTGTGCGATATGCCATTACTGGTCAATTTGATGTTGATTACTGTGTGGCTGCCGCAGACGCTTTGGGCTACACCGATCTGGACAATCAGGATGGCAGCATCGATTGTAAAATCCCGGAACTTTATACAACGGGCCCCAACATTGGTGATGAAATTGTTGATTTTGACCTAAAAGAGATAGAATTACAAGACTGGGCTCGTCTGCCAACCATTCGAGACAATGCGCTGGGCGGTGCCGCTGGTATTGCCTGGGACGAACGCGAAGATGTTTCAGGAAATTATCTTAACTACCTGGATAACGCCTATGGTGCTTCAGGAAACATACTCTCCCAATTATTTCGAGGAAACCCTGCCGAACCCGGTTATTTTACAATTTCCACCTGTTCAAACCATGCTGATGTTCTCTCGTACTATCAGCTAAACCCCAATCCTTTTTGGTATGACTATGATCTGGCAGATGGCATACCACCGGATCATCTTGATGAAACAGAATTTCCGATTTATTGCCAGGAAATGGATTCCACTACAAATTCACTGGAACGATATGTTGATCATGCCGGTGGTCCTGGGGATCGTGTTCGCGTCATTCTCACTTATCGACATGATCTAATCACTCCCTTCATCAGTGAATGGTGGCCAACCCTACGGCTAACCACACAACGTGAAGGGGTAGTTGAAAAATTCCGTACTTCACGTGTTACCGGTTTGACAGGTGGTATTTCCCTTGCCGCAACCATTACCTACACCCCATCTGATACATTCACCCCATCCGATACAGTACCCGCCAGTATGACGCCAACATTGACACCTACACCTTCTAATACGCCGACACTAACCTTTACTGCCTCACCCACACAGGCCAGTTGTGCCGATACGGGTTCCATCTTACGACAATGGTGGCTCAATTTAGATGAAGATGAAACCGATACCGAATCACTTACATCAGCACCAAATTATCCATATTTCCCGGACGGCGAAGACTATCCGATCAAATATCAAGCACCAACGAATTGGGAAGATGGTTATGGCACTCGTATGCGCGGATATGTATGTGCTCCATATGATGGCTGGTATGAATTTTATATTGTCAGCGATGATCAATCAGAATTATTTCTTAGTACTAATCTGGACCCAGCCAATGCCAGTGAGATTGCCTATGTAAGTAGTTGGGCAAATGCCCTAAACTGGTGGGATGGCGATGTACATGAATCAGATTGGATTTATCTCGAAGCCGGGCAGGAATACTACTCCGAGGCTTTGCATAAAGAAGGCGGTGGTGGTGATAACCTGGCCGTAGGCTGGCGTGGACCAAATGATTTAGAAGGTAACCCACAAGTTATTGATGGTCAATATCTGCGTCCATACGAACCCGAAGAAATTCCTGAACCACAAACCTGTGCCAATGTGGGTACGATTTTGCGCCAACACTGGAATGGCATTTCCGGCGATCTCGTTTCTGATCTAACAAACGCAAGCGCCTACCCCTATAATGCAGATTGGTTAACCTATGAAACCGATTTTGATATTAGTAATCAAAATGGAGATTACTTTGGTGAACGCTGGCGTGGTTATCTTTGCCCACCCTTTGATGGCGAATATACAATTTCCATTGCTTCTAACAATCAAGGCAAGATCTGGTTAAGTACAGATGAAGATCCTGCAAACATGAGTCTAATTGCTTATTTGCCTGATATCAGCAATCCGTATACAAGTTATCAACAATATGATAAATACACTGAGCAAACTTCAAGTGTGCTTACTCTTGAAGGTGGAACATTATATTATGTGGAATCGCTTTGGAAGGAACATGGCGGAAGTGCGCAATTTAGCGTTGCATGGACCTTGCCCTTTATTTCAGGTGGACCGCATGTGATTGATGGAGAATTCTTGGCACCGGTCACACCTGAACCAACACTCACGCCGACCATCACACAAACGCCGACCATTACGCAAACACCAACCATCACTTACACGCCGACGAATACTTCGACGAATACCAACACGCCAACCATTACGCGTACGCCAACCATTACACGCACGCCAACCATCACGAACACGCCCACACGTACACTTACGCCAACGCTCACTTTTACACCTAGCCGTACATTTACAAGCACAAATACACCAACACGTACGAATACACCTACCAAAACATATACACCAACTATTACTAGAACCTATACACGAACATCAACACGTACAGCAACACGTACACCAACCGAAACACGTACACCGACTCGGACGTATACGCCATCCAGGACCTATACACCAACCCAAACGCGTACAGCAACCGAGTACGTACCACCGACAGTAACCAATACCATTACAAAATCCGGTGGCGGATAGAATAAATCCAATATCAAAACAGCGGGAAGCAGTTTGCTTCCCGCTGTCTCTTTCTAGTAACATTTTCATCATTGTCTATGAAAATTAATCTCAAATCAATATTCACTAAACTGGATAGGCAATTTTTTCTGGTATCAGCAGCAGTGTTCCTGCTGGTTGTAGCCCTTGGCTTTGTATTCTTTAATACTACGCAACAAAGCAGCATACAATTCGCCAGCCTGATCGGCATTGCTGTACTATTCTTTCTTTTGTTTCTTTTTTCCCTATGGAAGTTAAATCAAAAGAATCAATGGGTGAGTATTTGGGCAATCCACCCTTTTTGGATTGCAATCACCTTTGTTGCTTTTCCATTATTACTGACATTAATCTGGAATATACCTGATTTAAGCAATACTATTCCGCCAGAATTGACACATCAATTGGGCAATATACTGTCCCCTCATTTTCTATTTTTTTACATTTGGGAAGCACTGGTATTTGGCATCGTATTTCTATCCCATCCAAAGCGCACAAGTATTGTCTGGAATATTTCCATTAATGATCTGGTCTACAGCCTCATTCTCGGCCTGGGAATATGGTCTCTGACGATGTTTATCAATGAAATCATCTTGCAGTGGTTACCGCAAGAGCTCAACTATCAAGAAAACAGAGTCATGTTTTGGCCGATACTCCCAGTAGCATTGATCTTCATACCCATTGCCCTCTCATTTCATTTCTTTTATTTGTATCCCACTTCTTCAAAAGTAAACATCATACTGCGTGCCTTCTTATTTTCGGTGCTTCCTTTACGAGCGATTTGCTTAATACCTGCTCTCATAACTGCCCTGGTCCTTGGATTCTCAAAAAAAGCACGGAAATCTTTCCCAATATTGATATTCTCCTACGCTGTAATTAATTTACTATTACTTCTTATAAACTGGCAGTGGATTATTTAATTGATACTCTTCTGATTAATTCGCGAATACTAAATTTCATCGAAAAATCGATTGCTTTTTTTCCTTCCTACTACAATACTGAATCTAAATTGTGAGGTTTCTCCCCCCTTCAACATGAATGGAATATCTTCCAGAATTGGTTTATGTGAATTTTTTGCCTTGATAAGGCGCAACCATTTATTTATCCTCTTTATTGGCTTTAAGTATCTCTTTCAAATCCCTTAATATCTCATTTCGCCGATTGCGATATACGTCCACAGCTAATTTATTGGTCCTATACAAATCATCCAGAGCAACAATGTCATCAAGCAACGCTTTCCTTTCATATTCAACATCATCCTGACGCATTTTCTTTTTTCGCAGTCGTTGATGATTATTAACAATCCAAATTAAAAATAACGCAATAATTGGAAACAGAAATGCAAACCCAATTAACATGTGTTGGTCTACTTTGTCTCCAAAGACCGATTTTTCTCCTGGTCTTCCTTCAATCCGGACTTTTACTACCTCCCCCTTTTTTAAATCAGCTGCCATAAACAACTGCATTAATTGACCTTCTACAACGCGTTGATCCATCAGGAAAAGCTTTTCGGATTCCAGGGTGACATCATCCATGGGGATTGCCAGTACACCAGTATGTATATCTATTGGCATAATAAAATGAATTGTTTTCTCTTGATCGTATGGCAAATCATATCGAAACATCGTTTGATGTTGTGCCGGAGCTGGATATATGGTTGCAAATTCTCCAACACCCATCTCTGTCAGTGAAAAATCAGACGTTGTAATCGTCTCTTGAATTTGCAAATTGATTGCACCAGTTGGAAGGTTATATTGAATATTAGGCTGTGCTTCGTCTACAGGAACTATCACATGGTCTCCGGCATTTACGAATGTGTATAATTCCGAAATTCGAATCATTGAAGGCTGGGAGAAATTAATAAAAACATGCAACCTGTCGGCTTGTAAATACTCATCACCAGTTGTAGCACTGAATATTGTAATCGGTAAATCGAGTCCAATATTTCTGGCAATGTTCCTTCCCTGAAGAACCTGTGAACTAAACAAAATACCTGCATGCTCCACAGAAACCAGATAATACCAATCACTAACAATACCCACATCAGCAAATCGGTAATGATCATCAGATGCCACAATAGCACTCCTTTGATAAATTGTTTCTCTTCCTTCAAAAACCTGCAATGTCACTTTTATTCCCAATGGGATATCTTCATTGCTACCATTAAATACTTTTCCTGAAATATCAACCTGATAATCATATATATATTCTGCAATATCATTAGGGTCAAATTGTGTGTCAGGTAATAATCGAGATTCATCAAGGAGTCTTGAATCAGAAAACCCCAAATTTCGAATATAGGATGTCACGGCCCATCTTTCGTCTTCTGATAGCGACTCAATAAATGCGGGCATTCCAAAATTGTTTCCAGCAGAAATCCGTTTCCAAATTTGCAAATCAGAAAAAATCGCCAAAGAAGCCGGATCATGCCAATCTGACAACACAACAGGTAATTGCCTTGCTTCTATTCCATCACCCTCGCCACTTTCTCCGTGACATGTTTGGCAATTTTCTTGATAAACAGTAAATCCTTCGTCAATCAATGAGTCCGTAACGCCCATCGAATATACATATGTTATTACATCCCAAATTTCCCGGTCAGAGATCACATCAGAAAATGCGGGCATATAACGTTGAACTTGTCCTTGTGAAATAATCGAATACCATTCAAGCATGTTGGATTCGCGCATGAAATCCGAATCGCCAATCGGCGATACAACCAATGGAAGACTATCTGATTCAGGTCCATCCCCCAATCCCGATTCACCATGGCAACGTACACACCATGTGTTGAATATCTCTTCACCCACTCCTGTATCGGGCGAAAAAAGCGGATATGCAGTTCGTACAGGTTTGGGCACAAGAACATTCAACGGATGTTCTTGTGGAGGTGGTGTTATATCTCCATAAAACCCACGCTGACATGCAGTAAACAATATCAAAAAAATACAGATTACCATGTAATTTTTTAAATAAACTGTCGTGAAGTGTTTTATGGTTTTCATAGTCGTTGCTGCTGCCAGTACAAACAGAAAGTTATCTTTACAATTGAGTTCCACAACGTGCACAAAATTGATCCGACTTTTGAACCGGTTTTCCACACTTTGAACAAAACCCGATCACTTTCTCGTTTCTTTTTTTTCGATGTTCCGAAATCATTAATTCAATGTGCTTCTCTTCTTCACGTTCAAGATGAAACAGTTCATTTCCATTTTTCAGAATCGCATCATTTTGAAGTTTCTCAATCCAATGCATCACTTCAGCTTTTTCTTCTAATATGATACCAATAGCATATTTATAATAGTCTTCAGGAATTTTCCCCAATTGGTAATCATTTTCCAGTTCGTTTTCACGTTCAGCCAGTTGCTCTTGATGAGTGATTAGTACAGTTATTTTCTTACGCTCGGATTTTGAAAAACTTACAGCATCCATAGAGCGTACACCTCGATATGGAACTTCAAAAAAAGGTCTGGAAACAATCATAATCACGATTAACAACAGAGCAAACTGAATGATAAATGAACCAATTTCCATATCACCTTCTCTATTATGGGCAAATCTTAATATATACCCTCAATAATTTCGATCAGAGAATCAGCTGAAAGGAACGGACCAATTTGAATAAACGCAATTTTTCCAGTTCTATCCAATATTACTGTCTGTGGTACGCCATTAATACGATATGCATCAGCAATCAATGATTTTTTATCTGCGCCATTGGGATACGTGATTCGATTTTCCTGTAAAAATTGCAAGGCATCATCCTCAGTATCTGCATGATCAATACCCAAAATTAATACATCAGCCTTATCATTGATTCTCCGCCATGTGTTTTCAATTAAAACGGCTTCATTTTCACAAGGACCACACCAGGAAGCCCAAAAATGCAATATAACAATTTTTCCAGCCAGAACATCCTTGTTGTATAACTGTCCATCGAAGCTCACCAATGAAAAATCAGGAGCTGATTGTCCAATAATCAATTGTCTAGGTTGTGCATGATATAAACCAATTCCAATTAATATTAAAAATGAAATCAATAGCAAAAATGAGATGATGATCACCCATACAGGAACACCAGCAGGTGCTGGTTGCGTATCAACTCTTGTGCTAATAAATCGCTTCATATTAGAATTTCCTGATCATCCATAAAGAATAATATTTGTGTGCAAATATTACCTTTTGTGTGATTGTTCCAAAAACGGTAATGTTGTCTTTCTTGAATAAAATACCCAAATAATAATTACAGCACCTGCTGCTATGATAATCATGGGGATGGCATTAAATATCAATCTCGAACGCGGTGGAATTCCCAGTACATGTGACCCATATTGATCTTCAAAGTATTGCAATATTTCTTGTTCCGTTTTTCCCTTTGCTAATTGATTGCGAATGGCTTTCCGCCATTGTATACATGCCTGGGAATTGCAAACATCCAGTGTTACACTATTGCAGACTGGGCAGTATAATTGTTTTGCGATAGCATTTACATCATCATCCGAAGGGGTTGGTTGTAAGCCTTGCGCAAGCACATTACCTGTCATCATCAACAAAGAGACAAATATCAAATTGAATAATAAAACAATTTTGTATCTCATGAACACCTTAAACAAAATCCATCAAATTGATGATTGCATGTTTTCATCATACCCATTATAGTATATGCAATTTATGATAAATAAAAAACCAGTTCTTCTTCGAATAATACTTGCATTCTGGATCGTTTTACTATTGATCCAGATTTGCTGTAATATGCCGCAAATACAACATCCATTCGGAACTCAAGCCACGAGGCTAGCTGAGGAATTACTTGCTGTTGATCAAAAAATCCTCCAACAATCTACTGCACAACATTATTCCATGATTATCCAAAAGCTCTCAGGTGAGCAACCAGTAATAATCAATAACGAAGAAATGTACTTGCGGTCTCGATATAGTTACGCTATGTTTTTGGATTATCCGGATGCCAGAGTAATGCCATATCTTACTGAACAGGTTTTACAATGGGTTAAACCGGATCAAGTTGAAATTGATCCATATACTTATACTGATGCCGAACGTTCATATACCTGGCAAAACCTGATCGTAACAATCCCGGGTCAAACTACGCCTGATGAGAAAATACTATTAACCGCACACTTTGATAGTATTGTTGTTCAAGGTGGGGATGCGCTAAAATACGCCCCGGGTGCAGATGATAACGCCACCGGCACTGCTGTGCTTCTTGAGGCAGTACGCCTGTTCGCAGATGAGTCATTTGAAAAAACCATTGAAATCATTTTCTTTAGCGGTGAAGAAGAAGGATTAAACGGTAGCCGGGCTTATTTAGAAGACCACTCATACGACAACATCCAGGCTGTTATCAATGTAGATATGATTGGATTTGACTCAAATAATGATCATTGCATGGAGATTCACGCTGGAACCAATCCTGATTCTCAGATCATTGGTCTGGTAATACAGCAAGTAATCATTGCCTATGATATTGATTTGCAGTCAGAATTACTATCAAACACAGCCACCGATAGATCAGACCATGCCTCGTTTTGGGCCAGGAATGTTCCTGCAATCACGGTAATTGAAAACTTCTTCGATACAGCCACTTCAGATGTTTGTGCCCTGCCTGATCCAAACCCTGATTATCATCAAAATGAGGATACGTTGGCAAACATCAATATCACCTACGCACATGATATTTCCCAGGCGATCTTACTCACGATTACACAATTAGCTATACCGATTGAGTAAGTGATTTTTTCCTTTTGTATTAGGCAGTATTGATAATATACCACCCAACAGCATGCCTATCCCCCCAATCCATAACCATTTCATTAATGGATTTCGATATATTTTGAATGTGGCTTGCTCATTATTAATTGTCTCCCAATCTGCAATCACCATATATATATCATCTGCCAAAGTACTACGTAGACCCGGAACCGTTATGGATCGCTTGCTATGAAGATAATATTCTCTACGTGGGTAAATCTCGGAAATCGTATTTCCGTTTTTTTTAACAAAAATGACAGTTCTTGTAATTTCTCTTCCATCAATAGTATCAAAAATATCTATGCTTTCCAACTGTAAAGTATAGGGATAAAACGCTATCGACTCTCCAACATGAATTGTTTGCTGGGTTTCAACCTGGAATAATTCAACCCCGATAATGCCGATTGCTAATAATGCAACACTAATATGAACCAGATATCCTCCATAGCGCCGCCGATTTCTGAGAAATAGTTGAAACAATGCCATAATGCGGTTTTCGCCTACATTTCTACATCGACTCATATATGCTTTAATGATATCAAGTAAAATTACACTTAAACTAAAAGCAATCAACCAAAAACCAATCAGGGGCATCCAATCATGAATACCAATAATATACAAGACAATAAGGAAACAAGTAGAAAACAGGAAAGAAGGCCATACACCTTTGAGTATTGTCTTCCAGGTGGAGTATCCCCAGGAGGTTAATGGAGAAATAGCCATCAAAAATAAAACACCAACAAACAGCGGACCTGTTGTTTGCTTATACCATGCAGCGCCCACTGTCATTTGATGCCCCTGAAAGATCTCAGATATAATTGGGAAATTTACACCCAGAAAGATAATCGCAAAAAGAGCTCCCAAGAAGAGATTATTGAACAAAAAAATAGACTCTCTGGAAAAGAAAGAATACAACAACCCATCGGATTTCAAGTAACCCCAACGAGCAATCAATAAAGACAAAGAACCAAAAAACAGAAAAATGACGAATATATATAACGGGAAACCAATATCACTCTCTACATATGCATGAACAGAGTTAAGAATACCGGAACGCGTTAAAAACACGCCATATATTACAATTGAAAAAGTAAGTAACACTAATATCATATTCCAACGCATAAAAAGTCGACTTTTTTCTTGAATCATGATGGAATGTATGAATGCCGTAGCCAATAGCCAGGGCATCAAAGCAGAATTCTCTACAGCGTCCCAGGCCCAGTAACCGCCCCAACCTAATACATCATATGCCCACCTGCTGCCAAGTAATATACCGCCAAGCAAAAAAAACCAGGCTAATATCGTCCATGGCCGTACAATCCTGATCCAACGATCATCAATACGTTTGGTGATTAATGCTGCAACAGCAAAGGCGTAGGGGATTAAAAATGCTGAATAACCGATATACAGCATTGGCGGGTGAAAAATCATTCCAGGATGACGCAGAATCGGATTCAGTCCCATACCGTCAGAAGGTCGTAATAATAAACCTTGTGCTGGTTTTAATAAGGCAACAATCTGTTCTCCATTTTCAAATAGCCAAAATCGCACAAATGGGTTTTCCAAAAAGAAACTTAATCCAATAAAAAATCCCAATATGATAAGAATGACCAGTATCACCCAGGGGAGAAAATCACGGTCCTGCTCCCATTTCCGTAACATGATAACAAAACCAAAAAATGAAATTATCCAACACCAGAACAATAATGAGCCTGCCTGACCTGCCCATATTGCCGTGAAATACAAAATGGATGGCATAGAGTCGCTGCTTACTTGATACACATATTGCACTTCATAATGATGATCGAAAAGCAAAAAGGCCAGATAGAATATTGTCAGACTAAGCATTGGAAAAAGAAGCAGCAACACTGATCTGGCACTATTTACCCAGGACTCTACTTGCTTAATTCTCCCCCAAACAACACCAAATATTCCAAATAGGGAAAGCAAAAAAGATAAAAATAATGTTGAAAAACCCATTTCTGCTATCATTCTTGCTCCTCAGTTTTACATCTTTGATTTTAGTCGGTTGTACATTGATAAACAAGCTCGATTTTGAAACAATTTTTATTTGGTAAAAAGCATTCCAGCAACACTCAATCATCATCAAATAATTTTATTATACACACAGCCATCCTTTATGGGGACTAGCCTTTACCTATTATCATCATCTATAATACTTAAGAAAAACACAGATCATGGAGGAATGCATGCCCGAAGGTACATATTTATTCCCTGATGGCTTTTTATGGGGCAGTGCCACTGCATCTCATCAGGTAGAAGGAAATAACAAAAATAATAACTGGTATGCCTGGGAAACACAGCAAGGCAAAATATATCAAGATCAAAAAGCTGGTTTGGCCTGTGATTGGTGGGGGGGCAAATGGAAAGATGATTTCGATCGTGCATCAGCTACAGGACAAAATGCGCATCGCTTATCCATTGAATGGAGCCGCATTCAACCTGAACAGAGTCGCTGGGATGAAAGCGCATTGGAAACCTATCGCAGTATGCTGCGAGGATTAATTGACCGCAATATGACACCCATGGTTACCCTGCATCATTTCACAGACCCACTCTGGATCATGGAAAAAGGGGGTTGGGAAAACGAGGAAATCGTTAGTTTATTTGAAACGTATATCATTAAAGTTGTTGAGGCACTAAAAGAATATGTAACCTTATGGGTAACCATTAACGAGCCCAACGTTTATACACACGGCGGATATTTAGGCGGAGAATTTCCTCCCGGGAAAAACGATCTGAAAGCTGCCTTCTTCGTAATGCGTAATATGCTCAAAGGACATGCAGCAGCCTATCATGCCATCAAAAAAATTCAACCCCAGGCCAGAGTGGGGCTAGCGCATCATTATCGCGGTTTTGAACCAGCCAAACCAAATTTTGCCCCTGATAAATGGATGGCTTCTTTTCTTTCCAGGAATTTCAATGACAGCTTTGCCATTGGTGCAGCCAATGGCAAATTCAATTTTGCCATGCGCAAAGAGTACATCCCCCAGGCAATCAACACACAGGATTTTATCGGATTAAATTATTACACACGCGAATATATTACCTTTAAACCCTTCGCGACCAAATCCATGTTTTATCAGGGGAAGTATGATCCTAAATCACCTTTGAGTGAAACCGGCTTTATTGCGTTGGAACCCAAGGGGTTTTATCAGGCATTGAAATGGTGCAAAGCCTTCAATAAACCCATCATCATCACAGAAAATGGCGTGGAAGATTCAAAAAATATGATCCGCACACGCTATCTTTACGAACATCTGCATCAAATGTGGCGAGCCATAAATTACACCTGGCCGATCAAAGGGTACTTTCATTGGTCGTTAGTTGATAATTTTGAATGGGAGCGAGGCTGGAGTCAGCGCTTTGGATTATGGGGATTGGACGTTGAAACCCAAACCCGCTTGCACCGTCCGGCGGTGGATGCCTACGCTGATCTCTGTAAAACCAATGGGATCTCTTCTGAAAGTGTAAAGAAATATGCCCCGGAAATTTTTGATTTATTATTTCCTGAGTAAGATTGACACATTCAGTAAATAAATTTGGAATTTAATGCTAAAATAATGACAAGTAAATTAATAGAACAAGTGACCAAATTGGTGATCAATGGAAACATGGCAAAACTACATACCTGAAGATATTTCGGATTTATATGAAGTTCATGATTACAAACATGCTGCTGCAATACTCAAAAATGAATTTCCAAATGAGTACAATGAAATTATTTGTGTACTCAGGAAATTTCGTGTTTTTGAAATTGATGTTATATCACCTGGTGGTAGTGAAAGTGCTATTCCAAAAAGATTTTCTAAAATCCTAAGACCAATGAATTGGTATGAGAAAAACTTACACGCGAAACTTATTGTTGACGATCAAGAAATTCCCTTGGATTCTCACAAAGTAGATTATCTTAAAGGAAGAATTGCTTTTGATCTCGAATGGAATAGTAAAGACCAAACGTATGATAGAGATCTATATGCTTTTCGTGCCTTTTTTGAGTACAACAAAATCAGTTTAGGTATACTTGTTACAAGAAGCAATGATCTTGATCCTTGGTTCAAACAATTAAATATTATGAAAAAATTTGGAGCTAGTACAACTCAAATGGGAAAGCTCATTCCGAGATTAGAAGAAGGCCGTAATGGTGGTTGCCCAATTCTGGTTTTTGGAATAACAAGAAAATTAATTTCAGAAGGCAAACTATGGTAATATACACCCCTCCCCCAGTTTCAGAGGATTTCAAAGCATTCATTGGAAATCAAAAATACTACACTATCTTGGCTGATCCACCTTGGCAATTTAATAACCGTACTGGGAAGATGGCACCTGAGCATAAACGATTGAATCGTTACCCAACATTGCCGCTAGATGAGATTAAATCAATCCCTGTTTCCGATAGCGCTCTTGATTCTGCGCATTTATATCTATGGGTTCCAAATGCACTCCTTCCTGATGGAATTGAAGTATTGTCAGCATGGGGTTTTACATATAAAACAAATATCATCTGGTACAAAATACGAAAAGATGGTGGACCAGATCGGCGTGGGGTTGGTTTTTATTTCCGTAACGTGACTGAAGTTTTATTATTTGGAATAAAAGGAAAAAATGCTCGAACATTACAACCGGGTAGAAGTCAGGAAAATATAATTTCAAGTCAAAAAAGGGAGCATAGCCGAAAACCAGACGAACAATATGAACTAATCGAATCTTGCAGTCCAGGTCCATATTTAGAGATGTTTGCACGGGGTAATCGCAAAAATTGGCAATGCTGGGGAAATCAGGCAGACAATTATCTTCCTGATTGGAATACATATGCAAACCATTCTCAATCAAATGTATTGCAGCATCCCTTATGGAATAAATAATAATAAGCCATTATTGGAAAACAGGCTTTCGATTCATCGAAAGCTTGTTTTTTTTACACCACAATTTCCAAGGCAATATGGTGAGTATAGGATCCGATCAAACGCTGCATCATGTGAATGAAATGAAACTGCGCACCATATTTAGCAATCATTGCCTTGCGCACTTTTTCATTCATGATTGCATCATCCCGTATATAGGCCTGCGCTTCCTGCCATTCGCTTTTTGGCTTTCCACGCATATCGCTGCTGCAAACCAGTACATCACTGCGATTCTTGATGCGCTTTACTTTCCAACTGGCACCATCTGTCCAGACGAATAACTTTCCATCAAGCTCAACTACCCAAACCGGCGTGATCACCCCTTCCCCGCTTTTCTTATACGTTTGTAAAGCAATAAACTGTCCCTGTACAAGTTCTTGCATTCTGTTTAATCCTTCTATCCACTCAAAAACTACTCGATATTATAATTGTAGACTAAACAAAATAAAATCTTCAAGAGAAAACAGGGGCAATTCTTTTTCAATACACAAAAAACGGAGGGATTAATAACAATTACACCGGGTATGCCTTTGAATACGTACCTCAAAGAAGCCCCATATTACAGAATATTTTTCAGATTCGCAGAGAAGTTATTTTGCTCAATTTCTTCAGAGAGTAGAGTGGTAAAAATGGAAACAGTAATGGTACCTTCCGAGCGTATGCTTGAAATACTTCTTCAGCCCCATAGCGTGCTTCCTGTTTCAGCTCAAGGCGCACTGTGGAAACCAGCATCACAAATACAATGCCACAAAAACCGGCAGCAGCTACGATCCAGGGTAATACTCCACGGTATACAGCAAACCCAGTAATGAAGTTCCCTGTCCAAAAAGTAATTTCACCAAAGTAATTGGGGCATCTACTCCAACGAAATAAACCAACATTGCAAAAGGATGAGGGAAATTGTTCTTTGAAGGCTGATTTTTGGCGATCCGCAATGCTCTCTAACAAGATACCAGCAATCATGATCACAACGCCAAGATAAGGAAAAAACATATTCTGATTTTTCATTGATCCCTGAAACGCAAGGGGGGAAATCATTAATACATATAACAATGATACTGTTATCCAGATACCAATTTTGCTAAATCCACGAATGGATGATGTATCCCTTTTTGCAGTATCCATCTCTTTTCGATATGTTTGTTTATACTCTCGTAAAAGGAGGAAAATTCCCAATCGTAAACCATAAAGCATCAGTAATATACTATGCAGTAAAAACGATAATGTAATTTGTTCACGAAAATAGACCGTTAGAAAAATGGCCATGCCCGTGATTGCAAATCCATACCCCACGCTGATAAAATAAATGAAACGATAAAATCCGATCGCCGAAACAAGTAAAGCCAAACCAAAAAGAAAACAGAATAATAGTAACATTGATGCATCCTATATTTCCGGATCAAATGATTCCCCGATTATCATCCTCTCCAAAACTGTTTTTTAATCTTACAACAAGTACAATAGCCGTTTTATAATGCTACCTAGGATATTTCAACGGTTATGTGTCGTCCAACCGGACCTGATAGCTTCTGCATGAACGTGATGAGATAGTATTGAATGCCATATTTCTTGACCATCGCTTTATGTACACGCTCGTTTAATTCAGGTTCATCGCGAATCAATGCTTGCGCTTCCACCCATTCACTTTTTGGTATCCCTCGAGCATTACTGCTACAGATTTTAATATTTCCATTATTGCGAATTCGCTTTACCTTCCAGCTATTTTCATCCGTCCAAACATATAATTTGCTCTCAAGTTCTACAACCCAAACAGGTGTAATTACCCCATCCCCGCTTTTTTTGTAGGATTGTAGAGCCATAAATTGTCCCTTAGCGATTTTCTCCAACATGCCTTTTTCTCCTATACGACTAATTTGATCCACTATAGGGATACTATACCATGAATAGCGCTAAGCCCGGAAAAAGCCCGGTCATTCGTACAGGTCAGTTAACAAATGGATGTGCTAAAATTGCTCTATTACATTTTACATGGATGCTATCATGAATTCTATTGTCAAACGATTTTCTAAAATTCCTCGCGAACTTGTCCTTTTTATGATCGTTACCATTCTGATGGGTCTATCTACCAGCATGATGGATTCTACGTTTAACAATTTCCTGGATGCCAATTTTTCGCTGAGCGGATTCCAACGCTCTTTTTTGGAGTTTCCCAGGGAATTACCCGGCTTCCTAGTGGTGTTCGTTTCTGCCGCGTTGTGGTTCTTTTGCAGCCGTCGTTTAGGCGGAATTTCCTTTTTACTGAGTGCAGTCGGTGCACTGTGTATTGGATTTCTCTCAAAATCATATGGGTTAATGATTGTCTGGCTATTCATTTATAGTTTAGGGCAGCATCTTTTCATCCCGCTCTCTAATTCCATTGGGATGGAACTGGCCAGGGAAGGTCATACCGGCAAACGTCTGGGACAACTCAACGCGTTACGCAATGGCGCCACCATTGCGGGTAGTTTTTTTATCTTCATTGCTTTCCGCTATTTCAATTTCACTTTCAAGCATTCCTTCCTGGTTATGGCCGTCATTTTCCTTATCGCTGCACTGGTCATGTTCCGCATGCAACGTCAAACCGTCAAACTTCCCAAGACCTTTCTTAAACTACATAAGGAGTATCGTTTATATTATATTCTGGCGGTTTTATATGGTTCCCGTAAACAATTATTTATCACCTTCGCTCCTTGGGTACTGGTGACCATTTTCAACCAATCCACGCAAACATTAGCAACCCTGTTAACCATTGGCGGTGTAATTGGCATATTATTTCAACCCCTCCTGGGCTGGGCAATTGATCATTTAGGGGAACGATTTGTACTGATTACAGAAGCGCTGTTACTGGTCTTGGTTTGTTTGGGTTATGCTTTTGGAAAAAACCTGTTTAGCGAGCATATTGCTTTTCTAATCGCATGTGTCTGCTTTTTACTGGACCAAATGCTCATGTCAGTCAACATGGCGCGTGCCATGTATATGCAAAAAATTGCCATCGTTTCTGAAGATGTGCAGCCAGCTCTGACTGCCGGTGTAACCATTGATCATATCTTCTCAATTACCATCGCGATTCTAGGTGGCCTGATCTGGAATGCTTTCGGGTATCAATACGTTTTCTATTTAGGGATGTTTATTGCCGTTTTAAATTTTCTAGCTGCATTAAAAATTGATATTCCCAATTCAGGACGTCCCCAAACTGTCAAATAAATTAATTAATTCATCAGAATATCATCATTTTCATCAGTCATAGCAAGAATCGTCAATCTTTCACGTGATTTTATTTTTGCTGCCCCTAACCATCACATGCAGGGTCAAGTTTGTTCTTCATGAACAAGATATCATCATTGTAGCGGCGTGCAACCACGCTGAAATTATGATGGAGGAAATTATGACCATGCAATTAAAACCTATTGGAAAGATCAATTGTCAAAATGGCCAGTTTAACATTCAAGTGGATGAAGCGTACCGAGCTGGTTTGCTGGAAGTAAATCAATTTGATACACTACAAGTATTGTTCTGGTGTCATTATATGGATAAAAAGGAAATGCGCAGTATGCTGGTTTTTGATCAACCCTACAAACACAGCCCGGAAAAGATGGGCGTATTTGCCACCCGTTCCCCTGTGCGTCCCAATCCAATTGCCTTAACCGCTGTTTCTGTTCTGAATGTGGATGCTGAAGCCGGCATCATCACCATTCCTTATATTGACGCGGAAGATGGCTCACCTTTGCTGGATCTCAAACCCTATACCCCATCCATTGACCGGGTTAAGAACACCCAGCCACCTGCCTGGTCAGCACATTGGCCCACTTGTGTAGAAGAATCAGGTGAATTTGACTGGGCTGCAGAATTTGTAAACGCCCAATAAAACAACCATTCAGGGGAAAGCAATCCTTCCCCTGAAATTTTCCTCCCGGAGTTTTTCATGCCGCGTCCCACCAACAAGAAAATGCTGCTTGACCTGATGCAAAAAGAGCATCAGAAACTGGTAAATCAAATTGAGCAATTATCGGAGGAAATAATTCTGCATCACAGCCAGATCACCGGCTATGCCATCAAGGATGTATTGGCACACCTAACCGCCTGGGAGCAATTATGCCTGGGGTGGTATCAAGCAGGAATCAAGCATAAACCACCCCAACTGCCCCATCCGGGATATACCTGGCGCCAAATACCCGAACTAAACAAGATGTTTTGTGAACGGGATAGTCACAAAACGCTGGCAGAGGTATTAAATGATTTCCATGTTTCGTTTGATGAAATACTGAAAACCATACAAAATATTGACGAAGAAGAGATGTTCACCCCCGAAATATATAGCTGGACCAATAAAAACGCCATGGGTACTTATTTTGTCTCGGCCACCAGCAGTCATTATGTCTGGGCACAGAAAGAAGTCAAAAAATGCCAAAAGGATTGTCAAACAGGTGGCTGATCAGCCACCTGTTTTATTTCTCTACGCCTCTCAGTTTAATTGCACTGTGATACCAATTTCACCTGGTTGATATTCCCGTAAATCAACGATAATGTCATCTTTTGTTAATTGCACTGCATACACTTGACTATTTTGATTTCTGGATTCATGCACCAACTCAAAACCATTTGCCATCAGCGTTTCGCTGTATTCCGCCAACAAATTAATGTTTTCAGAATTACAAAACATATTACCTGCACCATCTGACTGAACCATCATGACATCTAACGCACAATCCGGTTCAGGTAGAACACCAACCAAAGCATCCGGCCAATGCGGACCAGTACTAATATCCGCCGCAAATGGTTGAGCATTAATATCCATCGTACCTTCATTATCACCATATTCTATACGGATTTGAATCTCACCCTTAATGATGTCCACAGCATCATACGCCCCTTTATCGATATCCTTTTGGGTGGGTTCCTGCTCGCTATCCGCATAAAACAGCAGATATTTCAGCGAAAATCCACGATCCTCAAACTCCTGCAAATATGTATGCATTTCCTTTTCTGACACCTCTTCAAAGAAAATCCTTACTCGAGTATCATCGGCCATGATGCTACCAATCGTTCCCGGAATAGGCGGAATCTCTTCCGGCAGGTATTCAGGCCATTCCTGTGCGCCAAATGAAAAACCATCAAGCTCAAATTGAAGTTCAGGTGTTGCAGTTGCTCTGTTAAATAATGATGTAGGTGATGCCATTCGACAGCCAATAATAAATACCATTAATCCACCAATGCATAAAAGACATCGTTTTTTCATTTGATCCTCCCAATCCAGATTAATCATAAAATCATCTTGCAGGGTTTTGTGGGTTTGCTATTTAATTAACACCAATAATGGGGATGCTACTACCTATTGTATCCCAAGCCAGATAAAAAAACGAGCGATCCTAGTGATCGCTCGCTGTGATAGTCATGCATGAAAAGCCTAAAAACAATAAATTATTCCTGCACGGCTTTCTTTCGATCACGCACCTTGCGGTAGCGCATATTGATCATTTCTATAAAAATTGCAAAGAACATGGAGAAATAAATATATCCCTTGGGAATTTCCTGACCAAACCCTTCTGCCACCAGCGAGAAACCGATTAACATCAGGAAAGCCAGGGCAAGAATCTTCAGTGATGGATGGTTTTCGATAAAATCGCTGATCTTGGGGGCAAATAATATCATCACGCCAATGGCAATCACAATCGCTGTAATCATCACCCATAATTGATTGGAGATACCCACGGCTGTAATCACAGAATCCAGTGAGAAAACAATATCCAATAAGGCAATTTGTACAATCACACCCCAAAAGGTGCTGGTACGTTTCTTTTCCTTATCACGCACTTCCTCTTTATGATCATGATATTCCAGATTTTCCTGGATCTCGATTGTACTTTTTGCCAATAAGAATAAACCGCCTGCCAACATGACAATCTCGCGACCAGTGACTTCATGACTGAAGACAGAAAACAACGGATCAGTCAATTTGGCTAATAATGAAATCGAAAACAATAAACCAATTCTGGTAACAACAGCCAACCCCAATCCCAAACGCTGCGCCTGGTAGCGATTTTCCTTGGGTAATTTTCCTGAAAGAATCGTCAGGAAAATAATATTATCAATACCCAGAACAACTTCCAATAAAATAAGCGTGATTAACGCAATAGCAGATTCAAAGATTAAATCCATCTTGTATACTCCAAATCAAAATTGATATCCTATTATATCGGGTTGTACACCTTCCTGCCAATGCGTATCCTAATAAACAAACAGGCCGCCATTTAGCAGCCTGTTTGTTACGTATTGCGTATACCTGGCTAGTTACATAGCTCAAATTGTGGGAGATGGCTGTTCAATGAAGCACGCTGCAGATTTGTATAAACTCGATTCAAATCAGTATGCGTTGTGAAAGCCATCAGTTCATCATACAATGCAGCATCAACGATTTCAGCATCCACACCGGCCTGGCAGGCATCCTCCAAGCTGGCGAACGAAGAGTCCATGGCATTATATATTGGGATATCCAAACCATATTTCTCTGCCTGACGAACCAGTGCTGTGGCGTGGCTGGCTTCGGATAAAGCGATTTCGGTGAAGGGAATTACATTCCCAAAATCAGCAATAACACTCTCATACAATGCGCGGGCAGTGTACTCTTCTTCAATCGCACGCATCAGGCCATCAGCTTCTTCAGCACTCAAAGGGGTCAAGGCATAGCCTGTTCCCATACCGGCACCACTGGCGCCATATCCCTGACCGGCACCCATCATGGAACCTTGTTCATAAAGGGTAGCATCATCCCTATTAGGATCTACTAGCGGGTCACCAAAGGGTCCCCGACGGCTATCCGTAGATGCTTCGACAACATCAGCAGGCGCACAGGCCATCAACGCCAATGAGAATATACTCACTACCACGAAAGTTAAGATTAAATTCTTTTTCATTTCAATACTCCTTGCACAGACAAGCTGTGGATTTGTTTATTTGATTATCTCTATCATATCCATCAGGTCTGTAGATCTATCGAAGAAGAAATGAAGATTTTGTGAATTCTATTCAGATACTTTCGGTAAAGTAAGCCTAAATACTGCCCCACCTTGCGGATCATTATCGGCGGTAAGTGTTCCCTTATTCAATTCCGCTAATTTTCTGGCAATCGCCAAGCCTAACCCTGATCCGGTTTCCCCACGGCTGCGCGATTTATCTGCCTTATAAAAGCGCTCAAATACATACGGTAAAGCCTCTGGTGCGATCCCCTTGCCTGTATCTCGCACTTTAAGGCATACAGTATCACCTTCCCTGTCCAGTGAGAGATATACTTGGCTTCCTTCAGGGGAATAACGCAGCGCGTTCTGCAACAAATTAGATATGATCTGTGTAATGCGCGTACGGTCAGCATACACAGGAAAAGTCCCCTTGCGCTCCGGTTGATTCAAGCCAATATTTCGCCGCGCAGCCTGCTGTTTAAATTGTACTGAAAGACTCATCAGTAAATCATATACATCAAACGTGGTTTTATCCAATGCTAGTTCACCGGCCTCTGCCAATGAGAGGGTGCGCAAATCCTGCACAAGATGGGTTAACATCTCATTCTGATCCACAATAGGCAGTAAACTATCCAGCGTTAGCGGGTAAACACCATCTTGTAAAGCTTCCAGATTAACCTTCTGCACCGCTAGTGGAGTACGCAATTCATGTGCAATATCTGCCGTCATTGACTTGCGATTACGTTCTGCTTCTTGCAAAGCATCCGCCATCTGATTAAACGTGCGCGCCAATGTTTTGATCTCCTGCGTCCCTTTGACCGCTACACGTTCATCCAGGTTCCCTTTAGCCAGTGAGGATGCCGCTTTTGTTAATTGCCCAATCGGTTTGACAAATATGCCTGCCACCAACATCGCCAGCACCAAAGCTGCTATACCGGAGATCAGTGCTGCCCGACCTAAGGCTTCATCCAGATGCGATAACAAAGCACTCTCCAATGCACCGCTTGAAGTTGATTGCCCGGGTAGGATCAGATAACCCACCGTTTGCTTTTCTAGAAACAGTTCAATGCCCTCAGCCAATTCCTCATCCGACAATACCCGCCCAATTTCATCCTCTGTACCACCAAACAACATCATGCCATCAGCATCCGTGAGATGCAATGACATCCGTCCTTGTTCATTTCGTCCAACACCACCGCCAAACCCACTATTCCCGCTCTTCGACAAAATCTGCTCAACACCATCCCAGCTTTGATGGGTTGCATAGTATTCTTCAAGCTCCTCAACAGTGGCATTAATGCCTAATTCACCACCACGATTAACAAACTTGCGCAGTTGGTCTGCCGTGGTTTTACGAATGGATAGACTCACCCCCACCAACGTGATGATAATCAATATTGCAAAAGCGGTAAATAATCTTGAACGCATGGCTTAATCCTCTTTCCGGAAACGATACCCTACCCCAAAAACGGTTTCTATATAGGGAGGATCGCCTTTTTCCTTTTGTAATTTGGCCCGCAAGTTCTTGATATGCGCATCAATGGTGCGCTCATAGCCTTCAAAGGCCTCCCCTTGCGTTGTTTCCAGCAATTGCAATCGGTTATATACCCGCCCGGGTTTTTCGGCTAACACACTCAATAATTTGAATTCAGTTAAGGTCAGCTCAAGCTCCTTGCCTTCACGTAAGGCGCGCATTTCATCCTGATCTATCTCCAGATCAAGGATGTGTATTTTTTTCGTTTCCGGCTCGTTTTTGCCTGCCCTACGCAGTACTGCCTTGACACGCAAAACCACCTCCCGCACGGAAAATGGCTTGGTGATATAATCATCCGCCCCCAGCTCCAGCCCGATCAAACGATCAGTTTCTTCTACCCGCGCAGTCAGCATGATGATCGGCGTATTGCCCTGCCGCCGGATATTGCGTGCGATGTCCAATCCATCCATACCAGGCAAATTCAAATCCAAAATCACCAGATCAGGTCGCATATTTTCCCAGGTCTTGTAACCGCTGTCCCCGCGGTATTCTGACAAAACCTTAAAACCAGCTTTTTCCAGATACGAGCGAATACCGCGTACCAACTCAGGTTCATCTTCAATAATTAATATCGTTTCCATTCACACCTGCCTCGACCATCAAACAATTCAATACTTCACATAAATTTCCTAGACTAATCATAGCAAATCCTGACAACAAATCCCACATTCTTCTTTAGAAAAATGCAAGAATTTCACAAAATCTCCACAAATCACGCTCCAAATAATCAAATCAATTTCTAATAAATGAAACCACAATCAGGGTAAGGTTTATTGTATAATTTAGATATATAATATCTTATTATTAGAATTGGTTTTTGGAGAACAAGATGAACAAACTGCGAGAAATTAAACAACTGATCGAACCCCAAATGGTTTTAGAAGGTGCCGGTGTGCGCTTGCTGCGTTCCTTTGGACCGCACACATCCAACCTGTATGACCCCTTCCTGCTCTTTGATCATTTTGCATTCAATGACCCCAAAGAAGGGCCGATCGCCGGATTCCCCACCCATCCGCATCGTGGCATCGAAACGGTTACTTACATGCTCTCCGGAAAGGTACGCCACCGTGACAGTTTGGGTAACAGCGGCGAAATTACTGCTGGTGATGTGCAGTGGATGACTGCCGGTCGCGGTATCCTGCACGAGGAAATGCCCCGTCGCGGGGAAGACAATACCATTTACGGTTTCCAGTTATGGGTAAACCTTCCAGCAGCTCAAAAAATGGGCACGCCGCGCTACCAGGAAGTTAAAGAAGCACAAATCCCCCAACACATCAAGGACGGCAACACCATACGCGTCATCGCAGGCGAAATTGACGGCGTTCAAGGGCCAGTCAACGAGATTGCAGCCCAGCCCTTGTACATGGATGTATCCATGTCCCCAAACAGTACGTTTGAACACGCCGTACCCAGCGACCATACTTGTATGGCCTATGTATTTTCTGGTAGCGGCAAGTCAGCCAGTCAGGAATTACATTCGCCACAAATGATTATCTTTGAAGATGGTGAAAGCGTTTCCTTTGAAACCCAATCAGAACCGATGCGCTTTATCTTAATCGCCGGTGCCCCATTCAACGAGCCCATCGTGCCGTATGGTCCTTTTGTGATGAATACTCGCGAGGAAATCATGCAAGCATTGGATGATTTAAAGAAGGGTACGTTTGTCCAGGATTCACAAATTTAGCAAATCATTTGCTTCTTAATGTTCATCCATCCCACATTTTCTAATGCAAGATGCAGTGGATGCTTTCTATCCGATCGCTGAGCATCGTGAGGTTACTTTATATATAAACCTCCCCACATCAACGCCGAACGAAGTCGAAGCGCTTCCTATCACATCATTGTGAAAATATACCAACGCACTATATTCCTTACTCCACAATCGCACCACATACTTCACCCCAAAGATTTTGTAACTGATACACCTCACAGGTAAACGGATCAATCAAAACGATATCCGGCTTTGCAAAATCAGCACTATATACATTAATTGCCAACCAATCCCCACGGATTGACCAACTCAAATTGCCAATCGCCAGTCCTGGCTTTTCCATCACCATGCGTGCATCACTACCATCCATAGCTTTGATATACAGACTGCTGTTCTCCCGATCACGATACGCCACCCACTGACCATCCGGGGAAACCCGTGGGTAAGGTGCCTTGAGCGATGAATTTTCTAAAATAAACAATTGCGTCGATTCACCACCATTTAAGTCCAAAGCAAACAAAGGGAAACCCGCTTCACTAGCACCCGGTATGCTGTAATACAGCGTTTGTCCGTCTCCCGACCAGCCGGCAATATATTCGTAGCCATAATCGGTCAACTGTTGGGACAGCCCGTTTTCTAGATTCAGTAAAAATATCCCGGATTGTTCTCCATTATTGGCAAAAGCCAACTGTCCACCATCATGTGACCAGGTGATATCCCGTACATTGAAACCTGCAAAACTGACTTCTTCACCGCTATCCAATGACTGAATATAAATCGCGCTCCCAACCTGATACGCCATAGATCTTCCATCCGCGGAAAACTCTGCCCAGCTTGCATTGGGTATTGTCTTCATCTCATTCCCATTCAACGCCGAAATCACGAGCTGCGGCTGATCAAGGTATTGGGTGACCACAAGATTGCCCTGCAACTGCCCCGCCAGCTTAGGAATAGGATCATTCAACTCAGCATGCCAGCATACCCCTTCCGGAACGATTGCTTCCGTAAATTTCCGAGCTTCTTCCGGTTGCCAGCTCGTTTTCCAGGTTTGCATTTCGCTGCTTACTGTCAATTTGGAAAGGGTCAGGGTCAAATCCCCAGCAGGCAACTGTGCATAAGCAAGGCTGCGGGTGAAATGCTCGTCAACAACCCACCCTCCTCCTCCGCCTTGCGAAGTATATCCTTCAATATTGACCGACAAACCCACGGCATTTCCATCAGTTTTGAAGTTAAATGAGTATCCATTGCTGCTTCTCCGAATCGTTTCCAATACCAGATCATACCCATTCAAAGTAAAGGATTTCTGCACTTCCAGCGAAGTCCCCACTTGCATATCAGCAGGAATGGATATGGCTATCTGCACACTCTCTTCTGGTTGGGCAGAAGAAACCAACAGGCCATGCATTTCCAGGGTAATTGGAAATGTTACCCCACTACCCGAAAATGCCCACGCAAAAATAACATCCCCTCTTTCCATCTGGATGAGCTCATTCATATTGATTTCCATTGGCAGGGAATAATCAACCTCCTTTCCATCAGCGTCTCGAATAACCGGCTTCACGCCCATCTGTTGAATCTGATCCGTCGGGTTGGCAGGTCTTAATCTTCCACCCAAAATATAGCCATCTTCGGTTTCAATCATTTTTTCAATCGAAATACTTCCGAGTTCCTCATTGATCTCTTCCACTGGATCAGTCTCCGTTTCAATAACTGACTCTACTGTATCCGTGATCTGCGGCGTTACATCCTGCACAGGCAATACCACATAGTCATCCGGCGCAGGCACAAAATTGAGGGGCAGTCGCCAATTCGTTGGTGTTTTGTCTTCATAAGCACCCCAAATACACGGTACAACAAAAGTAGCCTCCCAAACATCTGTGGGTACAGGCTCGCCGGTAACAACTTTAATCTCTGTGCCGTCTGCAAGCAACAAATAAGGTAGCTCTATGCAGCCTCGTTCCAACCCTTCATTTGCACTGGCCCAACTTGGCACGCCCATGGCACCAAAATCCACAATACTTTCATTGGGAGTCAGCACCATGCTATTTACTGAGAAAGTAATACCTTCCCTAGTGATACTGACCGGCTCCTTCAGAATCCGAATATCCGAACTTTCCGAAACCAGACCGACACCCGGAATGTAACCAAACAAACGCATAATTGCCGCATACACTCTCTGGGGTCCGATAATCAGGAAAATAACCAGGATCAAAGCTACCATTGCCATAGCAAAACGCCGCATGGTCACCCTCCTGGAAAAATTCCTTGCCTCCCGTTTCTCTACCTCATTAACAATTTTCTGATACAACAAATCTACGAAATGTTCATTGATCGGTGGAATAGCAAACGCCTCAACAATTTGATTGTCAAAATTCGTATTCAGTACTTGTTCACGCATGGCTACCCTCCACCTGTTTTTGTAACCGGCCAATCAACCTGTAAACAGATTTTTTCACCGTATCCTCTTTCCTGCCCAAAAAATCAGCCATTTCCGTAAAGGTCATTTGAGCCAAAAAACGCAAGCGTAATAATTCAATATCTTCTTCAGGCAGCCCTTTCATCATCTCAGCCAGTATTTTGGTCTGTTCCGATTGAATTACCTGACTGAGAGCATCATCATTTACTGACAGTTGATGTAGTTCACCGGTAACAATCTTTTTTCTTTTTCGAAAATGATCCATGGCTTTGTTTCGTGCAATACGAAATAACCAGGATTTGAACGATGCTTTTGCTTGATATCGAGGTAAAGACTCATAGACGACTAGAAACGTTTGTGCGCATGCATCTTCAGCATCCTGCACATTTCCCAGAATGCTGTACAAATAGCCGAATACTTGATTCACATATTGCCTGTATATCAACTCAAAACTCTCAGGGTTTTTCATCAAATCCGATTCCCTTTCATCAAATACCTTGTTTTGTGTTTTTACCATACTACCTTTCCCTTTATCTTCATGCTGGTGAATCTACATTGTGATTCCTATATAGATAAGTCGCACAAATACTGAAAAAGGGACAATACAATAAATTTCATATGAGGAAATTGTTAGGAAATAATTGCTAATAAATAATACTTGTAAGATTATTAAAGTAGCATTGTTTTGAAAAAAAATACTAAATGGATATTCCCCCAAACAACCTTAAAACCAAAAAGCCAACGCAGTACATTCTACGTATACACTATCATGGGTAATAATCTATACTGAAAATTATTCGCGATACTTCTTATCAAACAGCCTGGCAAACCCATCATAGGGTTTCAGTGGAATTATCTCAAATCGGATCAAACCGGCCTGTACCAGCGGAAAATCCGCTGTGAACTGCTCTGCCTGCCCCTTGCTTTCACATTCCATCATCAACACGGCATTGTGCTGCTCCGCATCAAAATAAGTCTCACGCAAAACCCCCTGCTGCACCAGTTTCCAGACGTGCTGGGCTTCCTCTTCCAGATAAGGTTGAAAATGTTGCGCTGTCAGGTTGTCCGCTTCTCGTTCAAGCAATAGAAACTTCATCTTTCCCTCTTTTATCCAAATCGACTAATTAATTTATTGATCGTGCTCATCCCCCGTATAGTGGAGGAAACCCCCAGTGTTTTTTCCAGTACTTTGTTTGAAAACTGCGATTCGCTTTGTTTTACCGCACACAACCAGTAGATATGCCTGGCATAGGCATGTAAGTGATCGATATCATTGCCCAACCCAACTAGTTTATCAACTGCATCAGAGGGTATTGCATCCTTTAAGAAAGCCAGATTATACGCCCCTGCTTGCTCCACTTCATCAGGACTGAATGCTTCGTATGTAGCCAGCGCTTTTACTTCATCCATTGTACGCACCATTACAACTGTTTCGAAGCCAAATGTCTTCTGCATACGTGCTTCCAAAGATGTTTCCACCTGGCGTAGATCTTCTCCAGCATAGGAAAAAACTACATTTCCACTGGCCAGAAACGTCTTTGCATCCCAATAACCAATTTCACAAAAAAGCCTGTGCAACGCATCCATCTTAACCGTGCGCCCGCCAACATTAATCGCTCTCAGAAATGCCACGTGTTGTTTCATTACAATCCTCACCTGCGTTTTCTTGATCTGCTAGGTCATCATACCATAGCCAATGAAAAATAAATATCTTCACGGTTTAGATTACAATTGTATAATAAACCCATCACAACAAACCATGATCGTGGAGATTCAGAATGAAGATTTTTGTCCCTGGCAGAATATGCCTGTTTGGTGAACACTCGGATTGGGCGGGCGGATACCGCCGAATCAATGCAGATATTGAAAAAGGCTACGCGCTTATCGTGGGCACCAATCAGGGTGTTTATGCAGAGGTTGAACCACATCCCAATGCATTAGTGGTCAGTTCCATAACGCCCGACGGGAAAAAAATCGGCCCTTACGAAATCCCCATGCAGCCCAAGCCCCTCCTGGAAGAAGCAAAAAGCGGCAGTTTCTGGAGCTACATGGCCGGTGTTGCCTATCAGGCGCTTACGCGCTATCATGTGCGCGGTCTGGTGGTCAACAACTACATGACCGATCTACCCATCAAAAAAGGGCTCTCTTCCAGTGCTGCGATCTGTGTGTTAACCGCCCGTGGTTTCAATCGCATTTATGATCTCAAATTAACCATTCCCGGTGAAATGGATCTGGCTTATCAGGGTGAAATCACCACCCCATCACGCTGCGGACGCCTGGACCAGGGTTGTGCCTACGGCAACCGCCCGGTACTGATGACCTTTGATGGGGATCATCTGCAAACTAGCGAAATTCTGGTAGAAAAAGAATTACATCTGGTAGTTGTTGATCTTCAGGCCAAAAAGGATACTCTGGCGATTCTAAATCACCTCAATCACTGCTACCCTACCGCAGAAAATGATATCGAAAGAGGTGTGCAGGAACTGCTTGGGGCAACCAATAAACGTATCGTCCACCAGACTATTGATCATTTGCGCAGTGGAAATGCCGAGCAATTAGGAAAACTCATGGTCGAGGCACAGGATCAATTCAATACCTATGCCATACCGGCTTGCCCTGAAGAACTTACCGCTCCAGCATTGAATAATTTACTTAATTATGCACCGATTCAGCCCTATGTCTGTGGTGGTAAAGGCGTTGGTTCCCAGGGGGATGGTACCGCCCAATTCATCACCGATTCTGCAGAAAATCAGAAAAAAGTGATTGAAATTATTGAACGAGACTTAAACCTGCCCTGCCTGGAGTTAACCATCCGGCCTGGCCCCAAAGTTCGCAAAGCGGTCATCCCGGCTGCCGGTTTTGGCACCCGTCTGTTCCCGGCTTCCAAAGCCACCAAGAAAGAGCTATTTCCCGTCATTGATCGGGATGGAATTGCCAAACCAGCCATACTGATCATTGTGGAAGAAGCCCTCAACGCCGGTATTGAGGAAGTGATTATCATCGTACAGGAAAATGATCTCAAGGATTTTGAGACTTTCTTCAATGATCAAATCACCATCGAAAACTATAATAAATTGCCTGCACAATATCAGGAATATTCGCGCCGCATTCTGGAAATGGGCCGACAGGTCAAATTTCAGGTTCAAACCAATCAGGAAGGCTTTGGTCATGCCATTTACTGTATACGCGACATGATCGATAATGAACCATTCCTGCTTATGCTCGGCGATCATATTTACCGTTCCAAGGAAGAGCGTTCTTGTGCCAGCCAATTAATGGATGCCTTCCAGAAACATGGCATCAGTGTCGTCGGTGTACGCCGTACACCCGAACAACTGATCGGCAGCTTTGGAACCGTAACGGGTTCCTGGTTGGATAATGATGAGCTGCTCAATGTCACCGAATTTGCTGAAAAACCAACCCTGGATTATGCCCATAACAATCTGCGTATTCCAGGCTATCCCGCAGATGAGTATCTCACCGTATTTGGGCAATATATCATCAAACCAGAAATCTTTGATCACCTCGAGCACAATATCAAAAATAATTACCGTGAACGCGGGGAATTCCAGCTCACTTCAGCTCTGGACATGCTGCGCCAAACCGACGGCTTTCAGGGCCTGGTGATGAACGGCGACCGCTTTGACATCGGTATGCCTGATTACTATCTGGAAACTTTAAACAAATATCGAAATTAAAATCAACAATATGTACGGGCGACCTGCGGTCGCCCTTTTTTTATTCCATTTTCTCTGCAATCACCGCGAATTCATCCAGCGTTTCATCATACTCCGCACCCCCAACATTGCCCAGCCAGGTATGAATACGCAATCCGGCTGCCTCAAACTCTTTACGGAGTTGTTCCTTACTAAAATATTGATGCCAGATATACACTTCACGGGTTCGCTCAGCTTCAATAATCACAGCCTTATTCAAAACAACTTTTTCTTCATCGTATTTTAGTATATTCATGAACTCAAAATAAGGCTCAGTCGACCAGAATCCGCCATCTGGAGAATGAGTAATACTGGTGCTCTCCTCACGGTGAGCATATCCCGCCAGGGACCAAACATCCAGTAAAACTTGTCCGCCTGGCTTTAGTAGCGTGGCAAATTTTTTCAGCATCAAGGAACGTTGAGCAAGATTCATCGCAGTAAAATCGCAGAAAATCATGGTAATCAAATCTGCTTTCTGATTTCCTTCAAATTCAAAATAACTCTGCAAGATATAATCAATCGACAAATCTTCTTTTTCGGCCTGTTTACGCGCATAGTCCAGTGAATTACTGGAAAAATCTACACCGGTTACCTGCGCACCACTGCGTGCAAAACGCTGCGTATACAACCCCGGACCGCAGCCAAAATCAATCACATGTTTGCCTGAATGCAATTTAAATCGTTCAATCATCCAATTCGCAGAGTTTTCAATAAATGAATGACGGCGTGATGAAATATCCACATCCGGGTCCAGATGATGCTTCATCATTTGCTTGGCAGTGTGCTCATCTGTCCATAAAACATCAGTTGAATAAACTTCAAACGGCTTCGGCCGTGACAATATTTTTTCTAATTGATTAAACATATGTACCTCAAAATAAGTCTTTCTCCATTGGTTAAAACGGAGTGAATACCAAACCAGGGCAGAATTCTGCCCAATATTAAAATATAGGATTAGCTGTGGGGGGTTTAATTTAGCGATACATAATGCACAGATTATAAAGCCAAAATCAATATACAGTCAAGCAATCTCCCCACTGATTAATCGCTTCAATTGTGTTTATCCTATTGACAATGCTGATTTTTGTTCTATGATTAGAATATATGTTCTATTTTTAAAGGCGGGAGACGCGAGGTGTAAAATGACAACCATAGTGGTAATCGGAAAATCAACACAAATATCGGTATTGCATACCGGCATACCCGTGAATCAATTATTGCAAAAGTTAAACACAAAAAACATTAGCGGTTTTTCTGAGCTGGATGATTTATTAACCATGCAAAATTTTTTCCAAAATAAAAGGAATTGGCATTGTCTGGCAACAGGAAAAGATAGAATCGTGGTTTATTATGAAACACTAAATCAAATAGGAAAAAAGGAGTATGCCAATAAGCCGCATCTCAGTTTTCGCCAACATCAGGTTTTGCATTATCTGTGTCAGGGATTTACAACTCGTCAAATTGCTGCTTCATTACAAATACACCCCAGCACGGTGAGTTTCCATATCCGCTATTTAAAAGACGCACTGCAGGTGAACTCACGCGCCGAAATTGCTGGAAAAGCAGCCGCATATGGATTATTCACCCCCGGAAGCAAGCCACCTCATCAAAATAATGTCAGACTCTAAGCATTGCGCCAGATTTGATACAATGCCAGATTCCCGGATTTCCCATCCGAGTACCAGGTCTTTTCAATCAAAAAGCCGCTCTGCTGTGCCAGTTCATGCAATTCAGCTTCAGTGAACAGGTGAACATAGCGCTGGCCCACTTGCTCCTCCTGTCCGGGTAAACTAAAGCGCCAATCCAGGATTGTGTCTCCAGTTTCCAATTGCTGCTCATCAATCCCTGCATCAGAAGCCTGCAAGCGGCGTTCCATTAGTTTTGCGCTATTCTGGAACTGCCACTCGGAGTGAATGAATATACCATCTGATTTTAATAGCCTGTGAACATGCTCTAGTATTTTCACGCGTGCTTGCGCCCCAGGAACATGGTGCAATGCAGCAAAACTCAAAATGCCATCAAATTGTACAGACGGCTTAGAAAATATCTCATTGCAAACATCAGCAAGCTCAATCGGCCATGGATCATCTGTCAGGCCGGATTTCAAATAGCGCAAGGTCAGTTCATCCGTTTCCAGGCCTGCTGTTAATTGGCGGGCATGCTCCAGTAATTCATCACTGAAATCCAATCCGATATAACTACCCTTGCGTTGTTGCTCTGCCCATAATTTGCCTAACGCGCCATTCCCGCAGCCTAAATCCAGCCAATTGCCATGTCTGGGAATTTCATCCATTAATCCCCGAATACCAGGCTGTAGGCGCATACGGGTGGCCGCAAAGGCACCAGCGAATGTCTGGTAAAATTGGTCATTGAGAGCAGTGAGCTGATTTTGCGTTTGCTGATTCATATTTGAATTATAAGGCATGCTGGATTATTTGTAGAAAGTTGGATTGAGCGATGAGAAATATTGAAAAATGGATGAAAGCCAGGGAACTGACCCCCGAAAAAATCGTCATGGCACGCGTGATTTTGGATGAAATACGCGCCGGTCGTGATGTACTGGAAGCCATCCGTGCCAATCCTTTACCTGTCGTAGGCCATCTTGGCAAACACACACTGGTTGGCGTTTATCGTCACCTAGTGGAAACGGGGGAATGGCAGGAAGACGAGACCTTTCTGCGCAAAATTCGCATGAAACCCAGCCGCACCCTTTCCGGTGTGACCACCGTAACCGTACTAACCAAACCACACATCTGCCCCGGACAGTGCATTTTTTGCCCGGATGACGAGCGTATGCCCAAAAGCTATCTACCCGATGAACCCGGTGCAGCACGTGCTTTTCAGAATGCTTTTGATCCTTACATGCAGGTTAAGTCCCGTCTGGATGCCTACTACGCTGTAGGACATCCCACAGATAAAATTGAATTGCTCATCCTGGGTGGTACCTGGAGTGCTTATCCGCGAGACTATCAAGAATGGTTCATTAAACGTTGTTTTGATGCCATGAACGAGGAAGAATCCGCAATTCTGGCCGAAGCGCATCACAAGAACCAGAATGCCAAACACCGCAATGTGGGCCTGGTCATTGAAACACGCCCGGACCAGATTGACCCGCATGAAATACGCTGGTTACGGCAAATGGGCGTTACCAAAGTACAGCTTGGCGCGCAAAGCCTGGATGATCGTATTCTGGCCTTGAACCAGCGCGGACATACCCCTGCAGATACATTAAATGCAACAGCACTTCTACGGGCTGCTGGTTTCAAAATCGTTTTGCATTGGATGCCCAATCTATTAGGTGCTGATCCGCAAAGTGACCGCGTTGATTTTGCGCGCTTATGGCAATCCGCGACAGATGGCCTGGGATACTGTCCCGATGAACTCAAGATTTATCCCACCCAACTGCTGGAAGAGACTGCACTGTATGACATTTGGAAAAAAGGACAATACCAGCCGTATAGTACCGATACCCTGATTGATCTGATCGCCGAGATCAAACCCAGTGTGCCTGAGTACTGCCGCATCAACCGCGTCATTCGCGATATTCCCTCAAATCATGTCGTGGAAGGTAATAAACGCACCAGCCTGCGTCAGGATATTTCCGAGGTTGTCAAAGAGCGAGGCAGTGTCTGCCGCTGTATCCGCTGTCGTGAAGTGCGCCATCAAAAGGTCAATGTTGACGAATTAGCTTTCGAGGATTTTGTTTACCATCCGGCTCACAGTGAAGAACATTTTCTCTCTTACGTTACATCTGATGATAAATTAGCAGGTTACCTGCGCCTGTCATTCCCCACTGAAAATGCGCCAAAAACCGGTATGCCCGATCTGGATGGCGCAGCCATTATTCGCGAGGTACATGTCTATGGCCAGTCTGTGCCTGTTGGCGAAGAGCAATCCGGCGCAGCGCAGCATATTGGCCTGGGCACCGAATTATTGCAAATCGCCGAGCGCCTGGCTGCCAAAAATGGATACAAACGTATGGCTGTCATCGCCGCCATTGGCACGCGTGAATACTACAGCGGACGCGGTTTTGAAAACAGTGAGCATTATATGGTTAAGGAATTGGAAAAATAATTGATATTTCAACCCACGTAGGTGTAATTCATGAATTACACCTACGTGGGTTGAAAAAAAAAGAGGCTGGTTGAAATTCAACCAACCTCAAAACTTCACTCTTTCTTTTACTTATCGAATCCAGTAACTCATCTCTTCCAAACGGTATGAAAAATCCTCAGCTCCACCCGGTTTGATAAACACACCGAAAAAGCCGCCAGGGAAGGTGGCATCATTATATTCCTCAACCAGATAACCGTTAATGTAGAATTTCATTTTCTCGCCTTGGGTCAACACTCCCAGACGGTTGGTTTGATTACTGCCCGTCAGAATGGCATCAGATGATTTAAACCACACCAAAGTGGTTGCCTTGGAAATTTTCCCATCCCACATAGACAATTTATATTGACCGTCACAGGAAACGCCAAAGAAATATCCTCGATCTGCTTCACTACGAATCGGTACGCGGAACATAATACCATAAAGGTCTTTACCGACACAGCTCTCTGAGCGGAAGGTACCTTCAATATACAGATTCGAACCGCCATCCACAGCAGGCAAACGCCAGCCGGCTGAATCACCTTCGGTTTTCATCAGCATATAGCCGTCTTTAATTTCATTGGAAGAGTAATCGTCCTTACCCACAACCCAAACCCATTGATCACCTGCCTTAAACAGATCTGTGGAACTAGGATCACCCAACTGTAAACGCGGGTCCGATTCAGGAGGAATTGCCGTAGGCGGTAAAGTTGCTGTCGGCATAGGTGTGTCGGTAGGCAGAGGTGTCATTGTTGGTAATGGGGTTTTGGTCGCTGAGGTTTCAGTCGGCTCCTCAGTGCCCTCTTCTGCTAGCGTTGGTGTTGCGCTGGCCATTTCTTGTTGCGGATCTAAACTCTCCACAGGAAAAGGGGCCTCCACTTCTGATGTGGGTGCGTTTGTAAGAATTTGTGCCACGCGTGTGGAAAGGTCCACATCTTCTTCAGCGGGTGCCTGCGCAAAAAAACTGCACCCTGCTAACAGGAAAATAACGATCAAACCCAAAATTATCTTTTTCATTCATCTACTCCTCGGCGGTACCATCTGCCTTGCATAAAATTCTACCCTAATAGTTGCAATAGATGTGCCAACCCCAAATTGTTGTAATATTATTGCTTATATCCTATCATACGCAAGAAATTTTTGCGCCAGGCAATATCATCATCACCTTCTACACCCAAAGGTTTATCTCCGTCAATCACACCAATAATGCCCCTGCCTTCCCCTTCTGATGCGATGATCACATTGGTTGGATTCGCTGTTGCACAAAAGATATTCACAACTTCCGGCACATCTTTCAGTAAGCGTAATATATTAATTGGATAGTACCCATCTCCTAAAAAGAGGATAAAGCTGTGCCCGGCACCAATAGCCAGGGCATTGTCCTGTGCCATTTTGATCAGATCATCGTTTGTCCCTGACCAACGGATTAAACGCTTTCCAGATGCTTCACAAAAAGCTAGACCAAATTGAATACCAGGGACTGTATTAACCAAAACTTCATGGATATCCTCAACTGTTTTGATAAAATGGGAATTACCTAATATAAAATTTGTCTCTAGTGGTTTTTGAATTTGAACCAGGCTTAATTCCATGATCTATCTCCTCTTTTGATATAATCCATAAATATTATGTACTTATTGAATTTGATAACCACAAGTTAACACATTTTATTTTAAAATAAGCTATTGGAAACATCAATTCAATCCGATAACATAAATGCAATCATTGTACGATCTCTTTATTGAAACAGGTATTATCTTTTTTATAAACATAAACGACAACATTATTTATCAGGTTTCAGAAAGGAGTAAACTATGCCCTGGTCAGTTGGTGTACCAATAGGATTATTAGTAGCTTTATGCGGTGCCATTCTTTACTATGCATCGAAGAAATTTAAAAAACTCGCAGGATATCTAATCGGCGGCGGGATCATTTTTGCAATCCTGACTGTTTTGGGTGTTTTTCTCTTTTTGGTATAAATCATTTAATGCGTATAATTAATTGTATCCCATCCTTTCCTGATATACTCAGGAAAATAGTGACCGGATATGAAACCTATCAACGTCCCAAAAATACGCTGCCTCATCTCACGATTCTTGATTGGTCTTGTATTAGTTTCCAATCTTGAAAGCGCTTTTGCGTTCTTTCTTAAACCTGAACTTTTCAATTCTGCATATGAATTAAGCGGTATTCCTGGACAAGCTGCCATTCGTGGATTCGCGATTCTTTTTTTTATGTGGAATATCCCCTATGTATTTGCCTTGATTCACCCTCTCAAAAATCATCTTTCCCTCATCGAAGCCATTCTCATGCAATTCGTCGGTCTAATCGGTGAATCATGGCTGATTACTCAAATTCCCCTTCAACATAGTTTATTACGCAGTTCTATCTATCGCTTTATCATCTTTGATGGTGCAGGTCTGTTATTATTGTTCCTGGCAGCCGGTGTAATTGTTCCGCTAACAAAACGATTTCGTCCCGCCAACTCCGGTTCAATTGAGTCCTGATTCATGATAATTGAAAAGGTATCTACCTCCTACAAACCCTGGAAAAATACGATCTTTATTACAATCGGCTTGTATATCGCCTTGTATATTGCCTGGTTATTCTTTGGTCGAGAGTTGGCTTTTGAACGTTTCCTGATTGGAAACATCAGTATGACTTTTACTTCATTGGTTGCTTTTGCTGCAACTGCCTGGGTCACCACGCAACTGAATAAAGGCCCATCATTGCAAGCCTGGAAGTATTTATCCTTTGGTTTACTGATTTGGACCATCGCCGATGCCATGCGTTTATTTTCTTTACTACCATGGCATACTACAATCTCTGTGGATTTATTGAGAAATTTTCTGATACTGCTCGGTTTTCTTCCCATCTGGATGGGACTGTTGACTTATCCGCGTATCAGGCAAATTACGCACAACCAAATCCATCACTGGATTAATATCACAGTAACCACTACTGCTGTCGTCACCCTGATCTGGATTATTGTTATTGCACCTCTGCAAGCCTTAAACACCCCGCAAAAATTGCTTTCTCTGGCAGCATACTTACCAATCGCAGATCTGTTGACATTGATCTTACTGATGATCCTTTTTTTGCTTTCCGATGCACGAAAATCTTCCGGATCATTAACCTGGTTCAGCCTGGGCATTGTGGCTTATTTATTTTCTGATTTAACCTATGCACGGTTACTAACTCAGATTGGCTATGAAGTTGGCAGCATACTGGATATCGGCTGGATCATCGGGGATATGCTTTTTCTTTTTGCTGCACTTTCAATACTGCAAAAGACATCCACAATATATCAACACTTACGCAATGAGTTTTTCTCACGCTTACAATCCTTACTACCCTTTTTGTCGATTATTGCTTTAGCCTGGTATGCACTCATCGAATGGTGGATTATCGGTATATTCAACGCCCTGGGATTATGGGTTACTTTTTTGCTCTCGTTAGCCATGATTGTACGTCAGGCCATGCTAGCCGGAGAAGTATCCATCCGTCAATACGCCAGCCTGGTGAATAGTATTGCCGAGGCAACTTTCGTTTGTGACGAAAACGGTAATCTGCAATTGATCAATCCGGCCTTTGTTGCATTGACCGGTATCCAACCCTCACCCAAAATCGCTGAATTAAATATATCCACAATTTTTAGCGGAAAATCTGCCTGGCAGAAATTACTCAAAGAAGCCACCATCAACGGATGGACGAATGAATTATTCCTGAATCGACCAAATGGCAATGATATTCCGGTTTCTTTATCCTTACGGCCCATTCATCCAAAAGAGGATCGCCGTTTGGTCATTGCCGGTACAGTTTTTGATTTAAGTGAACAAAAACAACAGCAAGGCGAATTACAAAAAGCCAACGAACAAATCATGGAGGATCGTAAAGTGTTGGAACAGCTCAACACCCAATTGGAAAATATGGTCGTTGAACGCACCCAGGATTTACAATTGGCTTATCAACAACTTGAACAGCAGAACATCACTTTGCAAAATCTCGATCAAATCAAATCCGATTTTGTTTCCATGGTTTCCCATGAATTACGTGCCCCACTTACCAACATCAACGGCGGCATCGAATTACTTCTCTCGTCGCAATCTCAACCAGAGGGCACACAACATAAATTGCAGTTAGTACAAAAAGAAATTAATCGCCTGACACACTTCGTTGAAACCATTTTAGATCTATCCGCATTAGATGCAGGTAAGCTACCTCTATATCCAATGCCGCTGCAATTTGATTCCTTTATTGAACAATTCAAAGAGGCATTTCAACATCAACATCAAACCGAGCGAATTCAATGGCAAATGCCAATCGAATCCCCATTGTTATATGTTGATGATCATGCACTACATAGCATATTGTTCCATATACTGGATAATGCGATAAAATACGCTCCAGAGGGTGACATAAACGTTACAGCAGAAGCACAATCCGATGTACTGGTCATCTATATCGAAGATCAGGGTCCAGGTATCGCTGAAGATGTGCTTCCTTTGCTTTTTGAACGCTTTTTTCGCCCCAATTCGCAAGATTCACAATCCGTCTATGGCTATGGATTGGGACTCTATATCGTCAAACGCTTAACTGAAGCCATGCAAGGCACGATTTCTGTCAAAAACCGAGAGCCCCACGGGGTAATCTTTAGTCTGAGTTTACCGCTCTTTCAGGAGGGCATAGAAGAATGAACGAAAAAATACTACTGGTGGATGATGATCCAACCTTGATTCAATTTGTGGCTGAATTTCTCTCCAATGATGGTATGCAGATTTTCCAGGCTGCTAATGGACAGGAAGCCTTGCGTCTTGCCTATATGGAGCACCCTGACCTGGTGGTACTGGATGTAATGATGCCGGGCATGGACGGCTGGGAAGTGACCGCTCGTTTACGTGAAATGGCAGATATCCCAATCATCCTGATCACCGGAAAAACTTCTGAGGCGGATAAATTACGCGGCTTCAAATTAGGTATTGATGATTATGTCACCAAACCTTTTAGTTTTGCCGAGCTTTCTGCCAGAATCCGCGCCGTATTAACCCGCATCAGCCGCACACCACTGGATGAACAAGTAGTTCAGTTCGGGAAATGTAAACTGGATATCCCGCGCCGCGAACTAAAAATCAACGGTGAGTTGGTTTCCCTGACCCCCACTGAATATCGATTACTAGAAGTGCTGGCTCAAAACCGTGGACATGCAGTTTCGGAAAACGAATTGGTGCAGGCTATTTGGGGTAACAATCGCCAGGAGGATTCTTCTGTTGTGCGACGCTATATTTGGTTGCTGCGCCGAAAAATTGAAGATGATCCTTCTTCACCCAGCTGGGTGATTACTGTGCGTGGCTTTGGCTATCGTCTGGAATTATAAGAATCCTGTCTGAAAGATTATTTCCCACTTGAAACAAGGTATAATCGCAGGGCATAAACCAAATTCTGACAACGGACGGCTTCAATGCGTTTTGAAATCCACAATACCTTTCCCGATCAATACGCCCAAGAATGGGACACATTATTAAAAGAAAGTGTTTATAATCTGCCTTTCTTAAAATATCAATATCAAAAACTCTGGTGGCAAAGCCGCGGGGCTGGTGAATGGAGCCTGGACGCACGTTTGCTGCTAATTACCGCCCATCAGGATCAGCAACTGGTTGGTGTCGCCCCGCTGTTTATTACCCCGGATGGGTTCATCCGTCTGCTTGGCAGCATTGAAATTACCGATTACCTGCATGTCATTGTCAAAGAGCAGCATCTTGAAGAATTTATTACCGGTGTGTTTCAGGAACTAGCAAATCTGGAATGGCAATCTCTTTTACTGCAAAATATCTTCGATGATGCAGCCCTGATTCCAGCAATCGAACAGGCTGCCCAGGCTGCTGGCTGGCAATACTCACTCGAGCCATTAGAAGTTGCCCCATCCATTTCATTGAATGGTGACTGGGAAGCGTATCTTGCAAATGTAAAAAAGAAACAACGCCACGAAATTCGTCGTAAACTGCGCCGGGCAGATGAATCTGAGCTGCAAGTAATTTTCAAATTCATCAACGAGGAAGCTGAAATTCCCCAGGCCATGCAGCATGTTTTCACGCTCATGCGCCATGATGCAGATAAAGTGAATTTCCTCACCCCACAAATGGAAACATTCTTTGAACAATTGGCATTATGGGCACATCAAGAAGGCATCTTAAGCCTGGCTTTCCTTGAAATCAATGGGCAACCAGCCGCCTGCAACTTCAGCTTTGATTATGATAATCAGATCTGGTTGTATAACTCAGGCATCAGCCCCGAATATCAGCAGCTCTCCCCCGGTTGGGTCATTCTGGGAAAACTGATTCAATGGTGTGCCGAACAGGGAAAAACACGCTTTGATTTTATGCGCGGTGACGAGGAATACAAATATCGTTTTGGCGCTGCAAATCGCCACTTGGTACAGTTGACCATCTCTCGCTAAGCAGGAACACTGTAAAGCAGCATACTACCATCCGCATTGACAAACAACAATATTCGTCCATCTGCCGAGAAAAAGAGCTCCGCTCCTCGGGCAGGATTTTCTATTTGAAGTACAATCTCTGCTTGTTCTGTATCCCAAAAAAACAACGCTTTGCCACTAAATACCAGCAATTTGCCATCAGGAGAATAAACAGCCGAATCCGCGCGCACTTCTGCTAGATGTTCCACTACATTCATTGATGCAGGATTCAATAACTGCAATCGGCGATCAGCTTTGTAAGGTTGAAGCAGCAACCCATCTTGATTTACGGTAAGCAATCGTCCATCGATCACCTCACTGATTGATTCATCTGCAAAATCATAGATCTGCGTTTGACCAGCACCGCTGCCCACCAGATAACGTTCACCATATGAAAGTTGTAGATCGTCCAATGCAATGTCCCAATCCTGTTTGGACAAATAATTTCCACTGGATGTTTGCCAAATTCCTGTGGTACCCTGACCAGTTTGAGCCACCAGCATATCATATTCAGTGGAAACCAATAACGCAAGTGGTACATGACTTAAACCACGTAATATCTTATCCACTTCCAATGAGGTCATATCCAGTAATTCAATTGTTCGGTTACCATACCCCACAGCAATCATGGATTCCGAAATCGTATATGCACTGACCTGATTATCAGTTGATAGTAGATTTTGTAGTGTGTCCCCACTTTGTAAATCAACTTCATGCAAGGAACCATCCAGACCAACCTGATAAAGCATATTCTCAGTAGTACAGACCGCGTCATAATTCAAATCCGTTGCCAGGTTCAGCGGCAGTACTTCAGTCTGCATTATTTCCTGTGTTTCCTGATCAATTTCAAAAAAGATCAAATCCTGCCCCAGTAAAACAAATTGTGAACCATCTGGTGAAATGCGGATCTTCACTGGAAATTGATCTAGCAAATCAGACAAATCAAAACTCGAAATCACTTTTGATTTTGCACTTTCCCACAAACGCACTTGATCGGTGTGCAAACTGATCGTCCACTCACCATTCCCTGTAATATCCAGGTCAAGCACTTCTTTATTGAAATTTTTTAAAAGCCCTATGGTCGTACCATTTGTTAAGTTTTGTACACGCATTTGCCAGGTCTGATTCACCGCGGCCGCATTACCATCGGCGGAGAAACGTACTGTTGTTCCGGTACGTTGATTTGCATCCATACCAAAATAAAATTCCTCTTCCGCTTCAGCAGTATGCATATGCCAGCCCTTTATCGGTTCAATCGGAGACCAGGTAAAGGCAAGTTCATCATTATTGCTGAATCCCAATGCCAAACTGCCAGAAAGTGTAGTAGCAAATTGAGGTTTCAGAACATCAGTTTCCATATTCCACAATTGCACAGCCTTCTGCCAATCCGCAGATAACACATATTCCCCATTATGAGATACTGCAACTGCCGTGATGGGCAGCACTGTACCCAACGAAATCATTTCCTGACTTTCTTCTTGAATATCATATAACAGCAGCTTACCCTGGGTACCGCCGCCATAAATCGTCCTGCCATCCGGAGAAAAAGCAATCCGATAGAGTGGAAACTCCAGTGGAATACGCTGAGAAATATCCATGGATTGCATATCGATCAACAACATATAACGAGACGTACTAACGGCAATGGTTTCTTCATTGGGAGACCATTCCACTGCATAAGCCACCCCATTCCCCCATCGCCCAATCTCTTGCAGATTTTTGATATTCTTTGCCGAAATCACTTCAATTTCCGCCGGAACAGATTCACCCTCGCGAATCGAAACAAATGGCGTTGCGGTTGCACTTGGTTCAGGCGATGACGTGGCTGTGGGTAAAACCGGTGTAATGGTTTGCGTGATGTCTTCGGAGCCCGTTTCAGTAGGCAGTAAACCAGAAGCACCCGAGCAGCCGCTAATCACAAGGATCATGCCAAATAAAATAATCAATTTAACCCAATGGATCGCTTGTTTCAACCTGCCGCGAGTGCTTCCGTTTGTCATAAAATGCCCCTAAAAATCTTTATCAAAGGCCTTGATCAATGCGCCAAAGAACTGCACCATCTGCTCCAGTGCAGCAATTTCCACCCGTTCATTAATGCCATGCACGCCGCCTAATGCCTCTGAGGTCATATACAAAGGCATGAAACGGTACACATTCTGACATACTGCATAATAATGTCGTGAATCCGTTGCAGCCGGGAAAATCTGGCAGGCCACGGGTACGTTATTGAATGTCTTCTGTATGGTTTCTTTTAAAATCATATAAGCTGCACTATCTGTATTGGAAACTGGCGATGCATCCCAAATTATTTCTTTATTCGGAATCAATTGGATACGCTCATCTTTAATTACATTGCGCATATGCTCCAATACATCAGCCACGCATTCACCTGGTATTACACGGAAATTAACAGTGGCTTTGGCACTGGGCGGCAGGATATTATCCTTGATTCCACCATTGATCAAGGTCACCGCTGTCGTTGTACGAATCGATGCATCCCCGCGTGGATTCTTGCGCATTTCACTGATTACAACAGACTTGAATAACCACATATTGGCAAAAGCCATACGTAAAACAAAAGGCAACGATTTGCCCAATGCGCGCATTAACGGCAACATCATTTCCGGCTCAGCCGGCATAGGATGATCTTCCAGCCGTATAATAGCTTTGGACATCACCCCAATGGCTGTATGATGCGGCGGCATAGAGGAATGCCCGGGATTCATTTCCAGGGACATATCAATCGTGGCCATACCTTTTTCGGCAATACCCACCATCGCAAATGGATCATCAACCCCATCCAATAAACCAGAGAGAATCATACCGCCTTCATCAATCACGGCTTCCAGGCTGATCTTCTGCTCTTTCAGCCATTCCACAATCTTTGCTGCACCACGGATTCCCCCGATTTCTTCATCATGGCCGAAGGCCAGATAGATAGTGCGTTCTGGCTGATAACCTGATTCGATCAGGCGCTCCACGCTCTCCAACACCGCCACAACTTGATTCTTCATGTCCAGCGCGCCGCGCCCCCAGACCCAACCATCCACAATCTCACCAGAAAAAGGTGCGTGTGTCCATTTCGCTACATCATTCTCATCCACCGGCACGACATCCTGATGGCCAGCAAATAATATCGGCTTCAGATCCGTGTTTTTTCCTTTCCAGGTAAATAACAGCGCATCCCCGTTAATCAATTGCTTTTCACAGATTTTATGTACCTGGGGGAAATTCTTCTCCAGCACGTCGCGCAGCTCCTTAAGAACTTTTGCATCAGGTGGCTGCGATTCACTGAATGATATGGTTTGGCATTGTATCGCTCTGGAAAGGCGTTCTGCCACTCGTTCAGGCTGCGGGTCAAAGACCTGTCCCTGCTCAAAATCAGGAACGACTTCCCCAAAAGTAAATGTACGGATAAAAATAACCAGTACAAGTACACCAATCAAAACACCTAAAATGATAAAAAATAGATCCATATTGCAAATCCTTTATGTTCAGATACTTTATTTTACTTCGAATTACATCCATTCTACATGTGGATTCCATGACAACAATATCATCCATTTCTCAGTCATGTTTCAAGTCAATCTCTGGTAAGATATCTCCATATCAGTTGATAAATCCACCCGAGGTTATTTGCCATTATGCATTCCCGAGTCTTTCGTTACACCATGTTTGGTTCCCTCTATTTCACCCAGGGTACCGTATTAGGGTACTTCGCTTCATTAAATGCCCTTTATTTGCTGGACCATGGTTTGACCATGGAAAACGTAGGCATCATGTCTATGATAGCGTTGCTGCCTTTCGTTCTAAAGATTTTTATGGGCTTGTTAAGCGATAAAGTTAACCTCTTTGGTTGGGGACATCGCCGCCCGTATATCTTCATTGGTCTTGGCATTCAAACACTATGTTTGATTATCGTCCCCTATGTCAATCCGGGAACCCATTTTCCATGGTTTGTATTTGTAGCTTTTATGCTTCAAGCCGGTATGGCACTATACGATACCTGTACCGATGGTATGGCAATTGACACCACTCCCCCGGAAGAAGAAAGTATTATTCAGGGTTTCATGGTTGGAGGACGCGCCATTGGCACAATTTTATCAGCTACTCTGGTGGGTATTCTGGCATATCAAGGGAATTGGAATTACGTGTTCTGGCTGCTTGCCATACTAACCCTGCTCCCCTTACCATTTGTTATCCGCATGTCCGAGGAAAAGGAAGTAGGAGAACGCGAATTCAAATGGGCTGCGTTTGCTCAGTTTAAAAATGTTTCTATTATTCTCTTATCCATCATCGGCTTCCTCACATTTTTCATCATCGCCGGCGTAAATCAGGTGATGAATCCCTTCTTCACTGAAAAGTTGGATATCAACTATCAAATCGCAGGTAGTGTGGCATCTTTGTGGGGAATTGGTGTTGTTCTTGGGGGTATGCTAACAGGCTGGTTGATCAAGAAATTCGGTTACAAACGCATGATATATTTTGTAATTCTCTTTGCAGCAGTCAGTATTGGCTTTATGTCTACCGTTCAATCCGCAGGTCTTATGTGGGTTATTGCTGCCCTTTTCGGTTATGCATATGGATCCTACCAAACCACGTACTACGCCCTTTCCATGGCGAATGTAGACAAGAATGTAGCCGCCACGATGTACTCCATTTTAATGGCAATTTCCAATATTGGACAAGGTGTTGGTATGGCCATTATTGGAATGTTGGTTGTTAATCAAGGATACGTACCTGCTTTGTTGGTTTTTGCTGCCATCAATTTCTTGGTAATTCCCATTGCATTCTTATTCATCCGTAAGCATAATCAACAACCAGGCTTACAACCACAAGCTGTATAAAAAACAACTTTAACAAAACAGACCCTTAGGGATTTACTACCTGATTTTCTAGAAATAGAAACAGATAAAACCCTAAGGGTCTTAATTTATTCAATTACTTTGTTTTAATCGTTTCAAATGCGTTCAAAAACTGTTGGGCAGCCCCGCTGCTGTGAATAATCAACACATTCTCGTCATTTCGCTTTTCGGCATTCGCGCTGAAATTATAGGAACCCGTAATCACAATCTGCTCATCTATGATAATCACTTTGTGATGCATCTGCCCATCGATATTATCCTGTTTGATATCAATCCCGGCCCGTAAGAAATCTTCATACTCACTCCCGGTATTGGATTTAATCTGGTCCGCATCCATCACGCCCAGCACCTGCACCCCGCTTTCTGCCCGCTCAATAATCGCATCCGCCAGTTTATCTGATGTAAATGAATATGCCATAATGATAATGGAATCAGTAGCCTGTTCAATAACATCAAGCATCGCATTACGAACGCCATCATCCGGCGAGAAATAGGTCTCCACCAATACATCCCCGACCTGCACCCGCGTATACGGGGTATTGCTTGGGCTGTCAGCACTGAAGGAATACTCCTCATACATCTCGGCAAACTCCGCCGCATAGTTATTGGCAATTCTTTCATTGCTTACCCTGAGCATATTATTGTAATCATCTTCACAGCCCGATTCGGTAAAATTCATTGATCCCATCCATACCTGCTGTCCATCAATAATCATGAACTTATTATGCATGGTCGATTTATCCGGATCATATACCATTGAGATACCGGCATCAGCCAATTTTTGAGGAATTTTGTTGTCTTGCTTGTTGTCATCCAACACGATGCGTACTGCTACCCCACGTTGATTGGCGATAATCAATGCATCTGCGATATCTTCCATATTGATGTTATACAACGCCAGATCAATGGAGTGCTGTGCACGATCGATCGCCGAAAGCAAAGGCACAGTTAATTCACAATGATTCTGACGGTTAGGGCTGGTAAAATAGTACTGCATATCGGCGTTCGATGCAGTACTGGAGCCTGGGCTCAAATCAATGGCCTGCTCCGCATTCAAGGATGCACAGGCTGTCATCAACACAAATAAACTCAGGACAATCAGGCGTTGGACTTTATTTTTCATGAGCTGATTATAGCACGCACGATCTGATTACATCAAAACCGTTCAGCAAGAAGCCTGTACGGTTGCGGAGGTTTTATGAAACGAACAGCATTGGTATTTTTTTTGATTAGCATATTGATACTGGGCGGTTGCAAAGCTAACACAGAAACCGAACCAGTAAAAGCACAACCTGAAAATAATACTGAATCCTATTGCTACCTTGGCACCTGCATCAAGAGTGCATTTGCCTCAGTTGATGAAGAATATTTCATGGTCCTTTTTGATATCACCCCTATCAATGGCATTATCGATGCCAACACCGCCCCTCAATTTACCACCCCGGTAACCATCCATGTTGAGGACGATGATGGCACCGAATACGTAAACCAGGTCTTCACCCAGGAAGAGTATTATTGCTATGTGGGAAAAGACGTCCCCTGGGCAGTCGGACAGATCACAGCCCTATGCGGCATCGGCATTCCGATTGAAGCTGACACGATTGTTCCTGCCCTGGATGATCACATCATTGTCAGCATCCCCGAATTTGGAGATTATCAAGTGGAACTGGAAGTTGGGAATTCATTGTAATAAAAGAAACAGCCCGCCGAAAATGGTGGGCTGACTCATAATTTTATACTTACACCAATATCAAATCCTCAAATGACTCGCAAATTCGTATGAAATCAATTCTCCATTTTTAGTCTGTTTCCAACCTTTTTCTTCATGTAAATAATCGCGAATTTGTGTGGTAGTGTAATCTTTGAATTTATCTTTTACCGTTGCCAGAATGGCCAATTCCGCTGGCGTAAATAAAGACCAATCATGCGCTTCTGTGGAATACACCTCATAACAATGCTCTTCTGTTATTCTTTCTTCAACCTGAAGTTCATTGCGCCATTCAGTCAATGCTGTCAGCCAGGTATTGAAATACTCCGCTTTCGGCACAAATGTTGTACGAATATAACGCAACCCCGTAATCGATTCTCCATGCAATCGATAATGCATAAAATCAGCAAGCCAAAGGTAACCCTTCAATTTCGCTTTCTGCAGCGGGGTTTGAAAACAAAAAAATTTAATCGCTTGAAATAACTTTTCAGCATTGAACCCTGCATTCCCGCTATAGATATCCGCATCATATGACCCAAACTGCTCCATGCACTCATTCAGTAAACCTTCATCACCTTGAATCAGGTCGTAGAGTTTATTTGAGAGCTCGGTATATCTTTCTTCTGAAAAATATTCTGACTTCTCAGCCAGGATGCTGCGCAGATTTTTAGGGTTGCTATACAAACGGATCATTTGATCATGTGCTTCAGTTTGCAAGGCACCATTTTCATATCGATTCAACGTGGCAATACCGATACCCAACAAAAGGCTAAATTCCTTCTGAGTCAATCCAAATGATTTTCGCAATTTGATTAATTCGGATGGTTGCATCATCCCTTTCCGTTCCCGGTATACCATATTGGCAACTTCCTGCGCATCAGGAGCGGATGGATCTTTCTTAAAATCATTTTTACATTTCGTACAATGCAAATACTCCGATACAACTTGAACTTTTTCACCCCTCACATGTAATTCTTCATTATGCTCCACAAGTGATTGCTCAGAATTTTCCTTACAAACCGGGCAATAACCATTCATCTAAACCCTCCATTGCAAATATGCACTCGATATATTTTCTTTTTATGTATTCATTATATCAATTGATGTATTGTTTGTCTATATATATCATTTGATATATTCTCCATCACGCAACAATAAAAAAAGACTGTCGTTTCCGGCAGCCTTTCTATCATATCGCGATGACTTTATATTTCCAAATTTTGTTCTAGTCTAAAAAATTCTTCAACAAACTTTCCCAAAAACCTGTCTTTTATCCAGGAATATCGATAGCGATTAAATGAATATTCGCATAGAATCACTAATGCACTTCCTGGCGGCTTTTCTGATCTTGATATATTAATCGTTACTATTTTTGCAGGTACAAACAGGGACATTTCCATGAATCCAGAAATAAACCCTTCTTCACTGAATTTTTGAATAATATCGACTTTCAAATTCTGCAACGCCAATCTGGCAATCTCAAAAACTTCCCTCTCCGTTAATCGGGAGTAGATCTTGCGCTGCTCATTATGGCGCTTGATGTCAAAATTATAGATGAAATCCAACATTATTCACCTGCCTGATATTTATTATAAGATGAAAACAATTGTCAACGCATAAAAAAAGACTGCCGTCTCCGACAGTCTCCTCACATCAAACGCGAATTTTACTTATCAATCAAACCCTGCAATAACTTATCAAATTCCAGCACCCAATCGACCATCACATCCAGGTCCGATTCGGCAGCTTTGACATCATTGCCAAATTCAGAAATCACCAAATCAAGCCGTGTGTCAAGTCGTTCAGCATCCGCCTTATTGGCTTTGCGCAACTCAGGTAGGGCGACATCCAATACGTTCCTGGCACTTGCCAATTTCTTCTTGGCTTCTATATAATTCTTACTCTGAATGTACATTTGTGCATCAACCACCATGCCATAAATCCGCAGCAATTCATTTTGCGCAGTAGCATAAGCATAATCCTCAACCAGGTCATCATATGCCGTGGTCATATCTGTCAACGCAGCATCTACTTCTTCCAAAGTGCTAACAGTATCATTCAATTGTACAGTGGTGCTACGTAAGGTTTCCGTTGTAGAAACCAACTGATTTTTCACGGGTTGGTAAAGCACGAAATAAGCCACCAGTACGCCGGTTGCAAATAAAGCAATAATTATTACCAATAAACGCAAAAAGGATTTGTTGAATCGTCCCAGACGCGTATCCTCATTGAAAAGGAACGCCATAAAACGTTTCAACCAACCTGGTCTTTTGTCTACCGGTTGTGATTGTTCTTCTTCCCCAGAAGGCACTGCCTCTACAACCTCGGCTGCAGTTTCCAGTGGTTCTTGATTTTCGTCATTTTGTTCAGTAGAGATTACATTTTCATCCATATAAACTCCTTACTCCAAAAGGATGCTACCTTTCATTTTCTGATTAATCATTATTTTCAGCGTCAAGGATTTCCAGGCCGCCCAATACCAATATTCATCTTGTATAGATTTTGGGGAGAATAATACACATTCCCATATATCATAAGTATACTCAAGCTGGTTTCTCCCTGCAAATACAACTTTCCCATAAATCCAACCAAAAGGAGATATTTTCAGTTGAAATGATATAATCACTGGCATGGAAGCAAGCCAACACCCTCCCAAACAAAGTGCCAATCAACAAATTGCCCGCTCCGCGAGTAAAGTGATGATCGCCTTGGTCTTCGGTCAGATCATTGGTTTGTTAGCCAGCAGCCTAACCGGCTCCACATTCGGCGCCACAATGGAAAACGATGCTTTTTATGCGGCAAATCGCTTCCCTGATATTCTTTTCAATTTAATTGCCGGGGGTGCACTGGCTTCAGCTTTTATTCCTACCTTTACGACTTTGCTGGCAACCGAGAAACGCGAAAAAGCCTGGAAATTGGCTTCATCGATCGTCAATTTACTGTTACTACTCCTCACTTGTGTTGCCATTCTTTCTGAAATTTTCGCCCCACAATTGGTGCGTTACGTCATCGCTCCCGGATTCAAAGATTCTCCTGAAGCTATGCAACTCACCATTCAACTCTTGCGTATACAACTGCCCTCTGCCATCATCTTTGGTGTTAGCGGGTTATTAATGGGCATTCTCAATACCCATCAACATTTTCTACTGCCCGCCCTGGCACCCTCCATGTACAAAATCGGCTGGATCTTTGGCATCATTGTGCTCTGTCCCAGTATGGGTATTCAGGGTCTGTCCTGGGGCGTTGTCATTGGCGCTGGTTTGCATTTACTAATTCAACTGCCCTCTTTCTTCAAACTTCCTCAATGGAAATATGAGCCAATACTGGGCTTGCAGGATGCCACCGTTCGCGAGGTTGGCCGATTAATGGCACCGCGCTTATTAGGCGTGGCTGCCGTTCAGCTCAATTTTGCCCTTAACACCTACCTGGCTTCCATGCAGCCAGAAGGTAGTATCTCCGGTATCACCTGGGGATTTTCGCTGATGCTCATGCCGCAAATCGCCATTGCCCAATCCGTTGCCATTGTTTCCTTGCCCATGTTCTCCCGACAAGCTGCATTGGGCAAACTAAACGATATGCGTTCTTCTTTGGTTTCTACACTACGCAGCGTTTTGTTCCTGGCGGTACCTGCCAGCATCGGTTTGATTCTGTTGCGTGATCCACTGGTTGCTGCAATTTTCCAGCGCAATGAATTCACCAGCCAATCTACTGCGATGGTTAGTTGGGCATTATTCTGGTACAGCACCGGTCTGATTGGCCACTGCGTCGTAGAAATCGTCAGCAGAGCCTTTTATGCGCTGCATGATACCAAAACACCAGTATCCATCAGTATTCTTGCTATGAGCCTGAATTATGGCTTCAGCTTGCTATTTAGCTACCTTTTCAGTCAATGGGGCTGGCTGCCGCACGGTGGTCTGGCATTAGCTAACTCATTAGCCACTTTCCTGGAAATGCTCATCCTGCTCTGGTTCATGCGCAAGCATTTATCGGGACTCAATATTCAGGGCTTATTAAAGGGCGTGGGAGTTGCCGGACTGGCTTCCATCCCGATGATAGGTGCAATATTGATCTGGCAGCAGTTCAGCGCTAACTTATCCGTTTTCATCCAGGCTGGCGTGGGTGTCATCATTGGTGGTGGCATCTACATGGCCTTTATTCTGCTCTTCAGACCGCCTGAAATCCTCTCATTAATCAATATGATCAAACAAAGAATATTACGACAAAGCACTTAAGCACAGATTACAGCTTTCATTGACCCATCGCAAAAACCTTTGTATAGTATAACTACATAAAAATCAAAAAAATACACCCAGTATGGAGGTGAATATGACGCAACTCAGCCAACAAACGACCATATTTTCCAAGCCTGGCAGAGATAATACCGATACAGTACTGAACCTGGTCAAACAGCGTGCTGCTGAACTTGGCATCAAAAATATTCTAATCGCCACAACCACCGGCGCCACAGGTGCGCGCGCTGCTGATGAATTGAAAGGCTGTAACTTAATTGCTGTTTCTCATTCTGCGGGTTTTGTTAACCCAAACCAGCAGGAATTATTACCCGAACATGTAAAGACCATGCAGGATAAAAATGTACACCTGCTAACTGCCCAGCACGCCTTTGGTGGGGTCAACCGCGCTATCCGAAAAATGCTGCACACTTACGAAGTTGATGAGATTATTGCATACACCTTACGTCTCTTTGGTCAGGGCATGAAGGTCGTCGTAGAAATTGCCCTGATGGCCGCAGATGCCGGTCTGGTTGACGTAGAAACACCCTGTATATGCATTGGCGGTACGGGTAGGGGAGCAGATACTGCGGTGGTTTTACTGCCCAGCAATGCGCAAACCTTTTTTGATCTACAGATTCAGGAAATCATTTGCCGACCCTCACCAGGACACCCTGGATTTGAAGATGAAGCCTGAACCATGCAGTATGAAACCAATAATCTAAATTTACGGAGATCCACCTTATGAATGAATCAATTGGTCAGGAATTTATGCGCCGTACACAACCGTTTTATGTCAGTCAAACGGATCAGATGACCGGAAAAACCCAACCCCCTCTGGAGTTGGAAGTTCCCGAAAATGCAAAAACCATTCCCCTGCCAAAAGCAGAGGATATTCACTTCCCTGAGATGGATGTTCGTGCCGCGATTGATAATCGGGTATCCGTCCGCCGTTATGCAGAAAGCAATCTAAGCCTTGAGGAATTGGCCTATTTAATCTGGTGTACACAGGGTATTAAGCAAATTACCTCTCGTCCAGTAACCATGCGCACTGTGCCTTCTGCAGGTGCGCGACATGCATTTGAAACCTATCTGCTGGTAAAACGGGTGGACGGTCTGGAACCCGGTTTATATCGTTATGTTGCCAGTCAACACACCCTGATCGAAGTAGATGCTTCTGTCACGATTCACGAGAAAGTATCCGCTGCCTGTTTCAGCCAAAAAATGGTAGACAACAGCGCTGTTACTTTTATCTGGGTAGCGATTCTGGAACGCATGGCCTGGCGTTATGGTGAACGTGGTTTTCGTTATCTGCATCTGGATGCCGGACATGTCTGTCAAAACCTGTATCTCGCTGGAGAGACAATTGATGTCGGTGTATGCGCCATTGCCGCATTCGAGGACAATGACATCAATACCAGCCTGCATCTGGATGGAAAAAATCAATTCGCAATTTATCTGGCATCTACAGGTAAAAAGATTGATCATCCACCCAAGAAATAAAATCAATTCTCCCACAAATGGTTACCAAACAAGGCTGGCAAATGCCAGCCTTGTGATATTTATAAAGCCTTACCCTTACGCTATATCTGCAATTTCCGCATCCAGAAAATCCTCTGTCGCCATACAGGGGAAATAATCCGCAAAGGACAAATGATTATGATCCAGGCCGCGTTTTTCCTTTATCCGATAAAACAATTCCAGATAACTTAATTTGCAGCGCTTTTCCCAGTCCAATTTAAGTACCTCTGCAATTTGCCGAATATCCTCTTCATTCTGCCCTTCTATTTCCAGAAAATGACCATAGGGCAGCTCATCCAGTACAATTTCTGTGTCTTCCAGATGATAGGTAGTGCGGAATTTTTCGTACTTTTCAATGGCTTTATACCCCAAGCTTTCCAGAAAGGCAGTGGCAGTTTCAGCGTTATCCACAACCATTTCGATCTCTTTTCGCACACTAACTTCTGTGCCTTCTACTGCCGGACCTTTATAAGTCAGGCGAACATTCTGATCAACCCGTAGACGCAATACTTCATGGGCAGTTTTCATGGAACCATCTGGTTGATCAAAACGTGTGTTTACTTCCTGCTGATGATCCAGCACCAATTCCGCGCCCATTTGCTCTAAGCGAATGCGAATCCCCAACGGATCACTAATACGAAACTTGGCTTCCTGTTCAATGAATGACTTCATGAACAATCTCCTTGCGAAAAACAAAGAATGTCCAGCCTGCCAGGAACAAAGTCCCCGCAGCCAGAAAAGGTATTTTACCAAAACGATCCGGAATTTGGGATAGAAAAAGTTGTTCAACCCAAATCCAACAAACAAGAATCAGGCTCATCCCATAGAGGTACCGAGCAGCCTGCTTCTTTTGAATCAACAACCTCAATGCTGCCGTCAGACACAGTATACACAGCAATCCAGCGCTAATCAACATATACCATCTGCTAGGTTTTGTTCCCCATTCTATAAACACTTGCCAATACTGCAAGGTTCTTCCAATACGAGTCCCGTAAAATACAAGCATTGTCCCCCAAAATAATAAATACCCTTTTCGATACCAGATCCAGAATTTCTTTTGGTTTTCCAAATCCATCGTTTATTCCGCCTGTCTTGTGCAGGTAAACTCCCATAAATGTACATGAGCCGGCTCAACATCATAGGTGTTGAACAAAATAAAATGTACTTCAGTCACATCATCTTGCGGAATGATTTCAAAATCAATAATGCGCGGTGCCGCTGTTTCTTCTAATTCAATATGATATTGGCCAATCATGGTTTGTTCATCATTATATAATTCCAGATCCATTGTGGATGCCGTACCACCGATGCGCACCGTACATCTTTCCAAATCCGTCGGATGATTATAGTGAACCTGAATCACCATCGGATTGGCTTCCATTGTACGGATCATACTGGCATCATCATGGTCAAAGATGTCATTTATCTGTCCCATATCCAGATAAGAATAGGACACGGCTGCCGGCACTCCACTGATGGGCAACTCTTCTACCTGTAAAATCTTCCGAGCGGCAACTTCTTCTGCAAAAACATCCTCTATCGCATCAATATATTTCAGACTGACAAACGAAAATCCGGTTTGCCCATTCGGGAAAGCGATGCGATCCACGATTTCAATCTGATCAAATTTATTACTCTCATACATGCGCTCGACTTCTTCTTTCGTCATCACAATTAGCAAATCATCAGGGATAGGTACATAATTATTAATATACGTGTCAATATTACCCATGGCAAAGGGTAAGGGGGTACCAAAGAAGAAGCGCATCACCATATCCGTGCCATTTGCCCAGGTTGGGGAAACCAGCAATTGCACTGGGTTATCTTCTCGGTCCATATATTCTGGAATTTTATCCGCCAGCTGAATGGAGCCATACTGCAAGCCTGCCATGCCGTAATCTGTGTCCCATGTGGCACCATTTTCCAGGGCATCGGTCAATAAATAAATATTTGCCCATCCCAAAATCGCGATCAGTCCCACACTTAATAAAACATTCGCGGATTTAAATCGTTTTTGAAGGTAAACAATCAACCAATCCAATGCCATACCCGAAAAGAGTAGGAATGGAATAACCAAAATCAGGATACGGGTGATACCGCGAGCCACCACTGCCCCCCCCATCGGTGCCAGGACAAAGAAAATCAACACGTCCCGATATTTTGTATCCTTGCAACGCCAGATGGAAATCAACATTCCTCCAAGCACCAACGGCAACATCCAGATCGGTACATAGGCATAGTGCCCCATACGATGTCGGGATAACTCACCCATCTGTGAAAAGAACCAATACCCAAGAGAAAATGAGGAAATATACTCTTTTAGATAAATCCCTACTTTGGCAAAGATGCTGATATCTTGAATCCAGTAAGAACCCAATATTCGCAAATGCTCCAGATTTGCCCCCGGATTTTGCACCTGGAAACGGATGAACGGGATCGTCATCAGGATCCCAAAACCAACACCGTATAAGATCAAGCGTTTATTCTTGAGATGATATCGAATATCAATCAGGAAAAATACCAACGCATTGCCTAACACCACAAAACGAACCGGACTGTAGGTATAAAATGCCAATGCAGCCATTAATATCGCCCCAAACAGATGCTTTGATTTCCCAGCACGGTAAGAAAGATAATAATAAATAAATCCGCTGTAGAACATAAACGCCAGACTGGTTTCAAAAGAGGTGCGAGAATGCAAAAACCAGACCGGTGTGATGGATAATAACAATATCAGCAACCAGGGCAGCTTCATTTTGAAAACTCGCTTTGCGATTAAAAACAGGAACAACGCCGAAAATGAAGTCGCCAATACTGAGATGCCGCGATTTACTTCCAGCACCCGTCCAAACAGCATATATGGGATTACCTGTAGATAAACGGAAGGTCCCAGATTATATTGATAACCATTGAAGAAAAAGGTCGGTAAAATTTCCCCGTGTGCATCCCGAAAGTCATTCGTAACCAGATCCTCAGCTAAGAGGGTTTGTACCGCTTCATCGGTAAAGAAATAAACCGGGTATTCGCGCAAGCCAATTAAACGAGTGCTTAGATATAGAATCAAGCATAGTACTGTCAAAATCAAGGGCAGGTTTTTTTTCCAATTAACCTCACGCTGACGCGTCATGGATGCCCAAATTGGGCTCAGCTTGTTTATCAGCGGTTTTATTTTTTTCCTAAGGTTTCCTGTAGATTTTTTTGCAGAACTATCCTCAACCTGTATCCTGCAGCCCCCTTCTGGTTGTGCTTGTATCTCAATGGTGGCATCATTGAGTGACAGTTTTATATGTTCATTTGCCTGTAGATGGTAGACCTTCTCTTGATCCGAAGAAGAAGCTTGTTGCGGCTCACTCATCTATTTTCTACTCCACCAAAATAAAATACTCATTATAATTGGACATCATGCCAAAGCAACGATACATATTCAGCATAAAAAATTATAGCATCAAAAATCATTCTGGTTGCTGCATCTGCCCCTCTGAACATGTAAAACACAAATCCTGCAATCATACTGCCATCATTAACAGGCACTTCATTGAACCTGCTAAAGGAAAAGACGCTGGAGAGATTTTCCAGCGTCCAAATGTCCATATTGTTTTACTATCCCTCAATCAATTTCACAGCTCGCGTGGCAATGAAAGTCTTTGAGTGTTTATCAAATGCATACTGCGGCCAGCCATCTTCAAACATATCTGTCAATACAAAACCGGCCTGCAATTGGCCGCCAATCTGTTCTTCCAATGTATGTCCGAATTCCAGCGGTTCATGTTTTGCAATGCGTTCAGCCAATTCCTCTTCCGAAAGCTGTTCAAGATCAGAATATGGCAGTGAATATTTCACAATGAATTCCCCGCGTTCATAAGGTTCATCATCGAATAAATTGATGATTGGATTGGTAATACCTGCCAGCAGCACCCCGCCCGGACGCAGCACACGATGCGCTTCGCGCCATACTTTTTTTACGTCCTGGGCAAAAATATTGGATACCGGGTGAAAGATCAGGTCAAAGCTTTCATCCTCAAAAACGGATAAATCCTGCATATCCCCTTGTACCAGGTTAATTTTCAATTCATCCCGCGCAGAAACCATTTCATCCTGAGCTAATTGTGCGGGGCTGTTATCAAACACTGTTACTTTTGCACCGGCAGCCGCCAAAACCGGCCCCTGTTGACCACCTCCCGATGCCAGGCATAAAACATCGCAACCGTTTAAATCCGGGTACCAGTTACGCGGCACCGCTTTGGTCGGCGTTAGCACCAATTCCCATTTACCAATCCGAGCATCTGCAATCACCTGCGAGCTGACCGGTTTGGTCCATTCATTTCCATTTTCGACTTCATGATTCCATGCATCACGATTATGTGCCACTAAATCGATTTTCTTTTTCATCTCAACTCACTTTGCAATATCTTTGGAAAACATATTTAACTCAACACGTTCTGTCCAGCCGGTACGTTCCCAGAACAATTTTCCCAATTTATTTTTACCATATACAAACAAATGGCATTTCTGAATACCTTGCACCGCCAATTCCGCCAGACACATATCCACCAGCTTTTGTCCAATACCACGGCGCTGATGGCTTTCGGATACAGCCGTATGATGGATATACCCTCTGCGGCCATCCTGTCCACAAAAGAGGGTGCCTACAATAATGTCATCTTCCTCGGCTATAAAACATAATCCAGGATTTCGTGAAGAGAATTGCGCGATGGCGTCTTTTTCATCTGCACTACTCAATCCTACTCCGGGGGAAGCTTTCCACAAATCATACACAGCTTGATAATCCTTCATCTCAAATTGACGATAAGTAATCATGACTCTTTCCTTTTATGCGGTTACAACATGCATCGGTAAGTAACGTACGCCCGGAAATCCGGCCTTTACGTCCTCCCAGAAATCATCTGTTAATATCTCAGGAAAAACATCCAATGCTTTGATGCTTTCCTGATCAACCCAGGCCACTCGCGTGATAGCTGGGTAAGGCAAATTGTCGTTCCCTTCGATCTCAGGCCGTGTTTGCCCTTGATAGGATTTTGCCAGAAAATAAATCTCCATCATCAGCGTGTCCAGTGCTACATCATAAAATTCTCTTATATATATTATGCGATCCAGTTCAACATCCAGGCCGCATTCTTCTTTTGCTTCACGTATGGCGCAGGCGAAAATATCTGTGTCCTGTACTTCGCGTCCACCACCGGGTGGCGTCCACCATATATCTTCTGTTATGGGATGGCTTTGTTCCACCAGCAATACTTTATCATCTTGCAAGATGATAACACCAGCACGTATTCGATGTTTCATGACAATTCCTTGTTTTCGGTAAATTATTCCTGTGCATACAAGTTTGGAAATTGAAATGGGATCAAGGCCAAAAAAACAGATTGACTAAGCAAATCCGTTCGCGTAATCTTGTCAGCAGTTAATAAACCCACCGCTCCATTTTGCTGCTTAGATTGGCTGCGCCCAAACACCAGATCATCTGCATCACCCAACTCCAGCCCCTCATCCAGATATTGGCATACACGGGGAGGTAAGGGAAAAGTACTGGTACGGCTGCTGGATCGCTGCTCGCCTTGTTGCACAATAATCCAGGCAAAAGAATCATAGCTGCCGTCGATAGTGCGCTGTACGCCGCCTTCAATACCCACCCAATAATCTGCATTTGGTGTTTGCGTATGCAATGCATTCACGCGTGCCAACGCTCCCTGATAGGTTTGTTTATCACCTATCGGTTGATCCGGCACATCAGTTACCAACGCATTGCCATGGATATTAACTACAAGATCAGGAAAAGCCTGCTCAAATCCCTGACGGGCAGCAGCAAGTTTAACCGGATTCATTGATGCAACAGCAATACGCAATGATTGGTTACTCACAAGAATAGATTATAGTTTAAAGTTTATGAAATGGAAATATCGCTAATAAAACTGTGTATTTCAATATTCAGGCGTCGGTCACTGCCTTCATAATGTAAGCTGTTCTTCTCATATGGCGCAACAATGAACTCTTGTTTTAATTCATTCTCACGCACTTCACTGACAAAAGCATTGGATTGAATGCGATAAGCAGAATCCTGATCAAACTTAAGTTGAATACCTGCGGCAAAGCATACTATTTTTAATGCGGAGTCTCCCAGAGGTAAGTCGAGCTGACTGAAATCAAGCTCCACATCTCCAACACCCATAAAGATCGTTTTAACCGGAATACTTTCCTGAAAATAATTCTGTCGATATTCACCAATAAACTGCACAGTATGATCTGCATTAGACGGGATCAAGTTCGGGCTAACCAAAAACAATAATCCTAAACCAACAAGTCCATACGGCATTAACACCATTACCAGATTTTCACCACTAAATCGTACAAAAAGTATCAACAAACCAATCACCAGTAATGCTGCCCCCAAGGAAAAAAACCTGCGAGCTGTCATGAAATCCTCCAAAGGAATGGAACCGCGATTTGTAGTGAGCTCTTCCTTCCTATAACAATAAAGCAAACGAGCCAAAGTGTATATTTATTTCATGTAAAAGTCAATGGGCAATATATCGGAAATTATTTAATATGAGAATATTCATCCTCTCATCTCGCACGGTTAGTCCTCAGCTATTTTATTGAAAATTGCATTGCACCTTCTCACCTACCCGCTTTCCAAATTGTTTATAATACACACAGCTTCAGGAACAGGAGAGTAATCATGAAAGCAGTCATACAACGCGTCACCCAGGGTAGTGTAACCGTTGCCAGAGAACAAATCGCAACCATCCAAAATGGCTTTGTCATCCTCCTGGGCATCGGAAAAGAAGATACGCCCATCATTGCTGAAACCATGGCAAAAAAAATTGCCCAGCTGCGCATCTTCAGTGACCAGCAAGGCAAAATGAATCTATCAGTATTGGATACCGGCGGCAGCGCTATCGTCGTCTCACAATTTACGCTCTACGCCGACACCCGCAAAGGCAACCGGCCTTCGTTTGTTAATTCAGCTCCCCCAGAAATCGCAAAACCGCTGGTTAACACATTCATTGCTCTATTAAAAGCACAGGGTGTACCCACCCAAAGCGGCCAATTCGGCGCTGATATGCAGGTTAGCATCCTTAATGACGGACCCGTTACGATTGTTCTGGAGTACTGATCTTATCAAGTATCCTGACCCCTTCCATTCCCGCCAACAAATTAGCCAATGCATCCTGAACCGGTAAACGCTCTACCATTGGATAAATACGATGTAAACTCTCCAGCGGCATCAAGGAATATCTCAGGGATCGCTTACCATGCTCATCCGGAATGGCTTTTCGGAGAAACAATCCATGCTGCGTTTTATGGCATGTAATGGCTGCCAGTTTCTCAACCTCAACGGATGCAATATCCAAAATGACATGCGCCGCATCATCCTGATTCATTACCCGTTCCTTAGGATGCCCTTGAAATGCCCCCTGAAAACTATACAATAACGGACGTTCTTTTTCTGTGAATGACATCACTGCTATTTTCACACATTGATGCACCTTCAGATGCGCGGCATGGCCGTATTCACCATTACTGCCGTGCGTGATCACCACATCTATGTCCATTTCACGGATTTCTTCCAACACCTGTGCAGCTACTTCTTCTTCATCTGCCACGAAAGCAAATAACTCATTGTCTTCACCCACGGTAGGGTCCATGTAATCCATAAAACGCAGCGAACTGCCGCCTAAAGTATCCACTGCGCAGACCATTTCCTGCTCGCGTACCTGTCCAACTTCATCGCGCGAGCACATCGGCGGTTCCCCTAAATCTCCACCCTCCCCACGGGTGGCACACAAATAATGAACTTCAGCACCGGCCTTTGCCAGCAAAGCTAAAGTACCTCCTGAAAGCATGGTTTCATCATCAGGATGAGCAACAACAACCAATATTCGCACTTTTCTATCCTCTGTTAATAAAATTCTGAATGAAATATGGTATACACATAGTATGGGTTTATTCCCAGAACCGTATTATCAATTATGTTTATCAATCTGTCAAAGGAGAAAAGATGGATATAGCTAGTTTAGTATCAGGAATTGCAGGTTTATTTTGGGTTGGTTTTATCGCATTATTTGCATTTGTCGTATATCGCTCAATGCGTGGACAAAAAATTCGTAATGGAATTTCATACATTATTACATTAGGTATCGTTGCGGTCGTTCTGACATCTGTCAGTGCAGGCATTGTCTTTATCAATCCTGAAGAACGAGGTGTTGTGATTTCGGCAATACAAGCCGGTGGTGTACGAACAGAGCCCTTACAACCAGGGCTTTCCTGGGTGGTTCCATTTGTGGAACGTGTAGAACGCTATGGCATTTCAAAACAAACCTACACCATGTCAATTGCCGTCTCTGAAGGGGCGATCAGCGGCGATGATTCGATTGCTGCCCGTACCTCAGACGGCCAGCAAGTCTATGTGGATGCCTCGGTTATTTACGCCATTGATCCCGCCGAAGTGGTCAATGTTCATATCACCTGGCAAAATCGTTATTCCACGGATCTGATCCGCGCAATTTCACGCGGCGTCATCCGTGACGCGGTTTCACAATACAGCATCGAAGAAGTATACAGCTTGAAACGCGAAGAACTCTCAAAACGCATGGCGGATACCATGCGGGCAAAATTGGAAGCCAACGGGCTTGTACTGGATGATTTTGTGTTGCGAAACATCACTTTCTCACCAGAATATGCCGCCTCAGTGGAGCAGAAACAGATCGCTGAACAGCAAGCCCAACAGGCAAAGTTCGTCGTAGAACAGCGTAAACAGGAAGCCGATCAGGCGCGTGAAGAAGCCAAAGGTAAAGCTGACGCCGTTGTCACAGCAGCCGAAGGTCAAGCCCTGGCTCGTGTCATCGAAGCTGAAGCTGAAGCCGAGGCACTGGAATTAATCGCTGAAGTACTCAGCCAGAATCCTAATTTATTAACCTACCAGTACATCACCAAGTTATCCCCCAACATCGAAGTGATGTTATTACCCAACGACAATAGCTTCCTTTTCCCATTACCGGAAATTAACAGCGGCAGCTATAATGTTCCGGTACCAGCCGAATAATATTTTGTATTTCCACCAAACAGCCTGCATGCTTAGCGGGCTGTTTTTTTTATCCTCCCCCTTGATATAGGAAGGGCTAGAGGGGCTACCTCGCCAATCTCGATTCACCCCCAATTAATGCCAAAAACAGTCGAAGTTGAAATTATATTAAGTTAAAAAAGGCAGAAAATTCCAACGGAATGTAACAGCTTTCATCATAGAACTGGATGGATAATGCCGTTTTTTATACGTGATTCAAAATCTGAACCAATTTGAACATACCCCCATGCTATGGGGGAGCTAGAGGGGGCTACTAAATTAGTCTGAATTCCCCTCTACTTTCTGAATCGCATCAATTGAACTTACCCCGAACTTGTAGACACCTGAAAAGGCTGGTAGAAATAGATAACTAGTCAGGAGTCAAGTGATGA
>JAEKNU010000123.1 GCA_016838895.1 Chloroflexota bacterium
CCAGCCATTTTACCGAGTGCACCTGCCAGAGCAATAAGTTCTTCAGGATTTTTTCCAACTTGTTGCAAAGCTTCTAGCAAAATTTGTCGCGCAGGCCCCGATGGAATCATGACACTGACTGCTTTCAATGTTGCAACAGCAGTATCGCCTAGTATGCCGCCATCAAAGGGCAAATCCATTGCCAGGCCGATGACACTCAAGGTGAAATTCAGTTCGTCCATTTCACCAGGTGTGCGCCAGATTGATTATTTGTCGGACTACTCCTGCCCCATCCCTAACAAATGAAATTAGAAACAAATCAAATTTACGTAATCATATCTGGCTTCAGACTTTATGGAAAAACCACCGACCATATCAGCGGTTCGATTGAAATAAAACTTATTTGAGAAAATATTTACATATAGATGGAGATCACGAGGATTTTTCAAGGTATGATATCAACAAAATGCATTTTTATATTAAAAGAATTATTTAATTATCTACAAAGTAATATTCTATCCTTACCTTTGAGATAGGTGAATTGATATTGGAAGTTAGATTGAGACGCTGCAATCCAATATTGTCAATATATCAATGTTTTTGATAAATATGTGCCAATAAATTTTTAAAGATTACTCGCTGTCAAGCAAATAACTAAAAAATTCTTCATGTAAAGCAATGCCTTCTTTTAATGATTTCTTTGTGTCCTCATTTATTAAGGCAATGTTTAACTTATCTGTAACTTCATCGCCACCATCTAGTATAACTAGAATCGAATGAATCACTCCTCTTATTACTTCATCTAAAACCTTCTCATACGCTTGCTTACTTTCATCACTAGATAAATTGTTTTGCAAATATCTATATTCGTCTTCATAATCTGACCAAATTAAATCTGCCTTTTCATCTAATCCCTCTAAAGAAGTTTGTACCCAATAATTTTTAAGCTCTTTAAGCCTTTTAAATAGAATTTCTTGATCTTTCATAAGATATCACTCCTTATTATTTATTAAACCAATACTTCCCATACTTTGCATCTATCGTATTTGAAAAACTAATTACTTCTTCTGCTGATGGTGTATGACCAAGCGCCTTTTCCCATTTTGCCCACTCATTTGTAATTTTTGGATGAATTTTAGGATCGATGCCTTTTAAGTATTCAACATCATGAATATTAATTTTTGCTGCATCCATTATAGCTTCATATTTTTGTGGAAGAGTATGGTGTACCTGCCAACCTTGGGGCAAATTTGAGAATTCCTCTAAATATAACTTTCTATAATTACTTTTATTTGCAATTTTCGCTCCACTCTCTAATAATTCTTTAACCCCTTCTTCCCCAAGTTCATCTACTAATTTTACAGCATCGTCACCATATTCCAACAGCTCATCTGCATATTCACCACCCCCTTCTAGAACAGTTTTCAACAACTTGGGGTTATCTGTTAGCAATTTAACCAAATCTTCGCTGCCCATCATTTTCCATACCCCACCTGCCATGGCCACAATACTTTCCGGGTTATGAGTCAATTGCTTTACCGCAGCTAGCAACACTTCTCTTGCCGCACCAATTGGAATCATGGCACTGAAGCCTTTCAACACGGCGATTGCCGTATCGCCCACAATACCTGCATCAAAGGGTAAATCCATCGCAAGGCCAATCATGCTCAAAGTGAAATCCAGATCATCCATTTCACCTGTGGTAAATTTGTTAATTAGCTGCCGGACAACGCCCACGCCATCACCCACCAAAGGAATCATGGACAATGTCATCTCCGCCATCCACTCTGGCATTGGTTCAACTTCTTCAGCATTAATCGGCGTCATAAAAGGCGACTGATAATTTGTTTCTTCCTGATCATAATGTGAATGCATTGTAGATGAGACAATGAAACCATCATATTCTTTCTGCCATTGGTCAGCATTGTGGTCATCAATGTCATCTTGTGCATTGGCTTCCTTCTCCCGAAAAGCCTTTGTTAAATCTGAATAGCTATGCTGTTCGATAACATTCTTGTCTGCTGTGGCATTTTCCATTGCCGTCAACTTAGAATTTTCTTTTGCTATTTTTTCCTCTTGTCTCTTTTGTTCCTGATATGCTGCAATTGAAGCAGCATAATGCGCCTGAGATTTTGTCTGTTGTTCAGCTAACTCATCTCTCACGGCTTGCGCAATATTTTCCTGTTTAATTCTTTCTTGATTGTCTACAAAATTCTGAGCAGCATTTTTGGCAGTTTCTGTTTCTCTATCTTGTCTTGCCATTTCCCCCAAAATCGCCTTTAATGCTTTTTCTTCTGCCTCTTTTATTGCTTTCACCCGTTGTTCTTCATAATACTTCTTCTGGCTGGCAATTCGATAATCCTGCCAAAACTTGGCTTTGGCAGCCAAACGAGCACCATTTTCTTCGTAATAGGCTATTGGATCCACCCCGTTCACCCAATTTTTATATACATGAACGGTCGGTGCATCAGCCGGGGAAATCCGAATGGCATCTTGCCATACCCCGGTAAAAGTCTCTTTCACAACGCCTGCCAAGGCGGCCAGGGTGCTCACTTCTACATAGGGGGTTTCATCGTTTACGGTAGCCACGGTTTGGGCTGCCACACTGGCTTCACGCTGTGCCTGCTCTCCAGCCTGTTTTTCCTCGCTGTTTTTTTGCAGCTCTGTCAATCTGGCTGCTGCCTGGGCCTCGCGTTCTTCACGGCGGCTGCTGGCTGCCAGCAGGATGCTGGTGCCCAATGCAGCGGCGGTTAATGGCAGCAATGGTTGGTTGCTGCCTGTTGGCATTTCTTCATCGCCGGAATCTTCCCCGCCGATTGCTGGTAGTATTGGCAGAACAAGTTCGGCTTGCGGTGTTGATGTATAGGGCGGTACCGGTGTAGGGGTTTGGAACCACTGGACAGCTTCCACTTTTTCCACCGTTGGCATGGGCGTGGATGCCGCAGGCACCAGCGCTACAAAGGGAATCTCCACTGTACCACGGGCTTCATCACAGTTATGGTAAATATCACAGGCTTCCAGCACCACGCTGTAAGACCCGCTTGGCGCCGGATTGCCGTCTCCGCAGCGGCGGTCCCATTTGAAATCGAAGGCACCGTTGTTGGCATTATATTCAATCACCCGGTCTGGTTGATCGCTGCAATCCACGGTAATACTGATGCTGCCCAGTGGAATAATACTATTGAAAACAGATGCACGAGCTGTCGACCAGATATACCATGATTCGGTGATGGTCACGGTTGGCGGGGCGTTGTCTACAATTATTTTCCCCCATCACAATTAAATCCCTACCCCCAGCCTAACCGACTCCAAACCAGACGTTCAAGAATGTTCATCAATATCCCCCCCACAATAAACGCGGCGATTATCGCTGAAAGCAATAATATCAGCCAATGCTGACTGAACCCAGACACCCAGGTGGAAACCAAATAACCAGCGTATCCGCCCGCCATGCCGAGTAGGGCACCGCTAATGCCTGCCTTCAATAAATTTTGTCGCCATGCTCGTCTTGGTACTTTCTTGACGATCAAAATAATAAATCGAATAATCAGTGCAGCATAAGCCCCATACAATGCACACTTTAATAAATAAGATTGCTCAATCATCTATTCCCCCCGCCTTTTTGGGCCGTTTCTTCTTTTCATTTGCAATATTTTCTGCATTTCTATGCATTTCAATGATTTCTTCTTCGGATATCCCTTCAGACAACCATCGTTCGATCTGCATAACCCAATCCATACGGCTCATCCATACGCGTTGTACTTCTTGGTTAAGCCCTGAATATTTATAGCGTACTTCCCCTGCTTTCTCCCAGGCTTCAAACATTTCCTGTGTATCCTGAAATTTCAATACTTGTGCAATAAATACTCGGATTCCGGGAATCAATAATATGGGTTCCTTTTTCATCGCCTTTAGCAATACTTTTGCAGAATCAAGACCCACAAGGAATTCCTTATATTCATCCAGCCACCAGGACATTTTTTCTTTCCAATATTTTTCCATTTTCTCGACTTCTGCATATTCCACTACCTGTAACTTTGTATTGCCATGTTCCTTACCCCATTGGGCTTCATTCATCCAAACATCCATCAATGTTTCATTATAACGATGATAAATCTCAAAGGTTTTTTGTAGCTTTTTCGCGTGTTCATATAATTCAGTTTTTGACTTTTCCTGCAATTGAGATAGCATATGTTTGTAATTGGAAAGCATATTCTCCCATGACTTGCGTGCTTTTACAGCACCGTTATATTGACTTGCTCGTCGATTAATGCAATCCGGATTTATATATTCCTGTGCAAAGGAATAACAGCACTGGATTTTATCCATAAGCAATGCAGGTCGTACCACTTTGCCTTGTAAATTGAAAGCAAGTGTCCCAACCACCTTATTTTTTAGCGCATATACAATTGTTTTAAAGCTTTCGCCATCTACCACCAGGTCAGGGCACCAACCGCCCATTATCCCAATTGCTCTTTCATTTGGCTTTTTATGAAGTTCTATCGCTCTGTCAACAGCTTCTATGTCCATTTTTTTCTTAGAGAATGATTGACTCCAGGTTAAAAAATATAATAATGATACGGCAAGAAGTATCATTATTATAATCATCCACATTGTATATAAATTTTTCGACATATTTATTCTTGCTGCAATTTCTAATAACATTGCCGATGCACCTATAAATAAGTCTACTATAATGAAAACCTTTAAAAACAATTTATTCATATGTGAATGTAGGATAAAAGGCGTACGTGGACGAAAACCAAGAACTAGAATTAGTGTAACAAACAAATACGAACCTAAAAATGGACTCATAATTATCTCCAATTATTTATTTATTGCATTATTACTCTTTAATATCACTTGATGAAGCCGAATTTATATTTTGAGTAGATTTGAAATCTGCAACACCCTGACTTGTTGGAGCACCAATTTCAGACGTGGCATGATAACCAGACATCCCCGTACTTGTCATTGATGTTGCATTTGTATAGTGAGACATCACCTCTTCGGACACAGGTTTAATTCCCCCATTTGTCTCAAAGTAATTTTGAATCGCTGGCCAATTTTCAACAACTAGCGAGGCAACTGAAACGATTCCACTTGCAGCTAATAATACCAATGCAATGGGCTGAGCACCTGGAACCAACATTGTAATACCGCCAGCTAAAGCTAGCCCTCCTGAAAATGATTCTAAGCCTTTCGACCAAGCCATGCGGGTTTCTCCGCTCTGAGCATAACTGTATGCTTCATAACCACTTGTTATTGCAGTATATCCACCTAAACCAATCGCTAATACACCACTTGCTTTCGATACAAATGTAGCGCCCTTCCAGATATTTGCCCATTGGGCACCTCCTCTTAATGCCTCACCTGCTGCATTGGCATTTCGTGCAATCGTTGATGCTGAGGTAACTACGGATACACCTTCACCTATTTCCCCTGTTGTTTTGAAGGTTTCATTACCTGTACCCGCATATAATAGATAGGAAGCAGCCGTACCAATATCATTTACTGACTCAAAATCCGGATTGAATGCTCGTGCGCGGAATGTATCATAACTTCCTTGAACTCTTGTTACATCCGCTACGGCATTTTGTTTATTAGTTATTGCATCCCGATATAATTGAATTTCTTGCGTACTACGTGAAAAATTGAAGAATTGATCATTTCCGTCTTGATATAGATCATCTATAGCATGAGCAGTTGCATTATCTACTCTCCCAGTGTATTGTTCTAACTTTGCCGCTGTTACATCCACATCATATTGATTATTATATTGGCGCATATCCTCCCAAACAAATTCATCTCCAGGATTAATCGGATTCATGTTTGCGTATCGATTATATTCAATAGAATAAATCGCTGCATTCAAGATACCTAATTCATATTTAATAATATCTTGCTTATCCGATGAGCTAATTGGATTGGTTGATAGAGGAGGTAATCCAACGCCTGGGTTACTCATACCTGAAGGATAAATATAATTTCCTGCATCATATGATCCTGGTGCATCAGGAAGAAACGGGGAAACAAGAAAATCGTTTTTCTTTTGCTCCCATTGATATTGATCATACGACTTAGCACTATCAGTTTCTCCTACTTGAAATCTTGCCATTTGCTCTGAATAATCCATCTGGAAAACATTTTTATCTTCAGTGTTTTCCTCGTCACGGCTCATTTTATCGGTCAGGGTAGCAAATGCAGCAGCAGCCATTCGTTCTGATTTTGCTTGTTCCTCAGCCAAATAATTATCGTACGATTTTATACTCTCTGCTTCCCCTTCCCTGAAAGTCTTCACCTGATTTGAGTATTCTCTTACTTCAGTTTGGGTTGCCTCGGATGCTGCTTTTTGTGATTCATAATACATATATGCCGCTTTTGCAGCACCAGGACTTTGTAATACAAAATCATTATATTGGTCTGGTGACAAGTCATTTATTACTCTGCCACCCGTACTGGCAATGAGTCTCATACATTCGGCATAATCCTGTTCTTCTAGCTGCGCAGCTTTTGCCAATGCTTTTCTTTTTGCAGTTTCCTCAAGAGCTGTTTTTTCTTCCAATCTTAGTTGTTCAAGATACTTCTTTTGGCTGGCTATTCTGTAATCATTCCAGAATTTTTCCTTCTCGGCGATCCGTTTTCTATCAGCTTCTACATCATATGTGCCGCCATAAGATGCCACAACATTGGACCAGCGTTGAATCATGCGTTCTGTGGCTTGTGCATCCAGTTTTGCCTGTTCTTTTTTGCGAGTTTCTTCAAGTTGTTTTTGGCTGACAAGCGCTGCAGCAGCACCGGCTGCCAGGGCTGCTGCCCCCCATAGAATGCCATTAGTCAGCGGTGTGGTATTGGCAGGGGCTTCATTAGTACTGCTGTTATCAGCACTGGCGAGTATGGCAGATGGTTCATCCCCGGCGGAGATGGGTACGGCCTCCATGGTGCTTGTGGGCATTATGGTGGGGTCAGGTTGCGGATCAGAGCCGCCTACGGATGTCGGTGGCTCTGTCGCATCTGGCAAAGGTGTACTGGTTGGCTCTGCTTCTCCGGCAAAAATGATGCCCTGAAGGGGAATCTCTGCTGTGGCACCAGCTTCAGGGATATAAATGCGCCCGCTAATCCAGCGGCCATTACCCAATTTATCCCATGCCTGTAATAGAACCTGGTAATCTCCAATGGGTGCTATGGTGCCATCACCAAATTTGCGGTCCCATTGTAAATCCATCTCTAATTTATCTGTATCAAAATCCCATTCGCGGGCTGGCCAGCGGTTTTGTTCATCCCGTACGGAAAGCTCAATTCGTTTAATCCCTGACCGGGAATCATAAACAACAATATGTCCACTCTCCCAGATATACCAGGCACCGGTAACACTCATGGCCGGGGCGCTGTTATCCAGGGTAATGGGTTGCAAGGTAATCTCGGTACGGTTTCCGGCATTATCGGTAGATGCAACCAAAGGTGTATAGGTGCTATCTGACTTAACAGAAGAATCCCAATCTAATATCCAGCTGCCATCAGGATTGAGTGTAGCAGGTTGCCAGTTTACGCCATCTGGTGCAACTTCAATGCGATTTACGCCTGATGTAGCATCACTGGAAGTACCTGTAAAAATTACACTGCCGTTCATATAAATATCCGATTCTGTGGGCGGCTGATCAGCGTTCAATGCCGGTGCAGTGGTATCTACCATTAAGGTGTACAAGATCTGCGTGGATAAACCGGCTGTATCACGTACATCAAGCGTAAGATTGTATACCCCTTCCGGGAAAGTGATCGGGATACTGACATCAATGGGAGTACTATTTGCACTAGCACTATTGCTGGCCAGTCCTGAGCCAGGCACAGGATCACTGTAAAAAACAACCAATGTTGTATCTGAAACGAACCAGTTATTATCGCCTAGAATACCGAATAATTCAGCATCTATTTGAGGAGGCATAGTATCTACATAATAATTTTCGATGAAGTGAGTGGAAGAATCGCCATAGGAAGATAACGCCCAAAAATCCAAACTGTGAGAACCCTCGCCAATCAAGAAACTGATGGTGTTCACAGCGTTGGCAAAAAAGGGAACACCGTCCAGCACTCCTTCCAAGGGAATGTCAGAAATTGTGTGTAAATGGTATTGAAAACTCATTGAGGCCAACGATCCTCAAAACGAATAGCTAAT
>JAEKNU010000124.1 GCA_016838895.1 Chloroflexota bacterium
ACGAAAATCTTATAAAAAAACCTCACAATGGAATCCATTGTGAGGTTATCGTTTTTATTCTTTTACGCCTCTGCTGTTGAATTCCATTTCCATGAGGATTTTCAGAATACTACCCAAAGCACGTAACGGGAAGTAAAGTATGGCACAGCTTGCTGCTACAACAATAAGGAACAAGACAATGCCCACAATCCAAACCAGCGTGTTGGGCGTCGGGGATTGGATCAGGACATAAGAAACATTTTCTACAAATGACTGAACAGAAAGTAAATTTCCCAAAGTAGTGGCTACAACAATGGCATAGGCAGCCCATTTTAACCATTGATCCGCCTGCAATACTTTCACCGGATCATAAAATACGGGTTGCTCATCGTCAGATTCATCGCCAGCGTCATTTTGCAATACGATTCCTTCTGTCTCTTCAACGAGGATTTCATTGTTTTCATCTTTATTCGACATGGCTGACCTCCTGAGCGCTTTCACGATAATTTAAATCTGTTTCAACAATCATATTCATTCCCAATGAAGCGCCCCTTAGTACCAGAAAATATACGATCCCTTTTACAAGCGTGGTAAGCCAGGTTGTTGCATAAAAGAATAATGCATCAAGGTTTTCAAATAAATACCCAAATAATCCGCCTGTAGCTGGCCCATTATAGCTGGCATTAAATTGCGCATTGGTTGAAAATATATTTTGTGCTAGTGAAAGCAGAAAAAATACCAACAATACCCATGAGAAAACATTGGCCCATTTCGCGATGGTATACAATTGTTTGTGCTTGGGTGTAAAAAACTCTTCTGTGCTTGTCTCGTTCAAGTCATCCTCCAATCGTTTTAATGCTCAAAATAATATGCTGCCCGGAAAGCTACTTTATATATTTCTATAGATTTTTCCAACAACACTGCCTTTATTATAAGCGACCTTCATAAAGCTGCCTACAAAAAAGGACCAGAGGAAATATCTGTTTTATATACCTTGAAAAACAAAATTCCCTCTTGACTTAATCTAGTAACTCGTATAATATTTATTGTATGATAAATATACTAACCTGTTTACTAATTAAATTATGTCAGTAAGGTATGCAATTCTCGGGCTTCTTGCCCAGCATCCGCGCCATGGTTATGATTTGCGTGCTGCATTTACGGCCGTAATCGGCGGCAATCAAAACTGGGACGTTAAACCAGCCCAAATCTACACAACCCTTAACCGGTTGGAAGAAGCCGGACTGGTTATGAAAGGCGCCACTGCACAGGAAGGCGGACCTGAAAAACATATTTACAACATTACAGATTTGGGTCAGCTGGCACTCACAGCATGGTTTTCTGAGGGTGTCACTCCCGAGCATCAACGTGATGAATTCTTTGTCAAATTGATGACCGCGCTGGCTTCTGCAATGGCTGATCCGTATCAGATCATTCAGAAACAGCGTCAGCATCTCTTTCAGGATCTGCACGCAGCAACCGTGTTGCGCAATCAGTATGATCCGCAAAGCGAAATAGCCCAGATCCTTTTACTTGAAAAAAGTATTATGCATTTGGAAGCCGACTTACGCTGGCTGGATATGTGCGAAGCACGGCTGGCAGAAATACAACGCCAACCCATCGCTGAACCGGAAATGCGTCCACGTGGGCGCCCCAAAAAAAGTAATAGGTGACCGAAACAGGCATTGTTCCTTTACCTAGGAGTAAAATTATGAGCATTATTAAAACGGAAAATCTTAGCAAAATATATCATTCCCATACCAGCGGAGTAACAGCTCTGGACCAGGTCAATATTGAAGTAGCAGAAGGGGAGTTTGTCGCCGTGATGGGGCCCAGTGGTTGTGGAAAATCCACGTTGTTGCATTTATTGGGTGGACTGGATCTGCCCAGTGAAGGGCGTATCTGGATTAACGATCAGGCCATTGATGCCATGAGTGATGACCATTTAACGGAAATGCGCCGCCGCAATATCGGTTTTATCTTTCAATTTTTCAATCTGATCCCGGTTTTAAGTGCCGTTGAAAATGCCGCATTGCCATTGACGCTGGATGGCATAAAAATGGAAGATGCCAAACTGGAAGCCGAAAAATGGTTAATTCGCTTTGGATTGGAAGACCGGCTGCAAAACCGACCGGATCAACTATCCGGGGGGCAGCAGCAGCGCGTGGCAGTCGCTCGTGCGCTGGTTGCCAATCCGGCTTTGATTCTGGCTGATGAACCTACCGGCAACCTGGATACACGTTCCGGTGATGAAATTGCCGAATTATTGCACGAAGTAGTTGAAACTTATCATCGTACGGTTGTTATGGTTACCCACGATCCGCGTATCGCCGCATTCAGTGACCGCATCATCTTCCTCAAAGACGGTAAGGTGATCGATGAAACCGTATTGGATCGTAAAAGCGATAAAGAATCCTTTCTGAACCAGATCGTAAAGACCCTGGAGTTTTGATGAACATGCAATTAACGCTCGCCCTGCGGTATTTAAGTGGGCGAAAATTACGAACATTTTTAACAATATTGGCAATAATGTTCGGGGTAATGGTGGTTTTTGGTATGAATATGGTATTGCCGAATATTGTTCAAGCCATGCAAACCAATATTCTGGCAACAGAAGGTGAGGTGGATTTATCCATCTCACATGTGACTGGCAACCCCTTTGATAAAAATATCCTGCAACAGGTTGTTACAGTCAATGGTGTGCGCGCAGTGAACGGCAGCCTAAACCATGTTATTAATATCCCTGAAGACTATTATGACCAGGATAAAAGCAAAGCGGATCAAGTGTCTGCCCTGAATTTGATTGGCATTGATCCGAATATGGCAAATACGGTTCATGCTTATCCATTGAGCGATGGCCGCTTTCTTACCCAAGAAGACCATAATGCTGTAGTGATCACAGAATCATTGGCAAATCAAATGGGCGTAAAGCTTGGTGATACGATCTCCATTCCCGGAAATACTGGTGAGCAGCACATGGAAATTGTCGGTATTTTGTTTCCTAGATTGATACCTGGTAATGAGGAAATTTTGGTGCCACTAACTGATGCACAAATGATTTTAAATACCGGAGATAAAATCAATGTAATTGAGGTTAATCTTCGGGTTGACACTGATGAATCTTTTCGCGAGGAAATTCGAAATGAAATCATTTCGCAATTAGGAGATGATTATAGAACAGGTATACTTTCCAATGGCGAAGCATATATGGCTATAGCGCAAATGGGTCAGATTATTATGAATTTATTTGGTGCGTTGGCGTTATTTACAGGTGCCTTCATTATTTATAACACCTTCCGAACCATCATTCTGGAACGGCGACATGATATTGGTTTGCTGCGTGCCATTGGTGCAAGCCGTAAAATGATTCTGCAATTAATAGTTATTGAAGGTGCTGTGTTAGGTTTGGTTGGTAGTGTCATTGGTATTCTTTTGGGCTATTTGTTAGGAAAAATCATTGTGCTTGGTGCCCAAATTCCCATGCAAGCATTTCTTAACATCAGTATTGATAATGTAACCATATCACCATTGCTGGTGGTTATCTCATTGGCGCTTGGTGTTGGTATTTCCATTTTATCTGGCCTCATTCCTGCAATTAAAGCCTCCCGAATTTCTCCAATGGATGCCTTACGTCCAACGTTGGCTGAAGTGGATTATCACAAGCAAAAAGGGGGAATCTTTTTTATTGGTCTGGTATTCGGCGCGATTGCTTTATTGTTTTTATTTAGCAAAGTAACAGCCTTGTTAGGTGTGGGCGCTTTCCTATTCCTGATTGCTATCGCATGTATTACACCAACAATTATCTATCCATTATCAAAAGGATTTGGTATGGTGCTTACCTGGTTATTTCATCATCAGGGTACATCTGAGATAGCAAAAGGTAACCTGATACGCAATGCATCCCGATCTTCAATCACCGTTAGTGCAACCATGATTTGTTTGGCGGTTGTTGTTGGAGCAGCCGGTTTTGTTTCCAGTATGGGTTCCAGTTTGTCTGAGCAATTACGGGGTTCATTTCGTAGTGATTATCTGTTTATTCCGCCAAGCATTTCGCTGTGGAGTAACAATGTTGGTGCAAATCAACGGTTTGTGGAATCATTGCAATCCATTGAAGGCGTTGGTCTTATCAGCACGCTGCGCTTTGCAGATAGTCAGGTGGACGAGAATGGTGCAACCATTATTGGAATTGATCCCGATGCTTTTCCGATTGTCAGTACATTGGATTTTTCGGAAGGGGATGAAAGTACGTACCAGAAAATGAAAACTGGGCGTTACATGGTGGTAAACAGTACATTTGCGACGAGTACCGGGTATCAGGTTGGGGATGTGGTGGAATTGGCCAGTGTAAACGGCGGGCAATCTTACGAAATTGTAGCCATTGGCGGTGATATTATGAATGCCAAGGTAATTGGTGCCTATGTGGCTCAGGAGAATCTAGCAAGAGATTTTGACACCTCAGATGATTTCTTCATTCAATTGAACCTGGCTGAAGGAGCAAATGTAGAGCGTGTGCACGAGCAGATTATTGAAATTGCAGCAGGATATCCACAGTTTACTGTAATACGTAGCAAGGAATTTGTCAGTTCATTCATCAATCAAATGAATGCAGCTTTTATTGGTTTGTACTTTCTACTTGCTCTGTTGGCATTGCCTTCACTGATTGCCATGTTGAACACGTTGGCGATCAGTGTCATTGAACGTACCCGTGAAATCGGCATGCTGAGAGCAGTAGGCGCCACGCGCCAGCAGATACGTAATATGATTAAGCAGGAAGCAGTCCTGCTGGCTTTAATCGGCACAACGTTTGGGATCGTTAGCGGTTTGTATCTGGGATTGGTCTTTGTAGATGTAACCAAACAATTGATGACTGTTGTATACAAGTTCCCAATTTCGGGCGTGATCGCCGCGGTAGTGATCGGTTTAGCCTTTGGCGTACTGGCTGCTGTTATTCCGGCCAAACAAGCCAGTAAGTTAAATGTGGTAGAAGCTTTGCGTTATGAGTAAAAAATGCCCCCGGAAAATCTAACTCCGGGGGTGCATCTTTAATTAATTACTGCTTACTCTTTTGGTATATCGCTGGAAAGTGCCACCTGATTGCGCCCCTTATTTTTTGCCAGCCGCAAGGCTTTATCGGCCACGTTGATCAGTGTATCAATGGTTGTCAGGCTATTTGCCACAGTAGCATGTACGCCAAAGCTAGCGGTTGTATCGATTTCTTTACCATCAATGTTCAATTTCAGTGTCAATATTTTTTCTTTCAGGCGTTCTGCTATCGTATTCGCCAGCGCCATATCTGTGTTTGGCAAGAAGATCACAAATTCTTCTCCGCCATATCTGCCAAAAATATCCACATTGCGTAAACCTGATGCAAAACATTTAGTTACTTCTTTCAAGATATGATCACCTGTAGATTGTCCAAAATCCTCATTAACAGATTTAAAATGATCCAGGTCAATCAAAATAACGCCAATGGGTGTATTATTCTGTTTTGAGCGTTTGATCTCATTATCTCCCAGACGTATTAATTGGCGTCGATTTAATAGACCCGTTAATTCATCGGTTTGTGATTTATGGCTGAGCATTTTCATCAGATTGGCAGAATCTGTGATATCACTGATCAGGATTGTTGTCCCTTTTTCATATGGCACATTGGTTTCAATTGCATAGGCTGTAGCCTGATAATAATGAATATTCCCATCGTTACCATCTACAGAAAACTTTAATTCCTGCTCTGACCCATCGATGATCGCTGCAAGATAGCGCACAAATGGATTGTTTTTGGGCAATGTTTCGCCGATGATCAGTTTGTTCGCCCCAGGTAAGGCTCTGGCTGCTTTGTTCATATCCTGTAATCGACATTTTTTATCAACAACCAAAAATCCATCCCTGATGGAATCCAATGCAAATTCACGCGCAGCCGGTACTAATTCGAAAAGCCCCAATCTAAAAATACCCACAGAAATAATCAGCGATGTAATTGAAAGTGTGAAAGGTCCCGGATCAAGTTGTCCTGGAATTAATCCAAATATATAAAAAACAGAACCCAGCAAGGGCATTATCGCAGCCACAATGATAGCAATTGCATGTTTGCGTTGTTTTCCTTTGTTGCGTCGAGCGTATAATGCCAATAGAACAATCGCTGTTATGGAGACAAGTTGTTGGTAAAGAAAATTAACATAATACCAGTTCCCTTTTTCAAAACTGAGTACAGGGAAGAAATCACCCTCAACAACCTGTGGATTGATATAAAACAATGAATGACTGTTTATAGAAAAAACCAATAGAAGCGTGATTGTAGGAATAATAAAAAACCATAAGGCATATTTGCGCTTCATTGAGTGTTTATAAATATAGTGATAGACAAACACCAACAATAGAGATGGGATAAACGCCAGTCCTATATATTCCAATTTGATTGCTTGCAATACGCCATGAATATTAATGCGTGATAACTCTACCGCATAGCCAAAAGCATATACAGCTACAGCCATCAGTAAAAAGAAAAACTCTTTTGCTGCCGGTACTCTTGAACGCAATTGCGCCCAGGCTGCCAGATAAGTGGATACTAATCCGACTAGATATAAGATGATAAGAATAATTGTTGGGGCTTGTTGCATATTGTACACCCTTGACCCATTAAAAATCATATTTTCAACTAGGTGAATTAATTACATTATATAGGCAAATATCCGTTTAGATGTAAAAAGATTTATAAATACTTTTGTAAATTATGTAACTATATTAGCTTTTTTAATTATCAGATACCAAAACACCGATAAACATGAGCAATTTCAGAAGCGTTCAATCATCGTCCAGCAAATATCCAACGACAGGGAATTTTCGAATCAACTCTGCACCATGCGGTGCATCAGCTAATTCCTCTGTAAGATCTTGTCCGGCTTTATGAAACACCTGATGCCTTCCATGCTGCCAAAATTGACTTTCGGAAACATCATAGACAATTCCTTCAACGGCAATTAATATCGGTCCACCAAATTCTCCCGAGAAATAGGAAAGCTCTGCTTTTGTAAATTCTTTTTTTACCGTATGATCTTTGTCAATACCCATAATCTTATCGAATCAAACCTATAACAGCATCATCCAACAGTTACCTGATTTCGACCAGCTTTCTTACTGGTATACATTAATTGATCCGCACGATTAACAACTGATTCAATTGTGTCACTATCTGATAACATCGTCGCCCCAATTGAGATCGTAACGCTCAAGCTGATTTCAGTAATATCCAGTCGGGAAAATTCAACCAGCATGCGTAATTTCTCAGCAACATTGCGAATTGCGATATCAGAGTTTACATCGTATAAAATTGCTAAAAATTCTTCTCCACCCCAGCGACCAATTACATCCGATCGCCGTAGATTCTTATTTAAGGTCTGTGCTACCATACGCAGTACCTTGTCACCCACATCGTGACCATAGGTATCATTTACATTTTTAAAATTATCAATATCCAGAAAGAGTATTCCAGCAGAGGGGTTTTTACGAAGTGCTTGCTCGGCTACCATACCGTGTAGACGAGTATCTATAAATTGTCGATTTGCAATGTTGGTGAGCTTATCCATTTCCATGGATTGCCGTAATTCTTGTAGTTCATGCCGCATACTGGATGCACCCATATCTGTGCTGAATGTTTCAACTGCACCAATGATTTTGTTATCATCATCATACATCGGTGCTGCGCGAACAAGGACCGGCACTCGATGTCCATCGGCGTGATGTAAAAACACATCTGCTTCACGCGGTACGCCATCTGTCATACAGGCTGATAATGGACAGCCATTTTGACATAGCGCCTGTCCTTCTCCTGTGACATGATTTAATAAATTATCCCGGCAGGAGAGTCCCATCACCTGACCAGCTTTGTAGCCCGTAATTCTTTCAGCCCCATTGTTCCAGTAGGTGATGGTACGGTCTCTATCTACAAAATAAACGCCATCATATAGATTGTCAATGATGCCCTTATAAAATTCTTCGTTCTTATTTCCCATGGAATTGGTCATAACTACACTCAAATAAAAAATGGATTCGTAATCATTATTTATTATATTATTGGCAAAAAAAAATAAATGATCAATTTAATATGTGTAAATATACGTGTAAATCATTTTTCATCAGACACTACAAATAAAAGAATACTCACGGAATGATAA
>JAEKNU010000125.1 GCA_016838895.1 Chloroflexota bacterium
AAAACAAACTATTAAATAGTATTACGAGGGAGGGTTCCTGATTGTAATAAATTTCACATGTAAATACTTTGCTATTTGGAAAATAAAAAAACAATATGTCCGCATTCTGTGCAAGAATGACATTGCATAAACAGCATCAATCACTATAATTAATTGGAGCGGGGAAAACATTCCACCCAGCCAATCAGGAGCTAGAGCAAACCAATGCCTAGAAATGCCATAATAACATACGATGGATTGCCAATTTCTCATGGTGGGGGACACACCCTCCGAGTAAAGGATCCGAAATCTGCCTGGAAAAAAGTATCGCACTTTCTCCATACCTGCACAGATTTCTCAAAACCAGAGTCCATTTATGTGAGAATTCTGAAGGGGCCATCCATTCCATCTTCTTTCTCCAGAAAAACCATATTCGGCTGCCTACTGAAATATGGATTTCCAAGAGTTGAAAAATTTTTGGGCTATGCCTGGTATGATTTCAGGCTGCCCTACAGTCAGCTGAATGAGGTGCTGGATTTGGTAGAGAGAACCTGTAAAAAGATTCCATCTACTCAAAATATGATTTATGGGCCCATATCTTTGCATATCACTACAAAATTGAAGTTTATTAATCCGGAAACAAACGCACCCTTACCTTTTCAAACAAAACAAGATTATTCAAATTTTCAACCCAATTACCGTTTCCACCTTGGAGAATCGGTGCTCTATTCAATACTTTCGTCAAAATCAACAACGTCTGTTTTCTTTTCAATTCCTTTTGAGGAACAAACTCCAAAATTTTTAGAGTATGCTCAACACTTGCAAAAACACCTTCCATTTCGCTTTTCAACCAAAACCTGGAAACGATGGCATCTTAATAAAAAACAAACTGGTTATGTTGGACGAAAAATCCCTATGGAAAGGATAAAAAAATAATCTGCTTTTTCATTGAATTGTTTCGTCTTTATGTATCAATAAAATTTCGAGGAACCCCATGAATAAAAAGAAGTCTATCTTTCTCATTAGCATAATCGCTCTTATATGTAGCTGCACGTTAACTGGTCAATCCACATCGGAACCGGAATCAATCGTCAATACGGATACCCCTGTGCCCGTTGCCAGTTCAACGCCTTTACCGTCTGCCACTGATGCCCCATCTGCCACGCCACAGGATACGCCCACCGCGCTTCCGGTATTGCGTCAGGTGCCTATGACCTTAATGATCAACCAACCTAAAAGCAGTTTTGACAGTGTGGCATTTCTCGAAGAGTTTATCACCCTGATTGAGGAGGAGGATCTGCAAGTCGTCACCTATCGCGATCTGAGTGATGAGCCTGCCCTCACTGCCACGCATGCCGGCAAATTGATGGTCATCACCATTGACAATATCTTTCTGCAGATTCCAATCAACAAAGGCGTCATGCAAATGATTGATCTTCTAAAGCAAGCCGGTTATCCGGCTGTGCTGGGTATCATCACCGAGGGAGACCGCGTTGATCCCGAAACGTTAGCCACATTAGTAGAATTACAGGATTTAGGCTGGGAAATTGCCTCAAACACGGATACCTACCGCAATCTGCTGGAAGTACAACAAAGCGCCCCAAAGACTATTGCCCTGGAGATCGATACCAGTCTGGATAAGCTGATGACCGCCTGCGGCATTCGTCCCATCACCTTGATTTTGCCATATGGAGAAATGATTGATAAAGACGAACAAATCAAGCGCACAGATGTGGAATGGGTGGTTGGTATTTATGGCGGCGAATCCTATGATACAAGTGCTGCCTATTATTATGTTGGACGACAATCGCCTGCCGGTACAGCTCAGCAAACTTTTGAACTGATGAAACAGCGCTTTACTCCATAGTTTGAATTCTGTTTGGATTCTGAAAGTAGTTGACCAAACTGTCAGCTGCTTTTTTAATCCTTTTTGATACTCTAGTTTATTTGATATCTATTTTGTATATCTACTAATATTAATTGATTGGGAGAGGTTTCCCTGGCTTATATTAGCGTTCCATTAATAAACAATACATTTCAGATTATTTTTGTATAATAAGTATGAATCATAAATTAAGTTAGGTTATTTACAGGGAGTGTAAAATGAAAAAAACGGATCGTAATGCATTAATTTCGTTTATTGTTGTTATTCTTGTCGCACTAGGTGTAGCTATGGCTGGAAGTCAAAATGGGTCAGAAGCCTTCGGTTTGCCCATCTTCATGTTGGCTGTGGCACTAATTTTTCTTATTCAATGGCTAGTCTTTATTCCATCCTTCATTAATCAAACTGAAAAATATTATGACATCACCGGCAGTCTGACTTACATCAGTATCACCATTCTGGCCGTCATATTCAGCCCGCAATTGGATGCAAGAAGTTTGGTACTCATGCTGCTGGTGTTGATCTGGGCCGCCAGGTTGGGCACCTTCCTGTTTCGCCGGATTCACAGAAGTGGCAAAGATGACCGCTTTGATGATATCAAACCGTCATTTTGGCGATTCCTGAATGCATGGTCACTGCAGGCGTTATGGATCACGCTGACTATGTCTGCAGCACTGATTGCCATCACCTCTGCAACAAAAAAAGCACTGGATATTTTCTTCTTTGTTGGTCTTGTGATTTGGGTCATTGGCTTCAGCATTGAAGTCATTGCCGATCAGCAGAAAAACAACTTCCGCGCCGATCCAGCCAATCAAGGAAAATTTATTCAATCAGGCTTATGGTCCCGTTCACGCCATCCGAACTACTTTGGGGAAATCACTTTATGGGTGGGTGTATTACTTATCACTATACCTGTTTTACAGGGCTGGCAGTGGATATCTCTGATCTCACCTGTCTTTGTAACCCTGCTACTCACTCGCGTAAGTGGAATCCCCATGCTAGAGAAAAAGGGCGATACCAAATGGGGTGGGCAGGAAGAATACAAAACTTACAAGAAAAACACACCAGTACTGATCCCACGACTAAAATGATCAGGTAGAGAATCATACGATGAGATTCAATATAGCCGTAAACACTCCCCCTTCTCTCGTACTTGACACAGAACGGATGTTCCGGTATAGTATTATATAGATATTATGTTCGAATAATTCTTTGCAGGAGCAAATTATGGCACGAAAAAGCAGTGGGCTTGGTGAAAGGCACGAAAAGATTCTGATATATTTAAAACAGTTTCAGGATGAAGCAGGCTATTCACCTTCCATACGCCAAATCGGTGAAAGCATCGGGGTAAACTCGACCTCCCTGGTTGATTATTATCTCAAGCAACTAGAAAAAAGCGGCTACATTGAACGTGATGCGCATGTTTCGCGCAGTATTCGATTAGTTGTTGACCCCAGTGCTGGAAATATCAAACAATCTGTCAAAGAGAAATTCAATACTGCTGCCGAAACAATTCAGGAAATGTTCAGTATTCCCATTGCTGGTCGTATTGTTGCCAGCGCACCAATCCCGATTCCTACCTCAGATTTGAGCCTTTTTGATTCTGAATCTACGATTGATATTGCCCGTTCCATGCTGCCCGCCAAAGAAAACATAGAAGAACTATTTGCACTGGAAGTTGACGGTGATTCCATGATTGATGCCATGGTCAATGACGGTGATATTGTTATCATGCGCCGGGCCATACAGGCCAATAACGGCGAGATGGTTGCAGTATGGTTGGATGATAATGATGAAACCACCCTCAAATATTTTTTCAAGGAAGATGGTCGTATTCGTTTGCAACCCGCCAACCCCAGTATGAACCCCATTTACATCAATAATCCTGAACAAGTACGTATTATGGGAAAAGTGGTTATGGTGATTCGTCAGGTTCAGGGATAAACCTAACACACAATATCATTAAGAATATTTAAGGGCACGGTAATCGTGCCCTTTTTTAGTATTTTGATTAATCCAATGTAGGGAAAATTCATTCCCATAGGGCACTTTGAATTGCCATTACATTGGATTAATCAAAAAAAGGCTGCCCAAGGGCAGCCAATTTTTATGTATATCAAGAATGAAACTATGCCATTTCGACTTTGGCGCCAGCAGCTTCCAATTTCTCTTTAGCATCTTTGGCGGCATCTTTACCAACCTGGGAAAGCACCTTGGAATCGGCAGATTCTGCCATACCTTTGGCTTCCACGAGGTTTAAGCTGGTAAGCTGGCGAATAACTTTAATAACCTCAATTTTCTTGGGGCCGGCATCCTTAAGGATGATATCAAATTCAGTCTTTTCTTCTTCGGGTTCAGCAGCAGATGCACCAGCAACTGCAACTGCAGCAACAGGAGCAGCAGCGGATACGCCCCATTTTTCTTCCAGTTGTTTTACTAAATCTGCTGCTTCCAGCAGGGATAATTCACTCAACATATCTACGATCTTAGCTAAATCAGCCATTTTATACTCCTCAGCAGGGGATTTCCCTGGGTTATTTTTTGTTTTAGTTAGTAATTAAGCAGCAACTGCGTCTGCTTCTGAATACGATTTAACAACAGCAGCCATACTTCGAGCAGGTTCTGCCAAAGTACGAACCAGTTTGCTGGCCGGAGCAGAAATAACGCCCAATAATGTAGCGCGCATAACTGGCAGCGGCGGTAGTTCGGCCAAAGCTTTGATCTCATTAACAGATAAAGTTTTTCCGTCAAAATATCCAATCTTGAATTCAAATACATTTCCTTTACAGGATTCATTCAAAATTTTTGCCAATGTCGGAGCATCTGAATTAGCGAAACCAATGAGTGAACGACCGGTAAAACCGGTATCATAGCTAACGCCAGCCTGATCCATAGCTAATTTGAATAATGTGTTTTTTACGACATGAATATGCCCATCAGCTTCATTACGAATACGTGCACGTAATTCATCAATGGATCGCATGGTCATATTCCCGTAGCTCAGCACAAAATATGCCTGGCTATCAGAAATCCACTGGCTATATTCTTTGAGTAAACTCTCTTTTTGTTTGCGGGTGAATGCCAAAGTGTTCTCACCTCCTTCTGATTAAATTAAAGGTCTTTGCCTTTTAATGCCAGGCAAAGACCAAATAGTCCGAAATAAAGATGGAATCTATTATAGTCCTCACCTGAGCAGGGTATTAAGTCTCTGTTGAGATAATCTAGGTAGAGAAAATCTCTGTGGAGACACCAGCTTTCACTGGTGAAGAAAATATATCTATTTAATTGTAAACCTTATTCTTCAATATCCATACTTTGAATAAGATTATTATCTAATTTTATACCAGGTCCCATGGTGGATGTCAATGTTACCTTACGAATATAAGTGCCTTTTGATCCAGCAGGTTTGGCCTTCTTTATAGCATCCATTAAAGCCGCCAAATTTTGTACCAGTTGCTTAGCTTCAAAGGAAACTTTTCCAATCGGCACATGCACATTGGCTGTTTTATCCAATCGGAATTCAACACGTCCAGCTTTGGCTTCATTGATTGCACGAGGCAAATCATCCGGAGAAACAACTGTACCGGCTTTTGGATTCGGCATCAAATTACGTGGACCCAAAACACGGCCCAGGCGTCCGGCTTTACCCATCATATCCGGTGTGGCAATCGCGACATCAAAATCGGTGAAACCATTTTGAATCTTTTTGATCCACTCGTCGGTATCGGCAATAATATCTGCGCCGCCTTCTTCTGCTTTCTGTACACCCTCGCCCTGAGCAAAGACCAATACACGAACGGTCTTTCCCAAACCATGAGGTAATACACATACATCACGAACCTGTTGATCAGCCTGCCGTGGATCCAAACCCATTTTTAAATGGACTTCCACAGTGGCATCAAACTTAGTGTAGTTTATTTCTTTCATCAAACTAATAGATTCTTCAGGGCTGTAATACTTTAATTCATCAACTTTTTCGCTGGCTGCCCTATACTTCTTTCCATGCTGTGCCATAATTACTCCTTAGTGGTATTAACGGATGCTGCCATCCTCCCACAAATTATTTATCTACAACAGTCAGGCCCATATTCCGGGCAGTACCTTCAATTTGGCGCATAGCACCTTCCAGATTGATCGCATTCAAGTCCTTCATTTTCAACTCGGCAATCTCTTTAACCTGGGTGCGGGTCACACGACCAACTTTTTCGCGATTCGGTACACCTGAACCTTTTTCAACACCGGCAGCTTTTTTCAGTAATTCGGCAGCAGGAGGTGACTTCAATATAAAAGTAAAGGAACTATCTTGATAAACGGTAATTTCAGCAGGAACAACCTCACCCATACGGTTGGATGTACGAGCATTGTAGTCCTTACAGAAAGCCATGATGTTTACACCATGGGATGCCAAAGCAGGGCCAATTGGGGGGGCTGGATTTGCCTTACCTGCATGAACTTGCAGTCGAATAACTGCTTTAATCTTTTTTGCCACGTCTAAACTCCTTTGTGGTTTTAACGGATGTTAATCATCCTCCCACATTGTTCAAAACAATATGCTTTAAGCTTTTTCAACCTGTAGAAAATCCAATTCCACAGGAGTTTCACGACCAAAGAAATTCACCATTACACGAACTTTATTACGTTCCAGATCCAATTCCGAGACGGTTCCGCGGAAATCATTGAATGGTCCATCGATAATCCGTACACGTTCGCCAGATTTAAAGCTTACTTTAACATGCGGTGCATCAGCTTCCATACGTCGTAGAATTTGTGATACTTCTTCCGGTCGAAGAGGTGTGGGATCATTCCCCATACCGACAAAACCGGTAACACCTGGGGTGTTTCGTACCACATACCAGGATTCTTCGGACAGTATCATGTTCACCAATACATATCCAGGGAAAACATGCCGCTCAATAATGCGACGTTTTCCATCTTTTACTTCCATTTCTTCCTGCGTAGGGATAACCACGTCGAAGATTTTATCCTTCATACCCATGGTTTCAATACGCTGTTCAAGATTATGGCGTACTTTTTTCTCGTATCCTGAATAACAGTGAATTACAAACCAGGCACGCTCATCATCATCTTCTTCTACGATCTCTTCTGATGTTATTTCATCAGCAGATTCAGAAGTAGGTTCAGAAGATGATTCATCTGTTGAATCGACCGGAGTGGAGTCAACTTCTGCCTGATCTACAGGTTCTTCAATTGCTTTCATCTCATCCGAATCAGAATCATACATTTCACTCATTTGCGTACCTCAAAAAAACACGATTTCCAAAAAAATAATTATACCAGAAGCGCGGTAATAATCTTGGAAAAGATAAAATCCAAACTGAATAAGAAGGCACTCATGACAACCATCACAGCGATGACTACTTTGGTTAAATGCCAGGCTTCTTGACGTGTAGGCCAGGATACTTTTCGTAACTCACCTACAGTTTCGCGCCACCAGCGCGTAATACCATTTTTGCGTTTCTTTTCTTTGCCTGTTTTTTCAGCCACAGAACGCTCCTTGATTTATGGTTAAAACGCCGCCACTATGGACGGCGTCATCAATTTTCAGGCAGGTGAGACAGGAATCGAACCCACAACCCCCGGTTTTGGAGACCGGTGCTCTACCAGTTGAGCTACTCACCTGTATAGACACGGAAGTGCAGAACATCATTTTGTCCTGCCTCTTCCATATCTTATCTTAACAATAGTTTATTTGGTTTCTCGATGCAATGTATGTTTGTCGCATCGGGAGCAAAACTTGTTTAATTCCATTCGATTCGGATCATTACGTCGGTTTTTTTCCGTTGTGTAATTTCTTTCTTTACACTCGCTGCAAGCCATTGTAACTACCGGTCGAACGCCTTTTTTCTTAGATGCCATAATCGATTACTATGCAGTCAAAATTTCGACTGACTCTCCTAACTAGTCAACAACTTCGGTGATACGGCCAGATGCAACCGTCAAACCACCTTCGCGTATTGCGAATGTTGAACCCTGTTC
>JAEKNU010000126.1 GCA_016838895.1 Chloroflexota bacterium
AAATAACAAGTTCGGCTCCTGACAATGTATCTAAAAATCTTAAACTTGGAAATCAAACAGTCTCTGGATTATTTGATACAAAACAAATGATTTTAGACATTCATTCTAATCGAATTGATTGGGTTTTAAAATCTGCAGAAGTAGAACCTCTTGATAGTATTGGATCATATGACGAAATTGCTAAAGAGTTTATTGGTTGTATAAATAAATGGTTCAATATCATGCCAGATTTAAGTTCTCAAAGAATTGCATATGCAGGACAGTTAATTTTTCCTGTTGCAAGTAGAATTGAAGGTTACGAAGTATTGAATAATTTATTGGATTATGTCGAAATTGATCCTGTTAATTCCACAGATTTTCAATATCAAATAAATAGACCAACAGAATCAAGTGTTATTGATGGATTAATGATTAACAAATTATCTTCATGGTCTGCCATTACTCAGGCTATAATGACAATAGCACTACCAAGCTCTGGTGTGACTCAACAACAAAAAGGTATTTATTGTTTTTTGCAGTTTGATGTAAATACTTTTGAATCTTATACTAATGGTTTCGATTGCGATAAATCTAATTTGGTTTTTAATGAATTAATTACTATTGCTTTAGATTTAATTGCCAATGGAGATAAAAGATGTTAGCTAGTAATGCTATAGGTGTTAATTTTCACCAATTACCCTCTAGTTCCTCTCCAGAGGTAAAACAGAATTTGAATCCTAAACGTGGTTTGTTTCAAGCTAATAATATTATGTTTTCCAATGCGAAATCATTTATTCGTGTTATTGGTTCCACTTCTCTAGATGATAATGACATAGAGATTAATAAGATTCGGAATAGAATAGATTTTTCGCTAAGATTACTTAATTATGAATATTACGACGATTTCGATAAATATACTTTTACTCATCAGTTAGGAGAAATCATTGCCGATAATACTGATGTCGCTTTAGATATATTAAACAATCTGATAAAGAATGAAATTGTAATTGGTATCAATATTACACATATATTAAAGGCTATTGGAGAATTCTATCATCCAGATTCTCATTTCGAGAGATTTTATTTCTTATCTCGATTTTTATTCAGTGATTCTACACGGGAAAGAGATGCAGCTACTCTTGGTTTATCATTACTGAATGATGATCTAGCAATTTTTTACTTACAAAAAGCTATGCAAGTTGAATCTGATCCAATATTGAGAAAAAATTATCAAAAAGTAATAGATCAATTTGAGAAATGACTGAATATATACGTTTTGTTGAAGATCAAAGAGATTGGATAGAATGGAGACTAGATTGGTTAAATGATGATGATGTGCCATCTGATCGTTTAACCGAGCGTCGTATTAAAGATAATTGTTTATCAATTTATAAATATGAAAATGATGATCAGAAAACCAGGATACTAGCAGCATATGGCGCGATGCGTAATAAAGCTGGTAATTTAGATTATATTTGTATTATGGATAATTTGTTGCTTGATGCAGGATTGGAAATTGACGATACTGAGCCTGGTATTACCAAGGATGAAGAAGTTAATAAACTTCATTCTAATATTGTTCATTTATCTGGGAAGAAATTAGTTCAATTTGTAAGTTTATTGCTTCATGAAGGTATTCCTGATAGAGAATTCGAAAAACAGTTATTGCTGCAAATAAACAGTAATATCAAAAAAGGGTTTCTTCCAAAAAAAGGTTTATCAGGAGAAGTTAAATCGAGACTTGCATTTTATGGATTAGATGATGTATTAAAGTAATAAATAAAATTAATATTTTCTTACGTCTTCCCCTAAACCGTTTAACCTGGTGTTAGGTTCCTGGTTCGTGTTCAGGTAGACATTTCATTCCCCATCAGCTTTGAACTACCTATCCACCTGTTCATGAGCCCCCCCCCAACCAAATAAAACCGCCCCGACCTTCCAGCCAGGGCGTCCCATCATCTCATTCCTTCTTGGCCAGCGACAAGGCAATCTGTTTCAAACCACTGTACACATCCTTACCCAGATGAATATGCAGCACCGGTCGGTCGGCTTCACGCAGCACTTCCTGATCCCCCAGAGCTTGCGCCATTTTCAAAATACCGAAACTGATACTTGATCCGGGTTGATCCATCTCATCCGGAATTTGCAAATCAATCACTGAATCCGAGGTAATTTGCAGGAAAACGCCATTGCCGGCATCTCCTTTATGCAATTGTCCGGTAGAATGCAAATAGCGCGGACCAATACCCACGGTTACTGCGCAATGCTTATTGGAATGAATCCGTGTCTGGATATCTGCCAATGCAGAATGTACATCTTCCGAGGGTGGTAAATAGGCCTGGACGGCACAGTATTTATCGCCTTGCAGTTGATTAAGAAATTCCGTCAGAATTTCACCCAATGTATTTCCCGGGCATTCGCCAAAAACAGATAATTCCTGCTGCTGGAAAATGGGTTGGCGGGTGGTTAAGGAACCGGATTCCTTATATTCCTGAACCATTTTTCGTGCTGAAATCTTGGCCGATTCCACACTGGGTTGGTCAAAGGGTTGAATTTTCATCACCGCACTGGCCAGTGCAGTAGCAAATTCCCATAACATGAATTGGGAACCCAATTCCAAAATTGAATCACAGTGAATGTCAATGACTGGGAAACCCGCCTTAATCAAATTCACTACAGCCGATTCATGGGTATGGTCTTCACCAACGTGCATGTATACAAATAAGCGATCATCATGATAAAAGCGGGGGGACAATGTTTTTTCACCGACAACCGGTAAGATGCCTTTGCCTTCCTTGCCGGTGCTTTCGGCAATTAATTGCTCCACCCAGGAACCAAAATTAGCAATTGCCGGGGAGAGAATAAAAGTGAGTTTATCCTTGCCGCTCAAAGCTGCCTGCCCCAATATGGCGCCCAATTGCAGACCCATATTTTGTGCATGCGTGGGTAATGCAGATAAATGAACCTGCATTCCACGTGCTTTTTCCAGCAAAGTGCGTACATCAATGCCAGTCAATGCAGCCGGCAACAATCCAAAATAGGATAAAGCTGAATAACGTCCGCCAATGTTGGGGTCATTCAGGAAAATACGCCTGAAGCCGAATTTTTTGGCTACATCAATCAAGGAACTGCCCGGATCGGTTATTGCTACAAAATGGGTCCCTGCGCGCTCAACACCCACTTTGGCTACCAGGCGATGATAAAAATATTTCATCATGGAAGTGGTTTCTATGGTAGAGCCGGATTTGGTTGAAATAACGAACAATGTTTTTTCCAGATCAAGTGTGTCATCAATTTGATGCATGGCCCAGGGGTCTGTGGAATCCAGCACGGAGATATCCAAATAATCTGCTTTTACGCCAAATGTCTTCTGGAATACTTCAGGCGCCAGACTCGAGCCACCCATGCCGCACAAAACTAGATGGCTGAATTCATTATCCAGTACGATTTCAGCGACAAAACTCTCCAGATATTTCACATTTTGCAGCATGCGCTCAGGGCAATGCAGCCAGCCCAAACGGTTACTGATTTCTTTGGGTTCATCTTTCCATACCGTATGATCATGCTGCCAGATTCGGGAAAGGATATCATTTTGCTGAATGTGTTGCACTGTTGCATCAATATCTACTTTCTGCGCGTTATGAACCATGAAGGAAGTTTTACCCTGTGCAAGCTGGTTGAGTTTATCACGTATCAGGCGAGTGGCTTTTCGCCAGACTTGATCCGCGGCTTTCCTTCTCCGATCATAAAAACTGGTCATTTGTTCCACAGAGAGCCCACTGAAGGCTTTGTCTTCACATGGGCTAACGATCATTTTTCCACAAGTTATCTCGTCCTTTGTGCTACGGCAAATCAAATGAAGATCAGCCTCGAAATTGGCATCCCCATTCAGCATTTCAATATAATATGTATCGGCGTAAGCACCATCAGACGGTAAAATCTCCGTCCAGATTAATTCAGGCTTTTTAGCGCCAGCATCAATAATTTTTTGCATCGCATCACTACCCACCAGGTCTGCAAATACGCCGTACAATTTTTGCATATAATCAATTTCGGCTTCCGTACATTGATCACGCCCAACCTGTGAAATGTTTGCGATTTCATCACTATTAACCGGCACAGAAAGGAATAAATGATTGGCACTGATATCCAGTTTTTGATCCAGACGTGCGTTAACACCATCAAGGTATGCCTGCAGCAGTTGTGCGATCTGATCTACAACCAGAACGTCTGTATAGTTTAAGGAATACCCCTCACGAATCATTTCACTGGCATAGGCCATGTTTTCAGGGATAGCAGATAATTGTATCAAGGCATGCTTCTGATGCATTTGCTCTGAAAACAAATTTAATCCGTCTGCCACGGCCTGTTGATCCGATAATATAATCGGCAAAAACGGAACACTAATCCAACCGCCAGGTTTCGCTGAAAGTTGCTGCGCTGTTTGATGAATGATGCTTTGCAGTATCATATACGGGGAAGATTCCGGATTTTGATTTAGTATTTCATCAAATTCATTGGTGTAGGCAATTGCATCGGCCATGGCTTGTAATTCAATACTGCATCCACGTATTTGTTCTCGTTGGCAAACATCACTCTTTGCCGCTTGTGGGGTCAAATTATTAATCCACCATTGGGGTTGAACATGATCATTTTGAGACTGTGCCTGTTCCATACCTTTCTCCCTTTTTTATTCAATAAATCAAATAATTACACAAAAGTATTCAATGCGATGACGCATTACTCATCAACAGACCAATAAATATCAGGGCAAAATAAATGCACTGTGTTATATGAATCATTCCTATGTTTAATTTTATCGCAATTTGACCATGTCTGCACATCGGTTTATTCATTTAACAAAATTCTCTCCCTTGACTGTGATAATCCCATCCCTTAGAATACTGACACGCTTTGACGACATTTTAAGGAAGCGATACCTGTTTTTAAAGAGATTTTAATGGAAAAATTTTTATTTATCTCACTGGGCGCCATGTTTGGAGCAAATGCAAGGTATTGGTTGGGCGATTGGGCTGCCCAAAAATGGGGAACTGCATTTCCGTATGGCACATTAATCATTAATCTAAGCGGAAGTTTAATTCTGGGATTTTTTCTAACCATTGCCACAGAACGCTTTTTGATCGACCCTCGTATCCGTATGATGGTTGTGGTTGGCTTCTTAGGGGCATATACGACTTTTTCAACCTATACCATGGAAAGTTTCAACCTTATGTTTCATGGGCAGTGGCTATACGGTTTGCTTAATCTGTTGGGCAGCACCCTTCTGGGGGTTTTGGCGATCGGATTGGGTGTTTCCCTGGGAAAATTGCTATAATTAAAGTCTAAGAGGAGCTGCTCATGCCCCAATCCCATATCCCTCAGAATGCACAACGTTTGTGTATTTATATCAGTGAAAGTGACCGGTGGCGTTCCAAAGCATTGCATGCCGTTTTATTACAAGTATTAAAAGAGAAAGGCATCGCTGGTGCAACTGTCTTTCGGGGAATGGCAGGTTTTGGCGCTCATTCCCGAATCAGCTCTACCAGTGTGGAAGTGCTCTCCATGGATTTGCCGATTGTCATTGAAGCCATTGATTGCCCTGAAAAAATCCGCTCGATACTATCCGTAATTGATCCCATGATTCGCGAAGGATTAATTACGCTGGAAGACGTACAGTTGATCAAGTACACACATCGATATCTGAACCCGCTCCCTGTAGATCGCTATGTTTCCGAATGTATGACTGTAAATCCGATCCATTTATCACCACAGATGAATGTGGCTGATGCCTGGAGACGAATGCTGCAGCATTCATTGAAGGCCATACCTGTCATTGATGAACAGAAAAATGTAGTCGGTATTGTAACCGATGAAGACATGTTGGTACGTGCCAACATTCAACAACGTCTGTCAATTGCATTACGGTTGCCTGAGGAGATAAGGAATCAACAACTCGGCCAGCTAGAAGCCTCTCCCATGCTTGTTGAGCAGGTGATGAGTAAACCAGTCATCACAATTCACGAAAAGGAAACATTAGATAAAGCCGTTCGTTTGATGGTCAAATCCGGGCTAAAACGTTTACCGGTAATTAATGATGAACAAAAACTTTGCGGTGTCCTTTCACGTCTTGATATATTACAACAGGTCGTGGACTCGCCAATAAATCAATGTTTACCCGAATTGCCGGGGGGGTCAATCAATACTGTGTTTGATATTATGCGCAAGGATTTTCCCAGTATTGCTCAAAATGTCGATCTACCTACCTTAATCAACGAAATGCTGCGCAAAGGAAGCCACCGCGTCATTGTCACGGATGATGATGGCAAAGCGATTGGATTAATCAGTGATTCTGATATTATCGCCCGTGTACAATCCACAAAACACAACTCAATTCTACAGGCGCTATTGCGTCGAGGTTCTGCTCCATCCGGAAAGGAAACCGCAGGTGAAATTATGTCACATGGCATTTTAGGCGTTCAGGCAAATATGCCAATCATTGATGCCATTAAATTAATGATGGAAAATAAACGCAAATGGCTGGTTGTACTGGATGAGCAACAAAAACCTGTTGGTTTGGTAGACAGGCAATCAATACTATTATTCCTGGATTCTAAAACTACTCATTCATAACATCAAATCGTATATTGATATATTGGAAAGGTCAGGTTTTCCGGCCTTTTTGGCAACATTAACAAATCGCACCCTCATTTTGTTGAACATCACCTGGCTGCCTACCCTCTTTCAACTCCCCCAAAGTATAGTTAATCTACCCCACTACAGCATCAAAACAAGTCTATGCTATCGCAGGATACACATTTACACTGGTTAAGTTATCCTTAGGTTCATAACAAAGGAGATGTGCCATGTTGGAACGCGACAATTATTATACCTACGCATTATCTATGGCAACCCAACAAAGCTTGCTCTGGAAAGCTGAAAAACAACGTTTGGCAAAATTGATTTTTCAAAAACAATCCAGCCGCAACCAAGTACGTTTGGGGTTCGTAGGTACAGTGGTCAATAAATTATTGCCTTCCCTGTCAAATTGACAAGACAGCTTGAATAAAGCTTTCATGTATGACAGGATGGATTCAGGAGCCATCCTGTTTTTCTTGAAGCAAAGGTAATTAAGCAACCACCACTGTAACCATTTATCGGATTATAAATTTCTCAGGAGGTGGATTATGATGCACCAGGAAAACTGGATGGCAATGATGATGATGAGTGAACAAACTCGAAATGAATTGATAAGGGAATCTAACAATCGCCGCATGGTGAATTGCTGCAAGAAAATGAACCCAATAATTATTAAACTTGCTGTGCCTATATTCAATCATTTCCAGCTTGAAAGCCTGTTTTCACGCCCTGCCATTTTTGACATCATTGACTAAAAAATATTCGTGAAGAAAAAAGAGCAATTTTCGAAATTGCTCTTTTTTAATTCCTCAAAATATGAAAAATTCTGAATAGTATGCCATAATAAATGAATCACTGCTATTTTTAAATAGCTCAGTAAAAGGGTGTCAATATGGAATTGGACGTACGAACACTGCTGATTACAAATTTCTCATATACGTTACTGATCGCCTTTAGTTTTGCTATTTCCTATCGGGGATTTACCGGTCCGGTACGCTCAAGTCTGAAAAACTTGAGCAACGCGTTATTTCTTATGTCCCTTGGATGGGTATTCCTGGCTTTACGTGGTTTAATCCCGGATATCCATTCGGTACTATGGGGAAATCTGGCATTATTTTTCGGATTAATCGAAATTTATCACAGCATCAGAATATTTGATGAAAAACATATACAAAGAAAAAAAATCTATGCATTTGTTGTCATCTGCATGATCTGTAATTTATTTTTCCTTTTGCTATACAAC
>JAEKNU010000127.1 GCA_016838895.1 Chloroflexota bacterium
TTTAGGAAAAGACCAACCCAAATTAATTTGAGAAGCGCGTATCAAAACCAGATCCGCCAAAGGTTGGATTTGGTTATTAAACTTATTGTAATACAAAAGTATTACAATTACAAGAAATAGAAATATTCATTTGTTGTTTTCTTTTATCCCATGGTGGATAAAAGTTGTTCATAAACGACAGACAATTCATAAATGATAAACGTTGGGTGGAAATAATAATGTAAGACCTGCACTTACTGACTCGCCATATTGGATGAGTCAAAACTGTACGGAGATACTCAGCAGGGCGCTTCAGAGTCGCTGGTATCACGATATGCAAAACTCTGCTTTCCCAATCCTTGGGAAAGGTACGTCGATTTTAATTCTCGACGAATGGCTCAACGGCATAGAAAAAGAAATATATATATTACTAGAAACGGTTAGAAACACCATCTAAACCGATGGAGGAGCTGTACCTTGTCACTTTCTTCAATTAGCAACCAGGTTATGCATGCATTGGATCAGGTCACCTGGGATAAAGAGAAAATCGAGGCGTATCAAAAAACTCATGATGTGATTTCCGTTAAACGATCACTGCGGCCGGGTGGGGACCCGACAAAAGGTCTGCCGGCTATTTTGGGCATAAACACACGGAGGACCTATTTTCAAACTGCCACTGCATTCTTCAAAAGAGCGGAGGATATAACGGGGGAGGGATTGCTGTCCAAATTAATGAATCAGGACATCTTCATGACCACCTTTGAAGAGTGCTATCAAGATGCAGCACCAGGGACGGTGAATAAATTATTGGCGGCCATAGAGAAAGTACAGCTTGGCTGCAATAAACTGGGCTGGACCAAGAAATCAGATATCCTTGATAACGAAATGAGAGCCTGGGTGAAAACCTTCCGGGATGATAGTGATGTGCGGTCACCCAGGTTCGGTTACCGCATGGAAGATGCAGAGAGAATTATTGAATACCTGAAAAACAAAAACTCCGTTTTTGCTCTGCCGGCTGAACTGGCATTGCGATGCGGGTTACGTGAAGATGAGATTGCCGGATTGAGGGGGGAGAATGTGGATGTTGCAAATCAGGTTCTTCATATAAAGGGAAAAGGTGGAAAATGGCGTCAGGTACCGATTCCGGAAGATTTGATGAAGAAGTTGAATACCTCAAAACAACATCTGTTCACGCCCAGCGCTTCCTGGCGATCTAGCTTCCGACAGACAGTACGGAATGCAACCAGAGCCCTGGAGATTGAACTCAGCGGGGTGCATCGCCTGAGATCGAATTACGCCCAGAACAAGTATATGGGTTTTCTCAAACAGGGAATGAATGATTGGGAAGCCCGCCGGCAGGTGTCAGAGTTGTTGGGGCATGGACGGATTGATGTGACGTTTAAGTATGTGCCGAAGGGGATGTTTAATGATGAGAATAAAAAATTGTCTTAGACCAAAGTAATAAATTTATCAGTGAAGGAATTTTTTTAATTTTGATTACTAGATTTATTATCTGATAATTTTTGAATGTACGATATAAAGAACAACGCAGAAGCGTATTAATGATACACACTAATCATATAATTAGGTTTATGATATTTGGTCTGTGTGTTTAGAAAATATCTGTTAGGCAAAAAAGCATTAGTCAGTGCATTTGTTATGTTTGTGCTTTTTGTCCTAAGCTAATATCTTTTGTGTTTGGCAGCACTATTGCAATAATAAAACCAATAAATATTCCAACTAATAGAAAACTCTATGTCAATAATCATAATCAAGACAAACTCGGCAAAGATAATTATATGCTGATCGAGAGTATAATAGAATTTGCCAGTTGATGGATGCTTACATCGGCGACATGATAGAATTCACCATGAACTTGTGCCATCAGAATATACGGGCTAATGAAAAACATCCCGAAGTTACAGGATGATCTACCCTATGACCCATCAAGTAAAAACAAAACAGCGTGTAGCAGACCATGGCGAGGTGTTCACCGCCGCGCGGGAAGTCAATGCCATGCTGGATTTGGTCAAGCAGGAAACCGAACGCATCGACAGCCGATTTTTGGAACCCGCCTGCGGTGACGGAAACTTCCTCGCGGAAATTCTGCGCCGTAAACTGACCGTCGTCAAACGGAAATACAAAAAAAGCCCCATCGATTATGAAAAGAATGCCGTGCTTGCCGCTACCAGTATCTACGGCGTGGACATCTTGCAGGACAACGTGGATGCCTGCCGGCTGCGCATGTTTGAGATATGGGACAAAGAATACCAGGCGGTCTTAAAGAAAGAAGTTAACGAGGACTGCCGTGACGCGGTGCGTTTCATTTTTAGCCGGAATATTGTCTGCGGCAATGCTCTCAGCCTCAAAAAGGTGGATGCGCAAGGCAAGGACCTCGATGAGCCGATTGTTTTTTCTGAATGGGCTTTCGTGACCGGCTTTAATCTTCAGCGCAGTGACTACGCCTTTGACAAACTGCTGGAGGGGGATGTAAAAGGTAGAGAACTATTCAATAAAGGCAATAAAACGAAAATCCAGGAACCTTCGCAGCAATCGATGTTTGATGAGCCGGAGACGAATACCCCCCCCTCTGAGGGAGAAAGGCTTAATGACGAAGGGTTGCTATTAAAAAAATACATTGCACATTACAGGAAGGTACAGGAAAATGGCGGATGACTTTTACAGTGGGATTTACAACCCGGACGTACTTTCTTGCCTAGCTAATTTATCCAACGACGAGGTCTTTACCCCGCCGGAGATCGCCAATCAGATGCTGGATCTGCTGCCGCAGGAGTTATTCCAAAATCCAGACACTAAATTTCTCGATCCGGCATGCAAATCCGGAGTATTCTTGCGTGAGATTGCCAAGCGCCTGCTGAAAGGCCTGGAACCGCTGATCCCCGACTTGCAGCCACGGATCGACCATATTTTTCAGCATCAGTTGTACGGCATTGCCATCACCGAGCTGACTAGCCTGCTTTCCCGCCGCGGCGTGTATTGTAGTAAATATCCCAACAGCATGTATTCAGTCACGCAATTTGACGATACCGAGGGCAATATCCGTTTCAAGCGCATTATTCACCGCTGGCAAAACGGAAAGTGCATATTCTGTGGCGCATCGCAAAGCCAGTACGAGCGCGAAGATGTATTAGAAACTCACGCGTATGAACTGATTCATAACACCCGGCCTGAGGAGATATTCAACATGAAATTTGATGTGATCATCGGAAACCCGCCTTATCAATTGAATGATGGCGGAAACGGTGTAAGTGCTGCACCAATTTTCCAGCATTTTGTACAACAGGCAAAAAAACTCAATCCGCAATACTTATCCATGATTATTCCTGCAAGATGGTATGCAGGTGGTAAGGGCTTGAATGAGTTTAGAGAGATGATGATAAATGACGACCATATCTCTAAATTAATTGATTATGAGTCTAGTAAGGATTGCTTTGAGGGAGTTAATATTGCAGGGGGAATATGCTACTTTCTTCGGGACAGAAGTCACACTGGTCCGTGTGAGATTATAAACATGGTTGGGGATGAGAAAATTTGTGCTAACAGGCGTCTTAATGAGTTTCCAATTCTTATTCGCTCAAACATGGCAATTTCAATAGTAAAGAAGATTTTGGATTCTGGCATTGATGTTTTGAGCGAGCATACATATCCCAGAAACCCATTCGGGTTTGCAACAAATTATAGAGGAAGAGAAATAAAACAAGAAAATGACATCGAGATACTGAGCAGTATTGGATTTCAATATGTTGATAAAGATGAAATCAAGAAGAATACAGATATTATTGATCACTACAAAGTACTGATTGGACGACTAGTTCCGAGCAATGGTGAATTGGATGTAAATCCCAAAGATGGTTATAAAGTAATAACCGATACACGGATAATCCTACCAGGTCAAATCAACACTGAAACATACCTTGATATAGGCGTCTTTAAGACTGAGCAAGAAGCAATCAATTTTGATAGATTTTTAAAGTCAAAATTGCCGCGTTTTTTACTTCGCCAAGCCATCTCTTCCTTAAATGTTACAAGAGAGTGTTTTCGTTTTGTTCCTTTTGAAGATTTTCGCCAAGTGTGGAATGATGAAAAACTTTATGCTAAGTACAAATTAACTCAGGTAGAAATTGATTATGTTGAATCGATTATTCGTCCCATGGATTTAGGTGACAGATAATGGCGAATAACGAATTTTTTCCACAACGGCCGGCATCTCACCCGATGATCTACGCCTATTCCGAAAGCAATCCCCATTACAAGGGCTTACTCAAGGTGGGCTATACCGAAAAAGACGTAGAAAGGCGTGTAGGGCAGCAGTACCCCACCAAACGTCCGGACGGTCTACTGCCCTATCAAATCGTTCTGTCCGAATCCGCTATGCGCAACGACGGCACCTGCTTTACAGACCATGACCTGCACCGTGTTTTGCTCAAGAAAGGGTTTGGCCGTGTCGGCGGCGAATGGTTTAGCTGCACCGCAGAGGATGTTAAAGCGGCCATTGTTGCTATTAAGACCGGCACAGCCAATCTAGAAAACCGTATCCATACCTTTGCCTTGCGCCCGGAACAAAAAGAGGCCGTGGATAAAACCATGCAGTATTTTGCCTCCACGAAAAGAGACGATCCCAACCGCGCCCCTAAATTTCTCTGGAATGCCAAAATGCGTTTTGGAAAAACCTTTGCGGCCTATCAACTCGCCAAACGCATGGGCTTTAAGAAGGTCCTGGTCCTGACATTCAAACCAGCCGTGGAAGCGGCATGGGATGAAGACCTGATGACCCATGTGGATTTTGAGGGCTGGCAGTTTATCTGCCGCGACGGCATGACCTACGAACAAGCCGATCTTTCTCGTCCCCTGGTTTGTTTTGGCTCCTTTCAAGATTATCTCGGTACCAACGACAAAGGGGGCATTAAAGCGAAAAACGAATGGGTCCATACCACCAACTGGGATATTGTAATATTCGACGAGTATCATTTTGGCGCCTGGCGCGAAAACGCTAGAAACCTGTTTGAACAGCCCAATGAGGATGAGGATTACGATTTTGATCTGGAAAAATACAAAAAGGATGAGGCGGATAACGCCTATAATGAAACCTTTTTACCCATCACTTCCTCATATTATCTCTTCCTCTCCGGTACACCGTTCCGGGCGATCAACAGCGGCGAGTTTATCGAGGATCAAATCTATAACTGGACCTATTCCGATGAGCAGCGTGCCAAGGAAAACTGGGGCGATAGTGCCGATAATCCCTACGCCGCCCTGCCGCGCATGGTCATGTTGACCTACAAAATCCCGGACAGTGTCAGCCAGATTGCCTTGCAAGGCGAGTTTAACGAATTTGATTTGAATTTGTTTTTCTCAGCAAAGGGCAAAGGGAAAGAAGCAAAATTTGTTTATGAAAATGAAGTCCAGAAATGGCTGGACCTGATCCGCGGCTCTTATATGCCAGCTAGTGTAGATGATATGAAATTGGGTCAAGATAAACGCCCGCCCATGCCTTTTTCCGATACTCGCCTGTTGAATGTCCTCACCCATACCTTTTGGTTTTTACCAAATGTTGCCTCCTGTCAAGCGATGGCTCATTTGCTCATGCAGAAACAAAATACCTTTTTTCACGGGTATACGATCAATGTTTGTGCCGGTTCGGCAGCCGGAATCGGGGTGGACGCGCTTGCCCCGGTACAAAAATCCATGGGAGATCCGCTTGCCACCAAAACCATCACCCTCTCCTGCGGCAAACTGACCACCGGCGTTACCGTTAGACCATGGACAGGTATCTTCATGTTGCGCAATTTGAAAAGCCCGGAAACCTATTTTCAGGCTGCGTTCCGCGTACAAAGCCCGTGGGAAATCACCACCGGCGCAGGCACCAGCGAAATCATGAAGCACGAATGCTATCTATTTGACTTTGCCCTGGACCGTGCGTTGAAGCAGATTTCTGATTACAGCTGCCGGCTGAATGTCAACGAGAGCAACCCGGAAAAGAAAGTGGCGGAATTTATCAATTTCCTGCCGGTGCTGGCTTATGATGGCAGCAGCATGAAGCAGATCAGCGCCCAGGATGTTTTGGATATAGCCATGGCGGGCACCTCTGCCACCCTGCTTGCCAAGCGTTGGGAATCCGCCCTGCTGGTCAATGTGGATAATGAAACTTTGGCGCGCCTCATGGCGAACAAAGAAGCCATGGAAGCCTTGATGAGAATTGAAGGATTCCGTAGTTTGAATGCTGATATTGAGACCATCATTAACAAATCCGAAGCGGTTAAAAAAGCGAGGAAGGAAGGCGCAGACGACCTTACACCAAAAGAAAAAAAAGAGCTTTCTGAAGAAGAAAAAGAATACAAATCCATTCGCAAACAGATTCAAGAAAAGCTCATAAAGTTTGCCACCCGCATCCCCATTTTCATGTATCTAACCGATTACCGGGAACGCTCCCTCAAGGACGTCATCACCCAACTGGAACCGGGGCTTTTTAAAAAGGTCACCGGGCTGGATGTCAAAGATTTTGAACTCTTGGTATCCTTGAACGTGTTCAACGGCTCATTAATGAACGACGCCATTTTCAAATTCAAGCGCTATGAAGATGCCAGCCTCTCCTACACCGGTATCGATAAACATGAAGGCGAGGACGTTGGCGGTTGGGATACCGTGATCAAGCGCAGCGAATACGAAGCCTTATTCTATATTCAACAATCCACGATGGCAGCCACGGAAATGAGGATCGATGATCTTCCTGAAGTCGCCTTTGAACCGGTTGCAGACGACGGGGATGAAGAAGTTGTGGAAGAACCTGTCAAGGCGAAGACAGGAAAATCGATCGCGTCTCCGAAAGGCAAGTATAAAACCGCTGTAGTACCGGTTAAGCCCGATTTCATCACGGCATCCTTTGGTATCAAATCTCCCATAGCGCCGAAACCAGAGCCGAAAGAGGAAAAATCACAAGTGGATACATCGGGGGTTGCCGTGGGGATAACCGTACTGCATAAAAACTTTGGTCCAGGAAAAGTCATTGAACTAGGCACTAGCTTTATTACGGTAGTATTTAGAGAAGGAAAAAAGCGATTTTCCTTTCCAGAATCATTTGAAAACGGTTTTTTGAAAATATAAAGATATGGGGTAGTTCTTAGAGAAGTAAATCGGGATTTTCAGCAAGCATATTATTATGGTGATGAAATCATTATCTTGGTTTACTCAAACAAGGATTGGCCGATCTATTAGATTGCCTGCGGGTGTCATAGTTGTTGGGACTTCGACGGATTGATGTAACGTTCAGTATGTGCCGAAGGGGATGGTTACTTATGAGAATACAAATTTATCTTAGCAAATTGGTGTAAACTAATTATAAAATATAGAAGAATTATATTGGGTGGTATTAATTACGATAACTAGAGTTATAGTAACTATTAATTTTAAGTTATAAGTATCCAAATCGTCTTGGGGTAATATACGGCATCCTAACCAGTTTAATGAGGTGTAAATATGCACAATTTATATAATACCGAAAATCCACGTCGAGTAAATATTTTCCCCAAGTTTCACCCTCCAGGGTGATGGTTGTGTTTGAACATACTTAA
>JAEKNU010000017.1 GCA_016838895.1 Chloroflexota bacterium
ATAAATTTCATATACAAATTAAACAAATTATAAGCCAAAAGAACCCTCTCTTATGGTATCCTATTCCTATTCGTCTGTAAAATGAGATGAATTTCAGGAGAAAAAAATGAAAGTTGTTCGCTACATTCTCGTTGGAATGCTGGTCATTCTCACAATGTCGATCGTATTCGCCAGCGGATTAATGATTGGTTGGTTCAATCCGGAACCGGGACAATTGCTTGTTTCCATGTTCAAACCCGAAGCATCAGCCAGCGTCACTCAATCGTTACCCGACGATAAAGCCGAGGATACTGATCTTAAGGAATTATTTGTTCCTTTCTGGCAAGCCTGGGATCTGGTACATTCAGAATATGTGGATCAACCTGTAGATGATAGTTTAATGATGCAGGGTGCTATTTCTGGCATGATGGAATCCCTTGGCGATCCACATACTTCCTATATGGATCCTTTAGAATATGAACAAGTTAGCACAGATCTGGAAGGTACCTATGAGGGCATCGGTGCCTGGGTTGATATTACAGGGGACTACCTGACCGTTATCAGTCCCATGCCAGGATCACCGGCAGAAGAAGCAGGTTTGAAACCAGGTGATATCGTAGTCGCCGTAAATGGCAAAGATATGACCGGTGTGGTTGGTGATCTTGTTCTAAAAGAAGTAAAAGGTCCTGCTGGTACTGATGTCATTCTCACAATTCAACGAGCAAGCAGTGATGAGCCATTTGACGTTACCATTACCCGTAAAGAAATTGATGTACCTAGTTTGGAAGGCAAAATACTGGAAGGCAATATTGCCTATATCCATCTGATTACATATGGGGTACAAACACCTGATGAATTACACGCAACACTGGAATCCCTGATGGAACAAAATCCAGACGGATTAATTTTAGATTTGCGATATAATGGCGGCGGCTATCTGGATTCAGCAATTGAGATCATGTCTGAATTTATTGAGCGCGGCAATATCGTCATGTATGAAGAGCTTGGCGATGGTTCCCGTAAAACATATAAATCCAAATCTGGCGGATTAGCGACAGAGATTCCACTGGTCGTTTTAATCAATCAAGGCTCAGCATCGGCATCTGAAATTACAGCAGGTGCAATCCAGGATTATGGTCGTGGCCAATTGGTTGGCGAGCAAAGTTACGGTAAGGGATCAGTACAAATCTGGACACCATTGGTCAATCAACAGGGTGCAATTCGCGTTACAGTTGCCCGTTGGCTTACACCTGATGAGCGTCAGATTAATCAGATAGGCATCACCCCGGATGTACTGGTTGAATACACTGAAGAAGACTTTAGTGCCGGTATTGATCCGCAACTGGACAAAGCAATTGAAATATTGCTTGAAGAATAGATAAACGAATATCGCGGCAGGTTTGTACCTGCCGCATTTTTTTGCTAGAATATATCTACATCGTTAATAGAATACACTCTCGCAAAATCTTATGCATCTAATGGTATCCGTCCATTGTCAATGATTCGAAATTGACAATTTGAAAAGGGCAGGGTATAATCAACCCTTGCTGAAATACATAATGGAGAGTGTTTATATGGAAGGTAGTGTTGTGGCGGAAAAAGATTTAAAGCCGAAAATGAGTTACAAAGGGAAAGTCGTCAAGACCAGTCTGGCTGGCGCCCTTGTACAAATCGGCTCAGATCAACCCGCAGTTCTGCATGTTTCCCAAATTGTTCAAGAAGAAAATGAAAATTCAAGTAAAAACGTTAGTGAATTACTGGAAATTGGCCAGGAAATTGACGTTTGGATAAAAAAGGTTAAGGATGATCATGTTGAATTAACCATGATCAAACCTCTGGATCTTGAATGGCGTGAAATTAAAAAAGAGATGGTTGTCAAAGGCAAAATTGTCCGTATGGAAAAATTTGGTGCCTTTGTTGAAATCGGCGCTGAGCGTCCCGGTCTCGTTCATATCAGCGAAATGGCACATGGGTATGTAAAATCCCCGGATGACATTCTTAAAGACGGTGACGAGATTGAAGCACAGGTTATTGAAGTTAATCGCAAGAAAAAACAGATTAAACTCAGTATGAAAGCTTTGCAACCAGAACCTGTGAAAGAAGAACCCCCCAAGCCAGCAGCCTGGGCAAAAGATAAAGACAAAGATAAAGATAAAGACAGAAGATTAAAGAAGAAAAAAACAAAGCGAACCCGCTCTTCCGGCGGTTCTTCCGGCGATTTCAGCTTTTCATTTAGTAGTAACGAATCTGGTGTAGCTGAGCCTACTGCCATGGAAGTTGCAATTCGTGAAGCTATGGAAAAAGCGAAAAGCCGACAAGAAAAACCGAAGACATCAAAGGCTATTTCTCAAGAACAGGAAAAAATTCTGGAACGAACCCTGGAAAGTAAATCATCCTGATCTTGAGTACGTGCGTTATTTTATATAAACACTGCCTTCACAAAACTGCTTTGATTCTCAAAGCAGTTTTCTTTTGCAAAATGGTTGCTTGTATGATAAACTAAAAATATTAAAACCGGATCTTAATCAGGTCGTCAGTAGTGGTTCGTTCCTGGCATCCCTTTGGATGAATCTTTCTGTCGATCTTTTCTATTATTAATGAAATATGGTATGAACAAATATCTGATATTTACCCGACATAATATAATTTGTTCAAGCGCAACCAGGTGGGGAGGCGCCGATAATCGGCCCTCCCCACTTCTTTTTTTATTACACACCAAACAAAAACTTCATGCATGGCAGGATAGAAAATAGGAGAAAAACCGCATGACAACGAAATACATTTTCTTTACCGGTGGTGTTGTCAGTTCCGTGGGGAAAGGTGTAACCGCTGCTGCCCTTGGTCGACTATTAAAAGAGAGAGGCATATCTGTTGCGGTTCAAAAACTGGATCCTTATATCAATGTTGATCCAGGAACAATGAGTCCTTATCAACATGGCGAAGTTTTCGTTTTGGATGATGGCGCTGAAACCGACCTTGATTTAGGTCATTATGAACGCTTCATTGATAATCGATTGAATCGAGCCTGCAATATCACTACCGGACAGGTATATGCAGAGGTTATATCAAAGGAACGTCGTGGCGATTATCTTGGCGGTACGATTCAGGTTATTCCTCATATCACCAATGAAATTAAACATCGAATCGGTATGGTCACCAAAACCACCAATGCCGATGTTGTATTGGTTGAGGTTGGCGGTACAGTTGGAGATATTGAAAGCCTGCCTTTTTTGGAATCCATCCGCCAATTGCGCTCTGATCTGGGCCGCAAGAATACGATGTATATCCACGTTACATGGCTACCTTATATCTCTGCCACGGATGAGATCAAAACCAAACCAACTCAACATTCCGTTCGCGAACTGCGTTCTATCGGCATTACTCCTGATATGATCATTGCCCGATCAGACACCCCCGTAGATGAAAGCCTGCGTGAAAAAATTGCCCTGTTTTGTGATGTAAATAAAAAGGCCGTTGTGCCTATGGTTACCGCTCCAATTCTTTATGAAGTACCCTTGTTGTTAGAAAAAGCCGGTGTAGGTGATTATGTGCTCAAACGATTGCACCTTCAACAAACCAAAGAACCGGATTGGAGAATATGGCAGCAATTGGTCAGCGAAACATCATGTGAAAAACCAAGCGTATGTGTTGCTTTGGTCGGTAAATATGTTGAACTTCATGATGCATATTTAAGTGTCCGCGAATCTCTGAAACATGCCGCCCTACATAATGGTGTAGAGGTGAATATCAAGTGGATTCATTCTGCTGAGGTCACCCCAGAAAACGCAAAAGAATTGCTCAGCGAAGTAGACGGCATTCTGGTGCCTGGTGGATTTGGCAGCCGAGGTGTGGAGGGCAAAATAACAGCAGCACGCTATGCCCGTGAGAACAAAATTCCATATCTTGGTTTATGTCTGGGTATGCAGTGCATGGCAATCGACTTTGCCCGACACATCTTTAATGATCAGACAGCAGATTCAGCAGAATTCAATCACAGTACTAAATATCCTGTGATCAATTTAATGCTTGAGCAACGTAATATCACCGATATGGGCGGCACCATGCGCCTGGGATTATATCCCTGTAAACTTTTACCCGGCAGTAAAGCGGCTTTGGCATACCAATCGGAACATGTGGAAGAACGCCATCGTCATCGCTTTGAATTCAATAATGAGTATCGTAAAACATTTGAGGAGCACGGTATGCTCTTTTCCGGTGTCTCCCCGGATGAAATGCTGGTTGAAATTGCCGAACTGAAAGATCATCCCTTCATGGTAGGCACTCAATTCCATCCCGAGTTTCTCTCCCGCCCAAATCGACCACACCCGCTTTTCATGTCCTTTATGGATGCCATCTGTGTCCAGGCTGAGATCGAACCTGTCAAACTGATCATCTGATAAACAAATCATGACCACCTGATGTTGATGTTTCTATGTTTTAACTATTCCGTCCTCTAGTGGCTAAATATTTTACAGGATAGGGTTCATGCTTATCCTGTTTTTAATTCATGCTTCATCTTAAGCTGAAAATTTCTGATGAATAAAAAAGATTATGCTATAATCTAACATTGAATAAATAAAAGTTTTTCAATATAAATTGTTGAAGGTAAAAAATATGGATACTACAATTGAATTCGTTTCCGCACAAGAAGTGCTTGATTCACGTGGAAACCCGACTGTTGAGGTCGAGGTTGTCCTGGCCGATGGAAATTGGGGTCGAGCAATCGTCCCATCCGGCGCCTCAACCGGCGTTCACGAAGCTTTAGAATTGCGTGATGGCGATAAAAAACGTTATCTTGGCAAAGGTGTCTTGAAAGCCGTTGAAAACGTAAATACCGAAATTGCCGAAACCTTACTGGGTTGGGATGCTCTGGATCAGATGGAAATTGACCACATGATGCTTGCATTAGACGGTACACCCAATAAAGCCAAATTAGGCGCCAACGCAATTTTAGGTACCAGTCTGGCCGTTGCCAAAGCCGGTGCCAATGCCCTCGGTTTGCCTCTATACCGATACCTGGGTGGTGTATACGCTCACGTCCTGCCAGTTCCGATGATGAATATCCTCAATGGTGGTGCCCATACCAATTGGCAATCCACTGATGCTCAGGAATTCATGGTCATGCCTTTCAATGCCCCTACCTTCGCTGAAGCAGTGCGCTGGGGTGCTGAAATTTATCATGCCCTGAAAGGTATTCTCAAGGAAAAAGGCTACAAAACACTCGTCGGTGATGAGGGTGGTTACGCACCTGCTTTCAAGGCCAATGTCGAAGCTGTTGAATCCATCATGCAGGCAATTGAAAAAGCCGGTTACAAACCTGGCATTGACGTTGCAATCGCGCTTGATCCTGCTGCTTCTGAATTTTATGATGAAGAAAAGAAGCTCTACATTTTACGAACTGAAAACAAAGAATTGACCAGCGAAGAAATGGTTGATTTCTGGGCTGATTGGGTTGACAAGTATCCGATCGTTTCCATTGAAGATGGTATGGCACAGGATGACTGGGATGGCTGGAAATTGATGCAAAAGAAATTAGGCGATCGCCTTCAGATCGTTGGTGATGATCTTTTGGTTACCAATCCTACGCGTGTAAAACGTGGTATCGAAGAAAAAGCAGCCAATTCCCTGTTGGTAAAAGTCAACCAGATTGGTTCCTTAACCGAAACCATCAATGCCGTAGATATGTGCCAGCGCGCTGGTTGGACCGCAGTCGTTTCCCACCGCTCCGGTGAGACCGAAGACGCAACCATCGCTGACCTGGTTGTCGGTTTGAATACCGGCCAGATCAAGAGTGGTGCTCCTGCCCGCTCCGATCGTGTTGCCAAATACAATCAGTTAATGCGTATCGAAGCCGAATTAGGTGATGCTGCCCAATATGCTGGTTGGGATGCTCTTAAACAAAAGCACAATTAATTATATAAGTTTGGATATAAAACGAGGCTGTCTGATCAGACAACCTCGTTTTTGTTTTCCTTTATCTTCCAACGAGACTTTTTTATTCAGATGGCGACTCAACACAAGTGCCGTTCAACTCACCTACAAACTCCAGGATTGCCAGGGATGTTGCTGCATCCTGTTCCTCAGCACTCATCGTTGCCTGACCATCCCCACGCTGCACACCATAATGCCCAAACTGTGCATGATTGGCTCCCTGCAAAACAACAATTTTCGTATCCGTAGGAAAATTCTCCAGAACCTGATCAATTTCTTCTTCGCTGACAAGACCATCATTTGTGCCGCGGATCACCAATCCCTGGATATCCATACCATGTAAGCTGGTATTCTTCCCCGGATACGAAGCAACAAAGACAATGCCATCCAGACGATAGCTATTTTCCTTGGCGTATTCGGCAGCCATGCTGCCGCCCAGTGAATGCCCGGCAATGATCCAACAAGTTACCTGCGGGTATGCATCCTGAATCTCAGCAGTTCGATTAATGCCAAAGATAGCATAATTCAGGGGCATTTTGGGGATAATTACGACAATTCCTTCTTCAGCCAACGACCTGAGCATGGGGATATAAGCCACGGGATCCACTCTGGCTCCCGGATAGAAGATGATGCCGCGCTGTAAAATGACATCACGCGGTACCAGCGCAATTAACTTTGGTTGGTTACTGATTTCAACCAAATCATCACTGATTGCAGCTGATTCTGCAGCTTGGTCAGCAGGAAGTACAGTAAATAAATTCTTTCCTGCAACCACAATAAACACAATGATAATCAGGACTAGAAATCGATAATAAAACTGTTTTTCTTCTTTTGATTTTGTCATACTATGGCGTCACCCACTCATTGAAAAGATTGGTTAAATCACATTCACAGGCTGCTTCCATATGCGCTTTAAAATCATCACCTGTTGCTATCTGCCATCCAAAATCATCTACATAATGATGCAAAGCTTCGCCAAAAATTTCAGATCCCATTTCGGCTTCCAATGCCTCAATAAAATATGGTCCGCGTCCATACACAATTGGACTATATTCAGATGGATCATAGGCATAAGAGGGTTTTCCAATGGGGATTTCAGAAAAATCGACCCTGGACCAGCGCTCGGCCCAGGATTCTTTATAGGATTGTGCGGCAGTAGGCCCATAATAATCCTCATAAAATAAACCTACAATGTATTGGGTAATGGCTTCATCGAGCCAGGGTTCTTCGATCTGATCATTTCCAACCAGATTAAAAAACCACTGATGACCCACTTCATGGGCAATCACCGAATCCAAGTAAACTCGATTAGGTGTGCCATTCATGTCACCATTCAGATCATAAAGTCTGGTCGTGACTGTTGCTACCCCCGGATACTCCATACCCAATGCCTGCATAGGTGTACTGATTACATCCATCTCACTGTATGGATAAACCCCAAAACGGTCAGTGTATATTTGGAAGGAGGCTTCCCCTATTTCCATCGCATGAGCAATGGCGTCTTCTGAACCCTGCATTCCCGTAGATAGCAGGTTTGTCTCTCCCACCTGTTGCTCCTGGGTGACAAACTGTTCGCTGGCAGCCAAATAAAATTCACGGACTGGACCCGCAATATATTGTACTGTTTTCATGTCCCCTGATTTTTGGGTGGCGATCTCCTGACCGGTGGTGATAGCAACCAGATCACTGGGCATTTCACCTGTTACCTGATAAAAACTCATCTCTTCAAATTTAATATCCCCATTAAATGAAGTGATATTCATATGCCATTTTCCTTCATCATACAATGCCAGCAGAGGATAAAAACCATCCAAAACGACCACTTCATCAAAATAACCATATAGTCCATAATTTCCACCCATATCGCGAGGAATGCTGGATTCAAAGGGGATGCGCACAACGCAGCTACTGCCTGGCATGAGGGTTTCTGTCAGGGGGATAGTTACAACAACACTGCTCCTATTTGCCTCAACATCAACCGTTTGTTCGTTTACAGTAATTTCACCCAGATCCACCCATCCTCCATAAACTGCAGGAAAAAGCTGAAATAGGAGAGATTCCAAAGTGTCCTGGGAATTGTTAGTGTAACGCACCACAACAGTGCCCTTAACCGTCTCCAGTGTTTCATCCAATTCAAAATTTAACAAATAGTACGGGGCAGTCGTCAGTGTATCAAGTACCGAGTAAACTTCCGGTATCAGGTTTTCTTCAAATATTGTGAAATCATTCCAATCGAAATCAGCAATTTGCTGATCTGTCATCATTTCAACGGACTCAGCCGCTGGCGACACCTGGCATGCTGTTATTGTCATGGCCAGTAGTAACAAGGTACACAGTTTCTTCATCAGTTAATCTCCCGAAAATCAGATTTTTCCTCCAATTGATGACAAACAGTTTCCCATACCGCTGCAAACATTTCTTTTGTCAATCTGCCTGTTTGCGTATTTTGGCGGCTGGGATGGTAAGACGACAGCAACCAGAATGGCAAATCACCCGCCGGATAAAATGCCAGATGCTTAAAAACATATTTTTTTCTGGCAGATTGTTCCAGGACATAGTGCCGCACGATCTGATCAAAACTGAGCTTACCCAGACAAACCACGCCTTGCAACTTGCTCAATAGTGAAATCTCATTATGTAAATATCCCAAACAGTTTCTGATTTCATCCGGTTTGGGTTTGTTATCTGGTGGTGCACAACGACAAATCGCGGAGATAAAAAGATCTATTAGCTCTAACGTATCCTCTCTGGATTCCGCATTGGGTTGGGTAGCAAAACCAGCCTGATGTAAAGCCGGAAACAAGAAATCACCAGATGCATCACCTGTAAACATTCTACCCGTTCTATTCGAACCGTGTGCGCCAGGTGCCAGGCCAACAACCAATACCCTTGCCTGCAAATCTCCAAACCCCGGAACACCTTTTCCCCAATAGTTTTCATCCAGATACGCCCTGCGCTTTTGCCTGGATACCAGTTCACGCCACTCTACTAATCTGGTACAGATTCTGCAAGTTTCAATACACTCATTCAATGATGCCCAATCTGAAAATTCTCTTACAGATTTATCCATTTATGCTCCTGATGACAAGTGTAGCATAACCCATCCAATATTTTTAGTCGGATTAAAAAACCGCATGGCACGCTTCTTGTAACTATAGTGTCAGGTTCTATATATTTAATACAGGATGAAAATTTCATGGTAAACAAAGTGAATATTGAAAAGCTCAACGTAGTACTGATATTTCTGGTGATCATCTTTGCAGCCTATATGCTCATATTTGATGCCCCGAATGCGCAGGCAGCTACTGTTCAGCGTGTTGAAAATATTCACCTATATGCTGATACTACTGCTACACCTTTTCAGCCTGTGAATCCAACTGAAACGCCCACACCAACCCAAACAGCAATCCCACCCACAGCAACAGCTACACCTATATCAACTGCCACACCCATTGCTACTGAAACACCCACACCTATTCCCTGGCAGAAAAATGTTGATATGCCCGATGGCCAAATTACCTTCCTCATTCTTGGAACGGATGCTCGATCCGATGGTTTGAAACGTACAGATGTCATCATCCTGATGATCGTCAATCCGGATAATGGCACTGTTAGCATGGTTTCCTTCCCACGCGACCTATTCGTTTATATTCCATATCATGGGCAGAATCGCATCAACGCAGCTTATGCATATGGTGGCTTTGATTTGCTGGCTGAAACCTTTGAATATAATTTTGGCATCCGGCCGGATTATTACATGATGACTGATTTCAACAACTTCATTGAAATCATCAATAAACTGGGCGGATTGGACGTTGAAGTAGAAAAAACACTTGAGGACAAATGCGACCTACCCCAACAGGTAAACACCTATTGTGAGGTCAATCCGGGTACGATACATATGGATGCCGATACCGCCTTGTGGTATGTCCGTTCCCGAAAAACCACCAGTGATCTGGATCGTATCCGTCGCCAGCAAGAAGTGCTTAAAGCTATTGGCAAAAAAGTAGTCAGCCTGGATGTCATTCTACAGGCACCGGTTATTTATGATCGCTTTATTAATTATGTATACACAAATCTGGATTATGAAGCAGTGATGCAGCTGGCTTTTGCTGCAGTTCATATGAATGGTGAGGAAAGCGTTCATAAATACCTCATCGGCCAAGGACAGGTTTATGATTATGTCTTCCCTGGTTCCGGAGCCATGGTGCTCATGCCAGATATGTATGCCGTAAATGACTTGCTCAATCAAGCCATTAGGGGTGAATAATCAATCCATATGAATAAACATGGCATCGCCAAATGAGAAAAATCGATACTTCTCTGCGATGGCAGCTTGATAGGCTTGATCAATGGTTTGTTTCCCCGCAAAGGCGCTCACCAGCATCAGCAGGGTGGAGCGAGGTAGATGAAAGTTGGTAATCATGGCATCTACAACTTTGAAAGTAAACCCAGGTAAAATATACAAATCCGTATCACCCTGAAATGACTCTACAATCCGATCAGCAGAGGCTGCTCTTGCCGCAGTTTCCAGTGTTCGAACTGATGTTGTACCTACAGCGATGACACGTTTTCCGGCAGCACGAGTCTTACGAATCAGATCAGCAGTTTCTTCAGTGAGTTCACACCATTCCTTATGAATATGATGCTGTTCGGGGTCATCCTCAGTAACCGGTGCAAACGTATCCAGCCCAACATGTAATGTTACCTGTGCAAAATTCAATCCTTTATCTGAAAGGTTGTTCAACAATTCTTCAGTAAAATGCAGCCCGGCAGTTGGCGCTGCAGCAGACCCGGATGTTTTGGCGAAGACCGTCTGATAACGATCCTGCCTTTCCAGCCGTTCATGAATATAGGGCGGCAACGGCATTTCTCCTGCAATGCCCAGAAATGATTCAATTGGCTGCTCAAATCGGATTTTCTTTTTGGCAGCTAAGATTTCTTCAACCACTAGCCCTTCAGGACCATTTTCAACAACAAATTCCTTACCTACTCCCATTCGTTTCCCGCCAATCAAACACTCCCAGGTCAGGGAATCCATTTTGCGCAGCAGTAGAATTTCAATACGGCCACCACTCATCTTGTGCGCATGAATACGGGCCGGAATCACTTTGGTTTGATTCAACACCAATAAATCACCCGGAACGAGTAATTGTTCAATATCATAAAAATGCCGGTGAAGTATCTCACCGGTTTTCCTGTTCAAATCCAATAGGCGTGAATGATGCCGTGGCTCAATGGGTGTTTGCGCAATCAATTCTTGTGGCAAATTGTAATAAAAATCATCCGTTTTCACGATCAAATAATCCTGGTTGTGTTTTCGCTTGATAAGGTAATCCCAAATGGGAATACGCACGTTCAGTAGCTACGCGTCCTTGGGGAGTACGACTTAAAAAGCCTAATTGTAATAAATAGGGTTCTACTACATCCATGATGGTGTCTGGTTCTTCACTGATGGATGCGCCAATCGTATTTAACCCAACCGGTCCGCCGCTGTATTTTTCGATAATCGTCAGCAATACCCGACGATCCAGATCATCCAAACCAAGGAAATCAACCTTTAATAAATCCAGTGCGCTGGTTGAAGCTTCGTGATCGATAAATCCTTCTGCGCGTACCTGGGCAAAGTCCCGTACACGGCGCAGTAGACGCAAGGCAACCCTCGGTGTACCGCGTGCCCGACGAGCGATTTCAGCGATACCCTTATCATTGGCTTCAACTTGCAATAAACCAGCCGCCCGTTTAACAATGGCCTGAATGGCAGTCTGATCATAATACTCCAGACGATACACAGCGCCAAATCGCGCTCGCAATGGTGCACTGACCATGGCAGGGCGTGTGGTAGCGCCAATCACTGTAAAATGCGGTAAATTTAGGCGAATAGATTTTGCTGATGGACCTTTACCAATGACGATATCCAATGCAAAATCTTCCATTGCCGGATAAAGCACTTCTTCTACAGCCTTGCCTAAACGGTGTATTTCATCGATAAAAAGGACGTCACCCGCTTTCAGGTTGGTCAGGATGGCAGCCAAATCACCTGCACGTTCTATCGCAGGTCCGGCAGTCACTCGAATCTGTACGCCCATCTCATTCGATAGAATATGGGCCAGGGTTGTTTTACCTAATCCGGGGGGACCATAAAACAAAACATGATCCAGCGATTCAGAACGCTGTTTGGCAGCTTCGATCAGGATACTGAGGTTTTCTTTGACATGATCCTGCCCAATTAACTCACTCAATGAACGTGGGCGAATGCCAGGTTCTTGATGATCGTCACCATTAGAAGCAGCACTAATCAAGCGGTTTTCTACTGGACTCATGAGCACCATTATACCGCATCCGCTACATTTGCATGAATCTTACTAATGAAAATGAGCGCTTCAGATAGTTTCATGATCTTCAAAGAAGGGCTATAATGAGAGAAGATTCTTTTTGGGAGAGATATATGTCTAATATTTATGTATCTAATCATCCACTTGTTGCTCATAAACTCTGGTTCCTTCGTAATCATGAAACAAAACCAAAAAAATTCCGTGAAATTGTACAGGAATTAGGCAGTTTATTAGCCTATGAAGCAACGCAGGATTTACGAACCACTCCAAATGAAGTTCAAACGCCAATGGGCATGGCTCCGGCCAGTATTCTGGCAGATAAAATCGGATTGGTACCCATTCTACGTGCTGGATTAGGTATGGTTGAAGGGGTTTGGGAGCTGATCCCACAGGCAGAAGTCTGGCATATTGGTATATATCGGGATGAAAACACCTTAAAACCTGTAGAATATTATAATAAATTACCCGTTGCGCCAACTGTTTCGCTCTGCCTGATATTGGATCCTATGTTGGCAACCGGCGGTTCTGCTGTAGCAACAGTTAATGTCCTAAAACGCTGGGGGGTAAAAAATATTAAATTTGTCGGATTAATCGGAGCACCAGAAGGGATTGAAGCCATGCAAAAGCATCACCCCGATGTACCTCTTTATCTGGCAGCCATAGATGATCATCTTAACGAGATAGGATACATAGTTCCCGGATTGGGCGACGCCGGCGACCGCCAATTTGGTACTGCATAGCATATTTACCAGTAATCTCAGCATAAAAGTGGAGTTATTATGTCGCAATTTGCAATCTCCATGATGATCTGATATGATGGGACTTCCTGAAAGGGATAGAAAGTAAAACTTATGCCGAAACGTCTTTCCAATCACGAAATGGAACGCTATTCGCGCCATATCCATCTTCCCGGCATCGGAATAGAGGGCCAGTTAAAAATAAAACTATCTTCCGCCTTATTGATTGGCGTAGGTGGTTTAGGTTCGCCTATTTCCCAATATCTCATTGCTGCCGGCATTGGACGATTGGGTATTATTGACTCTGATGTCGTAGATTTATCCAATTTACAACGTCAAACCATTCATCGCACTCAGGATCAGGGATTATCCAAAGTAGAAAGTGCGCGGCGCTTCCTGAACGCCTTAAATCCTCATTGTCAGATAGATGTATATTACCGTCATTTTGACCTGGAGAACGGCAGTGAAATCGCTGCTCCCTATGATATTTTAATTGACGGATCAGATAACTTACTCACCCGTTATCTTATAAATGAAATTGCCGTCCAACAGGGAAAACCTTATATTTACGGGGCAATTTATCAATTTGAAGGCCAGGTTAGTGTCTTTGATGCCCGCCAAGGACCCTGCTATCAGTGCCTGTTTGATAACCCACCGGAAAAAGAGCCTGTCAAAACACAGCAGGATTTGGGTGTCTTTGGGGCAATCCCTGGCATTGTGGGATCTTTACAAACCACTGAGGTCTTGAAATTGATCCTTGAACTCGGCGAACCCCTAATTGGCAAATTATTAATGGTTGATACACTGACAATGCAAACACAGATCGTGAAGATAAAGAAAAATGAAGCCTGCCCAATTTGCGGTAGTAAGGATTAATGGTATGATGCAGTTCAATGAATCTAAAAAACAGCCTGTCTTACTGGCAGTTTTAGCTCACCCGGACGATGAATCATTTGGTATTGGCGGTACTTTAGCCTATTACGCCCGTAATGGCGTGCATATTGAGTTGGTCTGTGCTACCAAAGGGGAAGCCGGTGAGATGGATGAAAAGTTCCTTCACGCGAATCAAACTTCAGCAGATGTACGAATACAGGAATTGCGCTGTGCTGCTGGTATTCTAGGTATATCAAATATTCACTTTCTGGATTATCGTGATTCAGGTATGAGCGGCTCCCTTGACAATCAAAATCCACAAGCATTATGCAATCAATCCGTAGATCAAGTAGCCGCAGAAGTAGCAGACATCATACGCAAGGTGCAGCCAAATATCGTGATCACCTTTGATCCTATCGGTGGATACCGCCACCCGGATCATATTGCCATCCACCATGCTGCAGTTGCCGCCTATCAAATGACCTCAGATCCCGGATTCGTTGGAAATGGTTTAGCGACTTTTCAACCTGATCGATTAATATACAGCACCTTCCCTAAAACAATGATGCGTTTGATGATCAGCGTGATGAAATTAATTGGTAAAGATCCTACGCGCTTTGGACAAAACGAAGATATAGACCTGGCTTCGATTGCTGAAGTTACTTTTCCTATTCACTATAAAATCGACTACCGTAGTGTAGAGAAAGAACGCGATGCTGCCTCTGCCTGCCACGCCAGTCAGGGTGGCGCCGGATTATCTGGTGGTTTTCTAGGTTTCTTCCGTCGAATTTTGACACCCTATGAAACCTTTATGCAGGCAGTTCCTGAATTCACCGAGCAAAAGCCGAAAAAAGATTTATTTTATGGACTTTCATAAAAAAATCGAAAGCCAAAGAAGAAAACAATATTGTAATCAGAGATGAGCTCACTTCATTTCAGAGGATCAATAAATGAACAAAATGAATCCAGACATTGATTTATATATTGCCAACGGCTGTGGACGCTGCCCGCTTGGTGGGACACCCAATTGCAAAACGCTGACCTGGCCAGAAGAATTAAAGAAATTGAGATCCATCCTTCTTGACAGTGAACTTACCGAAGAACTGAAGTGGAGTGTTCCCTGTTACACATACGATAATAAAAATATTCTGATTATGGCTGCGTTCAAAGAATATTGTGCAATCAGTTTTTTTAAAGGCGTTTTATTAAAAGACCCCAATGGGATTCTTGAAACGCCCGGTAAAAATACGCAGGCAGGACGTTTACTAAAGTTTACCAATGTTAATGAAATCATTGAGATGGAATCCATCATAAAAGCCTACATTCAGGAAGCAATTCACATAGAAATGACCGGTTTGAAAGTGGAATATAAAAAAACCATTGAATACGATATGCCAGAAGAATTGCTTAATAAACTGGATGAAGACCCTGCTTTCAATGCCGCTTTTGAGTCACTCACCCCTGGTCGCCAAAGAGGATACCTTTTACATTTTTCCGCACCGAAACAGTCCCAAACACGCGTATCACGAATTGAAAAATGTACGGAGAAAATTTTCGAAGGCAAGGGGTTGAACGAACGCTAAACCAATGTTTATCTCATCGTAGGATGGATTGAGCGGATTGATTTTGATCTATAATGAGCTCTTGCGCGAAATCCGTCGTTTCAAACTTATCACCGTCGGATTTCATTTTTTGCCGCTTACTATTTATTTTCAGAAAGAGCACCACCTCATTCCCACCTACACCTATTCCCCTAACTCATATTACAAAACAAGAAAAGCACATAGCATAAAAACAGTAATAGTAATTCATGAATTACCACTACTCTTTTTTATGTATGAATCAAACCTGCCAGGATTTCGAAACCCTGGCAGCTTAATTTAAAATCTTGTTACGCTGGATCGCCTTCCAACTCAGGATCTATCACCTCACCTACCAGCATTGATTCAAAGTACAAGCCATCCTCATTAGCATCCACACGGATTAATTCACCCTGGTGAAATTCACCTGCCAGAATTTTCATTGCCAGCGCATCCTGAATTTCACGCTGAATGGCACGTTTCAGTGGACGAGCACCGTAATTGGCGTCATACCCAACCCGAGCCAAATAAGCGATCGCTGCCGGGGCAACTTCCAGATGATAGCCTTTTTCCTCTATCAATTTAGACAAACGCTGTACTTGAATCCGCACTACATGCTCTAAATCTTCCTGTTTGAGTGGATGGAAAACCAATATATCATCCAGGCGATTCAGAAATTCCGGACGGAAATGCGCCTGCAGGACTTCCTGAACAGATTCGCGACTGACATCATCATTGCCATTTATCCATAAACTGCCGCCCAGATTGCTGGTCATGATCACTACTGAATTTCGGAAATCAACCGTTCTCCCCTGACCATCTGTCAGGCGACCTTCATCCAATAGCTGCAACATGACATTAAACACTTCCGGATGCGCTTTTTCGATTTCATCGAACAACACCACACTGTACGGACGTCTACGAACCGCTTCTGTCAGTTGCCCACCTTCATCATAGCCAACATATCCTGGAGGTGCGCCAATCAGGCGGGAAACGGTGTGTTTCTCCTGATATTCACTCATATCAATACGTACCATGGCATGCTCGTCATCAAATAAAAAGGCAGCCAAAGCACGTGCTAACTCTGTTTTTCCTACACCGGTTGGCCCCAGGAAAATAAAGGAACCAATTGGGCGGTCCGGGTCCTGTAACCCGGATCGCGCACGGCGCACCGCGTTGGATACGGCATGTACAGCTTCATCCTGACCAATCACACGCAAGTGTAAACGAGACTCCATCTGCAGCAGTTTTTCCATCTCACCTTCCAACAAATTGGAGACCGGAATGGATGTCCAACGCGAGACAATGTCCGCGATTTCCTCGGCATCTACTTCTTCTTTGAGCAAGGCCCCTTCTTGTTGCAATTGCTGTATATGTGCTTCTGCATCAACGCGACGGGCTAGTAACTCAGGTTTTTCACCATAACGAATGCGCGCTACCCGTTCCAGGTCAGATTGTCGTTCGGCAGTTTCCATTTCAAGCTTGACAGCCTCACTGCGTTCCTTTATTTCCTGTAACTCGGCAATGGCCTCTTTCTCAGTCTGCCAGCGCGTCATCAATTCTATCGAACGCTCTTTCAAATTTGCTAATGTCTCTTCAATTTTTTGCAGACGTTCATGTGAAGCTTTATCTTTCTCCTTTTGCAACGCCTGACGTTCAACTTCCAGCTGCATGATCTGACGATCCACTTCATCCAACACCTGCGGTTTAGAATCAATCTCTGTACGCAAACGTGCTGCAGCCTCATCAATCAAATCAATGGCTTTATCTGGCAGAAAACGATCCGCAATATAGCGATGTGACAAAGTTGCCGCAGCAATCACCGCAGAATCGGTAATGCGCACCCCATGATGTACTTCATAGCGTTCCTTCAAACCGCGCAAAATACTAATGGTATCTTCCACGCTGGGTTCCACTACCAGTACGGGTTGGAAGCGGCGTTCCAGGGCAGGATCCTTTTCAATATATTTGCGATATTCATTCAATGTCGTCGCTCCAATCAGGTGCAATTCACCACGTGCCAACATGGGTTTGAGCATATTGCTGGCATCCATGGCGCCTTCGGCTGCCCCTGCGCCAACCACAGTATGCATTTCATCCACAAAAAGGACGATTTCACCGGCTGCAGAGGTGATTTCCTGCAATACAGCTTTTAGTCTTTCTTCAAATTCACCACGGAATTTGGCGCCCGCTATCAATGAACCCATATCCAGTTGGATCAGGCGTTTGTGTTTCAGCCCTTCCGGCACATCGCCTTTTACAATTCGTTGTGCTAATCCTTCCACGATGGCAGTTTTACCCACACCCGGTTCACCGATCAATGCCGGATTGTTTTTGGTACGCCGCGAGAGAATTTGAATCACACGCCGCACCTCTTCATCACGACCTATCACCGGATCCAATCTACCTTGCCGGGCATCTGCGGTCAGATCACGGCCATACTTCGCCAATGCCTCAAAGGTCGCTTCAGGATTTTGATTGGTGATGCGTTGATTTCCACGCACTTCTTTCAGTGTTTTCAGAATGCTGTCTTTAGTAATACCGTATTGGGATAATCGTTTTCCTTCATCGCTTTCCGTTAAACCTAGCAATAAATGTTCCGCCGAGACAAATTCATCCCCCATGCCCTTGGCATAGCGTTCAGCAGCTTTCAGTAAATCGGCTGAAGCACGGGATAAACCAGCTTCAACATTGCTGCCATATACCTTGGAGCGCTGCTCTAATTCTTTTTGTGTTTCTTCTCGCAGTACTGTTGCGCTGCCGGCTATCTTGGTTACAACAGCCACAGCAATACCATCCGCTTGCTTAAGCAAAGATGCCAAGATATGCAGTGGTTCAATTGCCTGATGGCTGAGTTCTGAGGTCATTTCGCTGGCAGCGTAAATGGCCTCTTGTGCTTTTTGTGTATACTTTTCAAAGTTCATACAAACCTCCCATTAATCTACAAATAAAGTTGTGTATGGTTCTACTCTTCTTAATCATAATGAATGGTTGTCTGAAATGTGTATACGAAGTATTATAATTTGATCAACATATCCGATTAAAATAAAAATCTGCCGGTTTTCAAAAAACCGACAGATTTATGATAAGTAATTCAACCGATAAGGATTTATCCAGCGGCAGCTTTCACGATCGCAGTAAAATCATCTACTTTCAAGGCAGCCCCACCCACTAATGCGCCGTCAATATCGGACATGCCAAAATATTCAACTGCATTCCCCGGTTTAACCGAACCACCATACAAAATGCGAATAGATTCCGCAACAGTATTGCCAAACAGTTTCTTCAAATTACCACGTACAGCACCACCAATAACGTTATTGGCATCTTCACTTGTAGCAGCTTTTCCGGTTCCAATCGCCCAAATCGGTTCATACGCCACAACAATTTTTGCGGCTTCTTCTTCGGATAATCCTTCCAAACCGAACTTAATCTGGCGCGTAAGCACTTCCTCGGTTTTACCGGCTTCGTTCTGTTCTAACGTCTCCCCGATACAAAAAATCGGCGTAAGGCCAATATTCAAAGCCGCTTTGACCTTCTTGTTCACTGTCTGATCAGTTTCGGCAAAGTACTCTCTCCGTTCGGAGTGACCTAATATAACATAGCCACAGAATTCTTTAACCATTGCAGGAGAAAGCTCACCAGTATAGGCACCCTTTTCTTCCCAATGCATGTTCTGGGCACCTAAACCAATTGGACTTTCATCCAAAATCGCTGAAACCGGCAGTAATGATGTTGCCGGAGGACAAACCACTCGCTCAACTGTTGAATATGGAGCAAGACTTTCTCGTAATTTTGAAACCAGGTCGCAGGCGTCATCAACTGTTTTATTCATTTTCCAGTTACCTGCAATGATTGGTGTGCGCATAAGATCACCTCGTCTAAGATTTGTAGGATTTATTCCAGTGATAATGATAACTCAAAAGCTACATTCCATATCCATTCAGGAGTAGCTTCATCTTCCATAATTTCATCAAATATAGCCGCAGCTCTAGTATCATCGCCTAGCTTTTTAAAGATTTCTCCTTCCAGCAAATGTGCTTCCGGGAATTCTTTAACCTTTACCGGGTCATCTAGTATTAAGCCTAATGCCTCTTTACTGGTTCCAATATCGCCAAGCAATACATCATAGCGTAATGTGGCTACTTCAAAGATTGGCAAACTGCGGTTCTTCTCAAACAAATTCTTTGCCAAAGGATCTTCAGCAGCCATATAGAGCACCTGATGTATAAATGTCTTCATGTTTTTGGTCAGTTCGATAGCATTGGCCCGATCACTCATATAAAGTGTTTCCGCAATCAAAACCCAAGCCCCCTCATCAGTCATTGATTTGAAAGCGTCCCGCAGAAAGACTTCATCGCGCCCGGATGCAAAATACATGCGAATCAAAGCAATACGAGCAGCAGGTAAATTCCCTCGATGCCAAGCGCTGATACTATCTTCCAGCAATTGATCTGCCATATCCTCGTCTGGCTCGGTTTCAGCCAGAACAGAGACCGTTTGTTGAAATTCATATTCACTACCGCGAATTGCAGCGGAAGGGGTATCAAGCAACTCGGATAAATACGGCTCTAAGTCATCTGTCTGCACTTTTCCGGAGTTCTCGAAAATCGCACCCAAAACGGCCAGAGACAAATAACACGCCAGCGCCCCACCTAGCAAAAACACAGGGACAATAAAAATCCAACGGCGTTTTTTCTTTTTTGCTTTATCGTTCTTTGTGACAGATGTCTGTCCACTACGATTTTCCTGTACAGGAGCCGACACTATTTGTCTTGCTGAATGGTACGCTGGATCATCAGGTGAAATTAGCGCTCTCTCGAAGGCTGCAATAAAATCTGCCATGGTTTGATAGCGATCATCTTTGTTTTTTGCCAGGGCTTTTAAGAGTACCCTTTCAACGGATTGACTAACTTCAGCATTAATCTCACGAGGCAAGGGCAGCGCAGTGTAAATATGATCATGAATAATTGCAAAGGGCGTATCCGCATTAAATGGCACCCTACCAGTGACCATTTCATATAAAAGCACGCCAAAGGAATAAATATCCGTTCTGCCGTCTAAACCATCTGAACCCAGTGCCTGTTCCGGGGACATATACTGCGGTGTCCCAAGAATGTGTTCGGTTGTCAGGCTGACATCACCGCTCTGGGCGATGCGTGCCAATCCATAGTCAGCCAGGTATATGTTGCCATCATCCGCCAATAACACATTGGATGGCTTCACGTCCCGATGCAAAACACCTTGTTTATGGGCAAAATCCAGCGCAGAGCCAATCGCTTTGATAATATCCAGGGTTTCATCCGTTGTTAATGCCCGTTTGCGTAAGCGCGCTTTTAAAGTCTCCCCTTCAATGTATTTCATCACCAAAAATGGTCGGCTTTCATATTCCGAGAAATCATATATCGGCACAATATTCGGATGTTCCAGTTTTGCCACAGCTTTAGCTTCTCGTCGAAAACGCTCCAAAAAACTGGCTTCTTCCATAAAAGCCAGATGTAATACTTTTATTGCCACATAACGATCCAGGGTAGGATGGTATGCCTTAAATACTGTCGCCATCCCCCCCTGACCTAATTGTTCCATTAAGGTATATGGACCGATCGTTTCGCCTATTACAAACGGCATGTAAATGCTCCAATATGCTTAGAATTACTGCAAAACTGCCTGACTTTATGCTTGTTGAACAACAAATTTTATTTTACCAGAAAGCTGCTTGCAGCATGGTCTATATACGCAAAAACGAGTGAATTGATTTCACTCGTTTTTGGTAAAAAAGAAAAATGAGGGCTATGCTGGGCTAACTGCCCGCGTATATACATTAAATTTGGGTGGATTTTCCAAATGCTTTTTCACAGCACATAAATCAGCCGAACGAACCAGTGATTCATAATATTTTTCAGGGAAATTTTCCGGTACCTGAATTTCCAAATCGATATTATCTACCATCCCATTTAGCATATTTCTACCAACACGTTGTACAATGCGAATGCCCTCAGTGGATAAACCACGCTGATTGCAAAAACCTAATACGTAGATTCCTGCACATGTTCCAATCGAGGAAAGGAACAAAGCAAATGGTGTTGGATCGGCCACGGTTTTACCCATCATAGGTTGGTCAGTTTTTACAGTAATATCTCCAAAATGTGCATCAACTCTTGCCCCGCCTGGGAAATCAATGATCATCTCCATTTTTACATCTCCAATTACATAATTTTAATTCTTCATATACTTAGATGTGCCAGGCCACAAAAGGTTACATTATTGGTAATATTTGAGTTCTGCCTTGAGCTTGGGTATAATTGGACATAACATTACAATTTTGATCCGAATTAGTGATTGTTTGTCATAATCACTTTTGGGGCAACCGATACAGCCTGGATGATCTTTATCTTATTGTAGAGGATGATTGCCACTAGATTCCATTTTGACCATTGATTAACATTGTTATGATGGTCATAAAAGATATTAATCGTATTTCATTTTTTCAAGATCTCGACAATAATGAGTATGCTTTGTTAAAGGATATTTTTACAGTTGAGCATTTTGAAAAAGATGAAGAAATATTTCACCAGGAATCAAAAGCCGAGTATTTCTATATCCTATCCTCCGGCAAAGTAGTCATCCGCTATAAACCATATGATGGTCCAGCACTTGTTGTTGCCCGTATTCAATCAGGTGGTGTTTTTGGGTGGTCTGCCATGCTGCGTCGGGATGTTTATACATCCGATGCCATTGCAGATGAAAAGAGTATCGCTTTTCGTGTGAAAGGATCCGAGTTGCTTGCTCTTTGCGCCAAACACCCTGAATCAGGCGCAGTAATTATGCAGCGCCTGGCAAACATAATTTCTGAGAGGCTGGAAGGAACCCATGCAGAAATATTAAAAATATTTCGCAATGGCATGGATTTATCGAACGAATGTTGGAAAAGGATGATAGAAAATGAGTGATCAAAAAACAGACTTCACAATTGAAGAACAATTATTGGGTTTAATTGAGCAATTAGATGCATATATCAACCACTATCATGGTGGTTCAGTTGAACTGGTATCTTTTGATGGTAAAAATGTTCAATTCCGTCTGGGAGGTGCCTGTGTGGATTGCCCAATCTCTGAAACTACGGGAAAAGGCTGGATTGAAGGAACGCTTCGCCAATTCTTCCCGGAGCTTGATAAAATTGAACAACTCCATGAATAAAAAGGAAAACTGGTCAGAATCATCTGACCAGTTTTTAGTCTAAGAATACTTCCACATGTTCTCCGTCTTTCTCATCAAACACGTCTACAATTTTTCCAATTTCCCCATCGCGAATTGCACTCGTAATCAAATTCATGTCTACGCCATCAATTTCCGGGGCAAATTTTGCCCCCATTTTCATTCCGGCATTCATCAAACTGATTGGTAAGCGCACATTGACAAGTGTTTTTTCGGTATTGGTATCCGTAACCCGAACACGTAACCAGCGCGCAGATTTTCGAAATGATCCGCTTTCCTGCGCTTGATTCGCTTCAGAGCCCATTGTAGACAAAGTATTTAATAGTTCCAGCCCTTCCTCGGCGGAAATTTTTCCCTCCTGAATCATTGTTAATATTTTTAAGCGTTCTTCCGATGTGGTCATTCTTGCTCCTGATTCATGAGTTATGAGGTGCGAGCTGCTTTCTCCATGGACTTTTCCCATTTTGCAACAGCGATTTTAATCAATTTCTGAACTTCCGGATCATCTATTGCATCAATGCCAACATAACGTTTACTACCGATCCAGGCGATAACACCATCTTTTGGATCTTCAGCCAAGGCAATCTGACGATCTTTTAAAGGTGTTAGTTCAAGCATATCCTGTAATACGTCATTGATTTGTTCAACAAAACTGCGTGCTTCAACAACAGCATTCGCTTCCGTATCACCTGTTTTCTTCGGTTTTCTGGTCGGGATTTTAATTTGTGCAACCAGTTTTGATGGGATATCTTCCTCCAGCAAATCAGTTATCTGCGATTTTGGTGTTGCTATTGGTGAAACTTGAACCGGTATCTTTGGTAACTCAATACCTATCCAATCCATTTCTTCACGAACAACTTTTTCAATTAATGTAAGATGTTTCTTATTTAAATCAACCCGTGTTGGTGCCATTTGATCATCAATTTTAATCAAAATCTTCTGGCTGACTTTATCCCGATAAATGCGAAAGACTTCTTCATACGCCTGATCAACTGGAATGGTTTCTTCCTTTGATTGTGGAACTTCTTCCGATTTTACATTTAATTTTTCACGTTCAAGCAACCAATAACTTACTGCGGCACCAGCAATAAAACCAATCGTAACAAATAGAAAACCCATAAGTAATTGACTGAGCATCGGGGTCATGTGATTATCCTCTTTTTACTCTTTTCGATTTTCATCATAAACTGGCTCCGGTTGACATTGTGGGCAAAAATGTGTTCCGCGCTGACCAACCAGTATTCGTTGAATGGGTTGACCGCAAATGAAACAAGCATCACCAGTACGTTGATAAACTTTGAAATATTTTTGAAAATCACCACCACGGTATATCCAATCAATACTGGAACCATTGCGATGAATTCCTTCCCCAAGCACATCACGAATTGATTTAAGCAATGCTTTTGCTTTTCCCTGCGAAATTTCATTGCTATTCGTGCGGGGATGAATACCTGCTAAAAATAAAGATTCGTCTGTGTATATATTTCCTAATCCAGCAATAAATGTCTGATCCATCAATAATGGTTTTATCTGACGATGATACGAATGCAGCATGGTCAAGAAAACATCAGCAGACAGGTTCGAGTCAAATGGTTCTGGTCCTAGTTTGCCGGTGATCTGATCAGCCGTTTTCACTAACCATATTCTGCCAAACTTTCGGGTATCCTGAAAAACCATGGCTACCTGTTCTTTAAAATATATCACAAATCGATCATGTTTTTCTACAATTCCGTGTATTGAATTCGTAGACGAAATCTGATGTACCCGAATATCCCCACTCATTCGTAGATGTATTAAAACAACATCATCACTAAATTGTAATACAATGAATTTTCCTCGTCTGCGAATCTCTACAAGTTTCTGATTTTTTAATATCTTCAACGCAGATTCATCCTCGGGTTCGGCCAAAGTGCGCGGCCAAAGCAGCAGGATATCTTGTACTGTTAAACCAATCAGAGGGCTCCCACCCCGCCCTCCTGATTTCATCGCATTTACAATCGTTTCAACTTCGGGTAATTCTGGCATGGTCTGGTTTATTCATTAAACATCTCACCAACACTGCGCCCTTCATGGGCACGGATAATTACTTCACCAACCAGATCAGAAATCGATAACACTTTCAAACGATCTCCAAATAGTTCACATTTCTCTTTTGATATCGGAATTGTATCAGTCGTAATAAATTGGGTGACGGGTAAAGCAGCCAAACGCTCATGTGCCTCTAAACTTAATATTGGATGCACAAATACCATGTATATGTTTCTGGCACCTTTATCCCGTAACAAAGTAACCGCCTGTACCATTGACCCACCGGTATCCACTTCATCATCCACCAGGATGACATCCCGGCCGGAAACATCACCAATCAAGGTTAATGCTTCCGCTTTGGCTTCATTGGCAATACGTCGTTTTTCAATAAAAGCCATAGGTACATTTAAGCCAGCCGCATAATTTCTACCTTTTTTGGCAAAGCCCAAATCAGCAGTCACGACCACTGGATCATAAAATGTGGAAGAGATCGAACGTAAATAATCCACCATAATATGAAATGCACTCAAGACATCACCAGGGATTGAGAAAAATCCCTGAATCTGGCCAGCATGCAGATCCAATGTAATATATCGATCAGCTCCTGCCACCTCAATCATATCTGCTACTAATCGTGCAGTAATCGGCACACGCGGCTGATCCTTTTTATCGGAACGGGCATATGCCAAATACGGCATCACGGCTGTAATACGCGCAGCAGAATCCAGACGCAGGGTCTGAATCATGATCAGTAATTCCATCAGGTTTTGATGGACGGGTTTGCCAGTTGTTTGGATTACAAAACAATCTTTTCCACGAACACTCGTTTTTAACTTTATAAATAAATTATCATTAGGGAATTGGATAACTTCTCTCTCACATAGGGGAACGCCCAGGTATTTAGCGATAAGAGAAGAAAGCTCTGGGCATGATGTACCGGAGTATAATTTTATATCTCCGTAAATCATCCGTTCGCGACGTTTAAAGGTAATGGGCATTGGTAACTCCAGGATTAATTTTCAGCCTGCCATTCTGAACGAAGTACGCTCATGATTAAAACATCCAGATATTTTCCATTGCAGAACTTTGCTTGACGCATGCGTCCTTCCTCAATAAAACCGGTTGCTTTATAAGCGCGTATTCCACGCAGGTTATTTTCAAAAACACGTAAATAAACTCGATTCAAGTTTAGGGTATTAAAGGCATATTCAAGCATCAATTTTAATGCTTTTTTGCCATATCCTTTACTCCATTCCGATTTTTCACCAATAAACAGACCTAATTCTGCTTCACGATCAATATTGCATACATTCATCAAACTGATAGTGCCGATGGATTTCCAGCCACCCTCAGTGATCACTTCCATAACCAGTGCCTGTTCATCAGGAGATTTTGACAAATTATCTTCGAACCATTTCTCTTCAAATGCCAAAGACATAGGAAAATAGATCGTTAAATATTGTCTGACTTCCGGGTCATTCAACCAATCCACAAATTGTTGTAAATCAGTCCGTTCAGCAGCGCGAAAACGAATGCCATCTCCGATGATCATAATTACTCCTTCTACAATATCCATCATATAGCATTGATATTGATTGAAAATATAGCCCCCACCTGTTCGATAATCCTTCGAATAAGTAGGGATTAAAAAGGGTGCTCGCAATGTTCGTTTAAATGCACCTTAATTGTATCAAAGAGTTCTTGTTTTTAGAGAGAGATTTTAGATGTATTTCACAAGTTTTTCGACAAGTGCCTGGGGTGAGATTTTTTTAGCCCTTAATAAATCAAGGTCACGATTAAAAGAATCATCGTCAATTTGCTCTCTCCACTTTTCAAAAAGTGATTTACGTAATAATTGATGCAATTCCTCTAATATCCGTTGTGCATTCTTGCGATCCATTAAACCGGACGCCAGCAAATAATCCCGATGGGATTGAATCGCTTCAAATAACTGCTCAATTCCATCTCGTTCGGTGGCTGAAGTTTTGATCACTGGGATTTGCCAATTTGCCTTAATTTTATTATCACTACTTGATTCATCCTTAATAGTGGCTTGCGCGGATGAAAATCCATGATGCATATCTCCCAACCCTTGTCTGGGCAGCGTTGACATATTCAACATGGTCTGCAATGCCAATACAGTATGATCAGCACCGGTTTGATCTGCTTTATTTACTACCAAAATATCTGCAATTTCTAATATGCCGGCCTTAATTGCTTGGATATCATCTCCAAATCCTGGCGCTTCGACAACCAAAACCGTGTGTGCCAGCCTGGCAATATCCACTTCCGATTGCCCGGCGCCAACGGTTTCAATCACAATTAAATCAAAACCAGCCGCATCCAGCGCAGATGCTACTGCAGCAGTTCGTAATGCCAGACCACCCAATGCCCCTCTGGATGCCATAGATCGGATAAACACACCGTCATCACCATACAAATCGCGCATGCGAATACGATCCCCCAATAATGCGCCGCCGCTAAATGGACTGGACGGGTCAACAGCAATGATTCCTATACGCCAGGGCGTTTGCTTACGTACACAAAGTACCAGTTCATTCACCAAAGTTGATTTTCCGGTTCCCGGTGCACCGGTAACACCCAGATAATACGCTTTTCCGGTGAATGAAAAAAGGGCGTTCATTAAATCACGCCCTTGAGATGTATCATTCTCTACTTCACTTAAGAATCGTGAAATTGCCAGTCGTTTTCCTGCGCGAATATCTTCAGCAGCAATCATTCAAATTCCTTATTCCTTGCCCAGTGCCCCATTTAGATCATCAACTACTTTTGTAGTTGCCGTACCCGGACCATAAACCGCTTTAACCCCCATTTTCAATAACGCTTCAGCATCTTTCTCAGGGATAATGCCACCAACAAAAACAAGCACATCATTCTGCTCATTTGAGCGTAAACAGGCTAATATGCGTGGCACCAATGCCATATGTGCCCCGGATAAAATGGAAAGCCCCACTGCATCGACATCTTCTTGCAAAGCTGCCTCTGCGATCATTTCAGGTGTCTGACGCAATCCGGTATAGATAACTTCCATACCTGCATCACGTAATGCCTGCGCAATCACCTTGGCGCCCCTATCATGTCCATCTAAACCGGGTTTTGCAATAAGAACCCGAATTGTTTTCTTTGCCATGATTCATTCTCCCAATTTCCATTAATTGTACAGCAAATCAATCTATATTTGATTATCCGTTATCCTCTCAATCAGCGCATTGGTAAAACATCATATCTTCTTAACCTGTATATCACCATTCTTAGGCAAAGATGTCATAGAAAAAAAGCACCTGCAATGAATGGGCAGGTGCTTTTGGTTATATCATATCGTAGCGTTCTAATGCTGTTTCAAGAATTGTATTTACCAATTCTGTATGCCCGATCCCCTGTGCATCGGCCTCAATCACAATATCAGAGATGCCGGGAGACAAACCTGGCAGTGGGTTTACTTCCAGAATATAAGGTTTCCAATGGTCATTTGCGTCCAGGCGGAAATCCACCCGCGCCACATCTAAACAGCCTGTCACACGGAAAACCGCTGCCGCCAACCAATTTAAGTGTTGAACCATCACTTCATCCAGCGGAGCAGGACACATATAATTGATTTGATCCGGCACATCCACCTTCAAGCGATTACTGTAAACGGCATCTGATTCCAGATACGGTTTCAAATCCACTTCCATAGGGGGTAAGAAATTTAAACCTGCTTTAATGCGTTTGGCTGTCGGATCTTCTGGTAAGCGCCGGGCAATCGGACCAACCAGATTGCCAAGTAATCCGACAGTCACTTCTCGTCCTTCGATGAATGTTTCAACCAATGCAGGCTGTTTATAGCGACCAATTGTGATAGCCAATTGCTCACGTAATTCATCTTCATTACGCACAATGGACTTTGCGCTAACCCCCATACCCGTGCCTTCACTGCTGGGTTTAACAAATAATGGAAATTTCAGATCTCCTTGTAATAGTTCATCAACACGCTCAAATGTTTGAAAAGCAGGGGTTGGTAAATCATGCCAGCATAATACGCGTTTGGTCATAGCCTTATCCAGACATAAAGCCAGTGTTAAGACCCGTGACCCGGTATAGGGGATGCGCATCATTTCCAACAAAGCAGGCACCTGCGCTTCACGTGCATCGCCAAAATGACCTTCGCAGATGTTAAAACAAATATCCGGCTTATAAGATGTCAATGAATTATATAATCCAATATCTCCTTCGAAAAATTCTGCTTCATGCCCACCCTCTCCTAAGGCATTACACAACGCATTGATTGTTTTTTCAGAATCCAGATCTGCCCACACATCCGCAGGGAAATCTTCCGATACAGGCGCATTCTTTTTTAAATTTGCCAAAACTGCAACACGAAATTGTTTCATCATTTCACCTATGAAATAACTTTATTTACAGAAAACAAGTCTGTTTTCTGTAGCAAATACAAATTTGTAATTAACGCTTGCTTGAATGAAATATCGGGAGATATCCCAAATAATATGATAAATTCCCCCAACGAAATTTAATAGTTTATTAAATGTAATAGCACAATTCAAACCTCTCGGATCAGGAGGCTTTCCATCATTCTCCATTTGTTCTTCCTGTTCTACCTCAATCAGTATGGACTTTATATCCATTAGGTACTATTCCCTTTTATACTATACAAAAGATTTGTGTATGCGATCAAAGTATATTCAGTTTTTAAAATTAAGCAAGAGGGAAATCAATGAATATCCCGCCAAAAATCCTACAATTTTGTTTCATTATTTTTCTAGCATTCTATTAAGAAATTTCACCTTTAGCTACCTTTACAATAACAGCTTGTGGTACACTAATCCAAGCAATTTTACTTTAATTGGTGGTGTTTCATGGCAGCAATCTATCCATTTTCAGCAATCGTTGGACAAGAACAAATGCGACGCGCATTGATCCTCAATGCCGTTGATCCACGTATCGGGGGTGTATTAATTCGTGGTGAACGCGGTACAGCAAAATCAACCGCAGCACGTGCATTGGCAGAACTTCTTCCTGAGGAAGAAGCCGTACAAGATTGCCGCTTTGGTTGCGATCCGCAAAAACCATCCAATTGGTGTTCCGAATGTAAAGAGAGGGGAAAGAGTGAAAGCTCTCTTCCCATGATTAAACGCCCGACACCTTTTATAAATTTACCCGTTTCTGCTACTGAAGATCGCGTGGTTGGTACACTGGATATCGAAAAAGCCATCCGTCAGGGTGAACGCCATTTTGAAGCCGGTGTGTTAGCTGCAGCAAATCGTGGCTTGCTTTACATTGATGAAGTAAATCTATTGGATGATCATGTCGTTGATATCTTGCTGGATTCAGCCGCCATGGGCATGAATATCATCGAACGTGAAGGTATTTCATTTACGCATCCTTCCCGCTTTATTCTTGTGGGCACAATGAATCCCGAAGAAGGCGATTTACGTCCACAATTATTGGATCGTTTCGCTTTATCCGTGGATATCAAAGGGATTCGGGATGCGCGTGACCGTGTCACCATCATGGAACGTCACATCGGATTTGAAGAAAATCCTGAGCTATTTCGCGAGGAATGGTTAACGCAAGAGCGCATATTAGGGGAAAAAATTCTTAATGCACGTCAATTAGTGGAAAAAGTGACTCATACCAGCCGTGACCTGATTTCAATTGCATCATTAACCGCTTCTCTCAATCTGGAAGGTCACCGATCCGATCTGGTCATCCTCAAAGCTGCCCGAGCCCAGGCTGCCTATGAAGGCCGCACCAGGATCACTGATTTGGATATCGCCATCGCAGCAGAATTAGCTTTACCCCATCGTCTAAAACGTGGACCATTTATGGAATCCGATATGACGGTCGAGGAATTGGAAGAACGCATCGAACAATTACGCGGTGCCACAAAATCTGGCGGAGATGAAACGGATTCCGAGCAAAGTGAAAACGAAGGCATTGCTGACGATAAAAAAAAAGCCTGACCGTTGAAGATGCAGCGGATGTGATCGCCAGTGATGACAGCACTGAAGCCGGTAAGCAGGAAGTTTTTAATAATCAGAATGCCGTTTGGTGGGAAGGGGGCAAAGAAACCAAAGTCGGTGAAGTATTTGAACCTCGCCGGTTAAACACTCCCTTGGACCAGATGCTGCGCCGTAAAGCCGGCAGACGTTCCCGAACCCGTACCAATCGGAAAAGAGGTCGTTACATTCAGGCTCGTCCAGCATTTGATAAAATCGACGACCTGGCATTTGATGCCACGATACGTGCCGCAGCACCCTATCAGAAAGAACGAAAAAACGAAAGCCCAAATCTGGCTTTTACCGTGCACCGCTCCGATTTCATGAGAAAAATACGTATGCGTCAGAGTGCGAATCTGATTCTGTTCGTGGTCGATGCTTCATGGTCAATGGCCGTCGCTGAAAGGATGGAAGCCACCAAAGGTGCAATTCTGTCTTTACTGACTGACGCTTATCAACGCCGTGATCGCGTCGGACTGATCGTTTTCCAAAAGGATCGTTCAACACTGGTATTACCCCCTACAAATTCCATCAAACTCGCCCAACGTGCCTTGAAATACATTCCCATCGGTGGCAGAACCCCACTCTCAGCGGGGTTGCAAATGGCGATCAATGTCCTCGATCGCGAGAAAATTCTGCATCCCGAAATTATGCCCATGTTAATTGTGCTCACCGATGGCGCCGGAAATGTCGCTATGGGCTCCAAACCGCCATTAGAGGAATCCCATTTCCTGGCTGCTTCCTTGGCTCAGAAAAATATTCACAGCGTGGTAATTAATATGGAATCATTGGAATTTGATCAGGGCTTAGCCGTACAACTGGCAGATCATTTGGAAGCCCCTTGCTATTCCATCCGGGATTTAAAAGCTACGCAATTATATTCTGCGGTGAAATTTGAAATTAATGCACGTAAATGATATTTCATCCTATTCGCCATACCCCTTCAACTTGCATTCGCATGAAGCTGATGATAAGATGATTGAAAAATGAAAAAGAAGATCCTTTCCAACCAACAGCGCAAACACCGCACCAGAATAATTCTGGGTATTATTATTGCTGCAACCATCCCGTGCTATTGTTCAGGATTAATTATGCTGAACAATTATCCGAAGCAGCAGCACACCGAAACACCAACAGAAACAATCGAAGTCACGGCTACATTCCCAACATTAGATATTCGTACACAAGAGAGTAGTACACCCAGTATTACTTTTTCACCTACAATCAGCCCCACAAAAAAATGGACTGCATCGGTTACCTATACACCCTTTATGTCCCCTACAGTGACAATTACCCCAACCAGCTCCAATACACCATCAATTACATTAACGCCATCCCCAACACAAAGCGAAGTACCCCCGATCACTGCTACAAGTACATCTACATCTGTTCCTGTAAACACAGCAACCTTAACTAAAACTGTTAACCCAACCGAGGAGGAAACGCCCTAAAACAGGCGAGTAGCCCTATGAAAGAACTTAAACCATTTTTGAAAGAACTGCTTTCTTTACCAGGTTTAAGCGGTTATGAAAAACCAGTTCATGACGTGATAGCAAAAACATGGGAACCGCTGGTAGATGAACTATCCACCAGCACAGTAGGTAGTTTACAAGCGTTGAAGATTGGTGCTCGCGAAGGTGATGCACCAAATATCATGATTGCCACCCACATGGATGCAATTGGTCTTATTATCACCCAGATTGTGGAAGGCTTTCTAAAAATTACTCAGGTGGGGGGTATTGATCCGCGCATTTTACCCGGTCAACCTGTTACCGTTTATGGAAAAGAAGAAATCCCCGGCATCATCGTGCAACCCCCGGATTTTTTATTGCCAGAAAATCTGGCAAAAAAACCAGTTCCGTTGGAACATTTATTGATTGACACCGGTTTATTACCGGAAGAAGTCAATCAGCTCGTACGTGTTGGCGATATTGTTTCCTTTGCAACAACACCTATGGATCTGGATGGCGATGTGATTGCTGGACATACACTGGATAACCGTGCATCTGTGGCAGCGTTAACCTACTGTCTTTCAGAGCTGCAGCATATCAAACATCACTGGAATGTTTGGGCTGTAGCGACCGTTCAGGAAGAGGTTACGTTGGCTGGTGCCCTGACATCACCATTTAATATCCAGCCTGATCTTGCCATTGCTGTGGATGTGACCTTCGCCAAAGGCCCCGGCGCAACTTCCGACCTGGAAACCGTACCATTCGGCAAAGGTATAACCATAGGCCATGGACCCAACATGCACCCCGCTCTGCGTAAAGCACTCAAACAATTGGCGGATGATATTGACATGCCAAGCTCAATGGAATTTTCTACTGCGCATTCCGGAACAGATGCCTATGCTTTACAAATTGTAGCTGAAGGGATACCTACAGCTTTGTTGGGTATTCCACTGCGCTATATGCATACCCCAGTAGAAGCTGTGGCTATGAAAGACATTAAAAGAGCTGGTCGTTTGCTAGCCGAATTTATTGCCAGATTAACACCAGAGTTTGCAGAGACCATAAACTGGGAGGAAACCAAATGAAAGCAAAAATCAAAAAGCTTTCCAAATCCATCCAGATTCAGGATGAACAACTGCAGCTCATCGAAAAACTTTCCAATGCTTGCGCTATCGCCGGACAGGAAGAAGAGATTCGCAAAATTGTTCTGGAAGAGATCAATCCCTATGCTGATGATATCCGTGTAGATGCCATGGGTAATGTGCTGGCAATCAAAAAAGCCAAAACCTCAGATGCAATGAAAATCATGCTTGCAGCCCATATGGATGAAGTTGGTTTTCTGATCCTTAAGGAAAGTGAAGAGGGCTTATATCATTTTGATATTGTTGGTGGCATTGATCCCCGCATGATCGCAGGAAAGAAAGTATTGATCGGTCACAAACACGTTCAGGCGATCATCGGCGCAGCGCCCATTCACCTGACCAGTCGAGAAGAGCGCGCTCGTACCATCCCCGTGGATCAATTACGTATGGATACCGGCATCGGTAAAAACACTAACGTAACGCCCGGTGATTTAGCTGCATTTGATACAAAATTCCAGCGCTATGGTGAAACCATCCGTGGAAAAGCTTTCGATGATCGGCTGGGCGTAGCTAATTTAATTCAGCTTCTCAAACATGCCCCCGATCATATTGAGCTTCAAGCCGCTTTCACTGTACAGGAAGAAATTGGCTTACGTGGTGCTCGTACCGCAGCTTTTGCGCTGAACCCGCATATCGCCTTTGTGTTAGATGCGACGGCTTCACGTGATCTTCCTTCCTATGATGGTGAGGAAAACACGCTTTACAATACAAAAATCGGTCATGGTCCAGCGATTTACATTGCTGATTCAGCCACGATGTCTGATCCCCGATTGGTTAAATTTGTAATGGAAGTCGCTGATACGAATCAGATACCTTATCAAATTCGTCAGCCTGGTCCCGGTGGAACAGATGCAGGTGCGATACATAAATCACGCACAGGTGTGCCAACACTTTCGATGTCCATTCCTTGCCGGTATATTCACAGTGCCATTGGCATTGCTAGAATCTCGGATTGGGAACAATCGCTCAATCTTATGCTGGCTGTTTTGCAAAACTGTGATCCTTCCATCTTAGATCGAAATTGATCATCCGCTATTGTGCAGGAGATAAACATGAAACAATTAATCAAAAAACTCGTTGAGGCTACCGGTCCCTCCGGTTATGAAGATAATATTCGAAACATGATTGTAGATGAAATCAAAACAGTCGCTGATGATTTTAAAATTGATGCCTTAGGCAATCTGATTGTACGTAAAGGCCAAAAAAGCGCAGACGGTATGCGCATAATGCTCGCAGCTCATATGGATGAAATCGGTATTATTGTTACCCATATTGATGAAAATGGATTTTTACGCTTCGCCGGTATTGGCGGCGTTTTTCCGTTCCATTGTATTGGCAGCCGGGTCGAATTTCTCAATGGCCAGGTGGGTGTCATTTATCAGGAAGATTTAGGCTCACGCGAAAAAGTAGCCCCACTGCAAAAAATGTATATTGATATTGGCGCTTCCAGCAAAGAAGAATGTTCGGTAAAAATTGGCGATGTCGCCGTTTTTCAACGCCCCTTCACCGATTTAGGCAATCGGCTGGTATCCAAAGCCATGGATGACCGCATCGGTGTCGCTATTGAAATTGAAGTTCTAAAACAATTAAAAGACTCCCCGCATGAGATTTATTTTGTCTTTACAACCCAGGAAGAAGTCGGAACTCGTGGCGCAACCACTGCCGCATTTGGTATTGATCCTGATCTGGGTATTGCTATTGATATTGCGCCAACGGGTGATGTCCCCAAAGATCGTCGTTCTGCATTAAAATTAGCTGCGGGTCCGGGCATTAAGGTAAAAGATACGGGGATGATCTCCGATCCACGAGTCGTCCGCAGCCTGGTAAATACAGCAGAAGCTGCCAACATCCCCTATCAAATGGAAATACTATTGATGGGTTCCACAGATGCCCGCGCGATTCAAATCGCAAAATCCGGTGTTCCAGTTAGTTGCTTATCGATTCCTACCCGCTATGCGCATTCACCATCAGAAATGGTAGATTATAATGATGTACAGAATACAGTAAAATTGTTAACAGCATATTTATGCAAACCAATTAACTTGAGTTTATGAGAAGTAGAGACGTGTTTAATGTCTGATAAAACAAAATATCCTGCTCTAAGAAAAATTTCGGTAGGAAAAAATAAAATAAAATCAAAAACAATTTTATCTAGTTTGGTTATTTTGATCACCCTGCTAGGGTTAATCCTCTTTTCAGGCTGCTCATTTACGCTTGATTCTCTTCAGGCTACTTTTGCCAATCCAACTGAAATAACGGATGGAAACATTACCTTAAATACACCAACGGATACGGCACCAGAAGCAGAAATTACATTGACCGCCATACCGCAAGATATCGACGAAATTACAAATCAACATGTACTTACTTTGTGGGTACCTCCACAATTTGACCCAAATGGTGAAACGTCAGCATCTGCACTGTTAAATAACCGCCTGGATGCATTCATATCAGAATATCCAAATGTTGAAATCCAGGTTCGTATCAAATCCGTTAGCGGTTCAGGTGGATTGTTAGAATCACTAACGACAACCAGTGCTGCAGCACCGGATGCATTACCAACCCTGATTCTATTGAATCGATCATCCCTTGAAACCGCTTCCTTGAAAGGTCTTATCTCGCCGCTGGATGAACGCAGCACGGTGATTGATGATTCAGACTGGTATGGCTACGCCAGAGAACTGGCCATTATTCAGGGTTCAGTGTATGGATTACCAGTTGCCGGCGATGCTGTTATACTGGTATATCGGCCTGCCCAATTTTCTTCCACACCGGTGGATTGGGAGACACTTGAATCGTTACAGCAGCCAGTTATTTTCCCAGTTGCTGATCCCGAGGCACTATTTACCATAAACTTATACCAATCTCTGGGTGGTTCCATTCAGGATACCCAGTTGCACCCCACTCTGGATGCCGGTCTCCTGGAAATTGTTTTGCAACTCTATGAAAATGGCGCCCGTAGCGGTATCTTCCCAACCTGGATCACTCAATATCAATCGGATTCACAGGCCTGGCAATCTTATTTGGATCAAAATGCAAACGCAGTGATCACCTGGAGTTCCAGATATTTAAGCGAACTTCCTGCTGATTCAAGTGCAATTCCGGTCCCTAATCTGGGGGATGAAGCCTATACTGTTGCTGATGGATGGATGTGGGCGCTTGCTGATCAGGATCCTGAACGGCAGGTTTTGGGGATTGCCTTGGCAGAATACCTGGTCGAGAGCAATTTTTTGGCTGAATGGTCACCTGATACAGGTTATTTGCCAACCCGACCAACCTCATTAACCGCTGTAACAAATCAAAACCTGAAAACACTTCTCAGTCAAATTGTGATTGCTTCACATGTACGCCCAGCAAATGATTTAACCTCAACTGTTGGTCCTATTGTTCAAGAGGCTGCTGTTCAAATTATCAAAAGACAAACCAATTCAGTTGAAGCATCAGTAGCTGCAGCCGAAAAACTCGAAACACCAGAAGAATAAAAATCTCAAATAAGGGAAAGTGCATGAATTTATACACAATAAGTTCAAAACTGAAAATTTATCCGCTCATCGCTCTGTTTTGTATTATTGTATTTATTGCCAGTGCGTCTGCACCATCGCCAACTAAAGGAAAATTATTGCTAGCGCAATCTACTAAAACCACTGAGCCCATCCAAGAAGAAACACCGTCAGGAAATGATACCGATACAACCCTTCTTACAACTACACCCACCGAAACAATAACCAGCACACCCACACCTTTTCCTGATTGGGCTATGACGTCCAAAGATACGAACGGTTTGTTGTTTGCTGGTATTCTGATTCTGTTAATTATTATTCTAGGTACATTAACAGCAATAACCAGAAACATCCCTATACAGCAAAAATAAAAAGTTTATCTCTAAAATTCATCTTCATAAAATGCCTGGAAAAATTTTAAGCAACGTAATGTTGCATTAAGCGCGTTTTCGTCAATATTGTATATATGATCAAACCGGCTATGATAATGATACCCTGTCTGATTCCCTGACCTCATCTCAAGGGAAGTTGCCCGAATACCATTCCGTAAAAAAGCTGCAAAATCTCCACTGCGAACGGTATACCAGATTCCTTTGGCATTTTTATCGGATTGCACAATCACTTTGTTTAACACTTTGTCGGTACGTAATATATTCAAGGTACCTTCTGCTGTTACATAATGCAATTGATCACCAATTCCAACCATATCCAGATTCAAGACAACATCGGTTTCAGGATTCAATTTTTTCGCGAATGTTTCCGCCCCATGTAATCCTGTCTCTTCCGCGCCCGTAAACAGGAATGCAATTTGATATTTTTTGGGTGGTTTAACTTTGCTGCTTTGTGCAAATGCCATCGCAACAGCAACCCCTGATGCATTGTCATTTGCTCCCGGAGAACATCTCCCGGATCCACCCAGTTGAGCGACCAGGTCCAAGGAGAACCAGATGCCACCCAACAACAATACCAGCACCCGAACAGCAATAAATATCTCTATGGGTAATCGTACACCAACCATTTGTACGATTGCCAACATCGCTAAGAAGATCGCAATTCGCTGACCATAAAATAATAATTGATTGTAAAAATTAATCCAGATTGGTTTTTGTAAACCACTCATTTTTCCACTATCAACATGGGCACATACGATTAATCGATTTGTCTGCCCGGCATCAGGTATGCTGGCAAACAAATTTTCTGATTGTTTAGTTCTCTCTTTCTTTTGAATCATCCAGCGGCTGACTTGTGGTAATGCAATATAGAGTAGTGGTAAAAGCAATGCCGGAATTGGCGTTACTGACAGCAAAAACCCTGCCAGCATCAACAATAAAGCACCTATTCCAAAGAGTGGAAAGTAGGGCCATTCTGATGCAAAAGCTGCTGGTGTACGTTCAATATGATACCCTGCCTTTTCCATTTTCTCCTGAATGTAATCCATGGCTTGTTTTTCAGCAGGAGACCCAGCAGGTCGTTCGCCAATATGTTGAGCAAGTACACGCAAATAATCTATCGCCGATTCCTGAAGTTGTTCATGTTCATTCATTTTGTAATTACCATTACATAATGCTCAATTTGATATTTTTTATAATCGGATTGATACAAGAAATCTCGAGTGATCTTCAACCCATTTTGTTTTATAAGTTCTTTCTGTAGTTCATGCTCATCTTTACCCTGATTAATAACAAGGAGCGCACCTTTTGGTTTTAAGCTCTCTGCAAGTTTTTCTAATAATTGCTGTGGATTGAACAAAGATTTTGGCAATCCCCAGGATAAATGATCTTTCAAAAAAAGAAATGGGAAGAAATGCATGATCAAATCATATTTACCCGGATGTGTTGAAAATGCCTCAGGGAAATAGTCTACACGCTCAAATGCTGCACTTCGTTGCTTTGCATAATTTTGTCGCGCGTGAAAATCGATATAGACCCGATATGGATCAATCTCATAGCCGTCAATATGAATGGTTCGCCCTTCTTTATGCTGATAATACTTTAAAAATGAATACAACGCGGGTAAATAAAACCAATCCGATGGACCCACATCTGCTACTGTGAGCGGCTCAGTCAAACTTAGTTCCAGATCTGAAAATGTCTTTATTAACAAATCCAGATAATACAAATTCACCTGCACCAAGGGAACTGAAAAAGGCAATGCAACAGAATCAAGACGGTACTTGTTTACAAGACGTTTGGCATGTAATTGGAATTGAGCATCAAAATGCGATAAAATTGATGAAATTGAGATCATTTTGCTTTGCTTAATAGGACGATTCCAAGCAATCTTGCTCCGAATTGCAAAATCGATGCTATTTCTCAATACATAGTAGTAGTGCCAGGGACGCATCCCTATCATATATTTCTTTTCTGTCATTAGCTTCCCATTTTCATTGCGACTTTTTCATCTATTGTGTCGTATATAATAGTGGATCATTCATTTTTTCTTATTCATATGGAGGTTATTCAATGTTTAAAGATTCAAAATTTCGTTATTTATTAATTGTACCCGTTCTTTTGCTCATCATGGCCCTTACAATCCAACCTGTTTATGCTACTGAGATTCCTGGGGATGGTGTTGTTGGTGCTGATGAAGTGATTAATGATGATGTTCTGCTTGGGGCTGATAATCCAACCATGCTGGGCACAGTAAATGGCATGCTGATTATGGCAGGGAACCATGTATTAATCGATGGGACGGTTAACGGTGATGTCTTTGCCTTTGGAAATTATGTGGAGATTGGTGAAAACGCACACATTACTGGCAATATTTTCAGTGGTGGTTATCTGATTGATATGGCCGGCATCGTGGATGGCAGCTTTGCAGGCGGCGCATATGCTTTCGTATTAGAAAACAGTGCAGCAGTGGAACGCAATTTATACTTTGGTGGTTATTCTGCTGAAATTGCTCAAGCCGCTTCCATTGGGATGGATGCTTCTATCGGTACTTACCAAACAGTGCTGCACGGTAGTATTGCTCGCGATTTAAATATCGGCGCTGCTGCAGTACTGATTGACGGTTCAATTGGCAGAAATGCCATCATAGATGTAGCTGCCCCTGGTTACAATGAACCACCCCCATATTATTTCTACTCAATGAATCAACAAAACGAAGCCCTCCCAATAGAGGCACAAGAATTTCTCCCCGATCAAATGGATATGGGGCTCATCATCAGTGAAGATGCGGAGATTGGTGGAAAGATCACCTATGTAAGCCCGCAACCACAATCCGAAACCATTCAGGTTTCTCCTCCCGATGGCATAGTATACCAAACACCTGTTCCTGATCCGGATGAAATGCGGGATAATGGTCAGCAACCGATTGTTTTCCAGCATGCTGAACGAGGAACTGCCTCATTTATCACCGGTATGATTCTGACCTGGATATGGCGAATCACGAAAGCATTTATTACCCTTGGCTTAATTGCCTTGCTTGTTTTTTGGTTATTCCCCAAGAAATTTGATGAGACAGTACAAGTCTTGAAAACCAAACCAGGTAAATCTTTTGGATATGGCATATTGGTAATTCTTGGTGGTTATGTATTATTATCCTTTGCCTTGCTAGTATTAATATGTTTCACCGCTTTTCTGGCAGTAATCACCTTTGGAGAACTTGGCTTTTACTTCTTCCTGATTAGTTTCTCATGCTACTTCCTGGTAATGGCTATATTCCTCATCCTGGTCAGCATGGTTTCCAAAATCGTAGTCGCATATCTGATCGGTTCCTGGCTGCTCAAATCGCTATCCAAGACACCTGTAAACGGACGAGCTATGCCATTAATCGTAGGGCTGGTGCTGTATATAATTTTAGGTTTCATACCAATCCTGGGATATTTGGTTCGCACAGTCATGACCTTGTTTGGCACCGGAGCAATCTATTTGATACTCCTAGACTGGTGGAATTCACGCAAAAATGAGAAGACCCTATTAGCCGAATAATTTAAAAAAATCTACTGAAAAACGCCTCCACCGGCTGGTGGAGGCGTTTTTTTCTTAACCTTAATTGGAAAACTATTAACATCCGACTTTATTGAATTTAACTTGTTTGAGAGATACTTATCTTCATTTACAAAGGAGAACTCGTTAATGGTTTAGCAGACTTACATATACATACAAGATATCGTTGGGAGGGCACAAGGAACCACTAAGGCACCTTTCTGCCGGTGGCAGCAAAAAGGGAATCCCGCCAGAAATGATCAGAACCTGCTATAATCTGAATATCATTACACCAAAAGCAAAAGGGTTTGAAAAACATGCGGCGCGAAGTATTATCCTGGCTAGATGTAGAATCACTGATTGATCATATCACTCCACAATTCGAAGTTGAATTTGATGCAATGATTATCATTACCCGAGGTGGGCTTGTCTTTGGGGGGATATTAGCGGATTTACTGAATATCAGTACAATTCTCACCGCAGCAGTTGATTTTCCGGCAGAAATGCAAACCAATAATAAGAAAAGTACTTCCAAATTAATGGTTTGGCCAAAGTTTTTCCAGTTTCCTGAAGATCGTCTCTTGCAAGACCAACATGTATTGGTTGTTGACGATGTCTGGGGAAGCGGTAGAACCATTACAGTGGTAAAAAATCGTATCAGTGCTGCCGGTGGTATGCCGTATACCTGTGTATTACATTTCAATCCATATCGCAATATCTTTGAGGGAATGCGACCGACCTATTATGCAGCCACAACGGATGCTTTCATTGTTTATCCATGGGAAGTTGATCGCGGAAAAGATGGCGTATTTTTGGGTGGTTTTCCGGACGAGTAAATCTCACTCCTGATTTATCAATACCTGCAAATATTGTTCACTCACCCTGCGGATGTCATACGCCTGCACGGCTTTTTTTCTGGCTGCAAGTTGATAGTCAGGAAGATTTTCTAACAGGGTTTTGCTTGCATAAACCAAACCATTGATATCGGCCAATTCCAATTTCCAATGATTTCCCCCATATGGCACAGCGATCCCGGCATTACCCTTTAATAATTCCGGTAATGCTCCGGTAGCATACCCTAACACAGGTGTCCCACATGCTAATGCCTCAATAACAGAATTAGGGCAACCGCCATTCAATTCTGCTGAGAACATAAAATGTGAGCCATGTTGAATATCAATAATCTCATCGCTACTTACAACCCCCAACCAATCAGTAGAAAATAAAGCGCTGCAACGCTGCCATTTATTTTTTAATACTTGCGGTACATCACCTGCAACGCTTAATAAAACAGGCAGCCTGCACGACTTGGCCATTGCCTCACCAAAATGAATGGCATTTGCCAGGTATACTTCATTCCCCTCACCCAAATGACCTTCTACCACCGCAATTTTTATGGGTATTTGGTCAGCTTGAATCGTTTTCCCGGGTGTAAATAAAGCAGTATCAACGCCGTTATAGATAATATTTGCCTGCCCGGGTACCTCTCCATATTTATTTTCCCACATTGATTGCACAAATTCGCTTTGATAAATCAAAGCATCCGCCAAATATCGGCGAATAAATGCCAGCAATATATTATTGCGTTCGGATCGATAGCTGAAAGCCAGTCCACTAAAACGTTGTCGGTGAACCCAATTCATTTGTGCCAAACGATGAACGATTCTTATCCCTCGTTGTTTCGCCTTAATCAGTCCAACAATATCTCTTGTTCCCCCATTGATGAGAATCGTGTCAATGTGCTCATCTCGTAAATTATGATGAACGTTACAGCCATATTCACGTAGCAGCGGAATCAAACGCCGTTGAAAAGAAGCCGGACCACCTAATCCATCCAATTTTGGCACAATACAAATGTTTTTATCTGTCATGGATTGCGACCATTTTCTTGCATGTCACTTTCCTGATCCGTGAATTGAAGTAAAGCGTCAACAATATGTCGGGAAGCATGACCATCACCAAATGGATTATCAAGCGATTTTAAATCATTCAATCCTTCTTTATCCTGTAATAGTTTTACAGCGGTATCATAGATTAATTGTTCATCATCGCCGACCAGATGCAAAAAACCTGCGCTGACCCCTTCCGGGCGCTCGGTTTTATGCCGCAGCACCAGTGTTGGGATACCAAAGGTCGTTACCTCTTCCTGAATACCACCTGAATCTGTCAACATCATTGTGGCATTTTTTTCTAGCGCAATCATCTCATCATACGTTGCAGGCGGCAATAAAGTAATGGATGGGTGGTCTTTCAGGAGCGGATATACTGTTTCCTGCACATTCGGATTTAAATGCACCGGATACACCAGATGGATTTGATCTCCATAATCATCAGCCAATTTGCGTATGGCATTGCATATCTTGCGTAAAGGTTCACCGAAGTTTTCCCGGCGATGCGCAGTTACAGCAACAAGTTTTTTCTGTCCATCCAATACACCGATCTCAGACAATAACTTTTTTATTTTTTCAGGCATGGGTTGTTTGGCAATTTGATTTAATGCATCAATAACCGGATTTCCAGTAACCTTTATACGCCAGTCCGGGATACCTTCCTTCAATAAATTCTGTCGGCTATGTTCCGTTGGGGCAAAGTGTAAATCTGCCACAATGCCGGCGATTTTTCGATTAATCTCTTCCGGGAAGGGTTGCCATCGATTATATGTTCGCAAACCTGCTTCCACATGGCCCACTTTTATTTTCTGGTAATACCCGAGCAAAGCCGCTGCCATTACAGTTGTGGTATCACCTTGCACTATTATCCAATCTGGTTTCTCTGCTTCAAGTACGGGGTTTAAATCAAGTAAAATTCGTGCTGTAATATCAGCTAATGCCTGATTTGGGCGCATAAGATTGAGATCAATATCTGGTGTTACATCGAAAATAGAGAGCACCTGATCCAGCATTTCACGATGCTGGGCAGTAACACAAACCCTTGAATCAATGCTGCTACGTCGTTTTAATTCTTGTACAACGGGGCATAGCTTTACCGCTTCAGGTCTGGTTCCAAAAATGGTTAGAACGCGCATGGCTTTCCTCTACTTTACTTTCCCACACCTAATTTGTATAGTTTAATGCCGGTGTCATTGAAAGATTCAATTGTCCATGCATTGACTGTATCCAGAACGATCACATTGGCATTAGCAGCTTTAATTTTTTCTGCTGTAAGGTCCTTCAATTGCTGGTGAGCGACCAGTAAAACAAGCACATCTACATTTTGAATGGCTTCTTCAATTGTGTTTGTCGTTTGAATGCCTTGTATCTCTTTTCCGGGCAAAAATGGATCATGCGCTTTTACCTGTGCCCCAGCCTTAATTAAATGCTGGGTAATTTCAACAGCAGGACTTTCACGCATATCATCCACATTCGGTTTATATGCCAGACCAAGTATAGCAATACTTGATTCAGCTAACGGTTTCCCTAGCACGCGCTTCAGTAAATCAACCACAAAAGTAGGTTGTTCGTCATTCACTTGCCGTGCACTCAGTATTAAAGGTGTAATATCCGGAGCGGCTTCCACCAAAAACCATGGATCGACACTAATACAGTGACCACCCACACCTGGTCCGGGACTCAAAATATTAATACGGGGATGCAGATTGGCTATCTGAATGGCTTCCCATACATCTACACCAAAGCGATCCGCCAACCGGGAAAACTCATTTGCTAAGGCAATATTCACATCACGTGTCGTGTTTTCCATCAACTTGACCATTTCGGCTGTAGTCGCATCAGTAAGAATAATATCACCGCGAACAAATATACGGTACAAGTCGCGTCCGGCTTCAGCGGACTCCTGATTTATGCCACCAATCACGCGCGCGTTCTCGATTAATTCCCGCAATATCTGGCCTGGAAGAACCCGTTCAGGAGAGTAAGCCAATTTAAAATCTACACCGGCTTTCAAGCCTGATTTTTCCAGAATCGGTGCCACAACATTGATTGTTGTTAATGGAGGAGAGGTGCTCTCCAGAATAACCAAATTTCCTGGTCGCAAAAAAGGCACAATCGATTCCGTGGCTGCTTCAACATAAGCCAGATCAGCTTTTTTACTATCTTTAAATGGGGTGGGAACAGCAATAATGAAAGCATCAGCAGCTTCTGGCTGTGGTTTGATCACTAAGTTTCCAGATTGCACAGCAGCCTGTACAATCGTTCGTAAACCTGGTTCATAAATATGAAGGATACCATTTTGCAAACTCTGTACTACATGCGGATTTACATCAACTCCAATAACTTTCACTGCATGAGAAGCAAAAGTACTGGCAGTTGGCAATCCTATATACCCCAGGCCTAATACACAAATTTTTTCCAGGTTCACATTTTCTCCATAGAAAACTTTTTTGTATTATCCCATACCTTGCAAAGAATGCGAAGGTCTCCCTATTCGCGTCCAATATAAGTCAATATTTTAGCGTATAGGTGTTCCTTGCTTCGAATTCATGCACATGATAAACTGGTAAGAAAGCGCACAAACTTATCTAGGGAAATATAAATTTTCTTCTACTATATCAACCCAAAACACAGGGAAAGATCAAACTTATGGATCAATCACAGGACGATAAGAAATCCGTAAATATCTGGAACAAATTCGAAAGTGCAGCCCCTGGTGTGCCTGATTGGATTCAAAATAAAGAGCAAACCAGTAACATCCTGCATACTCTTTTAAACACGATTCCCGCAAAAGCAATTTTGATCTCTACCACAAGTGATGTTTTTCTTCAGGTGGGTGATGTTGAAGAATCTACTCAGCAGAAAATTCTGCAGGTTTTAAACGGATTCTGGGATCCTGTGCAGAAAAGTGATCTTACCCGCTACTTAAAAAGTCAAACTGGAGAAGTAACGGCATTTATTTTTTGCGCAAACCTGTTTCAGCAATTGATCATAACCCTTTACTATCCTGATACGCCTACATTAAGTATGGCGAGAGCACACACAAAGCGCATTATCCGTGCTTTATCCGGCCAGACTGTTGCATCCTATGAAGCGAAAACAATCCCGGTGGATGCCGCTGTTGCTGCCCAAATGCGTAAGTTCTATGAACAGCGTGCCAAACAAAGTGATTCCGATAGTGATACAGTAGAAGAATTGCCGATCGCAAAAGTTGGTCCGCTAATTCAGGAAAACCAAACCATTGAAACGAAAGAGGAACAACCGCAATCTGTGGCGGTACAGCAGATAGAACCTGTAATTGAGGATGTTCAATCCATTGAAGACATTCTACCCAGCATGGATGATTTGCTGGGAAAGGAAACTATTACGCAGGATGTGGATGTCTCACCCGGAACCGTTGGTGAGGAAATATTACAAGATAGTGAAAGTCAATCAAGTCCTGCAGAACCCGTTGTTGACACTCAAAATATTGACTTCAATCAGACTGTGCATGAAATTGAAGAAATCAGTGATGAAGATTTGGCTCAATTAAACGATGAACTGGATGACTTTTTCATGGATGACGATGATTCGGGTATCGATTTAACGGAACAGAAAGAGAAATTGGCAGCCTTACTGCAAGAACTTCCTGCACCAGATCCCGATCAACAGCCTGATCCGGAAATGAATGCCGAAGCAAATGCAATGCTATCAGATGGTGCTCCGTCATCCGAAAATGGAGATTTCACATTACCTTGGGAAGGCACTGACGCTGCTGATAAACCGCTAACGGCACCTGTTGAAATTGAACAAGAAAGTGGATTTGCTGAGCCCCCTGCTGTGCAAGGCGATCCATCCAGCTTTCAACAAGCCATGCAGCAAGCACAAGCAGAAACATCAGGTGGACCACGTCCATTTACCGTGGTACTGATTTCTCGTATTGGCTTTCATGAGTTGGGCTTACCTTTTGAGAAAAAATTTGAACAATATTTTCAGCAAACCTGTCAAGCAATTGATTGTGAAGCTGAAAATGTACAATTATTTTCAGATCATATTCAGCTAAAAATTCAGTTCAGTGGAAAGGGTTCCATTGCCAGAACGATTATGCAATTGAAAAAGTTACTTGAACTGAAGATCATCGAAAATTATTCAACATTAACTGAGGAGCTTGGCGAAAACGAACTCTGGATGCCCGGACAATTATTATTTAGTAATCAAGAGAAATTGGACTCAAAAAAAATTCAAGAGTTCATCAAAAACGCCCAGTCTTAAGTATTTATATATAGGAAAACCACATGCCTCCAATTCTTTATTTGATTGATGGTCATGCACTGGCATATCGCATGTATTTTGCAATGACATCCGCTGGTGGTGACCGTTTTACAACTGCAAAAGGCGAACCCACCGCCGGTGTGTATGGGTTTGTATCAGTAATTTTACGTTTACTGGAAAATGAAAAGCCGGAATATCTAGCCTTTACTTTTGATACTGGCAAAACCTTCCGTGACGAAATATTTCCGGAGTACAAAGCCACCCGCGAAAAAATGCCGGATGATCTCCGTCTACAAGTTAAACGTATTCGTGAATTCGTTGATGCTTTAAACTTACCCCGCCTGGAAGTTGAAGGGTACGAAGCCGATGATGTCCTCGGCACGATAGCCAAACAAGGGGTTAAAAATGGCTTCGGTGTAAAAATTTACACCGGCGATCGTGACCTGCTTCAACTCGTCGATGATCGCGTGATTGTCAATTTGCCTGGTAAACGCCTCAGTGATTCCCGTGATTTTACCGCCCAAGATGTTAAAGAATATATGGGAGTATTTCCAAATCAGGTCATTGATTATAAAGCCCTGGTTGGAGATAGTTCTGACAATATTCCTGGTGTGTATGGTGTCGGTGATAAAACGGCTACCAAATTACTGGAAGAATATAAAACACTGGATAAAATATACGCTTCACTCGATGAAATTCCTGCCCGCGTTAAGAATAAACTGGTTGAAAACAAAGAGATGGCTTATCTTAGCCAAAAACTGGCTACCATTGTTACAGATGCACCAGTCAGTGTTGATATTCATAAAGCACATATTTCCAATATTGACTATAAATCTGTCAAAGTTTTATTTACTGAATTGGAATTTCGCTCTCTGTTGCGCAGATTATCTGATCTGTCAGATAGTATTGGTCCTGGCACTCAGAATGGTCAGCTATCCTTCTTTACGGATGAACCATCCAAAATTGCCGAAGGCCCCTATCAGCCTGAAACCATCATCGTCAGGAATTCAGATCAGTTATCACAATTGGTAACAACCCTCAATAATGCTGAAATGATCTCCTTTGATACCGAAACCACTGGTACAGATCCTTTCTTGGCTGATTTGGTAGGTATTTCCATTGCTGTGGAGTCGCATAAAGGCTATTACATTCCGGTTGGACATCAAGAAGAATCCGATCAATTAAGCATCCATGATGTGCTGGAAGCGATTTCCCCTGCATTTACAAATGCTGCGATTCCCAAAATGGGACATAATATTAAATATGACTATCAGATGCTCAAACAGGCAGGGTTACAGGCAACGCCACTGTCATTTGATAGTATGATCGCTGAATGGCTGATCAATCCCTCCAATTTTAGTTTTGGATTAAAAAATATGGCCGCCGATTATCTGGGTATCCAGATGACGCGCATTTCTGATCTGATTGGTACAGGTAAGAAACAAATCAGCATGGCTGAAGTTTCAATTGACCAAGCCGCTCCTTACGCCGTAGCAGATGCTGAGATTGTTTTGCAGCTTTACCCCCTGCTGCAAAAGAAATTGGCAGATCGCGATGCAGAGAAATTACTGGAAACCATGGAAATGCCCCTGGTCCCAATTATTTCTGATATGGAAGAAGAAGGAATCGCAATAGATGAACCATTCTTCGAGCAAATGACTGAGGAATTAAAAAACAGAACCTTCGAAATTCAAGAAACAATTTACAAAATGGTTGGACAAACATTCAATTTAAATTCAACCCAGCAGCTTTCCGGTATTCTTTTTGACACCCTCGGGTTGGAACCACCAAACCGGAAAAAGAAAACTGCCTCCGGTTTTTATTCCACATCAGCTGATGTGCTCGAAGAGATTGCCAACCAGCATCCAATTGTTGAATTACTGCTTGAATATCGTGAATTAGCCAAATTACAATCCACTTACGTGCTTACTTTGCCGAAACAAATCAATCCAAAAACAGGTCGTATCCATTCATCATTTAATCAAACCGGATCCGTTACCGGTCGCCTGGCATCCTCAGATCCAAATCTACAAAATATACCTACACGCACTGATCTGGGTCGAAAAATCCGCAATGGCTTTGTCGCTGGCAAAGGTAATGTATTCCTGGCTATAGATTATTCACAAATTGAATTGCGCATTGTTGCACATATGTCGCAGGATCAGGCTATGATGCTGGCTTTCCAGCAAAATCTGGATATCCATGCAGCAACAGCAGCAGCGATCTATCAGATTCCATTGACAGAAGTAAATAAAGACCAACGCCGCCATGCCAAAGCGATCAATTTTGGTTTGATATACGGCATGAGTCCGTTCGGCCTGAGCCGCTCCACAGGTTTAACCCTGGCAGAAGCAGAAAATTTTGTTAAAGCATACTTCCTGCAATTCCCAGGGGTAAAAATGTATCTTGACGAAATGAAACTACTTGCAGCACAGAATGGTTATGTAGAAACGATATTGGGACATCGACGCTATTTTCCCAATTTATCAACCACAACCAATGCCAATATCCGCAATCGAGAGGAACGGGAAGCCATTAACGCCCCTATTCAGGGAACCGCAGCAGATATTATCAAGTTATCAATGTTGCAAATTCCCCAAGACTTGCTTTCTGCTTCACTCCATGCGAAAATGATTTTACAAATACATGATGAACTAATTTTTGAGTGTCCGGAAAATGAACTAACCGAGACCGTAAAAGTTGTAACCAACATCATGGAAAATGTTTTAGTACTTTCTGTCCCCATTCTTACCGAAGCAAGGTCCGGTTTGAATTGGGGTAGTTTAACTACACTTTAGTGGACAAGGCGTCTTAATGCGGGAAAACAATACACAATTTGATAACAATATGCAATTGGGTCATAATGCAGCCTGGGAAGAGCAATGGAAACAGGCGGCTGCTTTCTATCGTCGTGCACTTGATATTGTACCGGACGAACCTGCCGCTCTTAATAGTCTTGGGTTAGCCCTTTACCAGCAAGGTGAATATAGCCAATCAAAAGATGCCTATAAAAAAACCACAAAAGTTACACCAAATGACCCTGTCCCGTATGAAAAGCTGGCTGATATTTATGAAAAACAGAATGACCTGGCTGAAGCAGCGAAAGTCGCCGCAAAAGCCGCGGAAAATTATCTCAATGTACGTGATGTAAACAAAGCCATCGAGAATTGGGTGCGCATTATTAATCTGCAACCCAATCAACAACTGGGTTACACCAAACTGGCCATGATTTACGAGAAAATGGGTAAGAAAGATGAAGCAGTAGATCAATATCTCAATTTGGCCAGCCTGATGCAGCAATCCGGTGCAAGATTAAAAGCCATTCAAATCGTAGAACACTCCCTGAAAATGCATCCGGAGCATTTAAAAGCAAAAATGGCTCTTACAGCCTTGCACAATAATGAAAGATTACCCAAACCTGATCCGATTCAAATCAAACGCAAAATAACGCAATCTTTAGGTGAACCTAAAGAAGAAGCTGTAGCGATAGAAGAAGTTGAGGTTGAAATCGATCCAGTCGAAGAAGCCAATCAGAATTCGGCTGCCAAACTGGCGAATTTCCTGTTCGAGCAAGGTAGCGATGCCGGCGGTGAAGGAAAAGTTGATTCTCTACGTGGAAAACTTGGATTAAATGCCCTGACGCGTAGCACTGGTCAATTAACTGGAAAACAAAAAGATCAAACACAGCAAACATTTTATGTTGGACAGGCTATAGAATCTATCTCCACCAAAAATTATGATAAAGCCCTGATCGATTTGCAAAAAGCTGTAGAATACGGCGCAGATCATCCCTGTATTTCATATACATTGGGCTATTTGTATACCATCAACGGTAATGAAGAAGCAATCTCCTTTTTACAGAAAGCCATTCAATACCCTGAATATGCTTTTGCTGCATACATCCTCTTGGGCAGCATTCAATTTGACTTAGAAGACTATCGTCAATCAATTGTTGCTTATTTACGGGCTATTGCCCTCGCCGATCAGGATACCGTTCCAGCTGATTCAGCAGATGAGATATATCAAATGTATGAGCCTATCATCGAGGATTACACCAATAACGATGAAATTAAGGACAGTGATTTACGCAATATTTGCCAAAATCTCTCTGAGCAGATTTATCGCGCAGATTGGCGCAAACATCTGCATATGGCACGTATGGAATTAAGCCAAACCTCAAATGATGAGATCATGCAGCCTATTGTTAATTTCTTCCTGCAAGCCAGTGGCGGAAAAATCGTTGAATCCATGTCACAGATTCGTCAATTAATTAATAATGATCGTTATCATTCCGCTATGGAAGAAGCATTCCACATGCTGCAGCATGCCCCAACCTATTTACCTTTGCACATTCAAATTGGGGATTTGCTTTTGAAAGAAGGGAAAAACAAAGAAGCGGAAACCAAATTTGTCTTAATTGCTAAACTTTATTCACTACGCGGTGAAGTAAGCCAATCGGTACAATTGATGAAACGCACCATCAAGGCTGCCCCGATGAACATTAAATTACGCCGTCAGTTGATTGATCTGCTTATATCCCAACACCGCATCGATGAAGCGATTTACCAGTATATTGAATTGGCTCAAATTTATTATCAACTGGCTGAGCTGGATGAGACTTATCAGGCATATCAAGACGCTTACACATTATCCATGCAAAATATAGCCGATCAATCTGCCAGTGTGGATATCCTATACAAAATAGCTGATATTGATATTCAAAGAATTCGCTGGCGTGAAGCGATGGAATCCTACGAAAAAATTCTTGAGCTAAAGCCGGATGATTATCGTGCCCAGGCTAAGATCATGGAATTAAAGTTCAGACTTGGTCGTCGGGAAAACGTCATGCAGGAAATCGAAACATTGGTTCAAGGGTTGGAACGTAGCAATAAACGAACAATGGGTATTGAATTCCTTAAGGAATTGTTAGAAGAACGCGGTAAAGACATGGAAATACGCAACCAGTTGGCCAATCTATATGTACGTAATGGTCAGGTTGAACAGGCCGTTAAAGAACTGGATAAAATTGCCAAGATTCATATGAATAAAGGCAATAACACCGGGGCGATTTCCATGCTGCAAACCATTATCGCATTGGAACCAAGAAATACGCAGGCATACCGACAAGCGCTGGCAAAATTGGTCGGCAAGTAAATAACACAATGTATTAAAAAGTACAAAAGCATAAATTCAGGCCTAATCTGCTTGTTTATTATGCTTTTTTTATCACATCACACCTCCTCATATTGGAACACAATCATGGCAAGAATTTCCAGCATTCGTTATAATCAAAGAAATTATTTGTGGGTAAGAGATTTATTAAAAATCAGGCATACCGTTTGCCAAGAGACTGATCTGAACTATGGATGAGCAACAACTGATTATCAAAGCAAAAGAAGGGGATTTACAGGCTTTCAACCATCTGGTTCTCACCTATCAGGAAGTGGTCTATAACTGCTCCTATCGCATCCTCAGCGATCCGGCTGGGGCATGTGATATCACGCAGGATACTTTCATTACTGCCTATCAAAAAATTGACAAATTCAAGAATGGCTCATTCAAAGCTTGGCTGCTGCGTGTGGCAACCAATAAATGCCTTGATGAAATCAGACGGCAAAAAAGGCATCCCAATACTGCTTTGGAACCGCTAACCAATGATGATCAGGAAACCTTTGATTCGCCCTATTGGCTAACCGATGATACCCCTCTCCCTGAAGAACAACTCAGCCAAAGTGAACTCAATCAGGCAGTACAGGATTGCCTTGCTCGCCTACCAGAAGATTTTCGCTCAATTGTTGTCATGGTAGACATGCAAGAAATGAATTACAGTGAGACTGCACAAATCATAGGAATCCCATTAGGCACCATCAAAAGTCGATTGGCCAGAGCCAGGAAACGATTACAGGATTGTTTACAACGCTTCTCGGAACTTTTGCCCTCCCAATTCCGTTTTAATCAAGAGGAGCAATAATGAGATTTAGACGGCAGGATCAAAACCAGGAAATGCTTTCCGCGTATCTGGATGCTCAATTATCAGATGACGAACGCGGTAAAGTTGAATCTGCGATAAAAAATGATCCTGAATTGCAAAAGCAATTAGAAAGGCTTGATGCAACCCGGCGTCTATTACGAAATGCTCCATGGCTTAAAGTACCACGCAATTTTACATTAACCGAAGCCATGCTGCCGCAAAAAACGCCTTTTCGCTTCTGGATGCCAGCCATGAGCATTTCTTCTGCACTAGCAGCCATTTTGCTTGTTTTCACCTATGTCACCAATCTTGGCGGATTAGGTTCCCCGTTTTTAACACAGAACCGCAGTATAGCACAAGACATGATGACAGAAAGTTTTGCTGCTGACGCAGTTGGCAATGCTGAAACTATGGAAAAAAGTAGCACTCAAGGTGAACCCCCTGCAATTATCCAATGGTTTGGTAATCAGGTAAATGGAAAAGGCGGCGGCGATGGTTCCAATAGTATCATTGCACCACAAGCGGAAATGATGGCAGAAGAAGCAATTTCTGCAGATGAGGAGCTAATGCTGGAAGCGCCGCAAGCAAGTGATATGGCGCAAGAGAGTGATACCCTGCCCTTGCCTTCTGCCGTATATGAAGCTGAACCTGTCGAAGGTGAGCGAACACAAGAAATGGAAGCCAGTGCTCCGGATGCACCTTTACCTGCTCCTTTGGAATTTTCCCCGGCTGCAGAAGAACCAAATGGAAATGAACCAAGTGTTAATCCAATTTTAGGAATTTCCTCTGAAGAGGAACGCGGCCAAATCATTGATGAAAATCATGCTATTCAAACCTACCCATCCAGCAATGAAGATGATGGATTAAATCAACGTCAATCTGCGTTGATCATCTTACGTGTTGCACTCCTGCTTCTGACAATTATCTTTGCTATCGTTGCTTTACTGATGAAACGCATGCGAGCCTGATCGCTTCTCCCATTCTCATAAATCACTATTCCAATATTTGGTATTCAGATAACACAACACACGAATGCTTTTTGCGCCCATCGGGGTGCACATGCCATTAAATGGTATGTGTTAAAATAGATAGAGCATGATGTCCAAAAATAATCAATCAGGATGGATCTGTGGCAACCCGAAAAAACACCAAATCGAGTAGAAGAACTTCAACCAAAAAAAAATCGCGCACTACAAAACTAAGTGCCAGTCAAAAATTACAACAACTTTTGGATAACATATCCAGAGAGCAGAGAATTGACTTCCTGGGATATTTTCTGACCTTATTGGCTGTATTGACCATTTTAAGTTTCTTCACCTCTCAAAGAGGGAGCATCACTGAATGGTGGGTGCATACCTTAAGATTAGGGTTTGGTTGGGGAGCGTTCATCTTGCCTATTGGTTTATTATTAGTTGGTGTTTGGATTGTAATTCGACATCTCGAGAATCTCCCGCCATTATCTTTGGGCCGCGTTCTGGGGATGGGTTCGCTCTTTCTAAATAGTCTGACATGGATGCATTTGTTTACAGATGGGGGTTGGATTCCCGCAGCCAATGGTATCGGTGGTGGATATCTAGGTGGCGCTTTTGAACAACTGATGTTCATCACCATTGGCAAACCAGCTGCGATTGTGATTACATTAGCCTGGTTTTTCTTGTCAATTTTGCTGACATTTGAACTATCCTTCCCGGAATTATATATGATGATTCGGGATGCGATCGAAACCAACCAGGACTCACAAAAAAAACAAAATGCAACGCGTGTTGAAAAAACATCAACAAGCACTCTAAAAAAACCTGTTGAAAAGACCGAGTCAAACAGCACACCTGCCAAAAGACAGCAACAACCCTTACAAAATATCGGCTTTGAACCCCTCTCCGCGCTCAACCAAAAGCCTGTTTCGGCTGCTCAACAAGAACCGGCCAGCGTCCCTCCCGTCACAGAACAAAATAGTGAAGCGATTCTGCCTGACAGCCCCATCGTGGATATTGGCATCAAAACCTCTCAGCTTGCCAAGCAATCCGATTGGAAAATTCCCAGACTGGATGAAATTCTCAATCCGGCCAGTCCTATTGCTCAGCAAACCTCACTGGATGAAGACAACGCCCATCTGATCGAAGAGACATTGGCCTCTTTTGGTGCTCCTGTGCATGTTGTAGAGATTCACCGTGGCCCTTCTGTCACCCAATACGGGATAGAACCGGATTATATCGAAACCCGTAATGGTCGTACCCGCGTACGTGTAAACAAAATCACCAATCTTGCCGATGATCTGGCATTGGCGTTAGCTGCAAAAAGTATTCGTATTCAGGCGCCTGTTCCTGGCAAAAGTTACATCGGTATTGAGGTGCCCAATATAGAGACAAGCCCGGTAACCCTGCGCGAAGTCTTTGTAAATAGTTCATTCAAAAAATTACATTCCAAGTTGCGTTTTGCATTGGGCATGGATGTAGCCGGGAAGCCCGTTGCAGCAGCACTGGATAGCCTACCGCATCTATTGATCGCCGGTACGACTGGTTCCGGTAAATCAGTCTGCATTAACACGGTATTGTGCAGCTTGCTGCTGAATAATACCCCGGAAGATTTACGTCTGGTACTGGTTGATCCTAAGCGGGTTGAATTAACGGGTTATAACAACATTCCCCACTTACTTGCTCCGGTAATTACGGATGCAGATAAAGTTGTCGGGGCTTTAAAATGGATTCTACGTGAGATGGACAGCCGCTATCATAAATTTGCCAAATGCGGTGTGCGTAATATCTCTGAATACAATAAACAGGAACTGGATGATCACCTGCCCTATATTGTCACAATTGTGGATGAACTGGCAGATTTAATGATGCTGGCTCCGGATGAAACCGAACGAGCCATCACCCGCCTGGCACAATTGGCGCGTGCAACAGGTATTCACCTCATTCTGGCAACCCAGCGGCCCAGCACGGATGTTGTGACAGGATTAATCAAAGCCAATTTCCCTGCCCGCATCGCTTTTGCAGTTGCCTCCAATATTGACAGTCGTGTCATTCTTGATCAGCCTGGTGCAGAACGATTGCTTGGCCGTGGGGATATGCTCTTCTTGGCACCCGATGCCCCGGCACCCGTGCGTTTACAGGGCGTTTTTGTATCGGATCAGGAAATCCGCAAATTAATCGCATACTGGAAAAATGCGGCTGCTGAAAACGGCAGAGAAGGTTTGGCAGTACCTGGTGCTGAAGGACCCGTTGATATGCCCGATAATAGCTTACCGCTCAAACAAATTGCCTTGTGGGATGAAGTAGAAAAAGAAAACCAGGATAATCTCTACCCTGAAGCGGTCGAAGTTGTTCGCAAAGAAGGTAGAGCATCAATAACCATGCTGCAGCGTAAATTGCGCATTGGGTATACACGGGCTGCACGCTTAATTGACAATATGGAAGAGGAAGAAATTATCAGTCCTTCCTTACCTAACAGTCAATTTCGCGAAGTGTTGGATTACGGACAAACGGCTCCCCCACCGGAAGATGATTAACTATTCCATCTCACCTAAATGATACAAAATCATCGCAGCGGCTGCTACAGCCGCTGTTTCCATTCTTAGAATACGCTTACCAAGGGTAATGGCCTGGAATCCCTTAATTGTGGCAAAATGCACCTCATCAGACGAAAAACCACCCTCAGGGCCAATCATGACGGCAATTGAGCTACAACCGCCTGCTGTGCCGTCTAACGCTGTTTTAAGGCTGTTCTGATGCGTTTCTTCCCATGGAATCAGGCAGATTTGGCATTCATCTACTGCATTTTCTACAGCCTGGTTAAAGGAGTGCGCCTCATCCAGTACAGGTATTTTTCCCCGCTTGGACTGTTCAGCTGCTTCCTGTATAATTTTTTGCCAACGCTGGCTTTTCTTCTCAACCGCAGCAGTCTTTTGTACCAATGAGCGTTCGCTGATAAACGGTACAAACCGGGACACACCAATTTCGGTCCCTTTCTGTAATATCCATTCAAATTTCTCACGCTGGGTCAATCCAATGTATAAGCTCAGGGAAACTGCCGGTTCAGCCTTTGAGCGCTGCCGGGAAAGTATTTCTCCATGAACCTCGGATTCCAGAATTTTTATCTGCGTTTCAAAAATATTCCCTTGATCGTCCAGTACATTTACCAGATCCCCATCCCGTAAACGCAGCACGCGTTTGATCTGATGTGACAGATCCATTGGGAAGTGTACCTGGGATGCGTTGATATTCTCTGGAGCAACAAAGAAATGATGCATGAAAATCTTTACTCCCGTTTGCCAGCAATGGTTACAGTATATTCACCCTTGGCTTTCTTTTCTTGATACAGAGCAAGTAACGCCGAGAGTGTCCCGCGATCGACCTGTTCAAAGAGTTTCGTGAAATCATTTCCCACAGCAGCCTCACGATCTCCGTATACTTCCAGAGCATCTTTTAAAAAAGAGGGCAAACGATAAGGACTTTCATAGAAGATCAAGGTATGTGGTGCATCAGCCTCCATGGCAAGGAAACGTTTGCGTGGCCCAGATTTGCGTGGAGAAAAACCCTTAAAGGTAAAACTATGTGAGGGCAAACCGGAAAGTAATAATGCCATGGTTACCGCTGAAGCCCCCGGGATGGCTGTAAATTCAAAACCTTCCTCAAGTGCGGCACGTACCAGAATAAACCCCGGATCAGAAATTGCAGGTGTGCCGGCATCCGTTACCAGGGCAATTTTCTTGCCCTCATGCAGCATATCTATGATTCTGGGTAATTGTTTGCGTTCATTATATTCATTGAAGGGTAATTGGGGCTTCTTTATTTCAAAATGATGTAACAAAAAACCGGTTTTACGTGTATCTTCACTCACCACCAAATCCACTTCCTTTAGTGTCTCCAGAGCACGCAAAGTAATATCCCCTAAATTGCCTATAGGCGTGGATACAAAAAATAAAACCGGATTCTGGGATGGTGCGGATTTCTTACTCATAAATGGCTACAAGCCTCTACTGCTAAATGGAATAAATTCATTCGATCATCTTTGCGGTCATTCCAGTCTCGATAATCCCAGCCTTGCGGCACAACCAGATCTCCGCCGTAAACCAATTGCCCCATGGTCACTTTACGAAACTGAGCAACAGCAAAGAAAGCCGATGCTTCCATTTCCACAACATGGCAGCCTTGCGCAACCCGTTGATCGCGCCGATCAATCGTCTCCCGATAGATGGCATCCGTTGTCCAGGATTTCACGACCATATGAGGTACTTGATGTACCTCAAGCACATCCCGAATGGCAACAATGGCTTTAGGGGAAGCATGCACCTCAGTGGATGGGGGTAAATAATGATATGACGTTCCCTCATCCCGAACAGCAGACTCAATCACAAAGGCCTGTCCGGCGTCTGTATCTGCATGTAATACGCCACAGCCCCCAACGGCAATAATTTTCTTTGCACCACAGGCAACGATTTCTTCCATAAATCCGGCAGCTAACGGTGCGCCAACACCTGGCTGCATAACTGCAATTTGTTGGCCTTCGTATTCGATTGTGTAAACCGAATTGGGACCTATTTCGCTCATCAATTGACCGATTTTGGTTAATTTACCATCGGAAACCAGGTTGGATATCACATCATAGAAAAAGCATAGTACGGCTTTTTCTGGCATTTTATCTGCCAATTCCTTATTTCCTGAGGGATCGATAATGGCTTTCGAGACTGCATCAAATTCAAGTAATGGATAGTCCGCCTGCATGAATTAATCCGCCTATAGAATGAATTTGACTCATTCTACCATAATCATGTCAGTCAGACTTCTCCTTCCAATTCTTTGGCAGTTTAAAAATGAAGCAACTTCCTTTTCCATCTTCGCTTTCCACCCAAATCTCGCCATGGTGCATATCTACCAGACCTTTAACAATGGATAACCCCAGACCGCTGCCGCCATTCGTTCGCGTACGAGCCTGACTGGTGCGATACAATCGTTCAAACACATGCGCCAAATCCGATTCTGGAATACCCATACCGGTATCCTGCACAGTAGTAACAATATAATCTTCATCCTCGGTGATATACACATCAATCTGCCCATTCTCCGGCGTATATTGAATGGCATTGCTTAGCAGATTAAAAAATATCTGCGATACACGTAACTCATCTGCTTCAAGCAAATATACCTGGTCAGCATTATGTACCAGAACATTAATATTCTTTTCCTGAGCGGCATGGCGCACACGCACGGCCATTTCCGACGCTAAAACACCCATATCCAGTTTCACCGGATCAAGCATCATGTCACCGGATTCAGCCAATGCCAGAATGCGTAAATCCTCAACGAGGTGATTCAAATAGGCCACTTCCCGTTGTAATCCCTGAAGTGTATCTGGTGTAGGGTCACTCAATCCATCTTCCAGGGCTTCCAATTCAATTTGTAATACACTAAGTGGCGTGCGTAGCTCATGCGCAATATCCGAAGTAGCTCTTCTACGTAAGTTGTTTTGACGATCCAACTCTACTGTCATCGTGTTAAAGGCAGTTGCCATCTCACCCAGTTCATTGTCTTCGTGCACATCCACACGCTGCGTAAAATCTCCATTTGCAATTTTTAATGAGGCAACTGATAAAGAATTTACAGGATTCAATATACGGCGTGTGAGGAACAAACTGACAACCACCACAACCAACACAGAAACAATAGTAGAAGCCAGAAGCGTCCAAAAAATATCCTGAATAAAGATCAGTTGTTCCCGGCGTAGTAATCCGGCACTGTTGGCAGATATCAATTTGCCAACCTCCACTTCATTCACAACAATTGGAATGGCTTTTTTCATAGCTTCATTGGAAATTTGAATTTCGCCTTCACTTGGGTCGCTGTCAAATATCATCTCCCCATCAGCTGTAAATAAAATCAAGCGATCAGGTGAAGGCGGTATGTTCTTATTCTCATCCGATGGCGGTTTTCGATCTATCCACGGAAAGCGCTCTTCTGTTGAATCAATATCTTTAAAGGCAGCATGGGGGTTATTAAAGAAAAACTCATCAATCCCGAGCCAGCCGTTATTGGTTTCAAAATAGTAGGTAAAAATGGATACATTCCGTTCGACAAAATTCTGACCTGATTGATAGGTCATTTCCTTAAATCGTTGTCGGATCATGACGTAGGTCATAATGGAAAAAAAGGAAATCGTAAGTAAAACAACTAACAAAAAACTACTGGTAATCTGGGACTGTAATGAGCCTTTTCGCATGATTATGCACCATCAGTGAGGCGATAGCCTACACCAAATACCGTTAATATATATTTTGGATTGGTTGGGTCTTCTTCCAGCTTTTTGCGTAAGTTATACATGTGTACATCAATGGTGCGTTCTACACCTTCGTATGAGCCCAAATGTGCGGCCTGCAGTAATTGCATACGCGTACATACCTGTTTTTTGTGACGCACCATGTAGGTCAGCAAATCATATTCGATGGGGGTTAATTGAATCACTTCACCATTCACCTGGCATTGATGGGCACCCACATCAAAGACAATTTCACCGATGTGTACAATTTCGGATACAGCGCCCTGGTTCAGAAATTCACCATTCTTGTGCATACGACGCAGTACAGCCCGGGAACGAGCAACCAGTTCTCTTGGTGAAAATGGCTTGGTTACATAGTCATCAGCACCTAATTCAAGACCTATTAGTTTATCAGTCTCTTCCACACGGGCAGTCAACATAATGATTGGCACATCACTGCGTTGGCGAATTTTCCTGCACACATCCAGGCCGTCCATACCAGGCAACATTAAATCAAGCACCACTAAATCAGGTTCTTCCTGTATCGCTAAATTAAATCCCTGATCACCATCATAAGCAGCCAGGACATTGAAACCTGCCTGCTCATAATATTTCTTAACCCCATCAACAATTCGCTTTTCATCATCAATAACAAGAACTTTTGGCATATGCATATTATATATCACGTTCCATCCTGGATTCAAAACTCCGCTGCTTTCCTTTTCAAAATTTGTGGATTAATAACCAATAAATAATTATTTGCATCTTATTTTTCGGAGTCTGCTTTTCAGTTATCAGGATACCAGACAGATATTAAGTTTTTGTTCAGAATACATGGTCATTTTATTTGCATGTTATGCGCTTGACATGAAGGAAGTATTTTGCTATTATTTTATAGTAGTATTTTTATCTTTTTGGTATGATTTGAGGATTTGCCTCCCTTATCTTCACTCCTATTCCGCAGGAGTAACAATCACATCTTCATCTTGTAAAAATGAGGTTGGATTTCTCCAACCTCATTTTGTTTCCTATGATGAGCGTAACTGTTGTAAAAACACCAAGGTTTCTTTAAGCCCTTCTTCCAGCGGCCGGGTTGTGAATCCTAATTCCTTTCTGGCTTTACCCGAATCAGCCAAATAGGTTACATTGGCTACGATACGTAATCCTTCTGCGGTAAAAGTTGGTGGTAAATTCACCATGAGTCCCAAGAATGCCATAAAAGGGATGGCCAATTTCAATAATCCCCCATGGACAATTAATTTCGGTGCCGGTACCCCAGTAATTTCTTCTGCCATTTTTAGCACGGGTTCCATGTAGTAAGCCGGCCCAGTCAAATGATAACATTCGCCTGTTTTACCTTTTTCCATCGCCAATAGATGTCCTTCGGCAATATCATCCACATGTGACCAGTTATACGCTGTTCCACGGGGAACAATTGGTAATTTGCCATTCAAATAAGAAAGGAATGTTTCTCCAATGGCACTGGTATCCCCCGGTCCATAAACCACCCCCGGCATTACGGTTATGACAGGCAGCCCTTCTTTTACCATCGGTTCCACAACGTTGTAATGCGCCTTCCATTTGGTTTCATCATATATTGATAAATGCTTCCCTTTAAAGCGATAGGTTTCATCAACAACGTGTCCATACGTATTGGAATGCACCGCAATCGTACTGGTATACACACAACGCGGAATCTCAAGTTCCTTGATCAGCTCCATGACATTGCGCGTTCCTTGAATATTAATCGCTTCAGCTGTTGCCCGATCTTTAGATCCCACTTTGTACCAGGCAGCGATGTGATATACCTGATCCGCACCTTGCATGCCCTTGCGCATGGATTCTTTATCTCGGATATCCCCAATCACCAGTTGCGCCCCTAACGCATCCAGCTCAACTGCTTTATGCGGATTGCGTACCAGAGCAACAACCTGATACCCTTGTTCCAATAGTTTTTTTGCGACATGCCCCCCTATAAATCCGGTGGCGCCCGTGATAAATACTTTCATTTTAACCTCCCAGAAAGAAGACAACTTGCACTTACATTACATTTGATAAATCGATTTTCCTTGATGCTGCACGTGCTGCCAACCATTCTTCCTCGGTTTTATAAAGCACACCCACATCATCATTTGCTCTGTTTTTCATCGCAATTGCATCCTGAGGACAAACTAGCACACATTGTCCACAACCAGCACACTTTTGCATATTTACCAGCACTGACCCATTGGAATCAATCGCATCAAACGGGCAGCGCTCTATACAAATCTCGCATGAGATACAATTTTCCTGATCAATCTCCGCCACATAGGGTGATTTAGCCACCACGTCTGCAATGCCTAATTCCTTCATGCCGCGCATAATAGCACAGGAACAGGTGCAGCAATTACAAAGATACCAGTGTCCATCCTTGTGATTACTTATAGAATGAACCAACCCTGCATCCGCAGCGATTTTTAGTACATCCAGTGCTTCTTCTTTGGATAACTTGCGAATACTATCTGAACCCGGAAAGGCATTTTCTTTTTCACTTAACACCATACATACTTCAAGAGGATGATCGCAGCCTTCATCCAACAGCGCCCGTTGATTGCGGCAAATACATTCAGAAACGCCCCAGGACGACATTGATTTAACCAATTCAGCAGCATTCATATACGGCTGTACGGACATATCTACCGTGATCGCTTCACCCACCGGAATCACACGATGAAATGGCGGTTGAATCTCTACTACCGCTGCTCGCGTTTTCTGATAATAATCCTCAAATAATTGGGCAAATTCCTTGTCAATTCTGCCAGCCTGCATTTCATAAATCCCGACCACAAAGGGCAGCAAACCAAATCCCAATCCACCGCGGGGGATACCGCCGACCTTTATCAGTCCTTTTTTCGCCATACTTTTTAACAAGCCAGCGACTTCGCGCATTTCCATGTCAAGACGCTCGGCGATCTCGGCTGGTTTTTCCAAAGTCATACGCAGCTGCGCGCCTAGCGCTGCCTCTTCTGGGGTGAATAAATAGGCCAGCATACGTAATTCGCTGCCATCTTCCGTGGGTGGAAATCCTTGTGGTAAATCATCAAGCCGTTGCGCAAGTGCTTTGTATTGAGTCAGATCGGTCATAGTCTTATATTACTCCATCGTTTCATTGGTTTTATTGTACCTGATATAATATTGACCTTGAACCCTGAATTTATGAATAGTATTATCAAGAATTTATCTTTGCACATTTACCAGCCAGCGGTATAATCATCATTCAGATTCACCATTATTGAATGCATAAATCACGAACCGCATTTGGAAAGTAATAGTGTTTCATACAGATAAAGCTTTTTTATGAATGGGAGTATAATAATACGGTTCTGTATTGAACTTTACAACGATTACTTACATTCCAATAGCCTATGGAATGTGTAACAAGAAAAGGAAATAAATCATGGATCATGTGGAAACCCCGGAAACAGTTGAAGAATTTGAGGATGTGGAATCCTTACGTGAGAAAATTGTAAAAATCATTGAGCAGATGCCACCAGATCAAGTTACGTTGGCTGAGATTATGGATATCATTGGTGCAGACAGCCTGTTACTGCTAACAATATTCCTCTCCCTGGTTTTTCTGGTACCCGTTTCCATCCCCGGTGTCAGCACCGTATTTGGTACTGCCATTCTTCTCATAGGTATAACACGCCTGTTAAACCGTAAATTATGGCTACCGAGAAAAATAGCCGACAGAAAACTTTCATCTGAAAAATTGAAACCAGCTTTGGACAAAGCATTAACCTGGTTTACACGACTGGAAAAAATTAGTAAACCGCATCGCCAGGCATGGATCACTTCTGGTGGTGTCGTGGGTATCATCAACAGCCTTTCTGTAATTTTAGGGGCCATCCTGCTGATGTTCCCCTTCGGATTTGTACCCTTCAGCAACACGCTACCGGCCATTGCCCTGATCTTCCTGGCAGTGGGCCTGATGCAGAAAGACGGTATCAGCATCATTTTGGGCCATGTATCCAATGTGGCTACAATGATTTATTTTGCCTTCCTGCTCTTTGGTGGTGGTATGGGCATTTACCAAATCATTGAGTTGATAAAAACCGCTGGATAATGGTCACAATCATATAAACACAAAAACATCGCTTTTCAGCGATGTTTTTTTATTGGCTTTACGTACACCCACACGATAACATCGAATTGAGTGAATATTGTAATACACTAGCGCGCTTGATTGCGCCCAACCGTTTGTATGTTGGTTAACCTGCACACGATAAATTCCTCAGCCACTCCAGCTAAACAACTCATCCCCGGTGAACTACCCTAATCGTTGGTTTTTCCGTAGACTCTCTTTTTTTTAGAGCGATGATAAGTTAACGCAAGTGAAATACAAACACTTAATTTTTCAACTGGAATGTCATCATCAATATCAAAAATAATGCCCCGATTTCCTTCATATGTAAATTCATTCGGAAACATTAATTTAAATGTCTCAATCAGCGCGGTTTGACAGTGAACATACATTGCAAATTTTGTATTGCTACTACGATCTATTCGAATCGTACTTCCACTTTTTGATTTTGTTGTCAAATACGCTGGCTGCCCCCATTTGAGTGTCTCTTCCAGCTCCCCTACACCTTCTGTTTTCGCCGCCGTTTCAAAAATAAATTGGCGTAGAAACAATAATTTCGTTTGCATTTTCTTTGGGTAACGGTTGAAAACCGCAGCAACTTCTGGATTTTCAAATGCCTTCATGGGCTTCATCCTTATATATTATATTACGTGTGCTTCAATACTGAATTGACTATTTGATTTCCCAACCTGGTTTCCGCTTCATGTATTGCTCACGATATGTTTAATCACGCTGTGTTTGCATTTCATTTTGCATTAACCACTTTGAAGGATCATCAGAATGCAGTAATAATAGATTTTATAATCACCCTTTTAATCCATTAATTCAACATCAATTCTCTGCTTTACTCAACGCATCAATATAAAAAATCATATCTTGTTCAGGGGTTTTGATACCGAACTGTGTGTTCAATACCATCAAAATTTGTGAACGATGATCCATGGCATGATTTGCCATATGATTCAATATCTGCCAGCGCGGTGTTGATCCCTGATATCCGCGGCTGGTTGGCCCCCATTCAATTTCCTCTTCTAAACCGGCATCATTCAATCCAGCAACGTATTGATTAATCATTGTCCAATCACGTATCCAGCGTGCTTCGGCATCCTTGATATGTGGAAAATCACTCGGCACAAGTGGGTCACGTACTTTTCGCCCCTGCATCATAGTTAACCAGCGCTTGGATGCGTATATCACATGAATGATATGATCACAAACCGACCCCACTGAATAGCTCTGTCCGGCTGACCATTGTTCATCATTGAGTTGATTTATCGCCTGCCAAAGTAAAGCAGATGCCCAACCGTTATAAGCAAAAAGAAAATCGATTTGTTGTTTCATTTATTTTTATCCTTTCTGTTTCCATTCAACCAATAAATACCGCTAAATATATTTTTTTGAATACAATATTATATATTTAAAACATCTTGCCCACGAACTTTTCAGGCATTCATGCAACTTCATTCATATAAAAAATTATATCCTGTTCCGGGGTTTGTATACCAAATTGTGTATGTAAAATCATTAACACCTGCGTACGATGATCCATGGCATGGTTCGCCAGATGATGCAGTAACTGCCATAAAGGTGTCCTGCCGCTGATGTTGCGGCGCGGCAATCCCCATTGGCATTCTTGCTGCAAGTCCTGCGCTGCCAGAGCAAACACATAGCCATTGATCTCCTCCCACAGTTCCTGCCAACGATTATGTGCAGCAACAATTTTCGGAAATATTTGTGGCTCCAAGGCGGGCATCTTGCCAAACCCTCTCAGCGTATACGTCCAACGTGTGGTGGCATACATGATATGCACAATATGGTCATGCACCGAACCCAATGAATAATGCTGCTCAGCACACCACTGCTCATCCGTAAGCTCGACAATGGACAGCCACATGCGTTCATTGGACCATTGATTATAGGAATATAGAAAATCAATTTGTTGTTTCATTTCAATCCGCCCGCTGAGCAACCCAATATCATGCGCAAACGGCTGTCTACTGCGCCAATCAGTGCACGTAACCGGGCAATGTTTTCGGGAAAATCATACTTTTAATCGTAAGGTAGCAAATTGGCTGTTTTCGCTATTTCAGGCGGTAAAGACCGTTTTTCACACCCATACGCACACTTCTATCGCCACTTTTCCATATACACCAATACGGGTTCGGTTTCCGTTTCTGCGACTTCTCTCACAATCGAAAAACCCAGGCCTTCATAAAAAGCAACATTCCCGGTCGTTTTTTTACCTGTAAATAACTCAAAAACTTGTGCCTCAGGTAACAAATTCATAATCTCTGTTACCAACAACTTCCCTATGCCTTTTCGCTGATGCGCAGGGTGAACGATAATATTTTCTACTTTACACTTGTCGTTATTCATTTTTGCTCTGGCAGAACCAACAATCCGATCGCCAACTGTTGCTTTCAAATATAAATATTCCAAAAACGATTTCTCAAAATCTTCCAGACTTGTAAGAAATGGACGTAGCTTAAAATTACGGTAATAGACACCTACATCGTAAAAAGCAAGTTTTTGTAAAACTGAAATTTCGGGCAGATCGCTAAATAAGGCTTGCTCAATTTCCATAATTTTCCTGTATCTCAATTAAGTATTCATTATTAAGAATGATCCGCATAACAGTGATCACAATCTGTATGACCCTGCATCAGTGTCCTGGTACGCGAGAATGTAACCTTGTCATTAAACCCCATTATGGCGGGTTCGTCGGTCAGACAAACCAAATGATAAAGCCATTTTTCGGCACCCATTTTCTTTGCAATTTCATGATTGGGGCATTTGGTCACACAAAACCTGGTTTTGTTGCCTTCCGTTTTATAGGTATATTCAAAGCCTTCATCTAAAAGAGGTTTCCAGAGTATCTCTAGAAAATTCTCAAAAGAATTGCCTTTTTCTGCGCCTACGCCACGCCAATCATTTTTGAGATTGGTGAAAATAATCTGATCAATCACCCTGAGCACTTCTTCCTGCCCAAATTGATCCGCCAACGCATTCAGCAATGCCAGGCGATTCTCTTTTTCCCAGCGGCTGGAGAGTTCTTTGTGAATCGCCAAAAGATTTTTGGCTTCAAAAAGATTTGCATTTGCCGGTCGGGTTATCAAATCATCCAGCCAGCTAATTTGTTCTGCAATAGGGTCTGTTTGCATAATCGTTATTCCTTAAAGAAAAATATGTGGTTGCGCAAATTGTTTTTACCGCCCACTGACAGTGATTGCGGGCATCCTGCCTGTATAGAAGAGAAAAATACTAGCCTGACATATCCCTGAATTCTGAGGGTGAAACACTCAAGTCAATTGAAAACAGCATCCAATGGTCATCCACTTTTTCAAGTACCGCTTCGAAATTGCCTGTTTCTCCACGATCATAGTAGATCACACCGGATACTGTCGCTACACTACCCTGTGGCTGATTCTGATCCGTATTCAGAGAAGCAGAAATATTAATGTTTTGCACTTTCAAACTTTGATAGCCTTCAAAAATGACTGCATCATTTCCCTGGCTCATTCTCTCCAGATCAGAGAAGTTTGTTTGTCGTTGCGCACGCGGTGAGAATAAATCATAAGCCGCTTCGACATCATCGCGGGCAATATCGATCATGAATTCATCCAGCACATCATGAACCGGTTTTCTCTCCATCACTACGCTACCGATGCCAAGCATACCCGTGGCGATACACACCACGGAGCAGATACAAATCAGCAGGCACATTGCGGCGATAATGATCAAAATGATTTTTCCGTTCTTGTTGATCTTCCCATTTTGATCAGCCGCATGGTTTTCAATTTCCATCAGATCAGCTGTTGGGATTTCAAATTCAATCGTCATGGTTGTTCCTCTGTTGTTTTCAATGTCAGATATAACAATCCCCATTATACATCGAAGGTCTGAAAGCAATTCCATCTAAAACAACTCCCCACATAAATACCCCTGAAAATCATCCCTCTTGTATAATTATTTATAATTCAGACAAATCATTCATATTAATTTTGAGAAGGAAATCTTATGACACGTAAAAAATATCGTTTAATTGCAGTGATGCTTCAATTAATTGCCCAGGTCGTGGGCGGCGTGCTCCTCTTTCTTTTTGCCCCGCAAAACATCTTCACCGACATTGGCAGTGATCCGCTTGCCCACCTTTGCCTACGCCTGGCCGTTTACAGTAACGCCGCTATGGCACTGTTCACTATTTTTGTAATTGCCAACACCAGTGAAACCCGCTGGCTGCGCGCTTTGGCTGGCGCCGGAGCTGTATATAATTTCATGGCCGGTGCAGACAGTATCCGTACGGCCCTGGGTTACGCCGGAGTGAACGTGGCTGAACCCGTCTTTGGCCCGGCAGTCATGCATGGTGTATTGTTTATCCTGCTGCTGATCGCTGCGCTGCTGCCGGAGAAGAAATAAGGCAAATATTTATCACGCCAGTCCTCTAGAAAAACAGACTGGCGTGATTATTACTAATTCAACATCCATTATGTTGCAAATGCCCGTCATGACTGAAATAGCTATTCAGGCGCAGGATACCTTTGATTGAATTTACGCCTGGAATCCACTTTCGACCAAAAACTTATCAAAATAGCCATAGAATTCTTGTTGATTGCTAAGATGAACATTGTGATCAGGTGTTGACATCTCAATGGCCATACAATCAGATAATAATGCCTGCATCTTCACATAATCAGGATCCGCGACAGCCTCATGGCTGCTTGAGCGAACAAGCATTACAGGGCACTTTATTTTTGGCAGCAGATGGAACCAATTTTCATAATATGCAATATTCGCAGCCATGGCCTGTGTACTAAACATCATACGATAACCATCTTTATCTTCCATCAGACTATTCATAAAATATTGATAACTGAGTTCTGAGTTCATTTCAGTACGGAGAAAATCGCGCGCTTCTTTTAGGCTGGAAAAAGGTAAAGGCCAATGCTGTATAACGGGGTCAACCACCTCCAACTTTTCCAACGGCAGCGCACTCGCTGTATCAGGACCCGCAGCTGACTTATCCAAGATGGCCAGCGCATCCACATATTTGGGATAATTCGCAGCCAGATATCCGGCAATAGACCCGCCCATGGAATGCCCCACCAACAAGACGGACTCAATTTTTAGCTCGTCCAATAGCGCAACCACATCGGCTGCCATTTCCTCAGTAGTGTATTTAGCAACAGGTTTTCCACTCAATCCATGCCCCCGCTGATCCGGCGCAATGATTCGATATTTATCGCCATACTGCTGAATAAAATCAACCCATGTTTCAGCTCTGCCCCATCGCCCGTGCAGGCAAAGAATCACCTTGCCTTTAGATTTAGTATCAAAGTAGAAAATTTCAATACCATTGAGATTTACAATATTTCGATGTATCTTAACCCTGCTCATTGCAATATCCTCCATTGGAAGTTTTCTGTTTCAAAAGCCATACACCAGCGCTGTAAACGTCATGGAATCCGTCATTGGTCCGGCGATCATACACGGTGTTTTATTTGTTTTATTGCTGATTGCAGCGATATTGCCGGAGAAAAAGTCAAAATAAAAATTAACCGGATGTAAATAAAAAAACACTTTGGATGAATATTTCTAACCTGCACACTCTTTACTGTACAAATTATTCCCTTGCCGTCGGTTTCTCCCTGAATTCCAAATTTGTAATCCATCCTTCCGAAGCTCCATCGATATAATCATGGCGCGGAATATAGGGTTTAATATCCAGCAATGGGGTTTGATCCAGAGTATCGATGCCGGAAACGGTTAATATGTTTTCTTTGCGCTCCAGTAATTTCACAATCGAAAGGCCAATACCATTCGGTCTGCAAGGATGCCTGGAGGCATAAATACCATGTTCCTCATCATCCAGAAACGTTGACCGCACGTATTTAATTTCCCCGGCCTGATCAAAATAATAAATCAGGTAAATATGGGAAAACAATTCAATATCTTTCAGCCCTTCCTCGTGTTCTTTATATAGCTCCACCGTCCCGATAGACTCAGGGCTGTATACTCCTTGAATTGGACAATTTTCCTTATGCAAAAAAGGCGTTTTGATCATGCCAATGGGGGTGATCTGAATATCCAATTTCTACTCCCTGAAATAATTAATATATCTTTTGGTTATTTACTAGCATCATTATATTCAAAACGAATACGCCAGTACTAAAAAAATAACCTGATTTTGCTTTGTCTACTACATTAAACGCATTTATCGAGAAAATTCTATTCGATTTTAGCAGGGTTGCATAATGTAGTTTGTTGCAAAAATGGGATGCTTGTATACAAATACAGCGGGTTGGCCGGCTCGTTCAGTTTGCTTTTCACACAAGAGACAAGAACTATTTTTCGCATGAGTTCCTTCCTGATTTTCATTTGGCACGCTGGGGATACATTCAATTTGCTTGAAACTACAGTTCTTCGAAAAACTGATTTAAGTTAAGTACATATCGGTTTATTATGTCTCGCTTTTGGGTTCCATCGGGGAATGTCAGAAATTGTGTGTAAATGGTATTGAAAACTCATTGAGGCCAACGATCCTCAAAACGAATAGCTAATT
>JAEKNU010000018.1 GCA_016838895.1 Chloroflexota bacterium
ACAGCAGAGGCGTAAAAGAATAAAAACGATAACCTCACAATGGATTCCATTGTGAGGTTTTTTTATAAGATTTTCGTTTTAGTTATATAATATCGCTGGGGATAAGAACTAATAAAATACATTTCAAAAATGCTAATATCGATAATTTATTTTGGAGCCCATATGAAAACCTATGTTTTGATATTGATCGCAATGATTATTGCCCTTGGTTTAAGTGCTTGTGGTGGAAATGCTTCATCAGCAGAGATGGAAGTAGCTGTTGCTGTGGCATTAACCCAGACAGCAGAAGTACCAGAGGTTGTTGTACCCAGTGCCACAACGCAGGAGGAGGTACAACCCGAACCTGCTATCCTCAAAGGAACCGTTCATCTGGCATCTCCACCTACCCCGGAGATGATTGTGTATGCCTTCGATCCGAATACCGGGCAATGGGCAACCATGCAGACAGATGCCAGTGATCTGGCAGCACCTTTTGAACTTTATGTTTCTCCAGGCAGCTATATGGTATTTGCTTACTCACTGGATGGGGGCACCTATTTAGGGTCTCCACGAGGAGATGAACTCGACCTGGCACTATTCGAAGTTAGTGCAGGTGAGATCATTGAAAACATTGACGTTCGTCCTCCCAGCCAGGCAGAATGCGGTTTGATGTGGGGCGTACCACCATCGCCGGATGGCCGTTTTGCCGGATTCATGGCATCGGAAGCCTGTATGAACATGAATTGGACTGATGGTGATTACTTAGCACCATCGGCTGAGTTTTGCCAAATGTTACAGCGTATAGCGCAGGACACACTGAATGTTCCTTTTGAATTTACGATGATGGAACCCTTTACGGATGTAATTACCGGCGAGTCTGGTTCAGGTTGCACGTTCATTGCAACGGGGGATGCCACCCAATTTGAGGAGCCTCATGATATTGTGACGCAATTAACCTCAGCCTATATTGGCTGGGAAGAAAATCCGCAGTATCAGGGCGGCGGCCCCACTGGCTCGTTAACCGCCATGACCCGTGATATGGCATTAATGTTGATTACTGCAGGTTGGGAACCTGCAGAGGGTATCGATTGCCCGGATGACCAGCCGATTGGGTTATGCCCGTTAACACCTGAGCAAAAAATTTATACCGTTGAGATCAATGTGGGCATGAAGTAATTTAACCGGCCAATACTAAATGAATGTAGCGCCCAACAAAGGTTTGACTTTGTGTTGGGCGCTTTTCATTTATTGAAATGATTTTGCATTTTGAAAAATTTCTGGTTTAATGGATTGAATATACAGTTTCAATATTGCTAACAGATAGGTGTATGTCGATGAGAAAAATATCAGATGCTGTAATTAGATATCCTCTATTTAGTTTCTTTGTGCTCACTTTTTTTCTTTCCTGGCTGGCAGGATTTCCTGCGGTCATTTTTCATGACTGGCCTGGGATCATTGCTTTTATGATGAGTTTTGCACCAGCGCTCGCGGCAGTCATTATCTTATCGATTTCAGAAAAGAAAAGCGGTGTACTTGCGTTAATCGAATCGTTACGTATCTGGCGAGTTAGATGGTATTGGTATGTAATTATCTTGGCAGGCCCAGCATTTACTATGTTGGTGACAGTTCTTGTTTTTTGGGGAATGGGTAAGCTGTCTGTTGATGAATCATTCCCATTATTTCATTTATCTGGCTCGCACATATTGGTATTAGTGGTTGTATTCCTCTATCAACTTGTCGTTGTTTGGGGCGAGGAACTGGGCTGGAGAGGTTTTGCCCTACCCAGGTTGCAGCAAAGATTTCATCCAATTATTGCGGCAGTGCTTCTTGGATTAATATGGGGAATCTGGCATTTACCATACTTTTTTATGACTGATAGTGTACATGCGAATATGTCACTGACATTTTTTATTTTATCTACGGTTGGATATTCGATAATTTACGCCTGGATTTACAATGGCAGCAAGGGCAGCCTACTGATGATGTCTTTGTTTCATGCGGCAAACAATACAACGGTCTCATTTACCATGATGTTTGTACCACAGATAGTAGATGAGCCGAAAATCACACTTATGATATTAATGATGTTTAATGGTTTAATTATCCTGTTTGCTGGTCCAAAATTACTTTACAAAAAAGATCACTTGCACTGCTAGCATGTGTCGATTTACCCCAATGATCCTTTCGACATCATTTATCCCAATAATTTCAGCGCATTGGTAATATCCTCGGCGATCATGCGTCGTTTGGATTTTTCGATGTTAAAACTAGGGCCTGCCTGCAAATAGGATGGAAACACGCGCATGTCATTGTAAGTGTATTTTCCGTTGCGGATTTTGTAGGTTGCTCCATCCGGAATGATGCGTTGCTTGATCCTGTGCAGCGAAATAGTGTTTAATGCTTTAATGGCGACATCACCCATCAACATAATGACTTTCAGGTTCGGGAATAGCGCCAGTTCCTTCTCCAATATAAATGAGCATTCCTTAATCGTAGCACTTTGAATGGTATAGGCTGTCTTGGCACATTTCACAGCGCTGGTGAAATAAATCCCTTTTTCAACTAACTCTTGAATGGATTTTGCTTCCACACCGGCGTCCTTAAACGCGGTCAGGGTGGTTCTTTCATAACCCGGGTTACCAGGTTGATAATAATCATCCCTCGGATTTTTCGGTACAGATTCTGAGATTAATACCATGCGGATGGATTGTGGATCCAGATCAATGGATGGGATCTGATGCACTTCCTGCTTGATATCCATACAGGGGAAATTCAGACATTGAATTTGGGAATCAATTTTCATTCGGGCTCCTGGTGAGGTGATGATTTCATTATACATCAGGGATGGATTGCTTCCTGTTTTTTTTTCCTGGAGAGATTAACTTAACCTATCCAACCGATCAGCCAAGTCGATAGTCGTAAAACCAACCAGATCAGCAGCGGCATACTCAGTAGACCCACTCCGATCAAAATACCCAATTCCTTTTTGGAAATACCGTCAGTCTTCAGTTCATGGATCAACAATCGGCTGCTGATGGGTAATATCAAAAATACTGCCGTGACCAACCCAGGCACAATGCTGCCCAGAAAAAGGCTTTGCGCGATGTGCATCAGGGCGTTGATGATCATTATTCCGGCCAGAAATGTGATTGTCAGATGTGCCCATCGTTTTTCAACATTTATGGTGAGTACAAATGCCAGAACCACTGCCAGGAAATTGAGTATCCAGATAGACAGCGAGAATGATTGCGGCTGCCAGTTACCCGCGAATTTTTGAAAGAACGCCGGATATGTGTGCATATGCTGATCCAGAAAAATCGGCATACGGATCAGCTCTTCCAGGTTATGCAGAATGAAACTGATCGTGAAAAGCCAGATCAATTGTTTCTGGCGTGTTGCATGCTGCTCGGTTACAACGTATTGTGTTGGCTCTTTTACCATACCCGCTCCAGTTCTGGATTTTCACAGGCTTGACGCCCCACCTTGGAGAGATCAACCCATTTGCCATGCAATTTAACCCGCACCACATCCGCCGTATAGTCGTTCACTGTCGGCCCGTGATTGTCAAACAGGGACGAGCCCACCGCATAAATATCCGCCGGGACATGCAGCTTTTCAAACCGGGTAATTTTTTCAGGATTAAAGCCGCCGGAGACCACAATTTTCACGTCCTCACAAAACTGCCTGGCTTCTGCCTGCCACTCATCCGGAATATTCCATTTTTTCCAGGCCTGGTCCAATCCCTGGCGTACCAGAAAGACCAGCCGCGGGGTGACACCCAAATCCAGGGCCGGGTCACCTAATGGGGCGACGGATTCATCACGCAGGTCATTACTGGTATCCAGACGTACCCCGTAAAGTTTGTAGCGTTGGGCTTCTTCTTTTTTGCCTTCGGCAAGCAAACGCCGATAGGCGTCAAACATGGCTCGTGCCACATGAATAGATTCATTTACACAGTCATTATTGAAATCCACCAGGGCAATGCGCGGAATACTGGCAGGTAAAATGCGTGCGAAAGCCAGCATGGCTTCCGCTGTATCGCCGAGGAAGGAAGCAATCGCCGCATGGGCAACCGTGCCACCCCCAGCACCGCCCCACCAATCCCCCTGTGCATCCGTGGAGATAAAGGGTCCCAATTCTTCTGCGTAATCCATGTTATAGCGCTGGATCGCAATATTGTAAGCATAGCCATCGGCTGCCTGAACCTCATGCAGATCAAAACGGGCAGGGAAAAAGAGCAATGGTTTCCCGCTGGCAGCGATCAATGTGTTGTAGACATTGGTGGCTACCCGGCTGGCGCGGGTAAAAATACCCAGCGTGGAGGTTTCCAGCATGGCAAAATCGCGATAACGCCCACGTACACGCATGATCGGTTTGATATGCGCTGTATTGCCATCATACGTTACCTTGCTGCCATCATGGACTGCCCATACTTCCAACTTGTCGGCGGTATTAATGTATTCACCGTCCTGAAAATAGCCTGTACATTGACGCAGCATACTGAGGGCTTTATCCACACCCACCACAATGGTATGACCGGTGCGGCGGGTGAACCACTGCATCTCTACCTCAATATCACCACAATCAATGCCCTCTGGTGTGACATCTTGCGGCAAAAGAGAACGGCTGCCTTGATAGGTGTAGCCGCTGGCAGCCAATTGCTCCAACATATAGGCAATGTTGAAGAAGTATTTATCGGTGTACCACCCCTGGCGCATGCGATCTATGTCCAGTTTAAATGTTTCATCCTGTAATCGTTGTTTATTAAAAAGGCTCATAGCAGGCCTCCATTAGTTAGTGTACTTTCTACACTATTATACTTTGCCTGATCAGATTGTCAAGTAGCCCATATACATTGCTTACAGTAAAATAAACAAGAGGAGCAAAGCGAATGAATATTTATTTTTCATTTTCAATCACAGGCGGACGCGAATTTCAACCCATTAAACAGGCGATGGCTGAAACGATGTTAGCGTTGGGTTGCAGGTACCCACTGCAATGAACACTAAATCGGATATTAATCTTGTGGAAAAAGCGTGCACAGCACAGGAAATCTTTCAACGTGATACGCGTTGGATCAATGAATGTCATATGATCATCGCTGAAGTGAGTACACCTTCACACGGCGTCGGTTTTGAAATCGATTACGGCCTCTCCATTGGAAAACCGGTATATTGTTTTCACTGTTCGGATAAAGTGATATCAAAGATGTTTATAGGCAACCCTACTGAATACTTAAATATCACCCACTATGACAATGGTGAGGAGCTATGCACAAAGGTGCATCACCTGATTGTATACTGTCGACAGGATAAATATCATGTCAATCCTATGACTTTATGCATTGGCAAAATAGACTGATTCGTCCTATTATTATTGAGGAGACAGAACAACGCAACATCATCGATACAACATCCCAGATTCATTGAACTCACATCACAGATATATCGAAGCTACATCACACCCTCATTGCAGATTCATCGCAGCCACATCGAAAACCCCTTATACCAACATCGTCGTTTCATTGAAGCATATCATACATAAAATGTCTCCTTCTTTGGCAAAAGTCTCCGTTGAGAACCCTCCTCACCGCCCTCAACGGAGACTACTATTTTAATCTCTCACTTTAAATCCACATTCATTTCTTTTCCCAAATGAAGTAACCTTAAGATAATAAATTCATATGCCATGTTTGGGGTAAATATGCACACTCCCAAAAACCCAAATGAAGAATATGCAGAAGAACTTAATTTTCCGATGATCATAAATATCTGTGAACAGATGTTTGCGTAGAATTGAACCTATGATATTTCCTGGATCAATGGGGAAGTTATTTTTATTCATCATGCAAAATAAATTTATACAGTGCAGCGGTGACCTGCGGTCGCCTATGTATATGTATGGAAAAAATCCAATTAATTACCACATCATTGAGATTTAAAACTGTAGTGGAACAGCGCGCTGTTCCACTACAGTTTTTATCAAATAGAAATTCTCTACGCCATCAACAGCACTTTACGGATTCTCTCCAGCGCCCAATCGATGGTGGCTTTGTCAATCACCAGGGGCGGGGCGAAGCGGATTACGTTTTCATGCGTTTCCTTGCAGAGAATACCTTCGCTTTGCAAGGCTTCACAGAAGCGCCGCGCGCCGTTGGCTTTTTCATGCAATTCCACGCCGATCAGTAATCCTTTGCCGCGTACTTCCTTGACATGCGGACTGGGGATCTCGGCCAGTTGATCCATGAAGTATTCACCCATTTCGTAGGCATTTTCAATCAGGTTTTCATCCTGCAGCACCTGCAGTGAAACGCGCGCCACAGCGGCAGCCAATGGGTTTCCGCCAAAGGTGGAGCCGTGCTCGCCGGGTTGGAAGAGTCCCATGATGGCATGGTCAGCCAGGACGGCAGCCACGGGGTAGAACCCGCCGCCCAGGGCTTTGCCCAGGATGACCACATCCGGGCGTACGTTTTCATGTTGACAGGCAAACATCTTGCCTGTACGTCCCAGACCGACTTGAATTTCATCGGCCATGAAGAGTACATTGTATTTTTTGCACAGTGCGGCCACCGCTTTGAGATAGCCTGCCGGAGGTACGATCACACCGGCTTCCCCCTGAATGGGTTCCAGCATAATAGCGGCTGTGTTGGGGGTGATGGCGGCTTCCATGGCGGCGATATCCCCATAGGGTACATTGATAAAGCCCGGCGTGAAAGGCCCAAAATCGTCGCGGTAGAGCGGTTCGGTGGAGAAGGAAATCACAGTGATGGAACGTCCGTGGAAGTTATTGCCCACGGTAATGATCTCGGCTTCGTGCCGTTCGATCTTCTTCACCTGATAGGCCCATTTACGCACCAACTTGAGGGCGGTCTCCACGGCTTCCGTACCGGAGTTGACCGGCAAGGACATTTCGTATCCGCTGATTTCGGATAATTTTTGATAAAAAAGCGGTAACTGATCGTTGCGGAATGCGCGCGAGGTCAGGGTCAGCTTTTTGGCTTGTTCAATGAAGGTTTCCAGAATTCTGGGGTGACAATGCCCCTGATTGACGGCGGAATAGGCGCTCAGGCAATCCAGGTATTTGTTGCCTTCGACATCATAAACCCAGACCCCTTCGGCGCGCTCAATGACCACATCCAGGGGATGATAGTTGTGCGCGCCGAATTTGTCTTCAAGATTAATATAATCTTGGGTTTTCAAATTAGTTCTCTCCCATCACCTCCACCAGGACGGCTTTTTGGGCGTGCATGCGGTTTTCCGCTTGATCGAAGAGCGCTGAATGCGGACCATCGGCCACTTCGTCGGTGATTTCCTGACCGCGATGGGCGGGCAGACAATGCATCACGATGGCTTTCGGGTCGGCTTTGTTGACCAGGTCGGCATTGACCTGATACTGGGCAAAGACTTTCAGACGTTCAGCTTCTTCGGCTTCCTGCCCCATGCTTGTCCAGGTGTCGGTGTAAATCACGTTGGCTTGTTTGACAGCTTCCACCGTATCTTTGACGATGCGGATTTCACTGCCGGATTGTGCGGCGAGTTTCTTGCCAACCTGCAGGGCTTGCTCACTGAGGCCGTATCCCTCGGGGCTGTTCATGGTGAAGTTTGCACCTAACATAGCCGAGATATGCATCATTGAGGTGGCAACATTGTTGCCGTCACCAATAAAGGTGATATTGAGCCCTTTCAGGTTGCCGAATTTTTCGTAGACGGTTAAGGCATCTGCCATGGCCTGGCAGGGGTGATTGTAATCACTGAGGCCGTTGACCACGGGGATGCTGGCCCATTTAGCCAGTTGCGTGACATGATCGTGTGCGAACACACGCGCCATAATGCCCTGCACATAACCAGATAATACCCGGGCCACGTCGGCGATCGATTCACGTTTGCCCAATCCAATTTCGCTCGGAGAAAGATACAGTGCATCTCCACCCAGGTGTCGCATTGCCATATCAAAGCTGACGCGGGTTCGCAAACTTGGCTTCTGGAAAACCATGGCCAATACCTTCCCTTTAAAGATGGGTTTATTCCCACCTGCGAAATGCTCTGTTTTTAATGTGACGGCTAAATCCAGGAGTTCCTGGATTTTTTCGGCTGGATAATCTGCCACTGCAATAAAATCTTTTTTCATTTACTTCCTCCGAATTACGTTCACCATGCCCTGCATGATGAAAAACAATTTGATCCATCCGACGGAGATTAACCGCCGGACGGGGGTTCGCTTTTATTTGGCGAATTTCTTTTTCAAGACATCCGTCAAGGTTGGCACACCGATTTCCTGTAATTCGTAGCGTACACGCTGCATGGGTTTCTTTACCTTAACCACGCGGGTGATATCGATCGGGGTACCCGATACAATTATATCCACATCTGCGCGATCTATGGTCTTTTCGAGGTCTTTCATCATGGATTTGCCGTATCCCATGGCAGGTAAAATGGGGCCGGTATCTGGATATTTCTCGTAGGTCTCTTTGATGCTGCCCACAGCGTATGGGCGCGGGTCGACGATCTCGGCGGCACCGAAGCGACGCGCAGCCACCCAGGCGGCACCGTACTTCATACCACCATGTGTGAGGGTCGGGCCGTCTTCGATGACCAATACGCGTTTGCCGCGAATGGCTTCGGGGTCGTCCACAAACAACGGGCTGGCGGCTTCGATGACGACAGCATCAGGGTTGACCGAGTACAGGTTCTCACGCACTTTGAGTACATCCCCATAATCGGCGGTGTCTACTTTGTTGATCACAAACACATCGGCCAGTCGGGCGTTGGTTTCGCCGGGGTAATAGGTTAATTCATGGCCGGGGCGCAGGGGATCGGGCACCACGATCTGGAGGTCGGGCACGTAGAAGGGGAAGTCGTTATTCCCGCCGTCCCAGAGGATGATATCCACTTCCTGCTCGGCCTGACGGATGATGGCTTCGTAATCCACACCGGCGTAGACGATCACGCCGTTATCCAGATGGGGCTCGTATTCCTCGCGTTCCTCGATGCTGCATTCGTGGGTATCCAGGTCGGCGTAGGTGGCAAAACGCTGCACAGCCTGTTTGACTAAATCGCCATAGGGCATGGGGTGGCGAATGGCGGCCACCTTGTAACCCATTTCGATCAGAATCTGCGAGACGCGCCGGGTGGTCTGGCTTTTACCGCAGCCGGTGCGTACGGCACAAATGGAAACGACCGGTTTACTGGATTTGACCTGGGTGGTATGGGTACCCATCAGGCGGAAATCCGCACCGCAGGCATTCACCAGGCTGGCTTTATGCATCACGGCTTCGTGAGGAATATCGCTGTAGGCAAAGATGACCTGCTCGATATTCTCATCCTTGATCAGGCGCGTCAGTTCGCTTTCATCATAAATGGGGATGCCGTCCGGATACAGTTCACCGGCTAATACGGCCGGGTATTTGCGGCCGTCAATGTTGGGAATTTGTGTGGCCGTAAATGCGACCACTTTGTAGGCAGCGTTGCCTCGAAAGTAAACATTGAAGTTATGGAAATCGCGGCCCGCTGCACCCATAATGAGCGTTCGAATGGGGTTCATAAATAAAGCTCCTTACAATAAATTATTTTTCCTGCCCTCCGCAGACGGCAGTACCAACCGGTCACCTGCATCAGGTTTGCGGTTTTCCATTGTTCTTGGCAGAGGCCGTTGAGCGCCGGCAGCAGCCGTGTAACAAGGGATATAACAATGAGGATGAACTTCAAGCGGGCTGAAAATGACCGCTGATCGAGATGTATTCAGGCAGATTTTTTGGATTTAAAACAAAATACCGCCAGAATGTAGGATGGCGGAAAGCTTGTTGGCGGTGGGCGGACGAAGTCCGCACGATTGGGTGTATGTTGACGTCTGGTATGGCTTCCCCCAACCCAATCCGTGCACCGATACTCCCAACTTCCTTCAACGCGATCAGTAAAACTTGTTTGATTCTTATGCATTACCAGGCAGGTCGCTCAACCCAAAAAGTAATGCTTGTACACTGTTCAGTATATATGGAAAGCGGGGGGAATGTCAATGGTGGGGAGAAGAGGGGAAATGTATTAAATATGATGATTTGGTTTCTAAACTCCATTCTGCTTGACCCAATTCACCTGCTTATCTATACTATACGATATCCGTTGTTTCTGGTTCAGGGGTGTTATGGCAAGAAAATTAGGAAAAAAAAACCTTATTGCAATCATTGCTGGAGTTGTTTGCGGCATTACGCTTTGCATGGTTCTTATTTGGGTTGCTTTGGATATTAGTAAGTATGTCCCCAGTACTCGATTATATGATGAGCATACGGTCTACAAATTCAATCCTCGCATTTTACTTAATGCAATTAAAAATGGTGAACAAGGTCTGTTTTTTAACTATGACAGTAAATGGGGTAATTATCCATCCGAGGAAATATTGGTGTCTGATTGGAATGAGGCCAATTACCTTTCCATTCTTCCTGTATTTTTCAATGAATATCTTGATGAGAATATAGATAATTGGAAACTTGTAAATATCCAATATGAGTTTTCAGGGTATGGTTCAGACTTGATGAGAATTTCCTCAGCGACCTATGAGCTAATGCAATTTGATGATACTGGAGATTATCCGGTCAGTATATATAAAGAGATTGAAATTATTCAAGATGAAGGCTTGCTTAAATTATATGAGTTTGCTTACGATAGAGAAATGTTTCCGGATCAGGATGATTTCAGGAATTTGAAAATCAAAATTGATGAAGCTATACAAATGGCAGAAGATAGTGGTGCAAAGAAATATCGGGAAGAGCACAATATATCATCATGGAATGTTCATGTGTTTATCGGGAGTGATAGTTACTGGCAAATTCTTTATAGTGCGCCGAACAATTATGCATTTGTTAAGGTTGGTATTAATTCTGAAACAGGGGAAGTAAAAGTCAATTATGGTGATGAAAATGAATAATTATACTTTTATTAAGGCAGATCATTGATTGTGGAAAAGAGGAAATCGTTTTGGTCAGCAATTTTCATATTTATTGGGACAATCGTTACTACTATGATTGTGAGTGTGATCATATTCCTAATCATTGATTATGGCTTATTTGGTCTGTTGTTAATATCAAACATTGATCAATCTACTACTCCGGATCATTATGGGAAAATATTTTATAAAGTTGAACAAGAAACAGCCGAAGGGAAATACATCTTTACTGAAGTTGTTAGTTATGAACCGATGTTTCCTGAAATACTTTCAACAGGCGAATTTACAGACGAACAGGAGATGATAGAGCTTTCCGAAGCTTTTCTTGATTATAGACATGGGGGATTAATAAAAAAATGGAATTTGGTAGAGGTTAAATATTATCTATATGATTGTAAAAAGGGACTGAATGGATATACACACGCAGCCTATTATTACGAACGTTCAAATTGGGATGGTAGTCAATACTATGTAGAAGGATATTTGATTGATCTTCTTCCTGTAGAAGGAATTGTGATCAGTGAAAGATATGATTATTCTAGGGAGGAATTGGATAAGAATTCGCGCTCTATTGTTTGGGAGAATATTAATGTAAATGCAACAAAGGCCTTGGAAATTATTGGAGATAAAGAAAGCAATGATATCCAAAACGTACAGGATAATCCTTATTGTGAAATCATTATGCAATTATCGGATGGAAGAAAATTAGATTGGAATATCTGGTATGCTGGTCAAAACGGCCCATTTTACAAAGCGACTGTTGATGAACAAAAAGGGAAAGTGAAAGTTGTAAATTGAGTTCATCTTTATTTGACATCCCACCCCCAAACCCCCTATACTAAAATCCATGAAACGAACCCTCTCCAACACCGCCACAGGCGCCCTGATCGGGCTGGCGAACACCATCCTTTATACCTTGCTCTTTCCCCTGTACTGGCCGTTTGAATCCTTCGTGACCTTCTTTTCCTTCGACGGTTCTTTTATGTGGGTGGTGATGCTGGGGTTGGGCTTTGGTGCTGCATTGTTGGCACCCAATATCGGCGTGGGGGCAGTACGCCAAATTGGTCGGGAGATCGCTTCACCCATTGAAGTGCTCATAGTTCCGCGCCATCAGGTTCGCGATGACACATGTAAAGAGTTTTGGAGCAAATCACAAGTTAGAAAATCATGCTTGAATGCAGGGAATTTCTACATCAAAACCTCTATCCTTCCCCTACACTTTCATATTTGATTGGTTCTCCAGCATCGTGTAACAATTTATTTATTTCCCGTTTTAACTCCAAAATGCGGTCTTCTCGGCCCATGGTGATGGTGTGCCAGCGTTGCAGCTCTTCTATTTGTTCCTTGATTTTGGCTTCGGCCAATTTGCGCTCGTTTATATCTCGGGTGGTGCCGGCAATGCCGATGATTTCCCCATTTCCGTCATGCATGGGATTCAGAACGACTTCGTAACATCGGATTGTTCCATCTGGTACCGATCCGGTTGTTTCAGCAATTACTGTAGCATTGGTATCGTAGACTTGTTGATGAAGCGTTGCCCACTCATCACACAAGGCTTTCTGAAACCCCAATTCTTCATGCGTTTTCCCGATGATCTGTTCAGGCTTTAAGCCCAGCGTTTTACACAAGTTTGTGTTGGCATGGGTAAAACGACTTTGCCGATCATAACTGTAAATGGAATCCTGGCTGGCTTCATCGATGAGGTGATAACGTTCCTTGCTCATACGCAGGGCTTCTATGGCTGAGCGGTGTTCGGTGGTGTCAATGATGAAACCCTCAATACCAATCACCTCTCCGTTTTTTGTAACCGGCCGGCCGGAAAAGGTATGGTAGCCAATACTGCCATCTTTACATTTGCGACTGAAATCCCCTTTTAGATAGCGGCTGTCATTTTCCATGATGCCTGAAACAAATGCTTTGGCCGCTTCAATGTCTTCAACTTTTTGAATTTCAGTAAAATGATGTCCCAGAATTTCATCCGCTGAATCATAGCGATGCAATTGTACCCAGGCCTGATTTACATCCTGGATGATGCCATCACAATCAATGAAGAAATATCCTGCATCAGAGTTATCCACAATGGAGCGAAAATGTTCTTCGCTGTTCCGCAAGGCCTCCTCGGCCTGATTTTGTTTGGTAATGTCAATGGTATACCCTGCCAGAAGATGCTTTTCCCCTTGCTGGATTGGAAACTTGATGGATGTGTAAGTACGGTTGTTAAGTATTTCTTCATCCTGGAATATTCCATCTTTGGAAACCACGTCCCAATCATCGGCACTGATTTTTTGAGCAAATTCAGGCGGAAACAATTCCTCCATGGTTTTTCCAGCCATCTCACTACCGGGGATACCAATCATATCAATGAAGTTTTCACTGGCATGCAATACTTTACTAGAGGTTGGGGTTACTTCTTTTATATATATATAAATAGGGGAATGGTGGATAAATTGAGAAAACATTTCAGTATTGTCTAGTATGGCTTTTTCCACCTGTTTGCGTTCCGTGATATCACGGCAGAAGCAGATAAGCCGCCCTCCATCAATATTCAAAAAAGTTGCTGAAATTTCCACATCAAATATGCTGCCATCTTTTTTGCGATGACGTGCAGTAAATAAATCAGAACCATTCTGTATTATTTTTTGGATATGTACCGCTGCCAGTTCAGCATCTTCCACGACATCAAAGTCAGGAATACTTAATTGCAGTAGCTCCTCTTTGGTATACCCGAGCATTCTGCAATAAGCATCATTTACATCTATAAATTTCCCCTGGGTATTCAATAACCAAAAGCCATCTTTCGTGGTTTGCAGGATACTCTGATAGAAAAAATCTTGATTGTCGATTGGTATGCGGGATTGCTGATCAGTTTTTGTTAAAGACCGGATCAGTGTACGAAGGTCAACCTCTATGAAAGGACATGAGAGAAATGCATCAACGCCAGCATCCGCAGCCTGTTGCAGGCTAGCTTGATCTGTTTCAGGGGAGATCAGGCAAATGACAGGAATTGATTTTGTGGTTGCTTCATTGTTTAGTTTTCTGCACAAAGTGATTGCATCAGGGTTTTTGATTTTTATATCAAGCAGCACTACATTTGGGCTTTCTGATTTGATTAGCGTGAAACTATTATTTTCATCTGTGCTGGTTAGAATGATTGTATTTGGAAAGGTACGCTCTACTATTTTTCCAACTGAATCAAGAATATTGGGATCTTCGCTAACAAAAACAATTTTTAATGAGGTATTTTCCACCAAGTATTTCTCCAGTTAATCCCCGGAATGGGTTCAATTGATAAATATGCAAAGTATATGCTTCAATGAATTGGCGTATATTTTTTGGGTATTTAATTCGTAGAGAGTCTATTCCCGTTTTTGTTAGGCAAAGTACAACAGGTAGTTTTGATGGTCTACGGATAACGGACATGGAACCATTTTTGAGAATATTTTACGTTGTTGTATTGTTTTTCTTTCTCTATATCATACAACATTTCGAGGAATAAAATCTCTTTCTTGTTTCAATATCTTTGATTTTTGTTCTCTTTTTGCAATTTTGTAAGTTGAGATAGATAGATTTGGTTCCTCCATGATGGATTTGCCGCAAAATAATATATTGGGTGTTCAAGTACCATTGCTATGTAGCAATATTTTGAACATGGTATCCGCTTGACTTTAAGATATGGATAAAACAAAGCAAACAGGATAGAATGAGCTTAATGTCATGATTGGCAGCAGAGGTAAGCTGATGATTTTTTATCGAAAATTTCCTCGCATTGCCAGATTATTGGTCCTGTTGATGATAGGGACGATTCTCTTTGGTGGTATGTTGTATTTTGTAAAGAATGGACAGCAGCCGGTGTTGTTGTATCTTTATCAGCCGGGTACGGATTATGAAACCATTATGCGGTCCAGCCTGAATAGCTCGCCTGAGGTTTTTCTGGCAGAATTTGGCTCCTTGCAGGATATGCAACCTTCGCCGGATGGCAAATGGCTGGGTGTGATTATTACCGATGCAGATGGTGCCATGCAGGTAGAGGTTTATAACACACGCTCTGCAAAACTGGAAAGCAGCTATGATTGCAGTGATATGCAGTGTTCTGCTCTGGAATGGAAAACGGACGCCAGTGCGCTGTATTTCCACCAGTTCAGCAATGGCTCTAAAAGCAGTATCCTCTCCTTGAATATAACCACTGACCAAATAGAAGAAGTTCCAATTGATGCCCGATACGCGCCATTGTATTTCAGCCCTTCGCCAGACGGACGCTATCAGGTTATATATGATGAAAATGCAAAAGGCTTCTTTGTGTTAGATAATTGGAAACTGGAACTGATACTGGTGAAATCCGAGGGTGCGTCACCTGTGTTGTGGTTGAATGATCCACTACGTGTGCTGCTGGTAGCTACTGAGCATGAGGATAAAATTCCGGTTACTCATATCACAGAGATTACACCAGGGACATTACAAATTCGCTACTTGAAAGACAGCGACATAACGAATATGGATTTTAATAATTTGGCCATTCATCCTAATGGAGAAGATCTGGTTTTTGGCTGCCGGCCGGTTTTACACAGCTCTTCACGACAATTGTGTGTGAGCAATATGACGGAATTCATCGGTGAGCAGTTGACCAATAAACAGTCGCGCAATCATGCCGGGGCAGTGTTTGATAGCAGCGGCACATGGCTGGCATATCAGACTTATAATCTTGAATCGAGTGCTTCCAAACCAACCATCTGGGTAATGGGCTGGTCCACGGGTTCTACGATACAGGTGGCCGATAATGCCGCCATGCCACGCTGGATTCCTTGAATTTGTCATGAAATGGATATACCTTTCTCCTCATCTGGATGATGCAGTTTATTCTTGTGGTGGCTTGATTCACCAACAAGTGCAGCAAGGCATAGATGTAGAAATATGGACTGTTTTTGCAGGTCAGTTTGATGCTGCAAACCTGACCCCGTTCGCAAAAGATATCCATCAGCGTTGGGGCACAGGTTTAGAGAGTATTACACTTCGCAAAGCAGAGGATCAGGAAGCTTGCACATTATTGGGAGTAAACACAAGTTATTTTGATTTTCAAGATGTAATCTATCGTTTCAAACCCGAAACTTCGCAAGCAGAAATTATTGAGAATGATGATTTATTCCGTGAGTATCATCCTGGCGATAATGCATTAATGGAAAGCATCACACAGGTTGTACGCCAGGCAGCACTGAGAATGCAACAGATACAGCTCTGTATCCCTTTGGGGTTGGGAAATCATATTGATCATCAAATTGTCCGCAGGTCTGCGGAAGCACTGATAGATTCATATCCAATCCTCTATTATGCGGATTTCCCTTATGTAATCCGATCACAAGCACAGCCTGATGGTTTGCAACAGCGCCAGTTCGCGTTATCTGAGGCAGATGTGGAAATCTGGTGTCAGGCGGTTGCGATCTATAAATCCCAAATAAGCACCTTCTGGGATGACGAAGCCCAAATTTGTGAAGAAATTTTTCCGTATTGGAAAAAGGGCGGGGGAAGCTGCTTGTGGTTTCACGAACAATGATACAATTAAGTTGATATAGTTATACGCATAAAAACCTAATTTTACGGCCTTTTGTATGGACGTGGGATCAGGTATTCTATGCTATACTGGTGAAAAATATGGACAAACAATCAGTTTGGGCAAAATGGGCTCGAAACTTGCATCGTTGGGATATGGATGTTCCTGCTGAACTGTTCCTCAAATCGGTAGGACCACTGTCAATCGTCTTTGCACAAGGGTTGGTTTTGTTAAAACCGGTTATCAGCTCAAGCCCGGAATGGGATATCCTTACAGAGACCATCGAAAACGCTGACGAACGCAGGTTGTTCAGCCAACTACTGCACGAAGGAAATTGGGATGAATGATGCAATGAGTACTTTTTCCGGCAATCTGATATTATTGGGCGCGATTTTATTGCTGATCATTTTTTCATTTCCGAATTTGATCAAGCATCGTCGCACGGTACGTCCCATCACGGCCATGACCAAAATGAAAAAAGCACTGGCTACTGCGGTTGAAGCTGGCAAAAGAATCCATATTTCAATGGGTAATGCCCCCCTGACAGAGAAAAATTCAGCGGCCAGTTATGTGGCCCTTAATACAATGAAGAAATCTGTACGCATGGCAACCCTGGGCGATCGTCCATTGATTGCTACCAGCGGTGATGGCCCACTTTCCTTATTAACACGTAATGGACTGGAATCAGCTTATCGGGAACGTAATGCTTCTGATCTATATGAAATTTCACAGGGTCGCCTGACTGGTTTGACCCGTTTTTCCTATTTAGCCGGGACAATCTCGGTTATCAGTAATGAAAAAGTATATGCTAATCTGCTGCTTGGAGATTTAGGACCGGAAACTTTATTAATGAGTCAAGCAGTACGGCGTAGTAATGGGCAGCTTTTGCCTGCCTCCAGTTCCATTCCGGCTCAGGCAGTGTTCTATGCAGAATCCGAAGACACCTTGATTGGCGAGGATGTTTTTGCCGTAGCGGGGTATTTGCAGGAAGATCGTAATCAGCATGCTGGTTTGTGGGTGCAAGATATTCTGCGCTGGGTATTAATTGGCGTTATGCTGGTGGGTGGTATTATGAAAATTGCGCAATTGGTGATGGGAGGCTGATCGAAAATGAAATCTCCTGTATCAACCGCAATTGCTATTGGGGTAGGATTCATGGTTTTGCTGGGTACGATTTTACCCATTCCAATCTTGAGCTCTATTCGTGAGGCATTGGTTAATTGGGCAGTGATTATTGCCGGTGTTGGGGCATTGGTTGCTATTGTTCATTTTGTTCGCTTACATATTCGCAAAGTATCCCAAACGCGTGAACGAGACGGTTATAGTTTTCTACTGATTATTGCGTTTATGGGGACTTTCTTGTTTGGTGTGTTTTATACACCGGCCGATATTTATTTTCGTCCGATTGTAACCTCGATTCTGATGCCGATTGAAACCAGCCTGCTGGCTTTACTGGCTTTTTCGTTGGCACTGGCGGTGTTTCAGGTGGTTCGCAAACGAAGAGGATTTTCAACATTGTTATTCCTCATCAGTTTGATTTTTTTCCTGTTGTATTTCTCCAATGGATTACCTGTTCAATCTCAAATTCCGGCATTACGACAAGGCTTATTATTTTTGGAACGCCTGCCGATTGCCGGGGCACGCGGTTTAATTTTAGGGATTGCATTGGGCAGTCTCGTAACCGGTATACGCATTCTTTTGGGAATGGACAGGCCGTATCAAGGATAGCCGATGGCAGAAAATCGCTGTAGTATGTGTGGAAAACCAAATGCGGCAGATGAATCCGTTTGTGAGCATTGCGGTGCACGTCTGACCCCGATGAAGCCCTCAAATGCAGGGAAATTCACCGGTGGTTTGAGCTGGCTGGATGCCTTTAGGGAAGAAACCGGTGGGCCAGATGAGGGTGAAACGTCAGTTGAGCAGGAAGCAAGCGCTGAACCCGCTGCAACAGAAGAAGATGATGAATCTCCGGAATGGTTGCAGAATATTCACCAACGTACCGATTCTGATGGTGCAGAAGAAGATGAGATCGAAGAGAATGATGAAATCCAACTGGAGGATCAATCTTTTGTTGATACACAGGCAGAGGGGGATGTTCCGGACTGGTTGAGGAATTTAAAAGGGGATGATGAACAGCCTGCTGTGGAAGAAGAAAAAAGTGAAGCAGTTGATGAAGATATACCACATTGGGCAGATGCATTAAGGACATGGGATGCAGAGGAAACCGCAGATGATGATTTTTCAGTTGATGAAGAATCTGATGATGGGTTATTAGAAAGTAAACCAAGAGTGACTGAGTGGTTTAATCGAATTTTACCGGGGAATGAACAAGAATCGCATGAGGAAACTGAAGAGCAGGTACCTGCTGCCCAGGTTCCCCAGCAATCTCAACAACCATCCAATTTCATCGACGATAGTGCTTCGTCCGCATCTATGGATGAAGTTGAGATTGAAAATTGGCAAGAAAGATCAGCAAAATTAACCTCTGTGACAGAATCATCAAGCGATGAAGAAGAAGTTCCATCCTGGTTGCAGGGAGATGAGGAAACCGCGGCTGAGGATAGTTCCCAGAGCGTATTAAACTGGTTGCAAAAACTGGATGAAGAAGAAGGCGGTAGACAAAAAGCTCGCTATTGGATGGGCGAAGTTGATACGGGTGATTTACCAGCGGAACGAACACTTGATCCCCGTTTTGCAGAACCAGAAGAAAAAACAGAATCAGTTTATGATCCATTTTCAGAAGGGGATGCTGATAGTGCAGGTGCTACTCAGTTCTTTTCAGAAAGCGAATTAGCTGCTGATGACATGGATGAGGAATCACAAGAACCTGGTCATACCATGATCTTTGAGCAACCCGACGATGATGAAGCCATACCGGATTGGATGGCAGATCAACCTGGTGGTCCTGCAACCTTAAAAAGTGGAAGATCAGCTCACACAGTGGGACTAAGTGGTTTAGATGACGCTGATCTGGGTATGGATTTACCTGAAGAGGAGCAATCTCCCTGGGAGAAAGCAGCAAAGGAAGGAGATGTGCCCGCCACCTCAGAAAAACCAGCATCACCAAAGATGACAGCCGCATTAACCGGGCTTGATGAGGAAGAAAGTGGGGATCAAGAAGAAATTCCACCCTGGTTGCAAGATGTTGAAACACCCACGACACCAGTTCGTAAAGAAACGCCAATCATGACCGCTGAATTAGGTGATTTTGATGATGAAGATTTAGGTGATGATACAACGGATGCTGAAACTCCTCCATGGGTTCAGCAGACCCCCTCAGATCGTGAAGAAACAAAACCCAGAATGCCAATCATGACGGCTGAATTATCCGGTCTGGATGATGAAGATTTGGGGATGGACTTACCGGAGGATGAGATTCCTCCCTGGTTGAAAGAAGTTGAACAGCGTGAAGAAGATGAAAAGCCTGGCACACCCATCATGACGGCAGTTTTGGATGATCTGGATGAGGATGATGAGGATGAAGAAACACCTCCGTGGATTTTAGATACAGAAATTCCAGCTGATGAGAAGAAACAATCTTTAATGACTGCGGCAAAAAGCGATTTGGGTGAGACTTCATTTGAAACAGAAGAAGTGTCACCATGGATGCAGAATATCGATGAATCTACATCTGAAGCGAAGCCCGCACCAATGATGACGGCTGAGTTGTCCGACCTGGATGAAGGGAATGATGGGGATGATGAAGAGATTCCACCCTGGATGCAGGATGTCGAAGAGGTAGCAGTGCCTAAAAAAGGCACAACAATGATGACTGCGGCATTGACAGGATTAGATGATGAAGAATTAGACTCTGTGGATGATGCTGCATTGCCATGGATGCAGGAGATTGAGGAAGTTGTTCCGCCTGCAAAAAGTACACCCTTGATGACCGCGGCGCTGACAGGTTTAGATGATGAGGATCTGGGGACGGATGAAGAGCCGGCCTGGATGAAGGATATCGAAGAAGTAACACGTCCATCAATCGAAACACCGTTAATGACTGCTGCATTAACTGATTTGGATGAGGAATTTGGTGACGCTGTCGCTGATGATATTCCGGATTGGATGAAGAATATTGAAGAAACTCAGCAACCGCCAGAAACAACTCAATTAGAGCATGCTGAAGCCGTTGTCAAAGATGTGAAAACTTCCCCATCGCCTAAGCCTACGTTCATGGATGATTTGCAAGAGAAGAAAGAAAAATCTCCTGGCGAACCAACAATTGATGAAATGTATTCGGATCAATTGTTAACCACCGGGAAACTGAATGAAATGGTTGGCAAACCAGGTGCTGCAGGAGCAGTGGAACCAGAAGAGCAATCAATTGATGAAATGTTCTCAGATCAATTGTTGACTACCGGTAAACTTAATGAAATGGTAGGCCAACCGCCAACAGTAGATGATTCCGCAGATGATGAGAAATCCGTTGATGAGATGTACTCAGATCAATTGCTGACGACTGGTATTTTGAATGAAATGGTAGGCCAACCGCCAACAGTGGATGATTCCGCAGATGATGAGAAATCCGTTGATGAGATGTACTCAGATCAATTGCTGACGACTGGTATTTTGAATGAAATGGTAGGCCAACCGCCAACAGTGGATGATTCCGCAGATGATGAAAAATCTGTTGATGAGATGTACTCTGATCAATTGCTGACGACTGGTATTTTGAATGAAATGGTAGGCCAACCGCCAACAGTGGATGATTCCGCAGATGATGAAAAATCTGTTGATGAGATGTACTCTGATCAATTGCTGACGACTGGTATTTTGAATGAAATGGTAGGCCAACCGCCAACAACAGAAGATCAATCAGTTGACGAAGCATTCTCAGAGGATTTACTCAATACCGGCCGTTTACGACAACTCTCTGGAGACTCAGAATCTGCTGACGATATGACAGTAGATGAAGAATTCTCCTCTGAATTATTGACCACAGGCCGGCTGCGCGATCTTTCTGAAGAGGATGCAGCGGCAACAAATGTAAGTGATGAGGAAGATTGGCTGGCCAGTTTTGCTGAAGAAGATTCAAAAGCATTAACAGCTGGTGATGATATGCTTGTCGGCGCAAGCGTCGCAGATGAAGATGAAGTACAAGATGAAATTGCCCCGACATCAGATATGCCGGTTTGGTTGACTGAATTAGAACCGGAGGCAGTGGAAACAGAACCATCCGTAAAGCCAGCCTTTACGTTTGACGAAGAACCAGATATGACGGCCAAGGTGGAAGAATCTCATCCTTTTGCTGGGGATGATTTACCAAATTGGCTTTCTCCTGATGTTTGGCAGGCAAATGGTCAGAAGGATGAAACTGCCCCTGCCAAACCACAAGCAGGTGGAGTTCAGAATATTCAATGGGAATTAGAAGGCTTGGAAAAAGGTGAATTGCCTTCCTGGCTTCAGCAGGTTAAACCAGATCAACTGGTTACCCAAAAACGATTAACGACTGCAACTGCAGATGGCGAGACTCAGTCTGAAAAAGTAGGTCCATTAGCGGGATTGAGGGGTGTATTGCCGGCTCGTGATATGTTAACAAAGCACCGCAAACCCCCGGTATATTCTGATCAAATCAATTTATCGGAACGGCAATCCAACCGTATGCAAGTGCTTTCCCGCATGATTGAAAGCGAAGCCAAGAATCGAATGTTAAAAGTTGGTGAGGAAAAGATTCCGTTCAATATGATGCGTATCATTTTTGCACTTATTTTAGTCATTGTAATGATTTTTCCATTGAGTGGTTTACTGCCAATTACTGGTAGTTTACCGTTTGCGGCAAGTGATCCGGTGATTGCTTTTTATAATGAAGTTGAACAATTTCCGGCAGATAGTTCTGTGCTGTTAGTGATGGATTTTGAAAGCGGCTATACTGCTGAAATGCGCAGTTCAATGGATGGCTTATTATTGCGATTGTATGAAAAGAATATTGATGTGGCCATGATTTCTACCTTACCAACCGGGCCAGTCATCGGTGAGGAAATTGCACAGGATATGTGGTTGCAATATTTCAATGTACATCCCGAAATCAATGTTGGCGATTATGAAACACGCGTATTAAATATGGGATATTTGCCAGGTGGTTCGGCTGCTATGCTGCAATTTGTGCGTTATCCGCAGCAGAGCGTTAAGTATGGTTTCCGCTATGAAAAAGAACCGACCTCTGTTTGGCAGTCTCAGGTATTATCTGATATTCAGAGCACCAATGATTTTGCAGGTGTGGTGGTCATTACAGATTCGGCGAATGTAAGCCGTAATTGGATTGAACAATCCACACTGTATTCCCTGGATAATATTCTCTTCATTACCAGTGCGCAAACCTATCCGCTGATTTTACCGTACTGGCAATCCGGTCAGGTAAAGGGCCTAATTGCCGGAATTTATCAGGGATATACTTACCGAACATTATTAAATCAATCCACTGGATTGGCTGCCCAATGGTATTCATATCAATTTGGTATGAATCTGGTGACCATTGTTGTTATTCTACTGACTGTTGTCTTTATCATTCGTAATGCTATACCACGCAGGAACACGTCGCGTTAAAGGATCACGTTGTTTATGAATGCTGAATTTCTTTGGACATTACTAGGATTGCTGCTTACGCTGATTGTGCTTAGCTATCTGTTTGGTGATCACGTGTTCTTCCGCCTGGTTAGCTATATGTTTGTGGGTTGTGCAGCAGGATATGTGGCCGTGATTGTAATTTATCAGGTTATATTACCGCGCCTGGCCTGGCCGCTGCTATCCGGGACGAGTGGTGAACGCATTCTTGCATTGGGTGGTCTGGTGTTATCAATTTTGCTATTTAGTCGATTGGTGCCCGGTCTCTCCCGTGCCGGTAATATTTCGTTGGCATATCTAGTCGGTGTTAGTTCAGCGGTGATTATCAGCGGCGCCATTTACGGTACGATCATACCGCAGGTTAATGCAGTTACCACAACCATTGATTCTGGCTTGCACGGCACAACGGTTTTGTATCGTATCCTGGAAGGCATAACATTCCTGATTGGCAGTGTTTCCTCGTTGGCTTTTTTCCATTATGGGACGAGAGCAAAAAGCCTCGATAAAAAACGATTGCCGATTATTGAATTTTTTGCCCGGATTGGTTCCGGATTTATCTCCATTACATTTGGGGCAGTATTTGCTGGTGTTTATGCTGCAGCTTTATCTGCTCTTATGGATAGATTGGTTTTCATTCTCAATTTTTTCCAAAAAATTTTACCGGGTGTGTTTAGCTGATGACAACAAAGCCAATGAAAGAGACCTTATCCCTGCTGGCCATTGACCTCGGAACAGTGTATACGAGAGTTTTCCTGTTTGATGTTGTGGAGGGTCAATATAGTTTTATAGCCAGTGGTGCCGCGCCCAATACGATGAGTAAACCCTATTGTGATATCAATGAGGGTTTGCACAGAGCTTTTACGCAACTGGAAGAAAAAACTGGTCGCAGTATTATTGATTCTCAGGCAAAATTGATGTTTCCCTCAACAGGCGAGGGTATAGGTATTGATCGTCTGGTATTAACCTATTCCGCTGGTCCTGATGTGCGTATGATTCTGGTTGGACTACTATCTGAAGTTTCACTGGACAGTTTAAGAGTTGTCGCCAATTCGGTTTATGGCACGGTTGTCGATGCCATTGGTGTGGGTGATCCACGAAATATTGATGAGCAAATTGATACTGTTTTACGGCTTGATCCACAAATTGTGGTTTTTGCCGGGGGAACAGAGCAGGGCGCCAGCCGTTCCGTGTTACGCATGGCAGAAATGATTTCCATCATTTTAAAAGTGGTACCCGAAGATAAAAGACCGGAAATACTATATTGTGGGAATGCAGCTTTGGCGGAAAAAATTAAAGAAGGTTTGGAGCATTGGACGCCGGTAGCTGTCTCGAAAAATATTCGGCCTTCTTTGGATGAAGAAGCCTACATGGATGCGCAAGCTTTGCTATCCCAAATGGTATTATTCCAGAAAAGTAAAAAAATTGGCGGTATTGAAGAAATCTCGCAGATTTGCAGTACCGAACCGGAATCAACTGCAATGGGTTTCCATCGCATTATCCGATATTTGGGTACCGAGAGTAAAGAGATGCGTTGTGTGCTTGGCGTAGATTTGGGCGCTTCCCATGCGACAATGGCATTTGCGGATCGAACACAATCCATTATGGATGTATTTGATTTTGGGCTGGGCACTTCGATGTCAATGATTGCCAGGAAGGCCAGTCTGGAACACTTGTATCAATGGATTACACATGATATTTCACCTGGAGCAGTGCAGGACTATATCTGGCAGAAAAAGTTATTACCGGGGCAAATCCCTTCCAGTACGGCTGCATTGGATATTGAGCAGGCGGCAGCACGAGCAGCTTTGCAGATGATGATGGCGCATATGCAGAAACGTTGGCCGGAAGAGAAAGCTAATTATGACCCCATTCTTGTTTCAGGCGCAGTTTTCGGAAATGTTGCTCATCCATCAGATAGTTTACTGATGGTGTTGGATGGTATTCAACCCGTGGGTATAACGACTGTAACACTAGATACCAACGGCATCACCGGCACATTGGGTACTGCTGCAAAGATACATCCGGCGATTCCTGTACAGGTTCTGGAGTCGGGTGCATTTTTAAATTTAGGAACTGTGATTTGTCCGCTTAGTAATGAAAAAATTGGAAAGCCGGTTGTGCGTATTCGATATGAAACCGAAGATGGGCAAAAGGATGACATTAAAGTGATGAAAGGAACCGTTCAACATATTCCCATCACACAGGGAAAGGCAGTGCGTATTATGGTTTCAGGTATTGGACGCACTACTGTGGATCCTTTGGTTGGGAAAGGCATAGCTGCTTTCAGAACCATTGGTGGTGTTTGCGGTCTTGTGATAGATGCGCGAGGTAGGCCGTTCGATTTGCCTGTTGATTTACAGGAGCGCCGGGAGTTGTTACTCTCCTGGAAGAATGCTTTAAAGACATAAACATTGGTAGAAATCTTGCAATAAGTATTTTGGGAAAACAAGTATGTTAGCGAAACAACCCACACTCATTCGACCTTTGGTAAGAATAACCCGAAAGCGTACACTATCGCATGCGGGTGAGGTTTTGGTATCTGCCGGTCAGGAAGTAAACGGTAGTGAAGTGATTGCACAAACCAATTTGCATGATCATCATTTATTGGTGGATGTAAAACAGGCTCTGCAGCTAAAGAAAGTAGAAGAAGTTACAAAAATACTAAATTGCAAATTAGGTGAGCGGCTGGAAGAAGGCGATATTATTGCTGAAACCGGCGGCATATTTAATCGTGTGGTACGAGCACCCATGAATGGTGTTGTAGCTGTTATCTCTGGCGGAAAAGTGATACTAGAGGTACAGGGCAGGCGCGAGCAGCTAAAAGCAGGTTACAGCGGCATTGTTGTTGAAGTGATGCATCGCAGCGGCGCTGTTATTCAATGTCAAGGTGCGCTGGTTCAGGGTGTTTGGGGTAATCATCAGAGTGGATCCGGATTGTTAATGCAGATCGGAAATGATGCATCTTCAGAACTGGATCCGAAGTTTTTATCCGTTGATTTGCGAGGAGCAGTTTTGTTTGCAGGAACATTGCGACATGTTGATGTTTTGCGAAATTTGGCCAGTATGAATATACGTGGGTTAATTTTGGGAACAATGTCCGCGGCGTTAATTCCGATGGCAATGGATTTAAAATTTCCTGTACTATTAACGGATGGATTTGGTAACATAGGCATGAATCTTGCAGCATATCAGATACTGAATACGAACGTTAATCGGGAGTTAAACCTGATTGCCAACCCGCCAAATGAATTAACGGGCAGTAAACCGGAAGCATTTATACCATTACCGGCAGACGGAGAAGAACCGAATGACGTACTCAGTTTAAAACCTGGCAGAATGGTACGTATCCTGTCTTATCCAAATCAGGGACAGATTGGTGAAATTCTGCGTATTCATACGGGTAAAGTGAAATTGTCCAATGGTATTTTAGCGCGAGCCGCTACGATACAATTGACAGATAAAAAACAAATTACGGTACCTCTTGAAAATCTGGATTTGCTGGAATAAGCAATTCCTGAACATGCAGTAGGAGAAGCGCTATGTCTAATTTTGATGATAATTTATTTGAAGATTTTGATGCATTCGAGGGTTACGAGGACGATCAGCCCGCCGGTAAAGCGCCAAAACCCAAAAGCAGCAACCGAAATTTCTGGATTGCGATTGGTGTGATTGGTGTCTTTGTGCTATTAATTGTTGCAGCCATGGCAGTTTATATGCTGGTGATTTATCCTCAACAGCGTAGTGAGCAGGTACAACAGGCTGCCCAAATCAATGCGCAAAATACAATGACTGTTCAAGCTGCCACCGAAATGGCTCTGGCACAGGCATTATTACAGACCCCCAGTGCAACGATGGTTGTAGATACTGAAGAACCGACCAATACGCCGGTAGTCGTTTTCCCAACTGCAACTGAAGAACCGACTATGGCAGCCGAAGAAATGGAAGCTGCTGCAGGCGGTGATCTGACCTACAGGACGCAAACCGTGGCCGCCTTACTTACCCTGGCTGCTGGCGGCAGCGTGGAAACGGGAACGCCGGATGGGCAAACAACAACAGCTTTACCGACGGCTGGTTTTGCGGATGAAGTAGGTTTGCCTTCGTTGTTTGGCATGGGCGTTTTATTAATTGGTTTGGTATTTGTCGTAAGGCGTTTACGTACTGCTGCATCTTCGTAAACTGTTGATCGATTGATCATTCCTGTTTTAGAAATGGGCGCTTTTCCAGACAGGTAGCGTAAGTTTCAATGATAAATGCAACAGCGGCTCTATACGGGCCGCTGTTTTGTTTAACAAAAAAGCGACTCACATGGAGCCGCTATTTACTGGATAAATCATAATTCAATACTATGCTACATTAGAAGCTACTTCCTGACCAAAACCCATTAAGGCTTCTACCATTTCCGGGGAACGGCCTTCCGCATAAACTCGTAATACCGGTTCAGTACCCGATGGTCGAATGAGCAGCCAGGAATCATCGGAGAGGATGTATTTGATGCCATCTATATCGATGATTTCAGTAACGGACTCGCCACCGATAGATGCAGGTGCATTGTTTTTTAGTTTGCGCACCATAGCATCTTTGGCAACAGGGTGCTTCAGGCGCATATCTTTGCGTTTGTAAACTGCCGGGCCAACCTCATTTAGCAATTGTTCTACTAATTCATATAGAGGTGTGCGGTAATAGGAAATGATTTCGGTAAGCAGTAATCCGATCAGCACACCATCACCTTCAGGAATATGGCCTTTGAATGAAATACCACCAGATTCTTCGCCGCCGATGAGAATATCTTCGTTGAGCATGTAATCAGAGATATGGTTAAAACCCACGGGCGTTTCATACAGTTTCAATCCGTATTTCAATGCCAAACGATCCAGCATGCGGGAAGTAGAAATGGTGCGTACAACTGCGCCGCTTAATCCGCGCACTTCTACCAGATACTTAAGCGCCAATGCCATAATTTTGTGCGGATCGACGAAGTTTCCGCGCCCATCCATGGCACCGATACGGTCGGCATCCCCATCGGTAGCCAGACCAAAATCACCTTTGCCCATACTGATGGTTGTGGCCAGTGCATCCAGATAATGTCCAATCGGTTCAGGGTGGATGCCGCCAAATCCGGGGTTCAGATCACCGCGAATTTCTTCCACTTCGCAACCCGTGCCCTGTAAAATGCCACGGATTACACCACGACCGGATCCATACATGGAATCAATCACGATGCGAGGTTTGGCGTCAGCGATTACATCCATATCAATCAAATTGCGTAAATGGTCATGATAGGCAGGTATGGGGTTAAAGGTGGTAATTTGCCCATTATTTTTTGCGATCTGAAAATCCATCAGGTTTGGACCGCGCCCTTGCAGCTCATTATCATTCAGGTATACTTCCACGCGATCACACTGTTCTGGTGAGGCGGCGTTACCGCAGGTGGATTTTAATTTAACACCGTTATAACGCGGTGCATTATGTGAGGCAGTGATCATGACACCAGCTTTGGCGCCCATATTGCGTACCGCAAAGGAGATGGCCGGGGTAGGCGCATCGGCCTGGCTAAGCATGACTGAAAAATCATTACCGGCCAATACTCTGGCGACTTCCCGGGCATATCGGTCGGATAGAAAACGAGTATCAAAACCAACGACCATCTTATGATCATCAGCAACGACATCTTTTGCGCCCCCATTGTTCCAGCTGGGCGAAATGACAGCGTCTGCGATGGCCTGGGTGACCAGGCGGAGATTGTAGAAAGTGAACGTATCAGAGATGACGGCTCTCCAACCATCAGTACCGAAATTTATAGGCATGTGTTGTTAGCTCCTATCGAAAATTTGGTGGAATTTGTTGAAAACTATTAATAACTATGGCTTGGGGGTGGCAGTGATGAGCAGTGCTCTCACCATCCAACCCTCTTGGCCATCCAAAGTGCGAACATGTACCCAGGTGGTTCCTTGATTATCGACAACATCGGGTAAGATTTCAACCAACATACCATTCAATAAGCTTGATATCAGTGTACCGCGTAAATTAGGCTCTTCTCGGACGAATGCGCCATCTGCACTACCGGCATTGACTTTTGCCCAAACTTGCGTAGGTGCCAACGTTGGGGTTAAGCTGGGTGTTTTTGAGGGCACCAATGTATTGGTAGGTGTAATTGTACTTGTCGGCGGTATGGGGGTATGGGATGGGGTGTATGTCATGGTTGGACTGGGGGTGTTGCTAGGTGTTGGTGAAGGAAGTGCGACATGTGTGGTCCAGGCAGTTCCAACAGAGATAAGTGCAATAAAGGCTGCTACACTGATTAAGGCAATGGTCGAACTTACTGTGTAGCCGAAAATATTACGCGGTCGCAATCCTAAAAAGCTGATTGTAATGGTAGCGATTAATACTGCCCAGGAAAGATGTACCAAATAGACGATAATGCCATCCGGCCAAAGACCAGGCTGGCCGCTGGATAAACCAAATCCGGCTAAACCAGCCGGGAGAATTATTTCATACGCCATACCAACACTGGCGACGCGTGGATACGCATTTTTGGCCTTTACTAAAAAAGTGGCTGCCAGTATCGTGCTGATGGAAAGGAGTAAAAAATTTGGGAAAGAGAAATGAGTAAAGTATTGGCTGTGTATATTACTGGTAAACATATCGGTGGGCATAACCCAACCAGCCAGTAACCCTACCAAAAAGATAAGTACACTCCCGATGAAAAAGCTCCCCATAGATTGAAAGAAATAAGATACCGATCCGGCAACGGTTGCCAGACTGAGGCCCAAAATGGGAGTAAGGAAGGGAGCAAGAATTGCTGCCAGGACAAAAATTGCAGGGGAGTCCATCCAGGTGGCGCCCATCAAGGTCACCCCAGCCAAAATCATATTCATGAAGAAATCGGAAGAGGGCATTAATCGCCGGGCGATTTCTTCCATGAATTGGGCCTGGTCGCTTGAATCGCTGGGGATGATTCTGCGCTTCATGCGTCTGCGTCGAGCAGGTGGCAATTCATTTGGATCGAGAGGTTCGAGTGGTTCGCTGGTTGGTAGACTCATATTCTTAAACTCGCTACTAGCCGCTGTGGATTTTCTAAACAATCAAAAGCTGCATAGATGTTTGGCAACAATAAATCGGCTGCCATTAGGGTTTCTTTGGCAATGCCTTCTTTAGATAATATGCCAATACCGATGGCAGCTATGTGCAGCATACCTGCGTCATTGGCACCTTGTCCGATAGCGACTACAGTATCCGGATTTAAATTTTCTACAAATCTGGTTTTCTGCTGCACTTCATCTCCGGGGGTTAAGAGATCAGCCGGAAATCCAAGGGCTTTATCTATTGTATCTTGTTTTCCGTGTGTATTGGCAGTGATTAAGTGTACTTTCACTTGCTTTCTCAAGGTTTGTATTCTATCCGGGATATCGTCCAGCAACCTGCCATCCAGAGCCAGGGTTCCATTTACGTCAAAGACGACATGTTCAATCTGAACCTTTCCTTTTCCGAGAATGTGCAGGGAAATCATTCATTTATTATAATACACTCCCAATAATTCGTTGTAGTAGAGTAAAATTAGCTTTATGATGAGAATTCAACATCGTTCCCTCTTACTCTTTATATCATTGGTTTCTCTGATGCTGTTATCAGCCTGTCAGGGTGGACAAACACAGCCAACTGCTACACCAACCACCGAAGTAACAATAGTACCTACACAACCTCCAGAAACGCCAACAGCCACTCCGCAACCGGAGCGGGTTGTATGGGTCAGTAGTGTACAAAATGAAGAGACACAACACCTGGCGAGTACAACGCAATTACTCGCGGAAGGCATGGGTGTTCCTTTTGAATCAATGCTTTCGCTGGATAGTAATCAGATTAGTGATGCCATGAAGGTTGTGGTCGTGCATTCACCGAATTATGATTTTAGCGCGGCTGCTGCCAGTCATCCGAACACACAATTTGTAGTGATTACAAATCAAGCACTGCAGCCATCTGAAAATCTGACAGTGATTCGTTCAAACCCTGAACATATCTATTTTGCTGCCGGATATTTGTCAATGATTCTCTCTGATGATTGGCGTGGTGTTGGCATGATTGCCTCAGATACTGTTTTGGGTGATGCAGCAGGAATGGCTTATTACAATGGGGGTGGATATTTTTGCGGACGTTGTTCACCTATCGTGCCGCCTTATTTGCAGTTTCCATTGGTAATCAACTTACCAGCGAATTCACCCGCCGCACTTTGGAATAGCAGTTTTGAGGGGATTGCAGAAAACCGGCTGAATATTGTTTTTATCGATGGCAGCATCACTGATGCGGGCATTTATACCATGATGGCCGACCATGGATTGATGATGCTTGGTTCTGGCAATCCGCCAGATGCAGTACGGGATCGTTGGGCAGCAACCATTTCAAGTGATCTGAGCGGTACTTTATCAGCGATTTGGCCGGATATTCAAGCAGGAAATAGCGTAGGGGAAATCTATGCCCAGCTTGAATTGAGTAATGTAAATTCGAATCTGGCAGGAGATGGCGTTGTACAATTCTTTAATGCGATGGCAGAGGAATTGGAAATGGGGTTAATCGCTACTGAGTATCAATCTCCGAATTAGCATCCGATGCTGAACCAGTAAAGTATTCAGTGGTGGCCTGTCCGCTTTGAGTGATGCCTTCACGGCGAATCACTTTGAAAAATGTAAGCCAGAGTATTTTTATATCCAACCCAATTGACCAGTGATCCACATACCAGACATCCAGTTCAAACTTTTTTTCCCAACTGATGGCATTGCGGCCATTAATCTGTGCCCAACCGGTCATACCGGGTAATACATCGTGTCTGCGTGCCTGCTCCGGGGAGTAGAGGGGTAAATATTCAATCAACAATGGACGAGGGCCAACCAGACTCATTTGACCCATCAAGACATTAAATAATTCCGGCAGCTCATCCAGGCTGCTGGCCCGTAAAAATTTTCCCAACCAGGATAAACGCTGTACATCCGGCAGTGGGTTACCATCCGCATCGATGGCGTTGCGCATACTGCGGAATTTGTAGAGGGTAAATATTTTTCCCTGAAAACCAGGCCTTTGTTGGCGAAAGAAAATCGGTCTACCCATGAAAATTGCCACAATGATGATCAAAATCAATAAAATGGGCGAGAGGATGATTAATAAGGGGATGGTTAACAGAAGATCAAACAGGCGTTTGCTCCAGGGGATATGAATTTCTAGCGATGATTGAGTCATAGCTGCATTTTACCAAAAAGTTGGGTTCACTGTTATAATTTGGGCACTACAATAATTGTAGAAAATCACTACATCATTACGGGAAGGCTGCAATGAGTCCGAAAAAAGGTCGTGTTTTTTCTGGTGCCCGTCCAACCGGTCGCCAACATTTAGGTAATTATCTGGGAGCTATCAAGAATTACGTAGCATTACAGACAGATTACGATTGTGTATACTGCATCGTGGATATTCATGCGTTGACAACAATGGATGCAACCATTGGATTAAAACAAAACACATTCGAAATGGCTTTTGATTGGTTGGCAGCCGGTATTGATCCCGAAAAATCAATTGTGTTTGTGCAATCACATGTGCCGCAGGTGATGGAATTGCATACCATTCTTTCCATGGTGACGCCTTACGGCAAACTGATTGAGTTACCTACTTTTAAGGATAAAATCAAACAGCAACCCAAGAATATTAACTACGGACTGGTAGGTTATCCTGTTTTGCAGGCTGCTGATATTACCTTGTATAAATCTGATTTGGTGCCAGTGGGTGTGGATCAGGCACCTCATATTGAATTTACGCGTGAGGTGGTACGTTCTTTTAATTTCCGTTACAAAACAGACGTATTGGTTGAACCCGCCATGAAGGTCACCGAAATTCCCAAGGTATTGGGCACGGATGGCGTGCAAAAAATGAGCAAAAGCCTGGATAACCATATTGAGTTGGCTTCAACCGCAGAAGAAACACAAAAACGGGTGATGACCATGGTGACAGATCCGCAGCGTATGCGTCGCAATGATCCGGGCAACCCGGATGTGTGTAATGTTTTCTCCTTGCACAAAATATTTACTTCTGCTGAAGATGTAAAATCAATCAATGCAGAATGCCGTAATGCCGGTATTGGCTGTGTGGATTGCAAGAAGAAACTGGCTGCTAACCTGAACATGTATTTTACGCCATTCCGTGAACGACGAGCTGAATTAGTCAAAGACCCAGATCATGTCGAAGAAATATTACGTGATGGTGCCAAACGAGCATGTGTAATCGCCGATCAGACCATCCATGAAGTACACGAAGCGATTGGTATGCTGGAATAGGAATTCGTCAAATATAAAAAAAAGCTGGCAGTTATTTATCTGCCAGCTTTTATGTTTAATAATTTTAAGCGATCAGGGCATTTTAAAATCCTGCCAGGAATATTGTTCTTTTTCCAGTACATCTGCCAAAAACTTCCAGGTGCCATCCATGCTGACAATATTGATAAACCAGCATTGCGCAAATGCTATGGGGTCATCTGAGAAAAGCTGAGTAATCAAATATTCGCGCATCTTACCACTCAGATTTGTGAGCAGTTCTTCTTTTTTTGCTTTGGCTGAATAATCGATATCATTTGCGGTACTATCCAGGCGGTCCCGCCAGGCTTCAGTATAGGATTGATGCTGATCATCATTCATACTTGCAGCCAGGATCCATCCATAGCTCATTAATGCAATCAGTTTTTCCTTTTCTTGGGTGTATGTTTTTTTTGCTTCCGGGTCATCAATGTGTAATATCATGGCTTCCGCATGCGGAAGAACCTGTTGGGTTAGCTGCGAGAAGAAATGTTGAGCCCTGGACAAATGATTTTGAGTTTGATCTTTTTCCATTTCCATCATTTCATGATCTCCTTAAATACAATACCATTAAATCAGGAATATTTATTAATTTTCCAGTAAACCATTTATTTCATCGATCTCTTGCGAGGTGAGCTGCCAATCCGCGGCTTTTATGTTCATTTTCAATTGGTCCCCATTGGTTACACCGGTAATTACGGAAATGACTCCTGGTTGGGATGCCAGCCAGGCAATGGCAAGCTCATTCAGTTTGAAATCTCGTTTCGTGGCCCAGGTTTCCAGTTTTTCAATGATCGAGTAATATTCATCGGTGAAGTATCCCTGTACATATGTGCTGTCCTCACCACGAGAGCCACTGGGTGACTTCTTACCGCGTTTGTATTTCCCGGTCAGGAATCCGCCAGCCAATGGGAAGAATGGAATGAAACCGACCTCATGACTGTTGCAGTAAGGTAGAATTTCTTTTTCTACGCTGCGTTCGAGCATATGGTAATGAGATTGTAGTACACTGAAACTGCTCCAGTTATTAAACTCTGCCAGTAAATTGGCTTCGGCTAATTGCCAGGCAGCAAACTCGGATGCACCGAGATAACGGACTTTTCCCATGCGGATCAAGTCATCCAGCGCGCGCATGGTTTCAGCAATGGGTGTGTTTTCATCCCAACGGTGAATATAGTACAGGTCAATCGTCTCGTGCTGTAACCGTTTCAGGCTGGTTTCCACGGCATTGCTGATATGATAACGTGAAGCTCCCTGATCATTGGGACCATCGCCAGTTGGGAAGAAGAATTTTGTAGCCAGAAAAAATTTATCCCAGCGGCCTTTCAGGGCGTTGCCCAGGGCTGTTTCCGAGGCGCCACCCTGATAGACATTGGCGGTATCCAGGTGATTGACACCATGATCCATGGCCATGTCAATGATGGTATTAACGGTATTCTGGGGCATCTTTTCTGAACCAAAACGGTTTGTGCCCAAACCGATCACAGATACTTTTACCCCTGTTTTACCAAGATTACGATATTCCATTAATTTCCTCCTATATAACCAGTAAGTGATGCTTCTTTTCAATTGTTAATTATTTTCATTTTACCTGATTTTAATCAGAAAACCGAACCGCATACTACGGTTCGGTTCTTTTCATATATATCTCTAATTTTAATCAGATGATAAAAACTACTCTTTTTCTATCCTTGCGGGCAAAGAAAAAATACCATTCTGATCAGGTGTTAATTCATATACATTGGTGACGGAATCCAGGTTGAGCAGTCCGTACAAATGGGGAAACAATTCTTCTCCACCATGCGTATTTTCAAACTTTACTTGAGCAACAGCTTTATCTGTATCAACTTGTAGAAGTTGCATATCCGTTCGGCCATGATAATAACGATGCGCAGTATCAATAACCTGTTCTTTTTTGGAGAAATGAATGAACCCTTCCGAAGCAAGTGATTCAGGTTGGTAGCTGCCTTGTTCGACAGCATCTCGCCAGTCATTTTGGGGAATGATGTGATAAATCAGCATACAAACTCCTATTGATTAATGGATATGGACCGGATCATATCATCCAATAATGTCAGCGTCGGTGCAAAGCTGTCATCGGATTGACTGTATAACAAGATATTCATGTTTTCTATATAGACATCATAGGTCTCCCCTAAATGGGTTAAATCGCCAGGCCAGGTTTCTCCACTGGCGGGCAGTTCAGGATTACTTATGGGTAATATGGCGGATATATAGTATTGACCGTCATTGGTAATACCCTGGAAAGTGTAAAAGAGATCCTCATTATTGATGGGCCAGTAGCTTTGTCCATATTGGGTTAGAAAACGGATGCCTTCGCCATTGGCGAATTGTATATATGCTTTCTGTGTACTAAACATCTGGCCAGCATTCCATTGCGGTAAGAAGGGAATATTATTCGGGGTTTCAGGTTTTTGTGAAAGCAATGTCTGAAGTTCATTGATCCTGTCCTGCGTGAATGGATTAATGCTGGTGTAAGCCTGAATTGGGTAAATATGAATCACAGGCTCATGGAATGTGGGGGTTAATTGATAACCCTGGAACTCAAATAAAATATGTTCCGGCGAGTTAAAATTCTCGCTCATCTCACTTATTTCTTGCGGTTCAATAATGCTGTTTACGCCGCTGGCCAATGAAGGTGCATAACAAAATGACACATCTTCAAAATTTACAAGAATACCGCTATCACATAGTGGATTAATAGGTGTGGTTTCTGGTTCAGGAGCAACGGTAATATTGCCCGTTGCTTCCGCAGAAGGTACCGGATCACCCTGCTGCATGGCAGCCAGCGTTTGTTCAACGGATAATGCTACCTGTGTTTGTTGCAGTGCTTCCTGCGTTGCCGCAAGGTCTTGATTGTTTCCCGGGATTTGACCCTCGATAGCACAAGCCATGGTCATTAATAAAATAAGTGCTAATATGCTATATCCAATAAGGTGAGATGTTTGTCTTTTCATGTGACTTGTTCTCCCATATAGTCATGCAAAAAAGTTTATTCTGGTTTAATTATACTAGTTAGCCGAGAAAAATCAGATTAAGTAGATTATTTACTTTTAGGAAGGAAGAAAACCAGCGGCAGGCTGATTAACATACTAATTGCGCCAACACCGATGGCCGCTTGTAACCCCAGATTATCTCCGATTTTTCCCACAATAAAGACACCGATGGAAGAAGTGATGAAATTCAATGCCATGAATAAACCATTGGCAAGGGAGCGATTTTCTTTGAAATTTTCCTGCACCATGGCCATAATTGGTGGGGTAATGCAAAGCATACTGAAGCCAAGCAAAGCAAGCCACAACATACTGAAATAACCACTTGAGCGCAAAAACAAAAATGTGAAAAGCGGGGCGAACAGTATCGAAAATGTGATGATGGATTTCCTGCCCCATTTATCTGAAACTGAGCCGCCTAATAACGCACCGATAATTCCGGCCCCCTCCAACACTGATAAAGCAGCTCCGCTGAAAAAGAGCCCTTCGCCTCTTTCAATTAAAAAGGTAGGCAAAAACATTGTGGTGCCGGAAAACAGTAGGCTGCGCAGGAGAAGCAAAATCATCATTGGCAGCATGAAGGCACCCATTTTCTTTAGAACAGCTTTTACTTCAGTACTGGCACCTGATTTTGGTTTGATTTCAACCGGAATATCTTTCAGCACAAAGTACAACATTAAAGAAGTGATTAATCCCAGGATCATAACCCAGGGAGTATGCTTAAGTGTGAGGTACTCAATCGCTAAGACAATCATCAAGGGACCCAGCACACGGCCGAATTCTCCACCAACCATCCAGAAACTCATCCCACGGCCCAAATTGGTGCCGGACAATCTCCCGGTGATGACAGGAGCAACAGCATGAATGGACGCAGAACTGACCCCGGTCAGGAATACCAAAAGTGCCACAACAATTACATTGGGGGCTACGCCAACCATGCTCATTAAGGCTGCGGTTATGGCTGGTGCTAAAATAACAATGATGCGTAAATTGTAGTGGTCGGCTAGATAACCAATCAATGGCTGAAATAAAGAGGGGATGCGCATGAAAATGGTTAATAAACCGGCTGTGGTTTTGGTGATGGAGAGGTTCTCGATTATGATGGGTAATAGCGGCGGTAGAAACCCTGTGTAAGTATCATGTGTGGCATGCGCGGCTGAGATTGCAAGCACATTGCGGAAGTGAAATTTTTTTTGGTTAATGGGTTCAGCGTTGGGTTGTGTGTTGTTTGCCATAAAGCTTCCTTGTTTTGCTATAGATAACCTACCCATTATAGTCGATTCTTAATATTCCCTCAAAAATTAGCGGTTTAATTAACTATCTCTCAGCGCTCTAAATCCTTTATAATGTTAAATATCATGCGTATAGGACACTAACGCAGGTTGATTGCTGTTGCTTGACAGTCTAAAAAAATGCGCTATACTGACAGAAGAGGGCGCGGAGTTCCTTTAACAAAGGAGAATTATGGCATGAAGATGTCATTTTGGGATGTACTATCTATACTTGGACTACTCTCAATATGTTTATTGGGTGCCGTATTTACAAGTATATTTGTTTCCCCGAATAATTTTTTGAATCCGTTTCCCCCCCCAAGCTTGCCCGATATAGTAGCGATTCCAACTTCATCACCCACATTGTTGAAGTTACCACCAACCTGGACATCTACGCCAGGCGGTGAAGGCGATGCTACGATTACATTAGCTCCATCCCAGACGATGCCGCCAACATCCACATCCTTTCAATTAGCCACGTTTACACCAACGCCCACCTATACGTTTACGCCTTCCAATACATTTACACCTTCCAATACGCCAACGGTTACCAAGACACCTACCCGGAGCAGAACACCTACTGTCACACTTACGCCGACACTTACCACGGCAGTACCAGGACCGTGAACTAGAAATTCGTGCAGAACTAGAACAAAATGAACGATCGATTTTGGAATCCTTTATCCGTTTGGGGTTTGTTAATAATTTAGAGCACTACTGCCGCGATGACGATGATTTTTGTTAATTTACATCGTATCTTGAATCCATTTTTACCATACACACAGATTTCTTTGCTTCAACCCCCTGTTTCTACTGCAACCTGATCACTTCCCTTAATATAAGCAGTTATGGTAAAGTTAAATGAAGTATCAAGCAATTTAGTGAGTGATAATGAAAAGTAGCTTCTGGGATGTTTTATCAGTATTAGGATTGTTATCAACCTGCGCTGTAGCTGCAGTGATGTTTATGATATTCACGAATCCTACCAGCAGCCTGAATATGTTTCCACCACCCACTGAAATCCCCCAGGTTATCATTCCAAGTTCTACTGCGACCCTGTTAAAGCTGCCGCCCACCTGGACATCCACGCCAGATTTTCAAGCAACTTCAACTTTAGCAGCAACACAAACCCCTAACCCCAGCAGCACATCATTTGTATTGCCGACCTTTACCACTACATCAACACCCAGTCGAACCCCGACCATAACCCTAGAAGCTACGATGACCTATACGCCGGGTGAAGATCAGGCTCAGGAAATCAGTCAATCACCGGTGGATGGTAGTTCAATGAACACCGGTAACGATTTTGATTTACGTTGGGAAGTAAAAAATATCGGTACCAATGATTGGAACACCGGCTACTATTATGAATATCAAAGCGGAGTGAAAGGCAGCGGTCCGGAATCATACAATCTTTCCGAGTCTGTTGATGATGGTGAAACCATCACCTTAATTGTAGATATGGTCGCACCATATGATGCAGGTAATTACAGCTCAACCTGGGTCTTAAAAAATAACGATGGGGATGCAATCAAGACCCTGATTCTCGTGTTCAGTGTAAAATAGAGTTTGCAGCATTGCAACCAATTATATGTTACAGGAGCAGTATTGATGAGTGAGAAAATCTCCCCTGATGTATTTGCGCACCTGGTTGATTTGGCATCTCTGGATTTATCAGAGAAGGAAGCCGAGTATTTGCGCAGGGAATTAAATCAACAACTACAATCCATTGATGAACTGATTGCCATTCCGCTGGATGCCAGTATTCCGCGCACAACCCACGGTGTGCAGATGCCAGATGAAACCCGCGCAGCGTTGCGCAAAGATGAATGGAAGCGCTTTGATAATATTCAGGCCATATTGGACCAGGCGCCCGAGATGGACGAAGGCACCATTGTCGTGCCAGATATTCCCCACACTTCACTGGAATAAATTATGCAAATCTGTGATAAATCAGCAACTGAGTTAGCGGATTTGATCCGCAAGAAAGAAGTATCGGCAGTTGAAGTGCTGGATTCCTGTTTGCAGCGTATTGAGGCGGTGGACGGCCGTCCGGGTGCAATTCGGGAAACAGCGGATCAATTGCTGGATGCGGATAAAGAAAAAGTGCACGCCTTCATTACCCTGACCGCTGAGCGTGCCAGGCAACAGGCTGCCAAAATTGACAAGAAAATTCAGCAAGGCGAAGAAGTAGGAAGCCTGGCCGGAGTCCCTTTTACTGTAAAAGACATATTTTGTGTAAAAGGTACGCCTTCAACCGCAGCTTCTAAAATTCTGGCGAATTTTGTGGCACCCTACACGGCAACCGCCGTGGAACGGCTGGAAGCCGCCGGAGGCGTCATGCTGGGTAAGGTTAACCTGGATGAATTCACCTATGGCTCTTCCAATGAATCGACTGCTTTTCAACCTGCCCCGCGTAATCCATGGGATACAACCCGTGTTCCGGGTGGATCATCCGGCGGTAGTGTTTCCTCAGTGGCAGCCGGTGAAGCGCCGCTTTCTTTAGGTACTGATACGGCCGGATCCATTCGGCAGCCGGCAGGGTTCACTGGTGTGGTGGGTGTCAAACCGACTTATGGCCGTGTCTCTCGATATGGGCTGATTGCTTTCGGCTCCTCGCTGGATTGTCCCGGTCCGGTGGCACGCAATACCCGTGATGCCGCCCTGATGCTGGAAGCCATGGCTGGAGCGGATCACCGCGACAGTACCGCCACAACCCGCCCTGTACCCAAATATACAGAGACCATTGAGGATTCGATTAAAGGTAAACGCATCGGCCTATCGCCGGACTATTTCATGGTCACTTACCCTGACCCTGAAACGGGCGAGTATCTGCAAAACCCCATCCCGGATGTGATGAAACGGGCCGTGATGCAAGCAGCAGAACTACTGGCCAAAGCTGGTGCCGAGATCGTGGAAGATGTGCCTATGCCGAATACCCGTTATGGTATTCCAGCTTACTTTGTCATCAGCCGCGTGGAAGCCGCCTCCAACCTGCACCGTTTTGATGGGGTCAAGTACGGCTATCGCACTGATCATCATGAAGATGACCTGCAGAAGCTGTACCGCCGCTCGCGCGGGGAAGGATTTGGCTTGCAGCCCAAATTACGTATTTTAATGGGTATGTATGTCAGCGCCGCCCAATACAGCGAACAGTATTACAAGCGTGCCCAGCAGGTACGTGCCATGATCCGCAATGATTTTGACGTGGTCTTTGATATGCAAGGCAAGTATAAACTGGACAGTCTGCTGACACCCACGACGCCGACCAGTGCCTTCCCGATGGGAGACATATACGGCGACTCTGTGATGATGCAGTACTCGGATCAGTTCAATGTACCTGCCAATCATGCCGGTATTCCGGGCATTGCAATCCCGGCCGGGTTCGATGAAAAACGCCTGCCAATCAGTATTCAATTCCTGGGACAGGATTTCTCTGAAGCATCGTTATTCCAGTTTGCCCGTCAATATGAGATCGCCACAGAAAATGAAGCCTGGCGTGCAGAACGTCCGCTTGTACTGAAGGAACAGGTATAGTCATTTGAAACGGCAGATGCATCGTTCAATGCGAATTCCTTTCCGATTTATTCTGCTTGGCTTGCTGCTGGCTGTCTTGCTGTCTGCTTGTGAAGGGCAAACCATTGTGATTCCCTGGCAGGGAAAGACAATTGAGATCGTGCCCAGATGGCAGATGGCTGCAGTGGAAGAAGTGCAGTTAACCAGCACACTGACACCTTTTCAACCCATTCAGGATAGCAACGGACAGGTTGGCCTGACGTCTGCAGCAGAACAGCAACTCAGCACGGCTAGCGAAACGATGACTGCAACTGTAAACCTGATGAGCCAGACTCCTGGGGAAGGAACGCCCAGCCTGACACAGACGGTAACTGTAACCGGCACAGTGTTGACCAATACTATTACTCAAACCGTGGTAATAAGCCAGACAATAACGCCAACACCCAGTAAAACACAAAGCGGTACGTTGGCGCTCTCAACAGCAACCACAAAACCATCGGCAACATCCAGCCGTACAGCAACACGTACCAGAACAATGCTGCCGCCCAGTATTACCCGAACCCGGACGCATACCAATATGCCGGCCACTTCAACCTACACACTGGCGCCAGTCAACACCAGTACCTTTACCGTGATGGAGAATACGCGTACCAGCACAAATACTTCGGTACCCTCCAGTTGTGTGTATAACGGAAACAGCAGTTATGAAAGTACGTTGATTGGGCTAATCAATGATTTGCGAACCTCACTGGGATTAACGCCCTATGGCAGCAATGCACTATTGGGTAATGCCGCCCGCGGACACTCACAGGATATGGCCTGTAATAATTATTTCAGCCATACCGGTTTGGACGGCTCCACTTCGGCTTCACGTGTGGCGGCTGCCGGATATTCCTACTCCTGGGTGGGTGAGAATATTTACGCCGGATCGGGAAGTAATGGTACGCCGCAAATGGCATTTAATTACTGGGTAAATAGTGATGCTCATTACGCCAATATGACCAACTCAAATTACACCGAGATTGGCATAGGATTTATTACCTGTGCTGATAGTTATTATAAAAACTATTTCACTGCCAATTTTGCCAGGCCGTAAGGCAGACAGAAAGTCAGATACGGAAGGTTGCATATGACAACATATGAAGCAGTAATCGGACTGGAGACACATATCCAGTTGAACACCAATACAAAGATATTTTGCTCCTGCAAGGCAGATTCATGGGGAGCAGAAGCCAACAGCAATGTTTGCCCGGTCTGTACCGGATTGCCCGGCGTGCTGCCTGTATTCAATGCAGCCGTGGCTGAGAAAGGCGTCATCCTGGCGCATGCCATGCACGCCGATGTACAGAATGTTTCCATATTTGACCGCAAAAATTATTTCTACCCTGATCTACCCAAGGGATATCAGATTTCGCAGTTTTTTAAACCGATTGCCCTGGGCGGATATCTGGATGTACCCATACCGGCGGAAGGCGATAACGAAGCTTATTCCCGCAAGGTGGGTATCAACCGCTTGCATCTGGAAGAAGATGCCGGGAAATCGAAGCATGCTTATGGCAAAATGCAGGTGGATTTCAATCGCTGCGGCGTACCATTGGTGGAAATGGTCACCGAGCCTGATATTCGCACAGCCAAAGAAGCCTCGCAATATCTGACGCGACTGCGCCAACTGCTGCGCTGGCTGGGTATCTCCGAGGCGGATATGGAAAAGGGCCATCTGCGCTGTGATGCCAATGTCTCCATTCGTGAGAAGGGCAGTAACGTGTTGAACACGAAAACCGAGATCAAGAATGTGAACTCGATTGCTGCTGTTGAAGAAGCCATCGTTAAGGAAATCGCGCGTCAGATCAAACTGGCCGAGAAGGGTGAAGAAGTACGCCCCTGGACACTGGAATGGGACGATGATGCCGGTGAACTGCGCAAGATGCGCTCCAAAGAGACCGCCGCGGATTATCGCTATTTCCAGGAACCGGATTTATTGGAAGTGAAGCTGAGCGATAAAGAGATCGCCAACATGTTGAAGGATTTCCCTGAAATGCCGTTGGAACGCTGCCAGCGCTTTGAAGCTGAGTATGAATTACCCACTTACGATGCTGAAGTTTTAACTGCTGACCGCGTGCTCTCCGAGTATTTTGAAACGGCAATCAAAGCCTATGGTGGAGATGCCAAGAAGGTCTCCAACTGGGTGATGAACGACATATCGCGGATGATGAATGATGAAGGTATCAGCGCTGAACAGCTTAAACTAACCCCGCAGGGATTGGCTGATATGTTGAAGATGCTGGATGAAAAGAAGATCAATCAATCCACCGCCAAGAGTGTCCTGCGTAAGGTACAGGAAAGCGGTAAAACCCCCGAACAGGTTGTCAAAGAAGAAGGTCTTGGATTGGTTAGTGATGATTCTGCCATCCGTACGGTGTGCGAAAAATTGATAGCCGATAACCCCAAAGAAGTGGAAAGCTACCGTGCTGGTAAAGATTCCCTGATCGGTTGGTTTGTAGGCCAGGTAATGCGCGAAATGCGCGGTAAAGCCGACCCGGGTGTGGCGCGTGAAGTATTGCAGGAATTGTTGCAAGGCTAGAGGAAATTTATTTTTTTAGCCTTGAAAGGGGCTGCCCGACAATGAGCAGCCGATTGCGGAGTAACTATTGGTATGAGCACACAAACATCCCCGGGTGGATCCACCTTTCCCTACTATCATAGGAACGGAGAATTGCATTGCCTGAAATACGGTAGCTTTGCTACCAATGAAAGCGGCTTGCTTAACTTAATGAAAGAGGAAGAAGCCTTCCTCTCAAAACCGCATATCAAAATACCAGTCTGGGTGGATTTTTATGAAACCAAGCTCACGGAACCCATTCTGGAAGAATTTCTGCAAAGCATGGACCGCCTGCAGCCGCATATCATCAAGTTGGCGCTGGTTGGCATGTCCAGTAAGGATAAGCAGCGCTATCACCGCATTGAGAAGAAACTGGGGGTTAAGTTTTCTATTGCGGTCAAATTTTTCAATAATCCGGAAGTTGCGAAAGGGTGGTTGGTCAGTGAGGGATCGTAGAAAAAATTTTGTTATGCTTTCATCATTGGTGGTTTAATGCACGAAACAGTAATTGCCATACATAATAACCATCGTTCTTATCCGAAATACTCACCCCCTCTAAGTCTCCCCTGAAACCCGCTTTTTGGATTTCAGGGTAGACTTGGAAATTGCTATAATAGTTAAAAAAAGGGGATAACCATGCACCGCCGCACCGACCCTCAAACCTACAGCTTTGCCCGTGAGCTACGCAAAGCTCAAACCAAAGCAGAGCAAACCCTCTGGCAGGTAATTCGCTTTAAGCAAATCAACGGCATCCGATTCCGACGTCAGCACGCCATCGGCCCCTACATCGTAGACTTTTGCTCTCCATCCAAGAAACTAATCATCGAAGTGGATGGTGGTCAGCACTTGGAGCAAAAAGAGTATGACGCACAGCGCACGGAATTTCTGCAATCCAAGGGCTATCGTGTATTACGTTTCTGGAATAATGATGTAATGAATAATCTTGAAGGGGTGATTCAGGAGATTATTCAAACAATTGATTTTTAAAGCCCTCCCTATTTTTCGTTTTTGGATAAATGGGGAAGCGCCGTACCGAGCTTGTCGAGGTGATTTAGGTGGGGTGAAGAACGCAAATCAAGAAATCTCTTTAATTTTTCACATACTTCTAAGCCGGCGTACCCACCCCCTCTAAATCTCCCCCAAAATTCCAAAAGCGAATTTTAGGGGAGACTTTAATAAACTCATTTTAAACAGATTGTTTACCAAATTGTCATCATTAATTCTGTTTAAAATTTCTCCCAATTTTTCGCTTTTGGAGAAATGGAGGTGTCTTTTATCCCCCCTTATCCAACTATTCCCGCACCTTCCCCTTGACATTTCCTCCCTTTTTGGTAGTATAAAGGCAATACAAAATAACCATGACGGAGAAAAGTAAACCGTCCGGAACTGACAGGGAAGCAGGTGCACAGATTGAAACGCCTGCCCAGGAAAAGACGTTTGAAGTTCTCTCCCGAGTTGCTCATGGGAAATTCCACTGGAACGGTAGTGTGAGCCGAATTAGTCCAACGTTAGCCGGACAACCAATCGCTTGATAAGCCGTTGGACTGAGTGGACTGCTTGCAGTCAACAAGGGTGGTACCGCGGAGTCTCCCCGTCCCTTTTATCAGGGACGGTTTTTTTTATTAATATACTGAATGTAATCATCGTCGGAGGTTTTATGGAACAAACAGATATCCTGCAGGAAATTCAGGGTATTCAGCAACAGGCATTGGATGTGCTCCAGGCTGTTGAGGATGAAAAAGCTTTGGAAGCCTGGCGCGTCAGCCATTTAGGCCGTTCATCTGCTGTGATGCAGGTCTTCAGCCAGATATCCAAAGTACCGGCAGAACTGCGCCCGCAGGTGGGCCAGGAAGCTAATAAGGTCAAGGTTGCGCTGGAAGATGCCTTTCAGCAAAAATCGGATGGTATCAAGCAGGCCGCATTGGAACACACCCTCAAATCGGATGTGTTGGATGTAACCATGCCCGGACGCAGACCGCTGCGCAGCGGCATACATCCTGCCAATCAGACCTTGCGAAAAATTTATAAAATTTTCGGTGACATGGGTTTTCAGGTCTATCGTTCCCGCGAAGTGGAAACAGATGCTTTTACGTTTGAATACCTGAACATGCCGCCTTATCATCCTGCCCGTGACATGTGGGACACCTTCTACACCACCGAGGAAGATGTGGTATTGCGCACGCACACCTCCCCAGGACAAATTCATGTTATGCGGGAGAATGCCCCAGAACCGGTACGCGCTATCTTACCCGGTATGTGCTATCGCTATGAGCAGATCAGTGCGCGTTCCGAAATTCAGTTTAATCAGGTGGAATTGATTGCTATCGGCAAGGATATCACCTTCGGTGACCTGAAAGGCACCCTGCAGGATTTTGTCAACCGCTTGTTCGCCCGTGAAGTTCGTACGCGCTTCCGTCCCAATCATTTCCCATTCACCGAGCCCAGTGCCGAAATGGATGTAGAATGTTTCGTCTGCGGCGGGCAAGGCTGCCCGGTTTGTAAACACGCCGGCTGGCTGGAGATTTTGGGCTGCGGTATGGTGCATCCTGTGGTGATGCAGAATGGCGGTTACGACCCCAATGTATATACCGGCTTTGCCGCAGGCATGGGTCCCGAACGCATCACCATGTTGTTGAACAAAATTGAAGATATTCGCTATTTCTGGTCGAATGATATTCGATTCCTGGAGCAGTTTTAAGTCCTATGAAAGTACTTTATTCCTGGTTAAAAGATTATGTAGATATTGATCTGTCGATCATTGATTTGGCGCGCCTGCTCACCCGAACCGGTATGGAAGTTGAAAACATCAGCGTGGTGGGTATGGAAATGCCGCAAATGGAACGCCGTGAATTCAAAATGTCCGGGTTGGAATGGGCACGCGATAAATTCGTGGTTGCCAGAATTGACGAAGTCATGCCGCACCCGGATGCCGATCGCCTGGTACTGTGTAAATTGTTCGACGGCGAAGTGGAACATGTTGTGCTCACCGGTGCCCCGGACTTGTATCCTTATAAAGGAAAAGGTCCCCTGGATCCACCTATCATGGTGGCGTATGCCAAAGAAGGTGCGGTGCTGTATGATGGTCACAAGCCTGGCCGTGAAACAACCAAACTGAAACGTGCCAAAATCCGCGGCGTGGAATCCTACTCCATGGTTTGTTCCGAGAAGGAACTGGGCATTTCCGACGAACACGAAGGTATTATCCATCTGGACGCGGATGCCCCCGTGGGTATGCCGCTAATGGATTACATGGGCGACGCCGTTTTTGAATTTGAGATTCTGCCCAATATGATCCGTAACGCCAGCGTTGTCGGGGTTGCTCGTGAAGTGGCGGCAGTATTGGGTTTACCCATGCGTAAACCGCAGATCAAAAGTAAAGCCAGTGGACCTGCTGTGCAGGGCAAGGCTGTCATACAAATTGACGATAGCAATCTCAATCCGCGCTTTGTGGCGGGTCTCATTGAAAACGTAAAACAAATTCCCAGTCCTTATCTCATTCAGCGTCGATTGCGCCTGAGCGGGATGCGTCCGATTAACGCCGTGGTAGATGCCACCAACTATGCTATGTTAGAAGTTGGTCAGCCTTTGCACGCCTATGACTATGATGTATTAGTCAAGCGAGCTGGCGGTAAGGTACCCACCGTCATTACTCGCCCCGCCGCAGATGGTGAAAAAATTACCACCCTGGATGATGTCACCCATACCCTCTCACCTGAGATGATTGTAGTCGCTGATAGCGCCGGATCGTTGGGTCTGGCTGGTGTGATGGGTGGTTTGGAAAGTGAAATTACTGATAAAACCACAACTGTGCTGTTGGAGGGTGCTTCCTGGAACTTCATCAATGTGCGCCGCGCAATTGCCAAAACGCGCATCAGCTCAGAGGCAGGCTATCGCTTCTCACGCGGTATTCACCCGGCATTGTGCTCCGAGGGTGTCGCGCAATGTCTGGATTACATGGCTTTGTGGAGCGGTGGTTCAGTTTCAGAGGGGCTGATTGACGAATATCCCAATCCTGCCGAAGATTCCGTGGTTACCCTGACCATTGAAAAAATCAACCGTTTCCTGGGTATTGAAAGCACTGCCGAGGAAATCGCTGAATTATTACGCTGTCTGGAATTTGAATGTGATGTAGCCAATGGCACATTGACCGTCAAAACACCCCCACATCGTCTGGATATTGGCGAAGGCGTGATCGGTGAAGCGGATGTATTGGAAGAAATCGCGCGTATGTATGGCTACGATAATATCGCAGCCACGCGCCTTTCGGATAGTCTGCCCAAACAACGCGGTAATTATGCCCTGGAAGCTGAAGAGCATGTCCGTGATTTACTGGTTTCAATGGGTTTGCAGGAAGTGATGACCTATCGCCTGACTTCCAAAGAAAGTGAAGCAAAATTGATTCCGGCGGATGCAGCGCAGGAAGAACAGCCCTATGTAACCTTGATCAATCCCATCACCGTGGATCGTGTGGTCATGCGCCGGCGAATATTGCCCGGCATCATGGAAGTACTGGAGCGCAATGCCCGTCTGGCTGAACGTCAGGCCATCTTTGAAATTGGTCCCGTATATCTGCCAGTGGAAGGTGAAAAATTACCAGAGGAACCGTTGAAACTCTCAGTAGCCATGATGGGGAAACGGCTGCCCTCGGCCTGGGATCAGAAACTGGATGAAATGATCGATTTCTATGACATGAAGGGCATTCTGGAAAGTCTTCTGGATGCGCTGCATGCCGAGAAGGTTCAGTTTATCCCGGCCAAAGAGGCAACGTATCATCCTGGCAAATGCGCCGAGATTCTGGTGGATGGGCAATCCATTGGGGTATTTGGTGAAATGCATCCACAGTTGGTGCAGACCTTTGATGTAGCCGACAGCGCGGTGATTTTAGCCGAGCTGGATCTACAAATGATGCTGAATGTGCTGCCCGATCGTTTTGAAATCACTGCCGTGCCGCAGTACCCGCCGGTCTATGAAGACCTGGCGATTATCGTGGATGAAGGCGTAGCTGCAGCTGATATCGAAGCTGTCATTCGTAAAGCGGGTGGTAAACTGCTTTATGATGTGCAGTTGTTTGACATTTATCGCGGTAAACAAATCGGGGAAGGCAAGAAAAGCCTGGCTTACAGCCTGGTTTATCTGGCCCCTGATCGTACATTGACGGTAACTGAAGTGGAAAAAATTCGCCGCAAGGTTATCACTTTGCTGGAACGTGAATTAGAGGCAGTATTGCGAAGTTAATTAAATATAGGTTGGGTTGAACCGGAAACTACCGGTTTACCCCAACACTTTCCAAGTACCAGATATTTTAAAATTTCATATATCTTTTACAAATTGATAATTTTCGTCAAAATGGCGAGAGGCAAACCCCGCCACATAACCGTAGGGATAATTCATGAATTATCCCTACGGTTATGAATTATCCTTACTGGTTCCAGAACATCTATTGTGTCACCAACAATCCCATCACTGGTAATATCAATCCAATAGCAAACACAATGCCATAAACCCAACCCTGCCATTTCTTTTCTGGATGATTCACCCACTGATATGTGAGGACGGATAACAAGAAAGCCTGACCAAACACTTCAATCATGCCTAAGCCAAATTGCGAGATGCCTAATTTAGTATAAACAAAACCTTCAATAGATCCTGGGGCGGCACCAAACGTCGAGAGAATCCCGACAAACACCAGCATAATCCAGGCGATCAGCCAGCCGTTTTTACGCGAAAATAAAATATCTCGCAGTAAAAAGAAAACCACACCAAAAAGAATACCGCGCAGGGGTTGGAAAAGGACACCCGCCATCACCATCGGATGGTCGGTCGGACGCATATAGCCTGACAATGCACCACTGGCGAATTCCTCGGTATAGTTGAATAAGGTAAAAGCAATGATGCCCATTAGAAAATAGGTAATGGTATGAATCACAGTTGTTTTTGATAAGATAGACCAGATACTATATTTATTTTCATTCATGGTTGATTTCTCCATTTGTACTTGATTATTAATAGCTTTTTGAATAAAACTTGATTGAACTTATATCATGATATACAGTTTTCTATCCACGCACATCGTACCAACCAATCCCACCAATAGCCAAATGGACATTGTCCATTTGGACAATATAAATGTAGGTTGGGTTGAACCCAACGAAAAAATAAAAAAGGCTGACCCTGATATGGGTCAACCTCATTTTTTCCTACTTGGTACGGCGTCTTATAGCAGAGATTTTACTTCATTAGCTGAAAATACTTATGCGGGCTTTTTAAATTCTTCAATAATGGTTTCAATGTTTTCCAGAATATCGTCTGTCAGTTTTTCAACCATCTCGGCGGCCATCAGGTTTTCATCCAATTGCTCCAACCGGGTGGCACCTGTAATAACACTGCTGATTTCCTTGCGGCGCAGAATCCAGGCCAGGGCCAATTGTGCGGTGGTCATTTCCATTTCTTGCGCCAGGGCAGTCAATTTGCGAATCACTGTAATCCGTTCAGGCGTGATGTCGTCATTAATCCATGCCACATCGTCCAAAGTGGCGCGGCTGCCAGCCGGAATACCTTCATTATATTTACCGGAAAGCAAACCAAAATATAATGGGCTCCAGGTGGTTAATCCCAGTCCGTATTCTTTTACCAGTGGATCCAGTTCAATCTCCACACGGTTGCGATGAATCATATTGTATTGAGGTTGTTCGACAACCGGTGCAATCAGATTATACTGTTTGGCCGTACCAATCGCCATGGCAACTTGTGAAGCTTCCCACATGGAAGTGCCCCAATAGAGAATCTTTCCCTGTCGAACCAAGATATCCATGGTTCGGCATACTTCTTCAATCGATGTATCAGGGTCATAGCGGTGACAAAAATATAGATCAATATAATCTGTATTCAAACGCTTTAGCGTAGCATGAATGGATTCCATGATGTGTTTGCGTGAAAGTCCGCGGCCATTGGGTCCCGGCATGGTTGGCCAGAAGACCTTGCTGCTCAGCACCAATGCCTCACGCGGTAGATCTTTTATGGCATTTCCCATCATGATTTCAGCCTGACCATTGGCATAAATATCGGCGTTGTCAAAGAAGTTGATTCCCTGATCAAAACCGGTGTTAATCAAATCTGATGCTAGTTTGCTATCCAGTTGGTTTCCAAAAGTTATCCAGGCGCCCAGTGAAAGTTCGCTGACCTTTAAACCACTGCGCCCAAGTCGCCGGTAATGCATAATACCCTCCAAATTTTGTACTCAAATTCTATATTACCGCAAATCGTGATAATATGCCTGTTATTCTTCTGATCCAATACCCAGCGGTTTCCATTTACTGGCATCTCCTCGCAAGCGGTGTTGTTCTTCACTGCGGCTGTGTGTTTCAAGGAAATGTTGTGGAATAATACCAAAAGATTCACCTTCCAGTAAACCATGTATACCGCTTTGACCTAACTCCTGACGTTTGCTCTGGCAGTATTGACAATTTTTAACGTCGTGTTTCTGGTAAGTATCTGGTTCCTCGTATGCTGTGATATATCCTTCATAATTACGTAATACGATTTTATGATCTGATTGTGAGATTAAGTAGGTTGGTCCTACGGGAATCTTTCCACCGCCACCGGGTGCATCCACCACAAACGTGGGTATTGCATATCCTGAGGTGTGCCCGCGCAATCCTTCAATGATTTCAATGCCCTTGGAAACCGGGGTGCGGAAATGTCCGGCACCTGGTACCAGATCACATTGATAGAGATAGTATGGACGCACACGGATTTTGACCAGATCATGCACCAGTTTGCGTTGAATATGCACACAATCGTTTACGCCGGCTAATAGTACCGACTGATTTCCCAGTGGAATACCAGCACGGGATAATTTATCGCAGGCTTCAGCCAATTCTGTTGTAATTTCGTTGGGGTGATTGACGTGAATATTCATCCACAATGGATGGAATTGAGAGAGCATGTCGCATAATTCATCGGTCACACGCATGGGCATAAATACTGGTGTGCGGGTGCCTAGTCGGATAATTTCAATATGCGGAATCTCCCTCAGACGGGTAAGCAATTCCTCCAGGATGGATGGTTTTAGGGTCAATGGATCCCCGCCGGAGAGCAGCACATCGCGGATTTGCGGTGTGCGCTTCAGATATTCAATTTGTGCATTAAATTCGGCTTTGGAGAATGTTTCCATCGGATCGCCAACAATGCGTGAGCGCGTGCAATAGCGGCAGTATGAAGCACATTGCGTGGTTACCAGCATCAAGGCACGGTCCGGATAGCGATGAACTAAACCGGGAACTGGTGAATCACGATCTTCTGCTAATGAGTCATCCATCATGCCGGTAAATGGAACAATCTCACCTTCCAGCGGAATTACCTGTTTGCGGATGGGGTCATCGGGGTCATTCGGGTCAATCAATGAAACAAAATAAGGAGTAATATCAACCCGGAACAGATCGGATTTTGAAAGCCCCTTTTTTTCACTTTCGCTTAGTTGCAGAATTTGCTCAAAATCTTCAACAGAGTTCAAACGATGGCTGAGCTGCCAGCGCCAATCGCTCCATTTTTCCTTGGGAACATCATTGTATTGTGCTGCGATTTTTGAAGCGAATCCTAAATCCTTCATGCAATTACTCCTCTGTCGGTAAAAGATATCGGTTGCTGGAAAAACAATTGACAGTACATCCCGTCATCAACAATCATTATAAAGTGCTATATTGTAATGAACTTTCAATCAGTGTTCAATCTGTACTGATTCCCCCCATAATATGCCGCTTCTTAATTATATAAGTTCTTGTCATCTTGCGCTACTGACAAAAAACACTTATATGTGTAACACTTATTGCATTTAACGAAAAATAATAGTAAAATGTAATAAGTGTTACATTTGGAGATGTTATGGATTATCAATGGTTACTATTTTGTCCACAGTTACCAGCCACACCGTCCAGCCCGCGGGTGACAATTTGGCGCAGGATGCGCTCTGCTGGTGCGATTGGGTTGGATAATGGGCTTTGGCTGCTGCCGCATAATGACTCTTCTGTACAAATGATGCAGGAAATGAGCGACTATGTCACTCAATCTGGCGGAAGCAGTAAAACCTTTTTATCTAATGCATTTGATGAAGCCACGGAACAAAGCATTCTGGAACGTTTTCATCAGGACCGCGCAGAAGAATATGCAGAATTCAAGGAACAGTGCGCAGATTTTTTGGCTGAGATTGAAAAGGAAACCAAGCGCAAGAACTTTAGTTTCGCCGAATTTGAAGAGAACGAGCAAGATCTCAACAAGCTGGTAAATTGGCTGGTGAAGGTGAAAAACCGTGATTTTCTGGGTAGTCCACATGCAGCAGAAGCTGATCAGTGGCTGGAAAAATGTCAGGAAATCTTCCAACAATTCGCTGATGAAGTTTACAACAACGAAGATTCAGATCACAACAGCAAAATGCGCTTTGATCCGGGTCCAGTAATTGATTCAGAGACCAGGGATGAATAAGCTCACCCAAAGAATACAAAATATTGAGAGGTAGCATGGCAGAAGAAAAAGACAATACGATTGCAAAAATAAAAAAATTGCCCCGCAATGTGTGGGCGGTAGGCTTTACCAGCTTTTTTATGGATGTTTCCAGTGAGATGGTGATTAACATCATCCCTCTCTTTTTGGCCAATGTGTTAGGTGTACAAACTGCGATTATTGGTTTGATTGAAGGGTTAGCTGAAGCCACAGCCAGTATCCTGAAGTTATTTTCAGGCTGGCTCTCGGATAAAGTGGGTGGTCGAAAATGGCTGGCTGTATTGGGTTATGCTTTCTCGGCCTTCACCAAACCTTTTTTCTATTATGCCAACACCTGGGGGACAATCGCCGGCGTGCGCTGGACAGACCGTGTGGGAAAAGGAATCCGAACTGCACCACGAGATGCGCTGGTGGCGGATTCGGTTACAAAAGAAACGCGCGGGTTGGCTTTTGGTTTTCACCGCGCCATGGATACTGCCGGGGCCATGTTTGGATTGATTATTGCTGCCATCATTGTTTGGTTGGCACAAGCAAATAATCTGGATTTAACCCGCCCAACTTTTCAGATGATTGTGCTGTTCAGTTTAATCCCGGCGTTTCTGGCAGTATTCTCACTGATTATTGGTGCGAAGGACGTGCCGGTAAACAAAGAAGCCAACTTGCCAAAATTTTCTTTTCGCAATATGGGGAAACCCTTTATGATTTATCTGGCCATTGTGGGTGTTTTTACATTGGGCAATTCTTCGGATGCTTTTCTGGTGCTGCGTGCACAAAATTTGGGCGTATCTGTGTTGGGTATATTATTGATGCTGGTGGTGTTTAATTTACTATATTCAGTGATTTCTGTACCCGCAGGTTCCCTGTCCGATCGGGTGGGCCGTCGGCGTTTGATCATCGGCGGTTGGCTGGTTTATGCGCTGATCTATTTCGGGTTTGCCATCTCAAACCAGGCCTGGCAGGTATGGGTACTGTATGTGGTATATGGTTTGTATTATGGGCTGGCATATGGCACAGCCAATGCACTGGTCGCTGATCTGGTTCCTGAAAATATGCGCGGCACTGCTTATGGCACTTATAATGCGATTATTGGACTGTTGGCTTTTCCTTCTTCAGTCATAGCCGGATTGTTGTGGCAGGGTGCTGGCAGTTGGCCGGGTTTTGGGGCATCTGCGCCATTTTATTTCGGTGCTGCACTGGCATTACTTTCAGCTTTGCTTATGGTTTTCTGGATGCCGAAAGAAAGTATAGGGAAAACAACGACGTAGAAGCTATTAGATTCAGAAAAATGAGTAAAAATCCGGTGGAAATCTAGCCGGATTTTTATCTTGAAACCCATCAAAATTTGTAGAATATTAAATTTTTATCAGAATGGAATAGGGTAGCTTGACGGCAGGATACCCACATGGTATCATAATTCTATTGAGTTTTAGCACTCTAGTGTTGAGAGTGCTAAAATAAGGAAAGCGAGTGATGGAAAAACTCTCAGAGCGCCAGAAAATGGTATTAAGCATGGTAATTCATGAATATATCCATTCTGCGAGTCCCGTGGGTTCCAAAAACCTGGTGGAGCGTTACAAAATGGATGTTAGTTCAGCCACCGTGCGTAATGAACTGGCAGCACTGACAGATATGGGCTATTTACAGCAGCCGCATACCTCTGCCGGGCGTGTGCCCACTGAAGATGGTTACCGTCACTTTGTGGAACGTTTACAACAGGTGACCGATTTACCGGAAAGTGTGCGGCGAATGATAAGTCACCAATTTTACCAAACGCGTCATGATGTGGAACAATGGGCAAGACTGGCTGCCTCGGTCCTGGCGACCCAATCGCAAGCGGCATCCGTGGTGACTGCCCCCCATCCAATCAGTGCCAAGTTCAAGCATCTGGAATTGATCGCCACCCATGGTTTACAGGTCTTATTGGTACTGGTATTGTACGGTGGAGAGGTTCATCAACATGTAATCTCGATGGATGAACCGGCTACACAGGAACAACTATCTGAAGTTTCCAGAACTTTGACTGACCGATTCCGCGGAATGGTCAGTATTGAAGTGGAACGTAACTTGCAAGAGTTAGATGGCTTGTCCTCACTATTTGCGGATTATATTTTGGTCAATATGCGTCAGACTGATTCACTCAGTGCTGGCGAGGTATTTATGGATGGTTTAACCAATGTGATGGCAGAACCCGAATTTACTGGTTCTAATGAGGTTCGCCGGGCATTGCATTTATTGGAAGAAAGATCATTGCTTAACGAATTACTGGAACGCACCATCTTACCGGGAACCATTGGGGGGGTACAGGTGCTGATTGGCGGAGAAGGTATTTTTGACGAATTACGACAATTTTCCGTTATTCTTTCCAGTTATGGGGCATCCGGTCTCTCTACCGGTACCATAGGTGTATTAGGACCCATGCGTATGTCGTATGGCCGTTCCATATCCATGGTTCGTTTCCTTTCAAGACTGATGAGTGACCTGGTGGTTGAGACACTTGGAGATTATTAAAAAGATAGAGGATTGTTTTATGGCAAAACAAAAAAAATCATCCCCAAAGAAAGAAGAACACCTGCAGGACGAATCCATGGCCGCAGAAGTAGTCGTTGAATCAACTGAGTTGGGTTCCGAGAAAGAAAATGTTCAGGCGCAGGAACAAGCTGTCGATGATCATGATGAGTTGCGAAAAGCATATGATGATGTGAAAAAGCAGTTGGATGAGAGTACAGACGGCTGGCAGCGCGAGAGAGCAGATTTCTCAAATTATAAAAAACGGGTCGATCGGGATCGTGATGTGCAGCGCAGTATTATCACAGCAGATCTACTAAAGAAATTCCTGGTTGTGCTCGATGACCTTGAACGAGCGATGAAGAATCGCCCGCAACAAGGTGAAGGTGCTGCATGGGCAGAGGGTATTGATCTGGTCATGCGCAAAATGCTGGGTCTTCTGGAAATGGAAGACATTAAAAGAATCCCGGCAGAAGTTGAATTGTTTGATCCAAACCGGCATGAAGCTGTTTCCAGTGAGCCAAGTGAGGATCATGAAAGTGGCGCAATAATTGAAATTCTTCAACAAGGATATATGATTGGTGATCGGGTACTTCGCCCGGCAGTCGTGCGGGTAGCACAATAGGAGGATTAGAATGGGAAAAATCATTGGTATTGATCTTGGCACAACAAATTCCGTTGTAGCGGTCATGGTAGGTGGTGAACCTACCGTTATTCCGACCCGTGAGGGCGAACGTTTATGTCCGTCAGTGGTAGCAGTAAATAAAAATCATGAGCGATTGGTAGGTCGCGTTGCTCGCAACCAATCTATCGTAAATCCGGAAAATACAATTTTCTCGATTAAACGCTTCATGGGACGAAAATTTGAGGACGCCGAAGTGCAACGCACCCTCGGCCGTGTTCCTTATAAGGTGGCGAAAGCCCCGAATGGTGATGTCCGCGTAGTCATGGACGAACGCGAGTACTCCCCGCCGGAAGTCTCTGCGATGATATTATCGAAATTAAAGGCAGATGCAGAAGCTTACCTGGGTGAGTCTGTAAGCCAGGCAGTTATTACGGTGCCAGCTTATTTTAATGATGCACAACGTAATGCAACAAAAGACGCCGGTAAAATTGCCGGTTTGGAAGTTTTACGTATTATCAATGAACCAACCGCTTCATCTTTGGCATATGGTTTAGATAACAAGCGTAATGAAGTTATTGCCGTATATGACTTGGGTGGCGGTACATTCGATATTTCCATTCTGGATGTTGGTGATGGTGTATTCCAGGTACGATCTACCTCAGGAGACACTTTCCTGGGTGGTGATGATTTTGATATTCGGATTATTGATTATTTGCTTGATGAATTCAAATCACAAAATAGCATGGATTTAAGTAATGATCGGCAGGCCATGCAGCGTTTGAAAGAAGCAGCTGAGAAAGCCAAAATTGAGCTTTCCACGACCATGCAGACTGAAATCAACTTGCCATATTTGACAGCCGATGCCACTGGACCGAAACATCTTGTTTTGACCATGACACGCGCCAAACTGGAACAACTTACCGGTGATTTGATTGAACAATCCATGAAGCCGGTTCGTGATGCGATGACCGATGCAGGTGTAAAACCCGCTGAAGTTAATCAGGTTGTGCTGGTGGGTGGTATGACCCGTATGCCAGCCGTGCAGGAAGCCGTCAAGAAGGAATTTGGCCGTGACCCGCATAAGGGTGTTAATCCCGATGAAGTCGTTGCCTTGGGCGCTGCCATCCAGGCCGGTGTACTGGGCGGTGATGTAAAAGATATCCTTTTATTGGATGTTACCCCATTGACCCTTTCATTAGAGACGCTGGGCGGTGTAGCCACACCGATTATTGAACGAAACACAACCATTCCTACTCGCAAGAGCCAGATTTTTTCCACTGCGGCAGATAACCAGACCCAGGTAGAAATCCATATTTTGCAGGGTGAACGACCGATGGCTACCGATAACAAAACGCTTGGCAAATTCAAACTGGATGGCATTCCGCCAGCACCGCGTGGCGTACCTCAGGTTGAGGTTACCTTTGATATTGATGCCAATGGTATTCTCAATGTTACGGCAGTGGATAAAGCAACCAATCGCAGTCAGCATATTACGATTACGGCCTCTTCCGGATTATCAGAAGATGAAGTAACAAAGATGAAAGAAGATGCTGAACGCCATGCAGATGAAGACAAACATCGCAAGGACTTAATCGAAGTGCGCAACCATGCAGATAACATGGTGTACACAACCGAGAAATCCCTGCGTGATCTGGGTGACAAGGTTGATGCTGATATCAAGAGCAAACTGGAAGAAAAAGTAAATGCCGTACGCGAAGCCATGAACGGCGAAGACGTAGAAAAGATCAAACAACTAACTGATGATTTAGGTCAGGCATTGCAGGAAATTGGTCAGCAAATGTATGAGCAGCCTGGTGCCGAAGGCGCAGAAGGTGCTGCTGGTGCCGCTGACGCTGGTGAAGCCGGAAGCTCCCCAACTGACGATGAGGATGTCGTGGAAGGCGAATTCAGTAAAGAGTAGTATACAAGGCTCCATCATGCAGGTATAATCCTGTATGATGGAGCCTGATCCTTTCGTTGCTCCGGGGTTGGTCCCGGAAATTTTATTTAAGAGTAAAAAAGTCTATGTCCCAACGTGATTACTATGAAGTCCTGGGCGTTTCTCGTGATGCAAACGCTGATGAAATGAAGAATGCATTTCGTCAATTGGCCCGAAAATATCATCCTGATATTAATAAAGAAGCGGATGCGGAAGAACGCTTTAAGGAATTAAATGAAGCTTACGCAGTACTTTCCGATCCGGAAAAACGCGCTGCATTTGATCGCTACGGTCATGCCGGATTAAATGGCATGGGTGGCATGCCCGATTTCTCCGGAATGGATTTCTCGGATATATTTGAGGATTTCTTCGGATTTAATATGGGTGGCGGACGGCGAAAAGCACGCAATGCACCTCGGCGAGGTGCGGATCTTGGCCAGACTGTGCAGTTATCTTTTGAAGAATCTGTCTTTGGTATTGATAAAGACATTGAATATACGCGAGATGAAATCTGTACTACCTGTCAGGGTAGCGGCGCTGAAGCCGGTACGACACCTGAAAAGTGTACAGCCTGTGATGGACGCGGCGAAGTACGCCATATGCGCCAGACTTTTTTGGGATCCATGGTGCAGGTGGTTACCTGCCCAACCTGCAACGGCAAAGGTGAGGTGATCAAATCGCCCTGTAAAGTTTGTCATGGCAATGGATTGGAACGCAAAACCGTCACCAAGACGGTGAAGATTCCTGGTGGTGTGGACAGTGGTACGCAGGTTCGCCTCTCAGGTGAAGGTCAACCGGGTGTCAATGGCGGCCCCAATGGCAATTTGTATGTAGAAATCCGGGTGAAGAATCATAAATTCTATCGCCGGCAGGGTGATAATATCCTGCTTGATTTAAACATCAATGTGGCTCAGGCCACGCTGGGCGCTGAAATTGATGTGCCAACGGTACACGGGGATGAAAAACTGGTAATCCCTTCCGGTACACAGCCGGGCAAGGTATTTACCCTGCGCAATAAGGGCATTCCCCATTTACGGGGCGGCGGACGTGGCGATGAAAAAGTCATTGTTAACATTGAAATCCCCTCCAAACTGGATGACACTCAACGCAAATTATTCGAAGAATTAGCTGATACGTTAGGCAGTGAAGTGCTGCCGCAGGAAAAAAGTATTTTCGATATTTTGAAGGATGTCCTGGGTGGCTGACCAACAATGGCTGGAAGTCTCCATGACAGTGGAAAATGGCGAAATCGCCGAAGCTGTCGCTGAGATTCTTTCCCGCTTTGTGCAAAATGGCGTAGTTACCGAACGAGACGCGATTCATTCTGAAGGATATGATATTGGGGTACCGGTAGGTGCCTATCATGTGTTTGGTTATCTGCCTGTGGATGAAACTCTTGAGCAAGTACGTCAAAAACTCAGTGAAGCAATATGGCACTTAAATCTTATTCAACCGGTACCTGACCCTGAATTTCGCATGATAGCCAATCAAAACTGGATGGAAGCCTGGAAAGAACATTTCCATCCCATCCCGATTGGTGAGCGATTAATGATTATTCCCTCCTGGGTAGAGAACCCTGAACCTGATCGTATCCCGATTGCCATTGATCCAAACATGGCCTTTGGCACCGGCACCCATCCCACCACACAATTGTGTATGCAATTACTGGAAAAATATGCGCAACCAGGCCAGCCTTTGATCGATCTGGGCTGTGGTTCGGGTATTTTATCCATTACCGGGGTGAAGTTGGGTATGAAGCCGGTTGTAGCAGTGGATATTGAACAGGATTCGGTCAATGCCACACTGGATAATGCAGCTCGCAATGGCGTTGCAGAGGCGATTACGGTGGGCAAAGGCTCTGTAAAGCAAATCCTGGCAGGAGAATATCCGCTGAAACAAGCACCGCTGATGGTGGTGAATATCCTGGCACCCATCATTTTACGTCTGTTTGATGACGGCTTGACGGACCTGGTAGTGCCCGGCGGCATGATCTTATTCTCGGGAGTGATGATTGAACTGGAAACGGAATTCATTGCCAAAGCAAAAGCCCAAAATCTTGAGATACTGGAACAAGTAATGCAAGGTGACTGGATAGCCTTCGCCATGCGACGCGGATAGAAACACGAATCGGACGGAATCCCCGCCCGATTTTTTTTGATGCGTATCAAATAATTCACATTCACAGCGTAGAGATACAGCACCCTTCGGCAAGCTCGGATAAATGCTGTGTCCCTACGCTATTACCTGAAGCATCTGATTTGTCATAATAATCTTCAAATTACTGCCTCTAGATCGAAATCTGCATGTACAATTACATGGTAAACAAAATCCGGAAAAGGAATCTGAGATGGATGAAGATTTAAATCACTTTTTATCCCATTGGTTTCAGGGGTATATGGATGGCCTGGGCCAACTGGATCAGGCTGACCAGGAAAAAATGCTGGCTGCCTGTGGGTTGGCCTGTGCAAAATCTTATACTGCGCAATGCTATCAAGAAGCCTGGCAAGCCGCCAATGGGGATCTATCTGAATTTCTCACTCAGTTATCAAAACACTTTCCGGAAGCGAAATATGATCAGGTCGATGAACATACCATTGAAGTACGCTATCAATATTGTGACTGTGATCTGGTAACGCAGGGCTGGGTAAAGTCAGCGCTTTTATGTCGCTGTTCACTGCATAATCTCGGGCAAAATTTTATGGCTGCAATGGGGCAGACTGTGCAGGTAAAGCTACAATCTTCCATATTAGCCGGGGACAATGAATGCAGATTTGAGGTTTGTATATAAGCGACAGTATCAGACTTCAGGCTTCATCTGGATTTACGAACAACTCCCATTTACACTCCCCAAAATTGAATTCCGTAAAGGTAACCGGCATGCTGGATTCCAGTGGACTGCAGGCATATACACCGATGCGTACGGTGTCCAATGGCGTGTGCATATGGAAGATGCGCATCTGTTTGAAATCCTTGCCGTCCAGAGATTGTTCAATGCAAAAATCCTGGGCGCGGCGGGAGAGGCGGTAATAACGCTGATTGAGTTTTGAATCAATGTCGGTGGTAGCCCAATCGGAGTAACCAAGATTGGTGACCACACTGCCCATACGCGAGTATTGCTCGTTCTCAAATTCCACCGAGGCTTTGAACCAGTTATCTGCGTCCTGGTACATGACGATACCACACTGGTCAAATAACTTTTGCGGCTGCCAGCTTGATTTAACCGTAAAGGAGAATTCCTTTTCGCTGAAGCTTGCCACAAAAGCATGCGCATTATCATGCTGAAATCCATAATAGGTGCGCTGCCAGAAATCAGTTTCCGGGTCAGTGATGAGAGTGAGTTTTTCTTTGCCTAATTCATATTGTTTAGGTGGGTTAATCCATGCAAAGCGGGATAGATCGATGGTCATGGGGTTTCTCCTTTATTAACGAGATCCTAAGGGTTTTTGTAAATATATTCTATGGTGAATCAATAAAAATTATAGCAAGAATTTCATTGTTGCTGTCTCAAAATATTCAAGACTAGGTAATTCTGATTTTTTGAGGTAAGCTATAGGTGTTATTTTTTAGCGGTTTGAACCCTATAGTATATGTTCGGTATATTTTTAACCTGTTCGAACATCATAACAATCTGTATTATCAGGACCACAAAGTAAACGCCAATGAAACCACTGTATAAAATTTTCCTTGTTGAAGATGAAATTGTTACCCGCGAGAGTATTCGCGAATGTATCCAGTGGGAAAAGATTGGGTTTGAATTTTGCGGCGAAGCACCGGATGGGGAAATTGCGCTGCACGAAATTCAAAAACTGCAACCCGATGTGCTCATCACGGATATCAAAATGCCGTTCATGAACGGCCTGGAATTATGCCGCATTGTGCATGAGACCATGCCGCATATTAAAACAATCATTCTTAGCGGGCATGATGAATTTGAATATGCCCGCGATGCGATCAAGATAGGCGTGACCGAATACCTGCTCAAGCCGATCAGTCCGCAGGAGCTGGAAACCGTGTTGGTTAAACTGGCGAAACAAATCGAGCAGGATACCGCGGATCAGGAACGTTTCCGCGAATTGCAGAATCAGATTACCGATAATCTGAGTTTATTGCGCGAGAAATTCCTGTTGCGCCTGATCACCGGTGAAATTGCTTCGGTGGAAGCGATCAAACAAAGTATTCCGCTCAATCTGGCGATTATTGCGCGCTGGTATATGCTGGTTTTCATCAGCGTGGAGATGCAATCCCTGGTATCGAGTGAGATGAATCAGGTGCTGAAGACCTCGGCCAGGGTGATTGAAGAGGTCACCCAGCGTAATGCGGATGCCTTGATTCTGAATAAGGGTGTCAATGAATTTGTGCTGATTCTCAAAGGAGATCGTCACGAGCATTTGGAACAGGACAGCTATTTACTGATTGAAGCCATCAAAGAGGAAATAAACAATAAAACCGGCTGTATAACCAGATTTGGAATCAGCAATCCATGCGAGCACATCGGGGATATCTCTGCGGCATTTTATGAAGCGCTGAACGATGCGCGCGAGACGATCAGAGAAAGTGTACCATCCCGCTCCGCCGATCCGGTGCGGCCTCTGGAATTGACAAAGCTGGACGTTCAGGCAACCGATAACTATTTACGTTATGGGGCAGCTGCAAGTTTTGAAGCCTATTTTATGCAGTTTACCAAGGCCGTTGAACCGACTGTTCTGGAATCCCGTTTGTTTTTGGAATACATCATGATGGATGCATTGATTTCGGCAGCTAATTTTATTAATGAGTTGGGTGGTAATCCGGCGCGCATAGTACCCGAGTTGGACGAATCCGGGTTGATGATACCAGCATCGGTAACGCTTACGCAAACCAGGCAATGGATTGAGCAGGTGCTGACGCGAGTGATTATTTTTCGTGATCAGGTTTCGGATACGCCCAATGGGCGCATTATTAAGCATGCTCAAAAGTTTATCGACAACCATTTTGATGATCCTGAAATCTCCCTGAAAATCGTGGCGGATCAGGTCAATTTGTCCATGAGCCATTTCTGCGTGGTCTTCAGTCGCGAGACGCAAAGTACGTTTATTGAATATTTAACACAGAAAAGGATTGAGAAAGCCAAAAATTTATTAATAGCCAGTGAAATGCGTGCATCCGAAATAGCAGAAACGGTCGGCTATGAAAACCCGCATTATTTCAGTACTGTGTTTAAGAAGTTTACCGGCTTATCTCCAATGAAGTACCGTACAAAGATGCAGGAGGAAATGCAGCCATAGCATTGGATGCATGTGTATACTATGGCAACTGAAATTAATACTCAACCAAACCGACAGAATATTTTTAAGCGCTTTAAATCTAAAAGCTCCAGTTATTTGTCATCTATTCCTCTATCTATCCGTTCTAAACTGCTGCTGTCCTTTTTTGCAATTCTTATCATGATGGCCAGTATCAATATTGTGCTGGTGGTACGGGCCATGACTTACAAATCGCAGTATGATATTTTGATAAACAATATCACTACAGCGAACGAGATTACCGGAAATTTCAGGTCCGATCTGGATACAGCATTATGGGACATTGTAAAGGGGGAAGTCAATTTTGAGGATGGTAATCAATATCAAATCATCGATGAAGTGAATCATAAAATCGAAGAGATGGGTGCCAATGCCGATTCCGACGAGGAAGAGAAAAAACTGGAAGTGATTCGTCGAACGATGACCACTCTGATTCACTATGTGGATGAATTGGGATTGCATATGTCGCAAGGCAGCAATTACGATTCCAATGTTGTGGAACTGGACAATATTCGTATTATCACCAGTTTACTTGAGGATATGTTCCAGGAATATGTGCTCTACGAGGTGGACCTGACCGGAGTGAAGGTCAATGAAACCCAGGAAACCTTTATGCAGTGGGTGATCACCAGCGTGGCTGTTTTGTTTATTGTGATATTATTTTCCATTTTTACGGCCTGGATGATCTCGGAAAGTATTTATGTGCCGATTAAAAAATTACATGATGTCACCCATAAAATTACCCATGAGGACCTGGCGGTACTGGTCAGCAGCAGCAATGTGGATGAGATCACCGAATTGGGCATGAGCTTTAATATCATGATCAGCAAAATTCGAGAGTTGGTGGACGAAACTGTTCACAAGCAGGATGAGCTAAAAAAGGCAGAGATGCGTGCCTTACAGGCACAGATCAATCCGCATTTTTTGTACAACACATTGGATACCATCATCTGGCTATCAGAAGCCAATAAAAAAGATACCGCCGTAGACGTTGTCCGTTCACTTTCCTCTTTTTTCAGGGTCAGTCTCAGTAAGGGTTGTGACTGGGTTTTAATCAACAAGGAATTGGAACATGTCAGTAGCTATTTAGCCATTCAAAAAGTGCGCTACCGGGATATTCTGGAATACCGTACCGAGATAGATGATTCCATTCTGGATGGTATCATTCTCAAATTGACCTTGCAACCATTGGTGGAAAATGCGCTTTATCACGGCATCAAGAATAAACGGACTGGCGGTACGATCATCGTACGGGGGATACGCGAGGATGAGGAGACCATTCGTTTTGAGGTTGAAGATAATGGGATTGGTATTCCCAAAGAAAGACTGCTGCAAATTGCCACAGCCATGCAAAGTGGTAATTATACGGATGAAATTGGTGAAAATGGCTACGGCATTTTTAATGTTGACAAACGCGTAAAATTATTTTACGGTGAACAATACGGTGTGACCATCGATAGCGAATTTAATCAGGGTACATTGGTAAAAGTGCACTTGCCATATCGTTTGGCGGATACAATCGAAAAATACTGAACCTCGATCAAAATATATTTAACTTTTTTTGTGAAATATGAAGAAAGTTTTTAGAATCATAAAAATCTCAAGTTGAGTGCCAATAAAATTGAATTGAACCCATAAAGGGTTTCCCTATAATGATGAATACGAAGGTGAGGGATAAGGAATTATCCCTTAAACCATAGACTCATTTGGACAGGAGAAGAGTAATGAAAGGTGTGACTAAGTCGTTTTATTTATTGCTTGTTTTTGTTATGGTTTTATCTCTGGCTGCATGCAGCACCCCAGCACCAGCCGCTGCTGAGGAACCCGCTGCCCCCGCCGCAGAAGAAGCTGCCCCCGCCGAAAAAACCTATCAAGATCTGGTTGTTGGTTTTGCTCAGATCGGTGCCGAAAGTGGTTGGCGTACCGCTGAAACCGATTCAATCAAAGCAGAAGCTGAAACATTAGGTGTGAAACTTCAATTCTCTGATGCACAGCAGAAACAGGAAAATCAGATCAAAGCCATTCGCTCATTCATTGCCCAACAAGTGGACGTGATCGGTGTGGCACCCGTTGTTGAAACCGGTTGGGAAACTGTTTTCGCTGAAGCAAAAGACGCCGGTATTCCCATCATTTTGGTTGACCGCCGTGCTGATGTTAGCGATGACCTCTTTGCATCCTTCATCGGTTCCGACTTCGTACTCGAAGGCGAGAATGCCTGTATGGAAATGGGCGAACTGTTAGGCGGCGCTGGAAACATCGTTGAATTGGAAGGTACCGTAGGTGCCGGCCCAGCCATTGACCGCAAGAAAGGTTTCGATGATTGTATGGCAGCCAACTACCCTGATATCACCATCCTTGAATCCCAGACCGGTGACTTCACCCGTGCCAAAGGGAAAGAGGTTATGGAAGCTTTCCTAAAAACTTATACCGGTGAAATCAATGGTGTATACGCTCATAATGATGACATGGCTTTAGGTGCCATCCAGGCTATCGAAGAAGCTGGTTTGAAACCTGCCGAAGATATTATCATCGTCTCCATTGACGGCGTGAAAGGTATCTTTGAAGCCATGGCCGCTGGCAAAGCCAACGTGACCGTAGAATGTAACCCACTGCTTGGCCCACAATTCTATGAAGCAGCATTGACTCTGGCTAATGGCGGCAGCGTGGAAAAATGGATCAAATCCAACGAAGGCATCTTCCGTGCTGATACAGCTGCAGAAGATCTGCCCACCCGTACATACTAGTTCTTAGCTAAACCAGTTGGCGATATCAGCCTCCATGGATCAATAGACAGACGAAAGGAGCGGCAAATCATTTGCCGTTCCTTTCATAAAACAACATCAACAGGATGCCATGAGTTATGCCAGAAAGCAATCAATTATTAATGATGAAAGGAATATCAAAGACATTTCCTGGTGTCAGGGCACTCAAAAACGTGGATTTTTCGCTCAATGCAGGTGAAATTCATGCCCTGATGGGTGAAAACGGTGCTGGTAAATCAACATTGATTAAAGTCCTTACAGGGGTAGAGCATCACGAAAGTGGAGAAATATTACTGGATGGCGAAGCCATTCGGGCACGTTCACCTCAGCATGCTCAAACCCTGGGCATCAGTACCGTCTATCAAGAAGTAAACATGTGCCTTAATTTATCGGTAGCCGAAAATATTTTTATTGGTCGTGAAAAAATGAAAGGCGGGCTAATTCATTGGCGTGAAGTCAATAAACTTGCCCGCAAGCTATTGAATGAGCAAATGGATATCGATATTGATGTCACACTTACGTTGGGCAGTTACTCCGTTGCCTTACAGCAAATGGTTTCCATTGCACGGGCATTGAATGTGGCTTCAGCCAAAGTGCTCATCCTGGATGAACCTACCTCCAGCCTGGATGAAGCAGAAACCAAAAAGTTATTTGAGGTGATGCGCCGCCTGAAACAAAATAATCTGGGCATTATCTTTATTACCCATTTTATCAATCAGGTCTATGAAATATCTGATCGGGTTACTGTTTTGCGGAACGGGGAATTAGTTGGCAGCTATCAGACAGAAACCCTGCCTCGTATTGATCTTGTTACCCGTATGATCGGAAAAGAACTGGATGTTTTACAAAGCGTGGCTGAAACCAAACAGGAAACAACGTTGGAACAAAGCCATATCATTCTGGAAGCGCAGGCATTGGGGCGTAAAGGATCGATTAAGCCCTTTAATTTGAAAATGAAAACAGGTGAAGTGTTGGGTCTGGCTGGCTTGTTAGGTTCCGGGCGGACCGAGACGGCTGGTTTATTGTTCGGCATCGATTCACATGACAACGGAACGATATTTATCGATGGTGAGGAGCAAAAATCGTTTTCGCCATTAAATTCAATTCATCATGGTATGGGACTTTGTCCGGAAAACCGCAAAGCTGACGGTATCATTGAAGATTTGACTGTCCGTGAAAATATTGTATTGGCGCTGCAAGCCCGTAGAGGATGGTTTAAGTTTCTATCCGTAAAAGAGCAGCATGAAATTGCAGATCGCTATATCAAAATTCTTAATATCAATACCCCCAGCGCAGATCAGCTTGTACGCAATTTAAGCGGCGGTAATCAACAAAAAGTAATTCTGGCACGCTGGTTGGCAACCAATCCAAAGATATTAATTTTAGATGAACCCACCCGCGGTATTGATATTGGCGCGAAAACCGAAATTCAGAAACTGGTCATTTCCCTGGCAGGGGAAGGGAAAGCCGTATTGTTTATCTCATCCGAATTGGATGAGGTAATTCGCTGTAGTCACCGTGTGCTGGTGCTGCGGGATGGCGAAGCCGTTGGCGAATTAAACGGTGAAAAGATCGATGAAAACCAGATCATGCAGACCATTGCAGGAAGGTGATTTATGACACCATTAAAAGACCTTTGGAAAAAATGTTCATCCAGCAAGTTGTTCTGGCCGATCCTTTCCTTGCTGTTAATTATGTTGTTCAATTTGCTGGTTAACCCCAGCTTCTTCAATATCGAAATGAAAGAAGGCCACTTATATGGCAGCTTGATAGATGTCCTGAATCGTGGCACTCCTTTGATGTTACTGGCGATAGGGATGACGCTGGTACTGGCGACCGGTGGCGTTGACCTTTCCGTTGGCCCGGTTATCGCTATTACGGGTGCAGTGGCTGCTTATCTGATCGGCAGTGATATTGGTGTTACCCATACCCCATTTTTTCTGGTGATTCTGACAGCCATTGGAGCGGCATTATTGGCCGGATTATGGAATGGTATTCTGGTATCACGCGCAGGGATTCAACCCATTATCGCCACATTGATTCTGCTGGGGGCGGGCAGAGGGCTGGCTCAAATGATTACCCAGGGACAGATTTTGAATGTGTATTACAAACCCTTTGATTTTATTGGGGCCGGATTTTTATTATTGCCCTTCCCGGTCTATATTGTGACCATTGTGGTTATTTTGGTATGGCTGCTGACTCGAAAAACAGCAGTCGGTTTATTTATAGAGAGCATTGGCATTAATACCAGTTCCAGCTTTTACAGCGGGATCAGTGAAAAGAATATTAAACTGCTGGTGTACGTGATTAGTGGATTATGTGCCGGTATTGCCGGTTTGATACTGGCCTCCAATATACGCAGTGCAGATGCCAATAATGTTGGTCTCTTCATTGAAATGGATGCCATTTTAGCGGCGGTGATTGGGGGTACATCTCTGGCTGGAGGTCGTTTCTCTCTGGCTGGCAGTATTTTAGGTGCGCTGATCATCCAGAGCCTGACTACGACGATCCTCTCGGTGGGTGTTCCCCCGCAAGTGATATCGTTAATCAAAGCGCTGGTTGTGCTGGCTGTCAGCTTATTACAATCACCGGATTTTCGTAATATCGTCTTTGGCCGACTGGTTAAGAAAGGAGCACTCTCATGAGCCGATTAAAAATTGATAAAAAATTGCTCCCGGTGATGGTTACGATTGGTTTGTTTGTGATCATGTTTACAGCAGCATCCCTTAAATATCGTGGTTTTTTCTCCTTACAGGTGTTTTTGAACCTTTTTATTGATAATGCCTTTTTATTGATTAGCGCCGTAGGCGTCACCTTTGTCATCCTGACCGGCGGCATTGATATTTCCGTCGGTGCAGTGATGGCATTGGTGGGCGTGGTTGTGGCTTTTCTGGTGGAGCGGGCAGGGTTCAATCCGTACCTGGCCATTGTACTGGGCATTGCCATGGCGACGCTCCTGGGTGCTGGCATGGGTGCACTAATTACCTACTTTAAATTCCCTCCTTTTGTTGCCACATTGACCGGGCTGTTCCTGGCGCGCGGCCTATGCTATGTCATCAGTATTGAATCCATCACCATTAATAACCCCACGTTGACTGCGATTTCCCATTATCAAATTCATTTTGGTGAACATGGTTTTATCTCCATCAATGTAGTAATTGCATTGGTCGTGTTGGTGGCAGGGATTCTTCTGGCGCAGCATACACGTTTTGGCAGGGTCGTTTATGCTATTGGCGGCAATGAACAATCTGCCCTGTTGATGGGCTTACCCATGGAACGTACAAAAGTGCTGGTCTATGCCCTGAGCGGGTTTTGCTCAGGTGTGGCTGGCGTGGTGTTTTCCTTATATACGCTTTCCGGGTATGGAAATAACCTGGTAGGATATGAGATGGATGCGATCTCCTCGGTCGTTATTGGCGGCACATTACTGACTGGGGGCGTAGGTTATGTGGTTGGCTCTGGTTTTGGGGTACTCATTCAGGGTGTGATACAAAATATTATTATGTTTGATGGTAGTCTGAATTCCTGGTGGACTAAAATCATCGTTGGGTTGCTGACCCTTATTTTTATTCTTATGCAGCGTGCCTTATCAGCTGGTAAACCCATGCAGGTATCCAACATTACCAAGGGAAAAAATCGGTAATTTCGTCCTGATCATGATGGAGTGATTTTCATTCCATTTCTTCTCTTTCCTCTCCAACAAAGCCAGTTGGAGGGGATTTTTTATGCCCTATTTATATTTATAGGTACTATAATATGGTTAAATAGTATCATCTCAATAAAGCGGGGCAAACGAAAAAGAACTGAAGCCTATTAATTTTTATCATAGGCTGTTAAA
>JAEKNU010000128.1 GCA_016838895.1 Chloroflexota bacterium
CTTGGCGGCGTAAACTGCTCTGTACCCAGAAAATTAGCTTTTTAAACATGTTTTTCCTCTATTTTCACAACCTTCCTGTTATTAGTATAATTATGCTCAATTTTCTGATATTATTCTGTAAAATCTGAATATAATCTTAATAAATTAAATAACGGACTGTAAATAGAAGATTGGCACATATTAATAAAAAAAGCGCTGACGAAATGTCAGCGCTTTAAACCACATCCTGGGAAATACTTCAATCGCGTATCAATCCCCCATGATAAACAAGTTCATAAAGACGCGTTCCATCTTTTTCAATCCACTCCAGCCCATTAAAAGTACTAATGTCACCTTTGCTGGTATCCATATAAACGAGACCCTCTTGTTCAAATTGAAAGCCCCCTAAAAACCTCCCTTCGGCATACATTTTGCTTAAACTGACTTTAATCATCTGTCCAGCTTCACTGGCTGTGAGTAAATTTGGCTCAATAATGCGTCCATAATAATTCTCTGCCCAAATAGGCTCACCTTTATAATAAACCACTTCTTCTCCGATGAAATCGCTGCCACCAAAATAACTGTCCAGATAAGAAAAATCACTGTTTTCGTATGCCAAATCGTGCGATTTTGGCCGATGTGAAGCAGTATGTGATCCATTGCCTACATAGGTGGCAGTTTTTGCTTGCACAATAAATTGATGTAATTGTTCAAGGAATTTTTCGTCCATCGATTACCTCTTGCATATCTTAAAGCATCAGTTAATTGCGTTATTCTTTACAATCTTTTGATAAGTATAGTAGCTTTCTTTTGGTATACGCTTTTGGGTTTCGTAATCCACATAAATAATGCCAAAGCGCTTGGAAAACCCATATGACCATTCGAAATTATCCATCAGGGACCAAACATAATACCCCTTAACAGGGACACCTTCCTGCATTGTCTTTTGCATGGCATGAATATGTCGCTTTATATAGGATACACGTTGAGGATCGATTACCTTCCCATCCTCATTAACAACATCATTTACGGCACAACCGTTCTCGGCAATGATGATCTCTTTGGGTTTATATTCCTTATAAATACGAGTTAATACATCATGCAGACCATCCGGGAATACTTCCCAATCCATTGCGGTATACTCCACATCCGGCTCCTTAACAATTTTTACTTGAAGAGGTTTATTTGCTTCCGGATCATAGGCGGCAATTAGGCGGGAATAATAATTTAGACCAATATAATCTGTTGGTGTCGAAATGATATCCATATCACCATCCTGAATATCTGGAGTTGCTCGGCCAAATAACCTCAAACCTTCAGCAGGATATTCACCAGTATACATGGCAGCGGTAAACCAGTGATTATGGTACATATAAAAACGCTCTGCTGCCGCTTTATCCTCTTCGGCTTCAGTAGCCGGATAAATCGGATAAATATTGATCATGGCACCTACTTTGGCATCAGGTACGTTTTGGCGTAATACCCTGACCGCTTTTCCATGCCCCAATAACAAATGATGTAAAGCGGTGTTCATTTCCTGCATAGTTTCATCCTGATGCCCGGGGGCGTGCATCCCGGTGAAATACCCCAGCATGGCAACGCAAATCGGTTCATTAATCGTGCCCCACATTTTGATCCGATCCCCAAGACGTTTGGAAACCACATCCGTATAATGCGCAAAATGATCCGCTGTTTCCCGATTCAGCCATCCACCTTCATCATCCAGGGCTTGCGGCAGATCCCAATGATACAATGTTGCCAATGGGTCAATGCCAGCTTCAATTAATTTATCAACCAGACGATCATAAAAATCCAAACCGGCTTCATTGACCCGACCTCTGCCCCGGGGCAAGATGCGCGGCCATGCAATGGAAAAACGGTAGGATTTCACACCTAACTCGGCCATCAGTTTTACATCATTTTCATAAAGATGATAATGATCGCAGGCAACATCACCAGTTTCTCCATTGAATGTTTTTCCCGGCGTATGTGAAAATCGATCCCAGATGGACTCACCCCTGCCGCCTACGTCAGCAGCCCCTTCAATTTGATATGACGAGGCAGCAACGCCCCATATAAAATCTTTTGGAAATTGTTTCATTTTTATGATCCTTTTTCAATGAAATTAAATATCATTACCAGTCATACCCCAAATGGTGAGAAATCTGTAGAAGGATATCCTTGAATTTGGATTGTTGTTCAACAGATAAATTTGATACTAAACCTTGCGTGTAAAGCACAGATCCCTCAACGGTATAGCGATAGGTTTTCTCACCAAGTGGCGATAATTGTAACCACCAATTACGACGATCTTTTTGATCCTGTTCTTTCTCAATCAAGCCTCGCAGCACCAGGCGTTGCACATATTGTGAAACTGGCCCCGGACTTAATTGCATGACATCTGCCAATTGTCGCTGATTCATGGGTTGCTTCTGGCCCAATACCAACAACACACCACGTTCAGATACACTCAAAGGATCCTCTTCGTCTTTGCTCTCCTGAAGTAGTCGCTTATCATATGCGTTTGCCAGACTGAATATGGCCTGATTAATTTGTAAATACTCTTTGTCGGATAGTCCCATGATCAACTCAATTAGTTTCGTGATAATATGTTTTTATATTGAAACCATTTTATCACAATATTATATAATTTTCAAGCCTGACAAATCGTTGAAGTTTTGGCTCAAATAATTTCTTGATCTCTGGCTCTGGCTACAGCCTCTGTACGGTTCTGTGCACAGAGTTTACGCAAGATATGATTGATATGACTTTTCACTGTCCCGACTGTGATGACTAATTTTTGGGCGATTTCCTGATTACTGGCCCCCAACGCTACAAGACGAAGTACATCTACTTCCCGATTACTCAATGGTTCAATCAATGCTTGATCTATACTGGAAACACCTTGCTTTTTTACATGAATATCCATGCTCAATCTGGATAATAATTTCAATTGACTCACACGTTCCACCAGATTTTGCTGCTCTGCTTTTTCCAACAACCTTTGATAAAATTTTTCTGCTGCAGCAAATCTTCCCAACATGCCCATGAGGCGCATCCAGTTTATTGCAGTGTGATAGTAAACTTGTGCAGCCCCCAATGGGCCCATGCCAGGTATAAAATCACATGCCAGAAACAGGTTTCCGACCTCGGTACACCAGTGTTCAACTTCAGGCACAAATTCTGCCGTCATATCATGGCAATGATGCTGTACTATCAGGCGCTGTCCCTGGGTAAAAAAAGCAATATCGGGCCATAAATCTGATAGCTGATCCAAATAATCCAAAGCAAGGCTTGTCTGTCCGGCCAACATACTGCATCGAGACAATCCAAAATACACCACAAATAAATAATATGGGTTGCTGCCTGTACCGATTAACGCCAGGCCATACTGTAGTGCTTGCGCGGCTTCCTTTAATTGGTTTTCCTCAACCAGGATACTCCCCAATACAATATCCAATGATCCAATGGCTGGCAGTAATTTTTCTGCATTGGGTAATAAATGATTAATTTCCATTTTCCCATGCTGACACAATGCTCTGGCCTCTTCATTCTTGCCGCAATTTTGTTTCAACCTGGCAAGATGAAATGTGGCTTCAACATATCCAAAATACAATTGACCATTAAATGCCGCCTGTCTTGCCTGCAATAAGGTTTGCTCTGCTTCGCTGACGGATTGATCAGCCAAATAGGCATATGCTGATGTTAATAACGCGCTGTATTGCCCGGGATGCCCTTGCGGATACGGCGTAAGCATTTGCCGTGCCTGCTGCAAATAGTGTTGAATATCAACATCAGGGTCGGGCGCCATGGATAAAAACGTCCGTACTACGGCAAGGTGCTCCGATAAATTCGCTGCTTCTTCTTTATCCTGCATTACAGCAATCGCATTTTCTGCCTGAGACAATCTTGATTCAATCCGCATTCTGTTCTGTTTTTGATATCGGTACACCAGCGCCCAAGATTGCAAAATACACAACAATGGATTTGCCAGCATGACATCTTCAGGAAAAGCAACAGTCCATTCATATAGCACAGAGATCTCACTGTGTATAATCATGTAAAATCCCAATTCTGAAACCAGCGCAGTTGCAAAATGCCAATCATTTGACAAGAACGCCTGCTGCACTGCTTCCCGATAGAGTTGCTTTTCTTTAAACCAGAGACTGGCTTTTTGATGCAATATAGGGGCTTTCTTGGGCATTTCCTTTGCCAGGCGAGATTGCAAAAACGCACTAAACAGGTGATGATAACGAAACCAGTCATGGGTATCATCTAACTGCACCAAAAACAAATGATTTCGTTCAATTTCCTCAAGGATAATTTCGCCAGGTTTAGCTAAAGAAAGGAAGGCATCACACATTTCAACACAGAAACGCCCAAAAATTGCCGTTTGCATCAGGAAATGTTGCACAGATTCAGGCAAATTTACATAGACTTCTTCAATTAAATAAGCTAATAAAACCTGTTGATCCCCTTGAAAAGTCTGTAAAACAACATCCGGGCTGATTTTTCCAGATAGTGAAATTCCGGCAATCTGCAAACCGGCTGCCCATCCTTCGGTTCTTTTATCAAGGGCCGAAATCACTTCCGGTGATAAATTCAACCCCATTACGCGATTGAGAAATTCCCCAACTTCATCAGGCGAGAATCTTAAGTCATCCGTTCCAATTTGACAAAGCCTGGCCTTTACCTGCCAGCGTGCCAACGGAAATGGCGGTGTACTGCGTGAACTGATGACAACTTTATTGGATTGGGGAAGATTTTCCAAAAAATATTGCATAGCCTGATGAATTTCCGGTTTGGATATCAAATGATAATCATCTAGCACAATGACCATTTTTTCATCCAGTTCAGCCAATAAATTAATCAGCGATTGAATCAACCATATCAAATTGACATCTGTCATGCCTTTCAGCCTTTGAAGCAGATGTTGTATTTCTTGATTTCCTTTTACTGCATTTGAAATGCAATTCAGCAAATAGACAGCAAAAGAACTGCTTTCGTTATCGCTCTCATCCAGTGCATACCATGCTGTTTTATAACCAGTAAGTTGCAATTGATTGATCCAATCAAGTAATAGTGTTGTTTTTCCATAACCCGCTGGAGCTTCAATCAAGAAAAGATTGCAGACATTTTGCGTATCTACGTGATGCATTAAGCGTTGCCGAATCATGGATCCAGCGCGCTGCCGTGGAATATGGATTTTGGTACTCACCAATATAGAAGGTATTTGTTCCATAGGTTTAATTGTACATGAGCATATAACTCCATATATAACCCTTAATCTAACTTTTGATAGATGACACCGTGATTCTATGTAGATAAAATAATAGCAAGCATTCAAATGACTCACAGGAAGGTTTACATGAATAAAAAAGTATTAATTACCTATATCAGTCAATCCGGATCCACTCGGGAAATCGCACAAGCCATTCAAAAAACACTCAATCACAAACAGGTTGAATCCATTTTATTGGAAGTGAAAAACGTGAAAAACATCAAACAATATCAGGCTGTCGTTTTAGGCTTACCCCTATACATGTTCCGATGGCCTGCTGCAGGGATGCGCTTCCTTAACCGGCATAAGCAGCAAATTCTTGCCGGACTCCCTGTTGCCCTGTTTACTGGTGGACCCACCGAGAAAGGCGATGACAATGAGTGGAAAACCATTCACGAACAGATTCAGAAAGAACTTGCCCGCATACCCTGGTTTGAACCTGTAGCATTGAAAGCCGTAGGCGGAAAAATTGATCCTGTCAATCTGGCTTTCCCATGGAAATTAATCCCGGCTATGAAGAATATACCGGTAAATGATTTACGCGATTGGGATGATATTCGCCAATGGGCCGCCAGTTTACCCGCGCTGTTTCAGTTGCAGCAAACAGCAATACAAAAAGAGGGATCGCCGGTATGAAGAACGTCCATCGTGCCACAATTACTGTAACCTCCATAATGGGCATCATTGCCGGTGTGGCAGGTATCGAACACGGGATTGGTGAACTGCTGCAAGGCAATATTCGCCCGCAGCACATCGTATTTGCCTCCTGGCCGGAATCCAGACTGTTTGATATTATGGCGGGTGAGCCTGCCATGTCGCTTATCCCCAATATGCTGATCAGCGGAATCATAACGATCTTATTGGCTGTCTATGTCATCTACTGGGCTGCACGGCGAATGGGTCAGAAAAACGGCGGACCTGTACTTATCGGCCTATCGGTTATGCTACTACTGGTCGGCGGTGGTTTTGGTCCACCGCTGCTGGGTATCATCCTCGGTACAGTGAGCATATTTTTCCACCGTCAGCAAACCAAACCGAACCGGCAACAGCCTGATGGATTTTCCCTCAAAGTAGGACAATCCTGGAAAATCATCTTTGGGTTTACCCTCTGTTTTTGGTTGTTTCTTTTCCCCATCCTTCCCGGATTAAAATTGTTTTTTATTATCCAAAACGAACAATTGGTTTCCATCACTACTTTGCTGGCGTTTACTTTTCTTGGCCTGAGCATCTTCAGCGCAGGAGTATCCGATCGAATTCGGCAGCAATCAAACCCTGAAATTTATCAGGCGCAATCATGAGTTATTTGAATATGCACTCCCTGAAATGGATATATCAAACAGGAGGTTGGGCAGCCTGGATCGCGGCAATCCTATTCAGGCGCAATATGGATGCTGAATATTATTTGCTGCATGAAATGGGTTTATTTCAAAACGCACCTGCAATGGCTCCCGATTCAATCCTGGGCTGGTACGCCTTGCTGCAGAATCAGCCGTTTATTGGGCTGATTCTGTTAAATATGATCGATTTGGTCAATTACATCCTGGTTGGCTTGATCTTTTTATCTTTGATGATAGCCCTATGGAAATCCAATCATTTCCTGGTTATTCTCTCAGGTTTGTGTACCATCGCTGCTGTTTCTTTTTCTATAGCAACCAATCAAGCCCTGAATATTTTCTGGCTCAGCACCCAATTTGCATCCGCATCAACACCTGATGAACAACAAATGCTGCTATCCATGGGGAAATCTTTACTGGCAATTCATCAACAAAACAGTTATTCCCCCAACGGAATTTATCCTAGCTATCTGCTGATTTCAATTGCCGGGCTTATCCTATCCTGGATGATGTTAAAAAATGATAGCTTCACACTTACCAATGCCTGGATGGGATTATTGGCAAATAGTTTCGGATTATCATACTATGCTTTCCATTTCTTTTTACCAGAGCTGGAATTTATCGGTCCATCTGTATCAGCGATCTTTCTATTCAT
>JAEKNU010000129.1 GCA_016838895.1 Chloroflexota bacterium
ACGGCCATTTTTACACAAAAAGTGGGGCTTTTCTTCAATCATTACGTTTTGACCGATTCGGCGACGTAGAATCCGGGTAAGATTTAAATTAGATATTAATCAATAACGATGGTATATGCTGCGCAGTGTGGCTGGTTTTATTTTCCTACTGGAAGTGTATTTGGTTAAAAAATTCAAAACGAACTGGCTGTATCAGTAATTTATATTGAAAAATCATCGGTGATAACTGAATAGCTTTTTTTGTCATTTTCGACTTGCTCGGATAGTACAGGAAACTTGCATCGCAAATCATCCGCTTCTTGTGGATTGATCTCAATGGTTTGGATTAACTCTTTGGTTTGACTGCCCTGGAGGAGGATTTCACCAAACGGGGAGATAATGGCACTGCAGCCACCAAAAGTCTCCCGATGAGTGCCGCCAACGGCATTACAAGCAATAAAAAAAGCCTGATTTTCAATTGCTCTAGCAAGGGTTAATGCCTGCCAATGTTTGATTCTGGCTATTGGCCAGGCTGCTGGCATGAGAAAGATATTACATCCACTATGTGAAAGTGCCTGGAATTGAGTGGGAAAGCGTAGATCATAGCAAATTGTCAGTCCAAATTGTGCAAAAGCAGTAGAAACAGCCACATATTGATCTCCGGCCTGCAACCAGTGATGCTCGTGCATTAATTTTATGAGGTGGATTTTTCGATATATTGATTTCTTTCCACCAGGACCTAGCAGCACAAATGTATTAAAATAATTTGAGTTTTCCTGAGTAAGATAACTGCCAGCGATCCAAATGTTTTTTTGTGTCGACAGTGTAGAGAGTTCCTGAAGGATTTCCTGATCTGCATTAATATGGAGATGAGATTGCTTTAAATCAAATCCTGAAGACCATAACTCAGGTAAAATTAGCAGATGATCTGTTGTTGGTTGAATTTTATTTACAATCTGATTAACCCTGTTAAAATTCTTTTGTGGGTTTCCAAATTCGGATTGTATTTGGGCAAGTGTAATTTCGATTTTCATAAGTCCTTCGATTATAATTTAAACGGTAAATCACTGAGAAGGAGTATTCATTGACTTATCAGAAATACCAAAAGAATCTGATTACTGTCATCATTATCGCTATTCTGATTTTCCTGATTGTATTATATATTGGAAATCTCAAGTTGATGGATGTGGTCAGCGGTGGTGAGATGTTTTTTGCTAATTGGGTGGGTGCACGTACCTTTTTAGTGAATGGTTTTTCGCCATATACCCAGGAATCATTGTATCAGATACAACAGCAGAATGCCTTATCTGGATTCAATTTTTCATTTGATGGGTGGCACTCAGCAGAACCTTTATATGGCTTATTAATTTATTTTCCTTTCCTGCTCATAAAATCATTTACACACGCATTTGCCGCCTGGTTGGCATTTAATGAAATATTATTGTTTTTCACTTTTTGGTTGCTATATCGGGTAGTTGAGTGGAAAGGCAGCCGTATTATCTTTGTGTTTGCTGCAATAACCATCATTTTCTGGAAATCAATAATTGATGTCTTAATATCAGGAAGCAATGCCATTCTAATTCTTTTTGCATTAATTGCTGTGTTGTATACATTGAAATTCAATATGGATGAATTAGCCGGTGTGTTATTGGCTATTGTATCCATCAAAATCCATTTATTGTGGTTGCCAATTATTTTCATATTGGTGTACACTGCGATTCAAGGGAAAAGGAAAACCAGTATATGGTTCCTGGCTTCAATCCTTCTAATTAGTGTAAGCCTGATGTTACTGGATCCGGGGTGGATAAAAGGCTATTTTGTATCCTTGTTAACCGTAATCCTTGGCAATGCAGATAGCGTAGTAAATGCTTCCTCTTTTACACAGCTTTTCAATGATCAGTATTTCAGCTATTTCTCTAAAGGATTAGGAACAATCTTTTTGTCATTTGGTGTACGGCTTGGTAATGTTTTTAGTATATTAATTGCAATTCTGATGATCATTGAATGGTTCTCGATACAAAAACGGGATTTCAAAGGTGTACTTTGGCTGTTTTCCCTGACAATGATTATCAGTACATGGATCGGGGTGAACGATAAATCTGCATTGTTTATTTTTTATCTCCCCGTATTTATTCTATCCCTAAGCCTAATTTACGATCGCTGGCAGGAGAAGGGCTATCTGATTTATTGGATTTTGCCTTTATTGATTTTGGTAATTAACTGGATGGTATTTAGTACTGGTATGAATGCCATCATGCTGGTATTCGGATTTTACCCTTTGCTATTTTTCGTTATTTTGTATTGGATTCGTTGGTGGGCACTTTCACGAAATTATTTAGTTTATGAGTGGAAAAACTTGTGAGGACAATAAGACAGTACTTAATGCGGGAAAAAATCCAAATTGCCCTGATTGTATTGCTGGGGCTTATTTTAAGATTATTATATGTTCAGCAGCGAGGCATTTGGTATGACGATGCTTTCAGTATCCTATTAGCGAAACAATCTTTAGCGCAGATTATCTCAGGAACTGCTGCGGATACCATGCCGCCCTTATATTATTTTTTGTTACATTTTTGGATGATGGTATCCATGAAAATCGTATGGATTCGTTTGTTGAATCTTGTTATTTTTTATGGTGTATTGGGATTTGCATATCAAATTACAAAACATATTGTATCGTCAAAAGCAGGTTTGATAGCCATATTTCTACTCAGTATTTCACCATTCTTAATTTATCATACGCAAGAAGTACGCATGTATATGCTGCTGGCTTTCTGCCAGGTAGGCTATTTTTATTATTTCATACGCTGGATTGATTCAGAACAACCTGAGAAGAAAGTATATGTTTTTGGGATGATCTTGTTTGCAACTGGGGCATTGTATTCTCATAATCTGGCGATCTTTGGGTTAGTGATTCCTGGAATATATTTATTAGTCAAACGCCAAATATCGCAAACGATGCACTGGATAGTAACCATAATTGGTAGCCTGTTGTTATTTACGCCTTGGTTGGTTTTGGTCCCGGGGCAAATTGAAAAAATTCAAACGGCATTTTGGACACCGCGCCCGGGAATTTTGCAAATAATTCAATCAATTTACAGCTTGCTCTCATTTATTCCGCAACCTAGTCCATGGATTATGATCAGTGGCGTTTTAAGTTTTCAGATTCTTGCACTGGTGCTATGGATTGGCATCAAACGGCGTCATCAAATTAAGCATTTTCTTCTGATAATATTCGGAATGATTTTTATTCCGATGGTGCTTTTTGTTGTTTCATATCTTATGCGTCCTGTTTATGTCGCCCGGGGTTTTATCTTATCACTACTCATGTTTTATATTTTTACAGCTATCATATGTTGGATAAATTGGGGCGGCGGTATTGAGAAAATTATATTGGGTTTGTTCATTATTTTATCAGCGATAAGTTTGCCATTCCAATACAATTTTGATCTGTTTCCACGTTCACCTTTTGCCGCTGCGTGCACATATTTAACCGATGAGATCAATCAAGCTATTGATACGAACGTTGTCTTACATGATAATAAATTAAGTGCGTTTCCATGTTTCGTTTATGAACCTGAATTCCCCCAATTGTTTTTAGGGGATGAATCCGGTTCACATAATGATACTTATGCATTCGCATCACAACAAGCAATGAATCTCTACCCGATTGAAAATATAGAACAGGCTGTTTCAGGAAGGGATGAGGTTTATTTTGTGGTATTTGTTCGGGCAATAGATGAGTATGCCGAGCAAGGAGATGGCAATCACCCTGCACTCGTATATCTATCTGAAGCGTTCACTCAAAAGGATATCAAATATTTTAATGATTTAGCGATTTACCATTATGCCAAATGACACTCACCCAAAAACGATACATAGAGATTATTTTCTCCTCGCAGGCATAGCGCTTATTCTTAACTTACTGGCATTGTATTTTCAGAAAGTACCTGGCTATATGGATGCTGAGTACTATTACGCCGGTTCATTGAATTTATTTAATGGGCATGGCTTTTTTGAGACATATATATGGAATACGTTAGGGTTACCTGCATTGCTGCCAAGTGCTTCCCATTTGTATTGGATGCCGTTGCCTTCGGTTCTGGGTGCTTTGGGCATGTTTATTTTCCAGGCAAGTGATTATATTTATGCAAGAATCCCATTTTTATTTATCGCGGTTTTTATTCCAATTCTGACATATCAATTCGCAACAAATTTTACATCTGCAAGACGGGTTCATTTGATCGCAGGATTTATGGCGGTATTTTCTGGTGTATATCTGGTATATCTTTCCCTTGTAGAATCATTTTCCCTATACATGCTTTTGGGTGGTTTCATTGGCCTGACTGTATACAAATTGCTATCAGGCAATAATTCCAAAGCGAAGCAAAATATTTTATTTATCTTTCTGGGTATATTGTGCGCATTCATGCATCTAACCCGCGCGGATGGCATTCTATGGATTGGCTTCTGTGGATTAATTCCTGTTTTTTGGGGATTAATCCAAAAAAAATGGAAAGATGGTTTATCGGGTTTACTGTTTCTGGTTTTACCATATGTAGCAATAATGCTGCCATGGTACAGCCGAAATTGGCAGCTCTTTCAGCAGATTTTTCCACCAGGTAATCAATATGCACTTTTTCTAACGGAGTACAATGACAATTTTCTATATCCGGTAGACCAAATTACAGTTCAGCGCTGGTTGTCAAGCGGCATAGGGAATATTCTTGGCGATCGTTTTCAGGCAGTTGGAAGTAATTTGCTTACTGGATGGATGATTCAATTTGGCATTTTATTGCTGCCATTTTTCATTGTCTGGGTAACAAAAAGCTGGAAATTGATTTATGTGCGTTGGTTACTGATATGCTACAGTGTGCAATTTGTTTTCATGAGTTTTATTTTTCCATATGCCGGTATGCGTGGAGGTTTTTTACATTCGGGATCTGCGTTTCAAATTATGTTTTGGGTGGGATCGGCCATCGGCTTATTCCAAACGATAGACTGGTGGATGAAGAAGCGCGCTGCATTCGATTCGCGAATACCATTGTTGTTATCAGGTGGGGTTATCTTCATTCTGAGTATCATAACCGGTATGATGTATCAACAAAAAGTATTTGGATCACAAAGCGAAATTGTTAAATGGCAGCAAGATACTGATCTTTACACAGACCTAAACCATGTATTACACGAAAAAGGGATATCTGATGATGCTTCAGTGATGATTAAGGATCCTCCAGGATTCCACCTGGTAAGTAACAGACATGCGATTGTGGTGCCCAATTCAGATATAAATGGATTGATTTTAATGGCAGATCAATATGATATTGATTATTTGATTCTTGACCCACATATTGTGCCAGAACTGGCAGCATTTTATGAATTTGCACCGGCCATTGACGGTTTACAATTTGAATTCGCTCATGAAGATTTTAAAGTATTTTCTTTTACGAATGAGGTTGAATCCCAATGAATTTAAACTCAAAATCCTGGCGATGGTTTTTACCTGCAACAGCTTGTTTCTCTGTTGCAATATATCTCTTTGTGAGTAGCAAAGGATATGGCATGGGTTATCCGTTAGACGATGCCTGGATTCATTTGACTTATGCCAGAAATTTGGTTGATTTTGGACAATGGATGTTTTTGCCCGGTATCGTATCGGGTGGCTCAACTTCACCTTTATGGACAGTATTGCTAACCCCGATATATCTTTTAAATATAAATCCATTGATATGGACAACATTACTGGGCTTTATCTTCCTCACTTTCTTGGGATTCCTGATTTACGTTTTTATCAAACAACAAACCGAGGATGTCTCTTTGTGGTGGATTGCAGGTATCATAGCAGTTGAATGGCATTTTGTATGGGCAGCATTATCCGGAATGGAAACTTTATTGCAAACAGCAGCAAATCTTGCTGTTGCCGTGTTATTGTTCAGAGCAGTAAACAATATTAAATCGGGCAATGCAGAATGGTTATTTTTAGGTCTGATGATTGGCGGCATGGTTTGGATTCGTCCGGATGCCGTAACATGGTTGGGACCTGCCGGTTTGCTAGCTGTATACGTCGTTTTTCAACACTCAAAGAAGCGTTGGATTACCTGGGCATATCTTATTTTTGGTTTTATTATCCCATTTACGATGTACCTGGTATTTAACCATGTTGTATCTGAGAGTATTTGGCCAAATACCATGTATGCAAAACAAGCAGAGTATCAGGCATATCAGACGGTTCCATATATTAGTCGATACCTTCGTTTGTTTGTTTTACCTTTTATAGGTAGTTCAGTTCTGTTAATTCCCGGTTTAATAAATAAAGCCATACAATCAATACGGAAGCACGATTTATTTATTATCAGTCTTTTTTTGTGGTGGTTGGGTATGGTTGGCGTGTATGCGGCCAAATTACCTGTCACGTATCAACATGGGCGATATATGATACCAGTCATGATCATGCCTGCTATCTTGGGTATTTGTGGAACATTTGATCTGGCAAATCAGCTAAAGTTGAATATCGTCAAGAAGCAAAGATTTGTATTCGCTGGTAAAGCATTATTTGTTGGTTTGCAACTGGCGTTTTTGGTATTGGGCGCTAACGCATATCGTGATGATATTGGGGTAATTGAGACAGAGATGGTAGATACTGCACTATGGGTACAGGAAAATATACCGGAAGATGCAGTATTGGCTGTTCATGATATCGGTGCGATGGGTTATTACGGCGGTCATGAATTTATTGACTTGGCTGGTTTGGTAAATCCGGAGGTTATTCCTTTTATCCGCGATGATCAACGCTTGGCCGAATTTTTAGATGAAAACGATGTTGATTTTGTGATCGTTTTTCCTTCCTGGTACTCAGCATTGGTCGAAGGGAAGGAAATATTTTATTCAACCGAAGCTGAATTATCGCCATCAATGGGTGGTGAAAATATGAGCATTTATTGTTGGAAAAAGTGTAAGTAACGTATTTGTAACATTAAAATTATTTATGCTATACTTGACTTCACTGAAAAAACGACAGGACAAAAACAACCCAAATTGTACCCTTCACGAATGGAGAGAACTTTAATATAAT
>JAEKNU010000019.1 GCA_016838895.1 Chloroflexota bacterium
AAATTTTAACAGCCTATGATAAAAATTAATAGGCTTCAGTTCTTTTTCGTTTGCCCCGCTTTATTGAGATGATACCTAAATTACTATATATAGTATAGCTGAATAATGCATAAATAGGCAAAAATTAGAAAAAGTTAATAAAACGCTAATCAATTTTTCTTAAAGAACCAGGGATCAGAATCTCGATACCATTCAAAAATCTCATTATCTGAGAACCACAGCATTATTTCTTTCTCAGCGGATTCTAAGGAATCGGATGCGTGCGTAAGATTTTTACTGGTTATGATAGCAAGGTCGTGTCGGATTGTGCCTGGATCTGCCTCTAGTGGATTTGTTTTCCCCATCGTTTGTCTAACTGCCTGTATGGCCTCTGGACCTTCTACGACCAATGCCATTAGTGGTGATGCAGAGATATACTCTACTAATCCGTTGTAAAATGGTTTTCCAACATGGGCTGCGTAATGTGTTTCTGCAAATTCTCGTGTTACTGTTAAATATTTGCCAGCTACTAATTTTAATCCACGATTTTCTAGTCTAGAAATAATTTCCCCCACTAAACCTCGTTGAACAGCGTCCGGTTTTATGAGTACTAATGTTTTTTCCATGTTTTACTCCTTTCTTATAACACCTATTTTTGTAGGAGATTTTCAGCCTCCTGATACATATCAAGTGCTTTTTGAATTTCGTTGTTCCTAATATATGCATCACCGATACGAATATAAATTGCAGGATCAAGTGGATTATCAACGATCGCTTTATTTAGTTCAGTGATAATTTGATCAAGATGTTGTTCTTTCTCGATAAGTTGATCAATCCTCTCAAGTGCATCAGCAATTTCTTTTTTAGCGATTAAAGATTGAATTTCTACTATTTGTAAATTCTCATCTGGAATTTCAAAGGATTCAGGTTTTGTAGGTTCAGGTTCTTGCAGAATTTCTTCGACAAAATCTGAAGGAATATCAAAGCTAAGAGATTTGTCATCATCTTCTGTCTGGGGTTCACTAAGAACAGATTCTACTTCATGAATTGGTTCATCTGTTTGAGCTTTCTCTTTTTCAGGTGCTGTTGCAGAGACTGACTCTTCAGAAGAAATAATTTTTTCTAAATGTTTGTCGATTTGATCTTGCTCGGTATGAGGTGATGGGATCTCGGTCCCATCATTACTATCAGCATCATCATTGAGCAATTCGCTCATTACCTGAGATAATTCAACATCAGTGGAATCTTTTTCATCATCTGCCAACCAGGTTGGCAGCTCAACTTCAATATCTTCTGATATAGCTACAATTTCTTCTTCTTTTTCAGGAACAGCATAAACTGACGTTTGCTGTTCTAGATCTATAAGCCAATCCGGAATTTCATCAGGCGTTTGTGGTGGTTCAATAACCGGGGGTTTCTCTTGTTCTTTAATAATGATTTCATCAAATGACGCATTTATTTCTTCAGGCAAAGAAGATAGCATTTGGGTTTCTTTACTCATTTGCGTTTCAATTTCATCAAATTCATCAACCCATTGGGTCTCATCTGTTAGTTTGGATGGAGTTTCTTCTGACAGATTTGGTTCAGGTAATTCCTGTTCAAGCATACTGACAGTGAGTGGCTCTTCTTCGAGGATTTGTTCATCATCAATATCTAAACCTTGCAGAGGAGCAGTGTGTTGGGGCATTTTTACTGATTCGTCATCGAAAGTATGTGGAACATTATCTGTATCAATAGATTGCTCATCATCAATATCTAGACCTTGCAACGGGGCAGTATGCTCTGGGAATTTCTCTGATTCTTCTTCGGCAGGTGGAATGATGGCTGCAGCATGCGTTTGATCATCATCAAGATCAAAACTACCTAGGGGCGCAGTGTGTTCGGGCATTTTAATAGGCTCTTCAACCTGACTTTCCGAAACTGTTTCCTGGCTAGTCCATTCGGGAGGAGTATCAGGGCGATCTTCCTCTTTTGACAATAAAGTCTCCTCTTCAACACCTTGTTTGGCAGCCAAAGACTCGAGCCAGGCGAAACCATCATCTTCTTCTGCTAACATCTGGGTTGCTTTATCAGATTTGGAAGATTGTTTGTATTTTTCTCTTAATTGATCTTCTTCTGCAGCAGTCATTGAATCGAGGGTGGAGCTTTTTTTGATTTCTGATTTTGGTAAATCATCTACTTCAGGAACATCACTAATTACTGATTCAATTTTTTCCTCAGCAGCCGCAGGAACGGTAGTTGCAGTAGGATCAGTTTGATTTTGCTGACCATCAAGTGCTTTCAACCAATCGGGTATCTCTTCATCAGATGCATTTTCTGCTGCTTGTTCTTCAGTGGGCGCTATTAATGGCCCAGAATCACCTTTGGATAAATCAGCAGTCAGTGAGAACATTCTTGTTTTACCTGGGTGTTGGGGTTCATTTTCAAGTTCTTCAAGGAATTTAGCTGCAAACTCTTCTTCATCATCCAGATTTGTATCTGGAATAGAAGATGATTTTACAGAATCACCTTTTTCTGCCAATCCGCCATTTGTAAATAATGAATCAATCTCATTTTGCAAATCAACTTCAATATCAGATTGTTTCGTTTCTTGGTCTAATTCTTTTAACCAATCTGGTAATTCGTCTGCATCAGCCGTGTCGTCTGGTTCTGATGAACTACCAGCCACAATATCTTCATCATTTATAGATTTGGCTGTTGATATCGGTGATTCTGGTACAGAAGATTCTGCAATAACGGGTTCTACAACAGTAGGTTCTGAATCTGTTTGGTCACCATTTGGCGTAGATGACTTAAAGAATTCAGCCATCGTGATAGGTTCTTGGGCAGGTGGTGTATCCTCATTGACGATTTGAGGTGCATTTTCACTGTTTACTAAATCATCATTAGTTTGCATTTCAGAGAAAATCTCAGCAAATGCGTCATCAGCATCTGTTGTTTCTTCCTTTTGCTCAGTCCAATTTTCTATACTGGCAATTGGTACATCTTCTAAATCGTTGGTTGATTCTGTAACCGAAACTGATTCTTCAGCTTCCCAATTGAAGACAGGTTCTTCATTTTGATTCTCTATCGATTCTACTTTATCTTCGAAAATATCTGAGATATCATCTGATGTAGGTTGATTGGAACTGAATTCCTCAGATTTTTCAGAAAGCCAGGACAAATCATCCTCTTCTTTGGGAGCTGGTTGAGAAGTTTCCTGGGATGTTGCCAGTGCTAACCCAGATGTATCAAAATCATCATCAATATACAATGCGTTTTCTTCAGACGTGTTAATTTCTGCTTCTATTGCCATGGCATCGTATTCAAATTCTTCGATGATGATAGCGTCTTCATCAACCTTGGCTGATGTGGGTGCATTTTCATTTACAAACGCAGCATATGGATCAAGCATACGTATCCGTTCAAGATAAGGTTCAGCTTGCTCAGATTGTTTAGTAAGAATATGAATTTCAGCAATTAATTGATTTGCTTCATAGGAATATGGAAGAGATTCAAGGATATTTTGACAAATACGATAACCCTCAGTAATTTGATTTGTTCGCAAATAACTTTTGGCTAGAAGTAATTCTATATCTGGTCTTTGTTGATCTTCTTTTGTTGCAGCGATGCCCTCAGCAATTGCTTGAGGATATGCTTCACCTCGCACGTACATACGTACTAAAGCCCCTCTGGTAAGCAATATCTTTTGAGGAACGACACCATCTCTACGCCCGTAAAGTCTTTTTAATTCTTCTTGAACGGCATTATTTGAAGGCTGAATCTCAAATGCGCGTTCCATATGCCAAATTGCTTCATCCATATTGTCTGAATCTTCACGAATGATGCTCATACCAATTTGCGATACAAAATCATCCGGAATAACGGATAGTACTCGTTGTAAAACGTCACTTGCTTCTTGATAGCGCTGCATCTCTAGATATGATTTCCCTAAAAGCCGATAGGTATCCACATGCTTTGGGAACTTCTTCAGGATATGTTTGCAATGCGCAATTGCTTCTTCTGTTTGTCCCCTGTCTATGAGATTTTCTATTTTTTGAAGATAAGCACGTAATGATAAACTGGCCATCGGAAACCTCCCCGGAAATTGATGCAGGCGGAATTATTATACAGTTTGTGATGAAGATAGACAAGTAAATAATTAAATGAAAAAGCGACAAAGAGTTGCCGCTTCCATTATTATATTAATCGCCAAGATAGTCCCTGAGCTTACGACGCACATTAGGATGTCGTAATCGACTCAAGGCCTGGGCTTCAATTTGTCTTACTCTTTCACGGGTGACACCCATTTTTCTGCCAACTTCTTCAAGGGTGTAGGATTGACCATCAAGCAAACCATAGCGCAATTGCAATATACGTACTTCACGAGGTGGTAAATCATTTAATATAATCTCTAAATGTTCTTTTAAAAGGTTATACGTTGCCGTATCATCAGGTGGAGGAGCTTCATCGTCTTCGATAAAATCACCCAGCACAGAATCTTCTTCATCGTCGGTAGGAGTTTCAAGGGATAATGGGCGACGAGCTACTTGGATCATGTTTTCAACTTTTTTGGGTGTAACTTCCAGGGAAATGGCAAGCTCTTCGACGGAAGGCTCACGTCCCAGACGTTGTGTAATTTGATGTTGAACACGCAGCAATTTATTAATTTGGTCACCCATATGGACGGGCACACGGATCGTACGACCTTGATCGGCAATTGCCCGAGTGACAGCCTGGCGAATCCACCATGTTGCATAAGTACTAAACTTATGGCCACGTCGATAATCAAACTTTTTGGTTGCCCGAATTAAACCAATATTTCCTTCCTGAATCAGATCCAGAAATGGAACACCGCGTCCCATGTATTTTTTAGCAACACTGATAACCAAACGGGAATTCGCTGTAATTAAATGTTCTCGGGCAGTCCAACCATCCTCAATTAATTTTCGCAATTCAAGTCGGCGACCAAGTTTAACTTTACCTTTGGCTAGCTCTTCTCTGGCCATTTTTCCGCGTTCAATGCGTTGTGCTAATTCAACTTCTTCTTCTGCGGTTAGCAAAGGAACACGACTTACTTCTTTTAGATATAACCCAATGGTGTCATCGGTATCAATATGAGCTAGATCATCCATTAATAAGGATGGAGCCGGTTCATCTGCCTCTTCTTCCGCTTCATCCTCAATTTCTTCATCACTAGGTTCTTCAGTAATGGTATCTTCAATATACGTTATACCTGCACTCATAAGAGCGGCAAAAGCTTCTTCAAGTTGTTCTACTTCATGTTCAGCTTCAGGAAAAAAATGAAGGATATCATCAATTGTAACGTATGATTTTAACCTGCCCAATTCAATCAATCGGGCAGTTGCTGAGAATTGTTCTTCATCCTCATCTTCAACTTCAACTTTAAAAATATCTTTATCCATAGACGCGTATAATTTTACCTTCTATATTATTTGAAGATTTCAACCGTTATTCCTATTTTTTTCCATGTAATCAAGAATAAATTGCCAAGAGGAAAATTGCTTATTATTCAGCATACACGTTTTTAAACCAAAATTCAATACCTGAATCTATTCGTCAAATTTTCTAGAAATGCCCAAAAGGTATTATGGCAATAATTGTATTTGGCGTCAAATAAAAATGGTTCTCAATATTATTTTTAGGAATAAAGCTAGGTTTATGATAAAAAACCCGAATAACACTATACAAAAATCAGTGCCTTAAGTCAACTAAATGGGTGATCTCTAATGTAATATTAATGTAATACATTATTTTCAAGAATTGGGCAGAAAGAATGGTTGACACATGCAAGACATACAGTAAAATACTATAATGCGCAAAATTTTTTGCCTTTTTTCTATATCCCCAAAATTACCTCTGCTTCGCAGAGGGAAAAACATACTTCCCCGGAGGAACCATGAATCTTTTAGGTCTTGCAAATCACGGCTTGGATAATTTTGAACAAATAGCCGTGGTCATTGTAGTTGCAATTGCAATTATTAGTCTTCTATATGCCTGGTATTTGAGAAACCTTGTCATGAAAAAAGACAAGGGTGATGAAAACATGATCCAGGTTTGGGATGCTATTCGAGTTGGTGCAGATAGTTATCTATCAACCCAATTGAAAACCATCCTACCTGCAATTGGTATTTTAACCGTTGCGATGTATTTGAGTGTTTCCATTGTTCCACCAACTGCTGAAGCAATTGAGGAATTCCCAAAGAATACTGAAGTTATTATTGCCATTGGTCGTACTGTCGCATTTGTTTTGGGTGCCGGATTCTCATTAATTGTTGGTCAGTTGGGTATGCGTATGGCTATCCAGGCCAGTGTACGTGCCGCATCTGCTGCAAAACGCGGTTTTAATGAAGCGCTTTCAATTGCATATTATTCCGGAACCGTAACAGGTATGTTGACAGACGGTTTGGGTTTGATGGGCGGTACAATCATTTTTATCATCTTTGGTAAGGCTTCACCTGATGTACTGTTAGGCTTTGGTTTTGGTGGTACATTGCTAGCATTATTCATGCGTGTTGGTGGTGGTATCTTCACAAAAGCTGCTGATGTAGGCGCTGACCTGGTTGGCAAAGTAGAAAATGATATTCCGGAAGATGATCCCCGTAATGCAGCAGTTATCGCTGATTTGGTTGGTGATAATGTAGGTGACTGCGCTGGTATGGCTGCAGATATCTTTGAGAGCTACGAAGTTACGATCGTTTCTGCTTTAATCTTGGGTATTTCACTTACTACACTCACAGGTGAATTGAAGTGGATTGTTTATCCTTTGATCATTCGGGGTTTGGGTGTTATTAGCTCCATTATAGGTACCTTTACCGTGCCGATCTGGGAAAATATTCCGATTAAATTCCTGCGCGCCCATGATGCAGAAGAAGCCATGTTCCGCTCATACGAAGTCTCCAGCGTTATCACTGTTGGTATTTCATTTATTATTGCAACTACATATGCAAATGATTGGAAACTGGCAGCCTTGACATCCATTGGTGTAGCATTAGCTGTTGCATTCAATCCACTAACATCCTATTTCACAGCAACTAAAAAGGCCCCAGTACAAGAAATTGTAGATTCAACTGATTCAGGGCCTGCAACTACCATCTTATCTGGTCTTTCATTAGGTATGGAATCCAGTGTTTGGGCATTGTTGGTTATTGCGATTTCGTTTATTTGTGCATTATTACTCTACGGTGACGCAGAACCGATCTATGTTTTGTACGGTGTTGCAATGATTGGTATTGGTATGCTCAGCCATACTGGTAATAATGTTGCGATGGATTCCTATGGTCCAATTTCTGACAATGCCAATGGTATTGGCGAAATGGCCTGGCACAATTCTGATGATGAAGAGGAAATGAAAGCTCGGCAGATTATGGCCGACCTGGATGCTGTTGGTAACACAACCAAAGCAATCACAAAGGGCATTGCCATTGCCTCTGCAGTTATTGCCGCAGTCAGTTTATTTGCCTCCTACATGGTTGATATCAACCGTGTTCTCGCTTCATTGGAACTGCCGCCACTAAATACCATTAATGTTGCAAGTACAAAAGTGTTTGTTGGTCTCTTATTGGGTGGTGCTTTACCATGGTTATTTAGTTCACTCTCGATTCGTGCAGTTTCTCGTGCTGCTGGACAGATTGTGGAAGAAGTGCGCCGTCAATTCCGTATTCCTGGCATCATGGAAGGTACTGTGAAACCTGACTATGCAAAGGTTGTTGGTATTTCAACTCGTTCTTCACAGAAGGAATTAATTCCTCTGGCAGTAATCTCCATTGTCACACCATTGCTGGTTGGTATGATTCTGCAAGTGGAGGCCTTAGGTGGTTTCTTGGCTGGTGTAATTCTCAGTGGTCAATTATTGGCAGTGTTTATGTCTAATGCTGGCGGTGCCTGGGATAATGCCAAAAAGGCTATTGAAGATGAACCCCGTGATATTGAAGCAAATACCGGCAAAGGTTCAGAGCGTCATAAAGCTGGCGTGGTTGGCGATACTGTTGGCGATCCTTTGAAAGATACTGCTGGTCCAGCTTTGAATCCTATGATCAAAGTGGTAAATATGGTTAGCTTAATTGCTGCACCATTGATTGTGCGCTATGAGGGTCTTACAGTAGGCAGTGGAATTGTTATGGCTGTATTATTTGCTGGATTGGTTTGGGCAATTAGTCAAAGTAAGAAAACTGTTAAATAATAATCAAAAATAAAAAAAGTGGAGATGATTATCATCTCCACTTTTTTTATTTAATAAGGTATCAAGGGGCCAGTTTACTTCTACAGTATTGAATCAATATATTTAGGTCATTTTGTTCTTTTGGCGCGATACCGGGGAATTTCTGAATTTCCAGCAAATGTGGGTACGCTTCTTTGAATTTATTTGTTTCAATATAATTTGTAGCAAGCAAATATTTTGAAATGATATTATCAGGATTTAGTTTTATACTAGAAAGAGCATATTTAATGCATTTTCGAGATTGATTTTCCAATTCAGCTAATTGAGCCAGCTTCATAAATATCTCAGATTGAATTTGATTTGAAAGGTCTTTATGATTGTATGCCAGAGCTTTTTTAAGATGCTTATATACTGGAGAGGCGTCATTAAGGTATTTATATGTGATACCTAATTGATAATGGATGTAGGCGTCAGTGGGTCTCATTAAAAGCGATTCTTGAAGCATTTTCAGGTTGCGCTGACCGCGGTTTGTGTCACCCTGAGATATAAAATGCGCATAGCCATGGTGTGTTATAACCAAATCAGAAGAATTTATTATTCCATCTGATGCACTTATCGATGGTTCCAATGTTTCATGAATACTACCTGAGAATCTGTATGCTATTCGATTGCGAAACAATCTTAGTGTATATTGATCTGTATACTGAATTAATTGATCAGCAGGTAGTATATTTCTAATTGTTACTTGAAATGCATCAGCATTTGTTTGATTTATCAAATCATATAATTTCAACAATTGATCGGCATCAATTGTTTCATCTGCGTCTAGCACTAAAATCCAATCACCATTTGCTTTTTCCAAACTAACATTACGGGCAATAGAAAAATCATTTGGCCAAGCGATATTAAATACTTTATTTGAATATTGCCTGGCTATTTCCAATGTGCGATCAGTTGATCCAGTATCCACTATAATGATTTCATCTACCTTTCCAAATATACTGGAAAGACAACTCTCAAGATATTGTTCTTCATTTTTCACAATCAGACAAATAGATAGGGAGTTATTTGACATAAAATCATTATACCCATCAATTTCGTTCATCGTTGTTAAATAAATACAGGGCATCCACTTTATGCCATGATCTATGTGAGTGCAAGTTATTTTGTGAAATAGCTAACCCCTAATAGTCCGGGACCTGCGTGTACCATAAATGCAGGGGGTAGGTAGTAAACCGGAACATCTGACAATTCATATTTTTGTTGAATTTGTTCTGCAAGTAGATCAGCTTCTGAAAGGGCATCGCCATGCATCACACAGAGATATCCATAATCGGTGCCTGGAAAATCCGCTTCAATTAATTCAAATAACCGAGATAATGCTTTTTTCTTTGTACGTTGTGTTTCCGCTGGTTGTACCTTTCCTTTTGCAATTGTTAAAATTGGTTTAATTTGCAAGATACTCCCAAACAGATTTTGTGCTCCACCAATTCTTCCTCCTTTGTGCAGATATTCAAGTGTCTCAACCACAAAATAGTTTTTTTCTTTTTCAACCATTTTATTGATATTAATCACAATATCTTTTGCTGCCATGCCTGAATTTGCCCATTTTTTGGCAGTTAATAACAGCGTTGCCAGACCACCACCAATTGTTTTGGAATCAATAACATAAATATTCAACTTGCCATATTCATTTGCCGCACTCATTGCACTTCGATAGGTACCACTTAATTCTGACGACGGGCAGATGATTACGACATCCTGCTTCCTATCTTCTGCAGCAGAAAAAAAAGGTTCATACAGGGAAGGGGGAGGAGCAGCAGTTTTTGGCAATTCGCTGGATTCTCTAAATTTCGCTAGAAATGTTTCATGATCGATTTCATAATCATCACGATAGGATTCCTGACCAAAAACAATAATCTGAGGAAGTAGGGGGATATTTAGTTCTTCTGCCTGGTGGATTGGTATACCACTTGTTGTGTCGCCTAAAATGATCGTCATTATAGTAAACTCCGCATTGATAAATTTAGTAAAAACTATTTGGATCGATTTTGTTGCCCCACTTGCCCTGATATAGCCATTCGTTAATTTCCTTTCGAATTCGAGGGCTTTTTACCTCTATTTTCATTTGATCAGATAAAGTTTTGAATTTTGGAGCGAAGCCTGCAGCAATTACAATTACTGGTTGAATATTTTCCGGTAGATTAAACAGTGCTGCGGTTTTTTCCTTATCAAAACCGCCCATTGGTCGACAATTATAACCAAGAGAACGGATTTGTAATAATAAATTCTCATTTGCCAAACCCAGATCGTGTAAAGCATACGGATTACTTGAACCATCTGCCTTAGTTAGTTGTGCGCAGGACAATATTAATACTGGTGCATGATTGGCCCAAGTTTGATTCATTGGAACCAGGCATGAACGCATTAATTCAATTTGTTCAGGATCAGATTCAGTAAAAAGAATGTAATGCCAGGGTTGGATGTTTTTTGCAGATGGTGCCCAACGCGCAGCTTCAAAGAAAGACAGAATATCCTCATTCGGGATAGCTTTGTCGTTAATATATGATTTGGAAGATTTACGATAAAATATGATTGCTGCGATCTTGTGTAAATTGAGTGACATTGTTTTTCCAATATTAAGATAATGAATTTACTGTAGGAAGGCCATCAAGTGGTTCAGCCGCCAATACAGCGTTTAGAATCGATTCCTGTACCATTTGGGCTGCATATGCACCGACTAGATTTACATCAGCTTTCTTTTGCTGCGTTGCGAGCGAAAAAATAGTATCACCATCAAGCATCGTGTGTGCAGGTGATATGGAGCGTGCAATCCCGTTATGTGCCATTTGTGCAACCTTATTAACATCTTCTCTGGATAATTTTGCATTTGTGGCCACAACACCAATAATAGTATTTTGATGCATGGCAAAATTTAAAATATTTTTTCCAAGAAATGAATTCATTGATGTCAATGTATTGGCAAATTGTTCACCTTCGCCCATGTGCTTTCCAGCTAAAGTGAATGATCTTGTACCTGCTACTACTGTTCCATCAGGATTAACAACATCCCCGAAAGCATTCACAACAACCAATGCAGCAACAACGAGATTACTGCTCAGGGAAATGCTAGCAGTGCCAATACCACTTTTCATGGCTTGTTTCATGCCAAATAATTTGCCAATTGTGGCACCAGTGCCAGCGCCCTCATTTCCTTGTAGAATTAGGTTGTCCGTGGCGGATAAACAAGCTTTGTAGCCCATATCGGCATCAGGAAATACATCAGCATTGCCAAATGCAAGGTCAAATATTACTGCACTGGAGACGATAGGAACACGCTTTACACCAGTGTTTACACCAACATTTTTCTCAGATAAATATTTCATAACACCAGAGGATGCATCTAATCCAAACGCAGAACCTCCGGCGAGAACAACTGCGTTAATCTGATCCACTAAATGCATGGGGCGCAACGCATCAGTTTCTCGCGTACCAGGTGCACCACCGCGTTGATCAACCCCACCAATGGATCCTTTAGGGGGTAATACTACTGTTACGCCTGTAAAGCCCTGTAAATCTTGTTCTTGCCCTACCAAGATGCCTGGGACGTCAGTTAATCCATTTGTATTCGATGACATAAGGTCAATCCCTCGCGATTTTCGCTTTGCAATTTGGACATGTTTGGGTTGAATGCTTGATGGTGTATCCACACTTGAGGCAGGTTTCAGGTTGCAGATTGCCTAAAGGAGCACCACAGGCAATGCAATTTGGCTCAGATACTGGATTTGCTACTAAACAGTATTCACATGTGAGGGTTCTCAGATTTTCAGATAAGGTCATTGTGGCAGCATGTTTACTTGCAACTTGCTGGATCACATCCCATATATCATCCTTTAATTGAAGGTTCTCAATATCCTGTGCAATATCATCAATTCTGTTTAGTAGATTCAGCGGGTTATGAATTGTTGCCAAAGCTGATATACCCAAGCTTGCAGCAACGCCCAACACTGATTGTTTTCCAATTTGAATAGAAACGCCATCAGGTACTTTTTCAATAATGACAGGTATGGCAGTATCGCCACCTGACTCAGCATTTTGACGGGTTGCTATTTGGACAATGAGTTTATCTTTTGAGCCAAACTCTTTTGTATTGAGGTTATTTCTATTGAAATATCCATGCAATGCTTTTGCAAACTGTTTAGGGTTGATATTCCCGTGATAAAATTTACTTTCCATAGTTTCGATTATAATCAATATTTGATTGAAGTAAGAAGAAAATCAGGTGCCGAATGAACAAAACAAGACAATTATACAAGAGTTTTATGATCAGTCAAATTATAATCCTTTTCATAGCTTTATTGGTAAAACCCCCCTTTGCTTTCGGAAGAGAAATTATTCCGCAAGAGCTACTGCCAACCGTTACGGGTACTCCTTTGGGTTCACAGATTTCAGTATTACCAAATGAAGGTGAAGATCAAATTAATGTACGATCAGGACCTCATATCACGTACGAAAAAGTGGGAGTACTATTACCGAATCAACCTGCAGCGGCATTAGGAAAAATCGCAACAGGCGAGTGGATATTAATTGAATATCCTGGTGTAGAAAATGGACAAGCCTGGGTATATGCACCTTTGGTGAGTATCTCTGGCGGGGATATCCCCATTGTTGAACCTCCATCTACTCCTACACCGGCAGTAACCCCAACCATTGATCCGACGATGGCTGCACGCTTTGTGATTACTGCAATGCCAACGCGATTATCCACATACACAGAAGTAGCACCGTTAGTGATCCCCACATTTGAAGAGACATCAACATTATCCCAAAAGGCTGGTATTCCAATTGGTCTGTTTATTCTGGTGATTGGAGCACTTGGTTTATTTTTAGGCTTGTTTACAATTGCTCAGGGACGGTAAATAGATAAGGAATTAATTAAGTATTGATTTTAAATGCTCAATACAGGATGTTCCAAATTTGTGACCAGCTTTTTCATCAACACAGAGTTGAGGGTCATAGCCTAATTTTTGTAAATCACTCACAATTTCTTTGGCCATAGTCACAGGCACAAGTTTGTCCATGGCGCCATGATAGACATTAAATCTGAGAGAGCGATTTGGCAGATTGCTGAGATGGTTTAGTGTACCGTCTGGCATAAAACCGGCTACAGGAATTACGAGTTCAATCTTATCCGGGATCAGAGATGACAGCATATAGCTTACTGCCGATCCCTGGCTAAAACCAAACAAATTAATCTTCAAATGTTCCAGATTATTTTCCTTTAAAAAAAATAATAAAACTGAGAGCAGTTTATCAACTGCCGGAAGGAAGCTCTCATAATCAGGAAACATGGCATCTTTAATATTCGCCCAACCATAACCATTGGGAGAAGCTGGTAGAGGTGCTCTTGGTGCTATGATCAAGGCGGATTCAGGAATATAATGCCAAAATGAATCCATAGAATGTTCATCCCCGGTCCAGCCATGCAGCATCAACCATATCTCATTGGTATGAGCTGTAATTGGTTTACGGATATTTAGAAGCATATCGTTTTGTAATATGGTATATGAGTGTTTTTCATTCATTGTTACATTCCTGTGGTTATTCTTTTTGGTCAAAACTTCTGCCAGGCTGCGTGGGTTGGTTGAATAACCTGATCACTTGTTTTGTAACACCAAAAATCTGATTGATCTCTTTTAATGAACTGGTTACCGCATCCTCGCCTTTTTGGATCAAATCATCTACTGATACTGCGTCTAATAATCCAATTTGATCAACTTTTGGACGGAGAATAATGTCCGGATGATCAATCTGCATTTTTAATTCTGCTAACATACGAGCAGTTGTTTCCATGGATCTTGAAAAAATATTGAAAGCTCTACTGATTCGTAATTTAGAAAATTGATCCAATATTGGTTTGGTGAAGGGATTTGCAGGTGGATTTATTAAAGGGGGCATATGAGCCCAGCCTGCTGGAGCAGGCGTAAGGCAAACAGCAATAATTGGCAAATGTGGAGCAAGCCAACGTGCTAAAGCAACTGGCACGGGATCAAGTATGCTGCCATCCACAAAGGCAAAATCGCCAATAACTTTTGGTGGAAAAATGCCTGGTACCGCGATGGTTGCCATAACAGCATCAATGACTTTTCCGGATGTAAAAATGTATTCCTGTGCATTTTCAATTTCTACTGCGGTACATCCAAAGGGTATTTGCAGATCGGAAAATTCAATATCACCAATTGTTTTTAATAGTTCTTTCTCCAATCCAGCTAAACCCAATATGGAAGGATCAGAGAGTTGAATATGAGAAAATATTTTTAAATCACTGATTTTTAAGGCAATGTCTGTTAATACTTCAATGGAAACACCGTTAGCAAATGCAGCACCAACAATACCACCAGCGCTGGATCCAGCAATTGCTTTAATAGAAAATCCTTCTTTTTGCAAAGCACGGATGATGCCTACATGGGCAATTCCACGAGAACCACCACCACCCAGAGCAAGAGCAATTTCTTTCATGTTAATCCTTTGACTCTACACTATTTTGGTTATTATACCTGCAATTAATAAGAGCCTTATTAACAGGCATGTGCTTTTACTAAAGAATATGTTAAAATTTCCTGCATGAGTGAAAAAACAGTAGCAAGAAATAGAAAAGCAAAATTCGAATATTTTCTAATCGAAAGCTATGAAGCTGGCATATCATTATTGGGTAGTGAGATAAAATCTATTCGTGCCAGACAGGTTAGCCTTGAAGAAGCCTATATCAAAGTTGACGGCAAAGAGGCCTGGCTGATGGATGCTCATATTGCACCTTATGAATTGGCAAATCGATTTAATCATGCACCACGGCGTAGCAGGAAATTACTGCTGCATAAAAATGAAATTCTGCAATTATGGAATGAAGTACGTCAAAAAGGGGTAACAATAATTCCTGTACGTATTTATCTGAAAAATGGTATTGCAAAAGTGGAAATTGCCAGTGCAAAAGGGAAGAAGTTATATGATAAACGTGCAGATCTTGCGAAAAAGGATATGCAGCGTGAAATGGATCGCCGCAGCAAAGAGTATTAGAGGTCATCGTGATAAATAATGAATATCTGGCATTTCTGATAACAATAACGATAGCTGTTTCATGGTTACGATTAATTGATTTCCTTGCTGCAAAAGGTGTATTTCCATCTGAGATTAGCCGCAAAATCATTCATATTGGTACAGGTCCTATTTTTGTTTTATGTTGGATATTGTTTCCCGATAAGACCATATCCCGTTATTTGGCAGCAGTGGTTCCACTGTTGATCACTGCACAGTTTTTCATGGTTGGTATGGGCATTTTGAAAGACGAAGAAGCCGTAAAAGCAATGTCTCGTAGTGGAGATCGGCGCGAAATCCTGAAAGGACCGCTGATATATGGCGTGGTTTTCATTGTTATGACGATTTTGTTCTGGCGTGAAAGTCCACTTGGAATTATTGCATTACTTATTCTCTGTGGGGGAGATGGTATGGCTGATTTGATTGGCAGCAAAATCGGAAAGGATAAATTGCCCTGGTCACAAAAGAAAAGTTGGCAAGGATCTGTGGCGATGTTTATTGGTGCTTCAGCATTAATTGCAGTTGTATTCTTCATTTTTAATATAAATGGACTATCATTTCAAAATATTGAATCAAAATGGTTGTCCTTATTTGGTATTGTGTTTATCGCTACTATCATTGAGACATTGCCTACTGGCGATTTGGATAATCTATTCGTGCCACTGGTTTCAGTATTTTCTGCCTATTTGTTACTTTAATATATTTCTGGTACACTTTGCAAATACGACAAAAATAGTATTAATATTATACTGTGAGAAGACTTATGCCTATATCGCGTAGAAATTTTATTAAATCCTGCATGTCGGGCGCTGGCGCTTTGATGTTCAATACCCCAAAGTACAACCCTTCATTAATGGAAACATATCCGGAAGGAATTAAGTTGGGGCGCAATTGTGTTGGGGGACCACTAAATATTCGTTCGCGTCCATCAGCAAATAGCAGTGAAATAGATGTCATGTATGATGACACTGTTTTTGCATGGGGAAGAGAAGTGGTTGGTGAAGCTCCATCAGGTTTAATTAGTCGTCGCTGGATTGAGATGGATCAAGGCTATGTCTATTCACCGGGTATTCAACCCGTTCGCTATATTCCTCAAACTCCAGTCGCTGAAATTCCTGAGAAAAATGGGGAAGTTGGTTTTTGGGCTGAAGTAACCGTGCCACTTGTTGATATTCACCTGGAAAATGGTCCAATTGCCAGGTCACCATGGTTTAGTGAGGTTGATCAACCTAGATTGTATTATTCACAAGTGATCTGGGTAAACGGAATTAAAACAGGTGAAGATGGACTGCTTTATTATCATTTAGTAGAGCGGGTTGGTTCATATGGCGATGAGTTCTGGGCAGATGCGCGTGCATTTAGAAGAATTTCCGAGGATGAAGTAACGCCAATTCACCCGGAAGCACAGGATAAAAAAGTTGTTGTTAATATTGATTATCAAACAATGACCTGCTATGAGGGAAATCAGGCGGTTTATTTTTGCAGAGTTTCAACCGGCGCACAATTTGATGCCAGTGGTAATCCAGTAGATGAATGGCCAACACCCCCAGGTCAGCATCAAATTTGGAGAAAGGTAATATCATTACATATGTCTGGTGGCGGTACGGGAGCTGGCTGGGATACTCCGGCTGTTCCATGGACGACGCTGTTCATTGGTCAAGGTGTAGCGATCCATTCAACATTTTGGCACAATGATTATGGGACACCTAGATCCCATGGCTGTGTGAACGCCAAACCGGAAGATGCAAAATGGATTTTCCGATGGACGTCGCCAGAAGTGGATTACACGGCAGGAGATTTGACGATTCAAGGGCCTATCGGAACACCTATTATTGTAACCAAATCATAGGAAACTCATGGAAGTAAATTTTTGGATAGCGGTATTAGCAGGTTTGGCATCTTTTCTTTCACCCTGTGTATTATCCCTTGTTCCTGTATATTTAACATATTTGTCAGGGCGTTCACTATCTGCCGGTGATGAACCTGGAAATAGAGTTGATCTTTTTTTGCATGGTCTTAGTTTTGTAATCGGATTCAGCGTTGTATTTATCTTATTAGGTTTTGCTGCATCCTCAATTGGTTCTGTTTTGTATGATAGTAGAATATGGATTGCTAGAATTGGGGGTGTGATGGTTATTTTATTTGGTTTACACATCTCCGGAATCTATGAAATATCATTCCTGAATTATGATTTACGAATACAAGGACAAAACCAACGAAAAAACCATTTAACTTCATTTCTTATGGGTATATTTTTCTCAGCAGGTTGGTCACCATGTATCGGACCAGTTTTAGGTACGATATTGGTTCTCGCCGCTAATAGTGGATCTGTTTCGGAAGGGGCGATGATGTTAACCGGTTATTCTATCGGCATGGCGATTCCTTTCTTGTTATCAACATTTATTGCTGAATACTTGGTAAAGTTGATCCAACGTTATAAGAAATGGATCGTTATTTTTGAAAAAATATTTGGTGCATTATTGATTATTATTGGATTCTTGTTGTTCCTTGGCATTTTTGAACGGTTTGCTCAATTTTCCAGTTTCTTGGATATTGGTTTGTAAAGACACATTTTTAGGTGGATAAATGATTAATTTAACATATTACTTTGATCCAAAAGATGACTCACACGAAAGAATCGAAACTGAGATACAACAAGCTCAGGAAAAGTATGAATTTCATGTGACCCGAATTGATGTAACAAAAGATTTGGAGCTGTATAAAGATTTTGGCCCAATACCTCTCATCAAAGTTGGCCCATATACATTGCAGGAAGAAATTACATTTCAACAAATTTTAGTTGCCGTCGGAGCTGCCAGTGACCGTGATAAAAATTTGCGCATGATCGGAGACCCACATTACGAAAAGAAAGTAGACAAAGGTAAGAAATTAACCAATTCCGACAAAATCACTATGGTTGTGAGCAAACATTATATGTTCTTATTTAATTTTGTGGTTTTTCTCTATGTTGGATTGCCATTTCTTGCACCTATATTAATGAATTATGGGCTGCAGACACCAGCTCGCGTGATCTATACGATTTATCGGCCATTATGTCATCAATTAACATTTCGCTCTTTCTTCATTTTTGGAGAACAATATTTTTACCCACGAGAATTGGCAAATGTTCCTGATGTTATTTCATATGAAGAATATTTCCATCAGGATGTGATTGATTTACAGTTCGCTCGTGATTTTTTGGGAAATGAGCATACCGGATATAAACTTGCATTGTGTGAACGTGATATGGCATTATATGGTTCATTTTTGTTGTTTGGTATACTATTTCAACTCTCGGCACGACGCATAAAGAAAATACCCTGGTATATTTGGATACTATTTGGCATATTTCCAATGGGCATAGATGGCTCTTCACAATTATTTGGGATGCTGCCATTAGATTTACCAGCATGGATGCTGATCAGGGAAAGTACGCCATTCTTGCGTGTTTTAACAGGTGGATTATTTGGAATTACTACTGCATGGTATTTATATCCAATGGTAGAAGATACCATGAAAGATGCCAGAAAAATGCTTACCCAGAAGAAAAGTTATATTGAACAAAGCAAGCAGGAAAACATTGTATGAATGTCATATCAAAAGATGGATTACGATATTATCAATTTGAAGAATTTCAAAAATTCCCCATTGTTCATGCCTTTTTTTCACGTTTAGGTGGGGTTAGTGCTGAGCCGTTTGATTCACTGAATATTGGTGGCAATTTAGGTGATCAGGATGAAAACATTATAAAGAATAAGAAAAAAATGTTTAACATGTTGAACATCTCTTTTGAATCGCAATTTGATGTGTGGCAGGTGCACGGCACTCATGTCGCAATTCCAGATCGTCCACGTAAACCTTTGGAGCCATATGTTCAGGCTGATGCAATCATTACAGATAAATCAGAATTCACTTTATTAATGCGCTTTGCAGATTGTGTCCCTATTCTTTTGTATGATCCTAGAAAACATATTGTGGGTATTGCACATGCTGGTTGGCTGGGAACAGTGAAGAATACGGTGAATGCTGCAGTACAACACATGGTAAATATGTTTGCGGTGGAACCTGCAGATATCGTTGCAGGTATTGGTCCTTCAATCGGTCCAGACCATTATACGATCAGAGAGGACGTTGTAATGGCTATCAAGAATCGATTTGGGGATAATTGGAAGAAAATGATACAATTTGAGGATGGAAAAATATATTTCAATTTATGGAAAGCAAATGAAATTAATTTACAGGAAAGCGGTGTAGGGCAGATAGAAATAGCCAAAACTTGTACTGCTTGTCATACCGAGGAATGGTTTTCCCATCGCGCAGAGTCTGGGAAGACAGGTCGTTTTGCTTCAATAATAAAGTTATTATCCTAACATTCATGAATTCACAAGACGGCAGATATGAATTTAGAAATTCAAGAAAATTATTTACAAATAAATGAGAATATTCGAAATGCAGCAAAAAGAGTCGCAAGAAATCCGGATGATGTGAAATTGGTAGTTGTTTCAAAATATAAACCAGTTGAAATCATTCAAGCAGCTATTGATTGTGGTGCCACCATATTTGGGGAAAACTATCCGGAACAGGCTCTAGCAAAGATTGATCACTTTAAGAAAGACGCACAGGTAGAATGGCATATGATCGGCCATTTACAATCTAGAAAAGTAAAATTAATACCAGGAAATTTTAACCTGATGCATTCCGTTGATAGTATGAAATTAGCTGTTAAAATTGATGATCATCTAAGAAAAATAAATCAAAAACAGCGTGTACTTTTAGAAGTGAACCTTAGCGGAGAAATATCCAAGGGTGGTTGGGATGCATCTGATCGGAAGAATTGGGATACAATATTATCTGAGTTTGTTCAGGTTATTGAAATGCCGGGTTTAGTGGTTGAAGGTTTGATGACAATGCCTCCATTAAGTGATAATCCTGAAAATAGTAGAGTAATATTTAAGAAATTGTGTTTATTTCAAGAATTCATGATGAAGCATACCTCGGAGATATATTGGAAGGATCTATCAATGGGGACTAGTTATGATTATGAAGTCGCAGTGGAAGAAGGCGCTCGATATGTAAGAATCGGGCAAGCCATTCTTGGCATCAGGGAGAAAATCAGGTAAAGTTATGTTAGGTATATTAATTAATTTAGTTTCAACTGCTATAAGAGTGTATATTTTTATTGTTATTATTAATGCATTATTATCGTTTGTATTATCACCGCTTCATCCGGTACGTGTTGCATTAGATCGTATCGTAAATCCCTTATTAAATCCTATTCGGAGAATGCTTCCTGCGATGCAGATGATTGATTTCAGTCCTACAATATTAATCTTTGTCTTGGTCATTGTTGAACAGATTTTAGTGAGTATCTTATACACATTCAGGTGAGTCAATGAAACGATTATTTCGCAAGTTTAATTTACATGAAGGCAAAAGAGGTTCAGCAGTTACAGTACATGTTGTTCCAGGTTCCAGTGGAAAAAGAATATCTAACGTAATGGAAGATGGAACCCTTGTTGTTGAAATGGACACAAGAGATGTTAGCGGTAAAACGAATCAGGCCATCGTTAAGTTTTTCTCTGGTATTCTAAATGTATCTGTTGACGAAATTGAAGTTGTAGCTGGAAAAGATGGTGCTGATAAATTGATCTCGATTATTAACGAGAATACAACTGACTTGCATGAAAAGTTAATGGCATTAGTAGAAAAGTAAATAGGGATTAAGAAAGCCGTTTTTCTTTTTGCATAGGAATTCCACCCAATATTTTCTCAATATACCATAAGGCAATTGCCGATGCTTGTTGCATAGAACGATTTTTATGTACGAGTAGCGGAAATATTGCATTAATAATATCTGAATCAGGAACAATCCGCAGATAATTCATCGCAGATATCTTTTCATCAACATTTCCCTGATCTAATGCAGACATTAAAATATCTTTTACAAAACCTGATTTAGGTATGCCCTTTCCTAATTTGCTGGCAAAACTAATCAACCAAGGGGCGTTTGAAGGATGAGGAAGTTGTGGGATAAGCATCGTCTTAAAGACATCCTGATTCTCAATTACCTGCGTTGCTGCATTTCTGACAATCCATTGACCATCTTCTATTGCAGCATGGCTTAGTATGTCTAATGCCCACTGATCAGGTATACGTGAAAGGCCGTAAACTGCCGCGCGGCGAATGAGTAAATCCTCGCTTGCAATAGCTTCGGTCAGCAAATCCTGGCTGATTCCATCGATTACAGCAAGAGATTCTGCTGCAGTTTGTTTCATATATTCGTCGCCTTGTAAGAGGATATCAATCAACAAATCTGATGATTTCTTGTTATTTAGGGCGTAGAAGGCCAGACTTGCTGCATTTCTAACATTCTGTTCCTCATCAGCAAGATGATCCATGAAAACATTGAATGACTCGCTATTAGCAAATGCTGCATAAGTCAGAATGGATAAGAAACGTAAATCAGGATCTGGCATGGATTGAAATTCTAGAAGCAATTTAGGTACGGATGGGTCTTTCGAAACAAGCAAAGCGGCAAATAATTGTGCGCGTTCAGCTGCAGGTAATTGGTTCTGAAAGGAAGATTTCGCAAGCCATTTTAAAATGCCATTGCGTACAGGGTGATCAAATGCAAGATCTGGTATAAAACGGGCAAGCTTCAAATACGTATTATCAAATGGGAACGGTGTTTCTTTCTTGAAAATGCTTTCATACCAGCTATCGGCATAATTATTTATCGTTGCAAATCGCAAATATTGAGAAGAGTATGTCCAGTTAAGATCAGCTCGGGGAAACCAATTTTGAATATCAGGGCTAATAATCAGATTAGCAAAGAATCCTGCCCAGATTGGAGAAGAAAATGAAATTCGATCAAAACTATCAATTGTAATAATTTGTGCACTTTGTAATGTTTTGGAAGATATAGTATGAATATATTTTGTGCTGGGAGTAGTCTCTTGAATTTCAGATTTTGACAAAGGATCAAAATATTCCAGGGATTGCTCAACAGACGAGAGATATTCATTGGCTTCAGGAATGTCCATGGAAGATTTGTGGGAACGCAATAACGAATATGCCAATAATGCTATACCCTCAAGTTCATCTTTTGATAGTGCAAATAAATCCAAAACATTAATGAGATGATCTGCAATATTGAAACCGAGAGAAGAACCGGAATTTAATAACCAGATTCGAACAACTAAATCAAACGGTGAATAATAAGGGGTATCATCTTGAAGCCATTTGGTTAATACTGGAGCCTGAATTGGTTTTACACTATCATTTTTATTTGAAAATTTGCAACTATCCCAAATATCTTGAATAGCTGAAATAAAATTACGTTGCTCAATGACTGACCAAGATGCAATTGTCAATGGGAAAAAATGTTTGGTCAATTCTTTTCCAATTGAATTTGGATCCGCAGCGATGATGAATTTTGTAAATTGATATTCTGTTTCAAGTGTTGTTAAAAAGCCCAATACCTGTTCAATTTCATCCGTGTATAAATGGTCTACATCATCAAGTAATAAAATTGCATTCTGAGTTGAAATTTTACTCTTAAGAATAAAATAGATTTGACTGGCTGTAATTTGAGGATTCCCTTCTGAAAATGCAGCCGTTAAAATCTCCATTGGATCTTGTTCTTTTTCCAATAATGGCAGGATCGTTTTTGCAGAGACGTAAATTGGCAATTTCTCAGATGACGAATCCTGCAACATGGATATAACAAGTGCTGCTAAGAGGGTTGTTTTACCGCTTCCAGGCTGCCCGATAATGAGCGTTTTCCCATTTATATGCGCAAGATGAGTGTAGTCAATATTATCAACCGGATATTGAGCAGATAATTCTGGCCAATCAGGTGTAAATGGAAAAAACTGATTAATGAGGGATGAGGAGGTCGTATAAAATTCCGGATATAGGTATTTGGGCGGAAAGAGTAATTTGGGTTTAATCAGTATTGATTCAAGGGGCGTTACATGCGCAAAGACATGATTCGCCTGCGCCTGATTAAACAAACTTTTATTAATTAATGATTCAGCTTTATCAAGATTAGCACTAGCTGCAATCCGTTCATAAATGTTTTTACTTATTCGAATGATATGATGAACTATTTTTTTGACAATAACAAGATAATAGAAAACAAATCCGAACAATGCGCCGGCAATGAATGAATAAGCATCCAGTGGGGGTAGTTTCGGCATAGGGATTATTCGATAAAAAGCATTCTTCCACAGGACGGACAATATACAATTTGATTGGAGGATTTTATCTGTTGTATCTGTGATTCACGAATCGAAAGCCCACAAACGGAGCAAGCACCCTCATCAATAATTGCGACAGCTTTTCCTTTTTTAGTACGGAATAAGTCTTCGAAAATTTTCTTCATATTTTCAGGCAAACCAGTTGATGTAACCAGATATTCTTGATTACTAATTTTTATCTGATTGGCTAGCTCTTCTTTCTCAGCGACGAGGGTAATCGCTTGCTGTTCTAACTTTGATTTGACATCAGTTAGATTTTGTTCTTTTTCTTCCAATGTTTTTTTTGCCGCTTCAAGCTGACTCATTAATTCCAGGTGTTCATTTTCAAATTGCTTTGCACGCTTTTTTAGACTTGAAAGCTCCTTTTGCAAGTCCTGCAATTCTTTAGGATTTTTTACCATTCCGCCGTATAAAGTAGATTCGGAAAGGGAAATCTTGTTTTGAAGTTCTTTTTCTTGCTCTGCTTTTTCTCGAACATGGAAGTCCTTTAATGTAGCATCCTTTTTGGCTTGTTCAAAGGCAGAGGTGGCGGCATGCAATTCTTTATTATTCTTGAGAATTTGATCAATATCAAAAATTCTCTTTTGCGCCGCATATAATTTGTTGGCAACTTTTTGTAGTTCAAATAATTTTGAGGGAAGATTCATAATAAGATTATAGATAAGGCTAATCAACTTGACAAGGGAAAACAGGTATTTGCTATTATTAATTGCCTGATGTGATCGGTTAAAGTATACTAATCAGAAGTCAATGAATAATATGAGAAAAAAAACCTTAATTGCTTTTAGTTTGCTGCTGGTGTCTGTGCCATATATTATTGGCTGGTTTGTGCAAGGTCCAGATGCATATTTCAGTGGGTTGATTCTGAATCCAATTGATGGATATTCTTATTTTGCAAAAATGTATCAGGGATATTCTGGGGAATGGCTATTTAGATTGTCTTTTACAGCAGATCCAGGCAAGCCTGCATTTCTATTTGAATTTTATATTTTGCTTGGTCAGCTGAGCAGATTGTTGAATCTTTCAATTCCTATTGTTTACCACCTGACACGTCTATTGAGTTTTGTGTTCGTTATTGTTGAACTAGATAAATTTATTCACAGAAATATTAGATTGCAGGGAATTTCTGAGAATTGGGTTTTGGCATTTGTAATTTTTGGTTCAGGAATGGGTTGGATTGGTTTATTAGGCGGATATGAATCTGCGGATTTACTGGTTGCAGAGGGCTATATTTTTTACTCAGCACTACTCAATCCGCATTTCATTTTAGGAATGGCAACAATGCTGTATCTTCTAAATATATATTTGGAAGATACAGAAAAGTACCACTGGACAAAATTGATCGTTGGATCTGCTCTATTAGCTATCATTATGCCATTTGGCAGTGTGATTCTGTGTAGCTTATTCAGTGTTTATTGGATTATTAATGGTGCTGTAAATAATCCGGAAAAATTGAAAAATCTCTTTTATATTGGTATTCCGGCAGTTTTACTGGTTGGATTCCAATATGGTGAAACCATATCTCACACACAATTGAGATTGTGGAATCAACAAAATATTACTACAAGCCCGCCATTATGGGATGTTTTGCTTAGCTTTGCGCCAATGATAATCTTCGCGTTTTATTCATTCAGAAATTGGAAAAATAATTGGGGAAATATTGGCTACAAAATAGCAGTTATTTGGTTCATAATTTGTTTTGGCATGTTACTAATACCATTTGAACTGCAGCGCCGTTTTATGTTTAGTTTGGCAATACCTGTTACACTAATCGGCTTATATGGTTTGGATGATGTTTTGGGAAGAGTAAAAAGAGAGGAATTAATAAAAAAGGTTGTTTTTTCAATCCCGATAATTTCGATTATATTTCTTTTCCTTATCATGGGGTTTAGCATACTCAATCGCTCTGAATTTTCATTTATATCCAGATCGGAATTCGACGCATATCAATGGATAAAAGAAGATGTGAACACAAAATCTGTTATTCTAAGTGATGAGAAATATGCAATAAAAATTCCAGGATTTACTGGACATAATGTGTTTTATGGGCATCCATTTGAGACAATAGATGCTGCCAGAAAAAAAGCGGATCTGGAAATGTTATTAACATGTCAGGATAAATTTGCGAATCACATTAACGATTATTCTATCGAGGAAAATTTGGATATGATCCTGTTGGCGCAGGAAGTATACAAAGAGGCATCTTGCCTTCATGAGTATGAGATTATTAATACAAATTCTGATTTTATATTGATAAAGGTTAGGGAATGATGGAAAAGAAAACATTTTTTGAAAAAGAAGCATATCTGATAACGATATTAATTTTCATTCCATTCTTTACTTATGCAAGTTTCCTAACGATGTTCATCTTTCCAAAAGGGGCACAATTTTCTGATTACACAATTTCGCATTATCCAAATTTGATATATTTGAAGAATTCCATTAGTTCTGGTTTTGGGGTTCCATTATGGAATACTCAAATATTGTCTGGCTTTCCAAACATCGCTAATCCATTATCTGGCATCTGGTATCCTGGAAATTGGATTTCAATTTTGTTTCCGTTACCATTAGGCACACATATTGTTACAGTATTTCATCTCATTGGTGCTGGTATTGGTATGTATTTATTACTGAGACAAAAGGGTATGACTACATACGCAGCCTTCTTTGGTGGGTTGGCTTTTCAACTAATGCCAAAATTGTTTACGCACTATGCAGCTGGACATATATCAATGGTGCAGGCCATAACCTGGACGCCATGGGTATTATTGCTTCAATATCTGCGTATTAGCAGCACCTCTACGAAAAGACACTATCGATTTTTGATATCGGCCATTTATGCTTTAGTGATTTTGTGCGATATACGTTGGACAGCCTATCTATTTATTATTGACGCTGTGTTTTTCATACAATATCTCATTAAAAACAAACGATTCGCTGCCAGGGAGATTCTTAAACAAGCCACTGGATGGATATCACAAATACTGGTGAGTATCCCATTAACAGCATTCTTTTTAGTTCCTTTTTTTGAATATCTTCAATTGACAGACAGAAATCTACTTGATGCCAATGATATTCTGAATTATTCCTTACCAATTGCAAAAATTATCGGATTGGTCGTTCCTGACATGGGGGGATATGCTGAGTATGTGGTTTATACAGGATTGGCAATATGGGTTGCTTTCCTGGGCATTTTTACAATCAAGGAAATGAGGAAAAAGTACTGGTGGTTCTTTGTTTTTCTGGGATTATGTTTTCTCTTCAGTTTTGGAAGTTCCCTCCCTGGCATGCAATGGATTGCCTCTATTCCCGGAATGAATTTACTGCGTGCACCAAGTCGTATGTATTTCTTGATTTCGTTTTGCTTCATTTATCTTGCATCGGATTATTTAAGTACAATTCAATATGCTGAAAATTCCAGAAAAGCGGTAAATCTATTACCCCAATTTTTTACTTTGTTATTCGCCAGTGCGATGATGGGGATCATAATTTACTCAGGAGATATATTAATCTCAGATTTTTATTGGCCTGTAGTTATCAGCGGCATATTGTTCTTCCTATACATACTGAGAAAATATTTTATCAGTACACGAGTGTTTTTTCAATTTTCGATCGTAATTTTAGCAATCATTGATTTAACGGTGGTGAATAATTCCCAATACGATAGTTATTCCATGCAAACGGTATTAAATCAAAATACAGCATTGTACGAGCTTGTTTCTCCGAATGAGACAGAGAATTATCGTATATATTCACCTTCATATAGTATTGAACAGCATTTGGCAGCTAGTCATGGCATATCACTTGCTGATGGCGTTGATCCCCTACACTTAGTATCATATGCACAATTCATGGAGAAGGCAACTGGGGTTAAACAAGATACATATAGCGTTACAATCCCGTCCTATCCGTTGGGAAATCCAAAAACGGACAATATTGATGCTACTCTGAATAGTAAAATATTGGGTCAATTAAATGTAAAATACGTCGTTTCAGATTTCCCGATTGAGCAATTGGACTTTACGGAAATCGCTTTGCTTGAAGGGAAGTACATTTATGCGAACAAGAATTATTTGCCTCGAGCTTGGGTGGAAAACAATGGAAACAAATTGATAGAACTTGTGGGAAATATTCAGATATTATCAGATCAAATTATTATCGATGCACAAGGTCCAGGTGAACTTGTCATCTCCGAAATTATGTATCCTGGTTGGCAAGCTGTAGTAAATGGGAAAAAAGTAGAAATTAATACGGCGCATGATATTTTGCGCGCAGTCCCTTTGCAAGATGGCGGAAACCATATTGTCATGGAATATAAACCCATGTCATTGATCATCGGTATTGTTATTAGTATATTGACAGTATTGATCAGATTGTTTGTCGTTATTAATAAGAAACATTTACGAGGATTACAGCAGGTTGATGAATAAGAAAAAAGAAAGCAAATGGTATTTTTGGTTGGCAATTATTGTTATAGTATTTGTTTTGTTGCCCTATTTATATGGCTACGTCATACAAACAGATAATATGCGGTTTTCGGGATCGTTTATTGGTGTAGACGACCAAAATTCCTATTTGGCTAAAATGCGTCGGGGTTATGAAGGAGATTGGATGTTTATAACTCCATACAGTACATTTCCACAAACTGGCGTTTTCATGTATATGCCATTTATTTTGTTGGGAAAGCTTGCTGGGGGAAACTCAATCATCGAGCAAATGCATTTTCTCTTGCTATTGATGCGTATAGCCAGCATTATATTATATATTTATTCCTTGAAAACTTTTTTCTCTTCATTTTTAAAGGATGAAAAAAATATTAAATTCTCCATGATTATTGGTATATTTGGAGGTGGGTTAGGCACCTTAAGTATTTTTGGATATGAAAGTTTATGGAATCACCGATTACCGTTAGAATTTTATTCACCTGAAGCATTCAGTTTTTTGGCTATGTTAACATTACCCCACATTATTATTGCTAGAGCATTTCTATTATTAGCGATTTCTACGTGGCTGGGAAAGAAATCAGTCAGCATCAATAACCGAAAATTCCGTTATGAGATTGTAACAGGCATATACGGTATGTTTATATTTTTATTTCAACCGATAACATTTTTGATATTGTTACTGTTTATTTTGCTAGATATGTTATTGAAAATGGCAACTTCATTAATAAAGTTAAATTGGAATATATTTAAAACAGTTAAAGAAAATAAATTGAGCATTACTTCGGTATTGCTGTTATTCACAGCATTGTCTCCCATTATTTTTTATAATGCAAATCTTCTTTTTCTCAATCCATTTGTAAAGGCATGGGGTAAACAAAATATATTAACTACACCTCCGCCAGGTGATTATTTCTTGGCTTATTCCCCAATATTTATACTGATCATTATTGGCATTGTTAAAAGCAAACATAAATACAGAGAATTAATGGTCTTTGGATTATGGATTATATTAAGCTTTATATTGATTTATTTGCCTTTGAGTATTCAGAGACGCTTCATTGAAGGGACCTGGATATTTTTAGTCCTTTTCGCAGCAATCGGTTTACAGACAATTGAAAAAGCACAAATAAAAACAATTGCGTTGCGCGTAGCATATACAATCATGTTATTGCCATCATTATTTTTATTTACTGGAAGTGTTTTGCAGATTCAATCAAAGCCAGAACACATATTTGTAAATCAAAGTAAATTAGATGTCTATGGGTTTATTGAAAAAACTTTTATAAACGGGGACATACTATTTGCAGATCACGAAATAAGTAATGAAATCCCGGTCTGGTCTTCTATGAAAACAATTGTAGGACAAGGACCTGAAAGCATAGACGAAAAGAAATATCTGAAAATATATGAAGATGTCCTAAACGAAAAAGAGGATGAATCATCTATTTATGCCATGTTCTACGAACAGCAAGTTAGAGGTTATATTATTGAAAATAAAGCAGTAGATATATTTTCAGAATGTGACAAAATTTTCCAAAATGACACATACACTGTATGCAGAGTCGTCCAAAATGAATAAACGTCAGGCATATTTCATTGTTTTTATCATACCAATAGTATTATTTTTGCGAGAAATTATCTTAGGTAAATCTATCTTTTGGGGATTACCTATTTTACAATTCTATCCATGGCGGGAAATTGCCTTTGATCAAATTATGAATGGCTATTTGCCTTTATGGAATTCATATAACGGATTTGGCACACCACTTTTTGCGAACTATCAATCTGCCTTGGCTTATCCAGCTACCTGGATTATTTTTATCTTTTATATAGTGGGAGAATTACAAGGGTTGGTTTGGGGACATCTCCTAGTGAATTTACTGCACATCATGTTTAGCGCAATTGGTATTTTAAAAATTTGCGAAGACAGAGGAATTAGTTTCACAGGGGCAACAATAAGTGCTTTAAGTTTTTCATTAAGTACATACATACTTGCCAGGTTTGGTTTTTTCAGCATGATTTGGACCGTTGCCTGGTTTTCATGGGTATTTTTGTATACATCGAGGTTAAGCCGATCTGGAATTGTCAGTAAAAATGTAATCAAATTATCAGTAACAATTTCATTAATGCTACTTGCTGGACATGCACAGTTAAGTTGGTATATTTTGTTGTTTTGTTTCCTCTATTTACTATTCAATTTCCGAAAACCAGTCAAGGGTTGGCTGACAATGATCAGTCAATTTGTTATCAGTAATTTGATGGCTATTGCATTATCAGCAATACAATTGTTGCCTACTGCTGCTTTATTGATGCATTCTCAGCGCAGCAGTGCTGTTTCAAGTTCAACTGCAATGACGTATTCATTCTGGCCCTGGCATTTCCTGAATCTATTGAATCCCAATTTATTTGGACATCCAAGTGTTGGTGATTATTGGGGGTATGGTGCTTTTTGGGAGGATGCTATTTATATGGGCTTATTACCGGCATTGTTAGCAATTGCATCCATCATTTTGTATTTCAGAAATATAGAGCAGTATAAATTGTCTAAAATAGAAATAATATTTTTCTGGACGATTAGTTTTTGTGCGATAATATTTGCTCTAGGTGATAATATAACAGTATTCCCATGGCTTTATACTTATATACCAACATTTGACATGTTTAATGCACCAGCACGATATATGGTGTGGTTTGTCTTTTCTTTTTCAATTTTAGCTGGGAGTACATTTGATCAGTGGCGTAAACCAGAGAAAAAAGTGTTGTATTGGGTGCGTTTAGGCACTGCTGGGGGCTTTGCAATCGGTATTGGTGCATTCCTCATGCTTTTGAGTAAAACCCCTGTAAAACCCACTTTTATTGAGGCGTCATTTCAAATTAGTTTATTAATTACCCTTGTTGGAATTTTATATTTACTAAATCCAATTTCTGAAAATGTTCCTGCAAATACCAAAGCTGTGAAAGTATGGGGCTATGGTGTGGTGTTTTTGGTGATTGTTGATCTTTTATTTATCAATTTTGGAAAGACACCTGTCAGGCCAGTTTTCGAGATTGATTCCTTTAGATCTGAACACAATTCGTCAGAAAGACGTGTATATATGCTTGAATCCGATGCCTATATATTCAGGTATGATACTTTGTTAAATTTTGATGATTATTCAAATTCATTGACCGCAGAAGAATTATCCAGAAGTTTGCTGAGTAATGTAAATATTTTTCAAAGAGTAATCAGTTTGAATAATTTTGAACCAATGCGAATCGCTACTTTCGACGAATTTATCGAAGAGATCAACCAATTGCCAACTGAGCATAAAAAAAAGATTCTAGCGAATCATAGTGTCAATCAATTATTAATTTACAATGAAAATAATTCTAAGGAAGTTGATATTCTATCAATAGATGCATTGGAGCCTATTCAAATTTATTCTACTTACAATACTGCATCATCAATAGGCAATTATCTGGAAAATAGCAAACAAATGCCATGTGTATATTTATTGAATGCTGAATATAAATCGTTAGATGCATCTATTCAAAATTGCGAAAAAATTGATGCAACACTTTCAAATCTCATATGGCAGGGAAATACGATTTCCTTTACGATAGATACACCTGCAAATGGTTGGATATTGATCAATGACAATTATGATACTGGTTGGAAAGCAAAAATTGACAACAAAAATGTTAAAGTTTTGTTGTCAAATGGATTTGTAAAGGCAGTTCATATATCTGAAGGAAAACATGAAGTAAAATTATTTTACTTACCAGATAGTTTCGTTTTTGGTGCAATAATTTCTTTGGTTTCTTTGATTTTGGTGAGTATACTAACTTATAGACAATTTCGGAATAGCAACGTTGAGGAGTAACCCATGACTATTGATGTGCAATCTCTTTTCAATACAATTACTAAATTGAAGGACAATCTTGGGAAAGTGATTATTGGCAAGGACAGAAGTATTGATCTGGTTATTGTCGGATTACTTTGTCAGGGGCATCTATTGATAGATGACGTACCGGGTGTTGGAAAAACTGTTTTAGCCAGGTCACTCGCAAAATCGATTGATTGCGAATTTAAAAGAATTCAATTTACGCCAGATATGCTTCCCAGTGATTTGACTGGTGTATCCATCTATAATCAAAAAAACAATGAATTTGAATTTAAATCTGGTCCTTTGTTTGCCCAAATTGTATTGGCAGATGAGATAAACCGAGCTACACCAAAAACACAATCGGCATTGTTGGAAGTGATGGAAGAAAGGCAAATTACCGTAGATGGCATTAGCTATACTCTTGAAGCACCATTCATGGTATTGGCTACACAAAATCCAATCGAATACGAAGGGACATTTCCACTACCAGAAGCACAACTTGATCGATTTTTAATGCGATTTCGTATGGGATATCCATCACTGACTACCGAAATAAATATTCTCTCTATGCAGCAATTGTCACATCCTATTGATTCTATTTCATCGGTTTTGAATCTTGCTGATATTCGTGTAGCACAAGAGCAAATTAAGCAAGTACATATTTCGGATGCTGTAAAGCGGTATATTGTTGAAATATCAAGAGCAACACGAGAACATGAAGATGTGTATTTAGGTGCCAGCCCTCGTGGCAGTTTGGGTTTGCTTCGGACTGCTCAGGCTAGAGCAATTCTTGAGCAGAGAGAATATGTGATTCCTGATGACGTAAAAGATCTTGCAATCCCTGTTTTAGCTCATCGTGTTGTTGTACAACCATCTGCCAGAATTCAGGAAATCAAACCGGAAACAATCATTGAAGAGATATTAAAAACTGTCCCTGTACCGATGCAATCCTGATATGAAAATTCGTAAAACGTTTTGGGTATTCTTGTTTATATTGTTAATTGCATATTTAGCAGGAAAGCAATTTGAATTCCAATTGATTAATAAATTAATCTATGCAATTTTAGTACAAATTATCATTGCATGGTTTTGGGCCAGGATGTCATTAAACGGTATTAAATTTAAGCGATCGGCAAGAAGTTATAGAAAAGAAACCGGAGAGATTTTTGAAGAAAGATTCCGTGTTGAAAATGCTTCAAAATATCTAAAATCCTGGATTGAATTAATCGACCAATCAGATTTACCAGGCAATAATGGTTCTCGCATTATGGCATGGATTGGGCGGAGAGAGCTTCGCAATTACTCAGCATATACCCTATTAACAAAAAGGGGAAAATATAATTTATGCCCTACATCAGTAAAATCTGGCGATCCATTTGGGTTTTTTGAAAAATCTATGGCTGTTGACGAGCCACAAAGTTTGCTTGTTTTGCCAGTGGGCTATAAAATTTGTCATTTTCCATTACCTGTCGGATATTTACCAGGAGGAAAATCGATTCGCAAAAAGACCACTGCAATTACGCCACACGCTTCGGGGATTCGCGAATATTTGCCTGGCGATTCGTTGAATCGAATTCACTGGAAGAAATCTGCACAAAGAGGGCACTTGATCTCAAAGGAATTTGAAGAAGATCCCCAATCTGATGTGTGGATTATTTTGGATAGTCAGAGAATTGCTCATACAAATGTTATAGAAGAAGAAATTAAAACGATTGATGGACCTTTGTGGAGTATGAAGAAAAATTCTGCATACTCGCTTCCCTGTGATACATATGAATATGCAGTTAGTATTGCAGCAACATTATCAGATTACTTTATCCGCATTGGGCAAGGTGTTGGTTTTCATAATTATGGTAAACAGTCATTATTAATCCCGCCGGAGAAAGGATACCGTCAATTGCAAAAGATTCTTGAAACATTGGCGTTTGTAAATGCAGATGGCGAAAACTCATTGATAGCAACAATTACCGGCTATATTCAGCAAATCACCCCGGGTAGTCTGGTGATTATCATTTCAACCCAATTATCAGATGGATTAGACCTTACTGCTGCATACCTTAAATTAAGAAAGATATCTCCATATTATCTGTTACTGGAAAATTCGACTTTCACAGATAAAATTGAAAGCAATCCGGATATTCGTGTTGAATTTCAAAAAATGGGAGTAGCAAATAAAAGTATTTGTTTTGGAGACTCAATTTCATCAATTTTGGAACAATAACATTAATTTTGCTTTACTTTTGATAATAGTTCATCAGGCATATATGGTTTTAACAAAAAGTCGTTTGCTCCTGCATTAATACATTCATCTTTCAAATCTGATCCAGAAGTCATAATCACTTTTGTAAGATGATTTAGAACCCGTTCTTCACGGAGTGTTTTTATTAAGGTAAGGCCATTATTCTGTTTTAGATTTACATCCATTAAAATAACATCAGGTTGATTTTCAAGAATTATTTTCTTTATGGATTCATAATGAAAATCTTGCGGTAAATGACACTTTATTCCCTCAATATCAAAAAGAATCGTTAATAGATTTGCAGTTTGGGTATCATCTTCGATTAATAAAATTGAATTCATTATTGCTCGATTCATAGTATGGCACCCCCGGTGGGATTCGAACCCACAACAATCGGATTAGAAGTCCGGTGCTCTGTCCGTTGAGCTACGGGGGTATTATTTGTGCCTTTACTGTTGTATTGGCCGTATGCCCTTATATACTCTTGGTCCCGCTAATGTTCGAAGTATTGTTTGAGCAGGGCGGTTTATTTTATCAGATAATTCATTTGATGTCATCGGTCGATTTCCATTAATAATTAATAATCGAAAAACTGTATCAACTATTGTTGTGTTCGGTGTTATAAAATTCTCCTGTTTTGCACAATGACTAATTAATATATGTTGGAGACCATCTATTTTTGAAATTTCGCCGGTTTGCATATCAATCAAGTCATACAATAGCTCCTCTTCTAAGTCAGAGAATTGTTCCTGGTGCTCATCACATAGACAACTATGCAAATATACTCTCCAATTGTTATCGTGCTTTTTCCACCAATCAAAGTCGATTGAAATTGGAGAATTGACTGAGGGTTTGATTAGACTGTGTTTTTTTTCTTCAACCACGAAAACCCCTCCTAATTTGTTGTTTCTAATCGATAGTATAAATTACCTAATGGCGTTGCCCAGGTTGCTGAATGTAATGCACTGATAATTGGACCTGGAGGACAACGGAATCCCATGTTTACAGCGGCGTAGAGTTCAGCTATGTGAACATGTCCTTGAGGGTTAAGTTTTGACAATTCTCGCATAATGGAGAGAATAAATTTCTCAAAGTTTTGTTTTATCTTTGCGGGATTCCCCCAATACTCTTCAATTTCCTGTAATGATTCTGGCAAGGCAATTGCCATTCTTTCATCAATTTCTGATGGGACGACTTGTTTTAACATATTGAAAGTAAGATTCCCCTCAGTATTAACATTGGCAGTACGCAACCAGTCACGGGTAGTTCTAGTTGAGTCAAGCGATATGATAATTTCACCCGGAATATTGCTTTTCTTTAGTCGAATAATACTTCCCGGGATCAAATTATACTTCTTGTAAAAGGCACGTAACCCGAATACATATCTTGGCTTAAAGATAACCCAACCGGGGAACTTTTCTTTTGTAAGTTCATCAACAAATGTGAAAAGAACATTTTCCGATTCAAAAGCAATGGGGAAGAAAGTGCGTAGGCGATAGGAGAGGGGCAAAGTACCTGCTCGCCAGTGAGGAAAAATTAGATGAATGGTCACTTCATCGGGATTGTCTTGAGAAACATCTTCAAATTCCCATTCGTCAAAAATAGATTCCTGAAGAATGTTTAGTTCATCGGTAATTTCTTTTTTCTCATATTCAAAAAGATTGGCTTTTAAATAAGGCGGAACACTTTTTACATAATCAGGCTCAAAACTTTGCAAAAACCAAAAGGTTTCACCTGCAGGGCCAACTTCATCGAATCGCGGATCCTCTTGCAAGGCATAATTCATAGAGAATTCAGTTAAATTTGAATTATCGTCAAATGGAAATTCAAGGTTTTTTAGGATATCCAATGTACTTAATGGCCCACCTTCTTCCATTTCTAAGAGGGCTTCTGCTAAATTTAAATAACCGGTATTAATATCAACTAATAATGCCTGTGGAAAAGATTTGCCGCCAATACATACAATTTCATTATTTGTATCCATGGCTTCATTGATAATTTTAGTAATTTGAGCACCATAGTTTTCCACGATACTCTTTTCTACTTCATCATTTTCTGATGTCATTGCATTCAAAATATTTAATGGATGATCCTCGTAATCAATAACATATTCTTTTGTGAGATTTTTTGAAAACTCCACTTCCATCACATTGAAAGAAGTGTCTGTTAAGCTGAGTCCATCTCGAATATTTTTTACAGTGGCAACTTTGCCACCTTCTTGTGGGAAGAAAACATGGTCATTAATTTCATAGTGTTCTTTCGGAAAATATTGTTTTTGGTTTGCGGTAACTTCTTGTGCTTGCATACGTTGCATACGCAATCTTTCAGATATTAATGCAACTGCCAAATCAAGATCAGTTAATGGTTCTTCTTTTTCCAATAAAAAATTATATAGAAATTCTAAATCATCTGCCGTAAATGATAAATCTCGCCAATATGCATCAATTGTTTTTGTAAATACCATTGTCATCACTTCTTTCATGAAAATATCTTATTTGTCTGTATTGCAAAACTTACGAATCATATTATACCGTACCTTGACAATGAATCAAGCAAGCTATGGAATACTCGTCTCAATCCATTGTAGTGGATCCACTTGCACATCATTCAGCATCAGTTCCCAGTGTAAGTGTGATCCTGTTGATCTACCGGTGGTACCAATAATCCCAATGATTTGACCTTCTTCTACGATATCACCAACCTGAACATCAATTGTTTGCATATGCCAATAACCGGTAAAAATACCCCAGCCGTGATCAATGACAACAGAATTTCCTCTCACGAACCACTCTCCTGCATGAACAACACGACCGGCTCCAGACGCATAGATATTTAAATTTGCGGCACAAATACCAAAGTCAACACCTGTATGGAAGGCGTCATATGGACCATGATTATAGGACCGTATTGACCCATAGCGAGAACGTATGCACGGCTCATCAACAGGATAAGAAAAACTACCATCCCATAAATCTCGATCGGACACATTGTTTGCTATAGCAAACAATTGTTCTTCTTCGGGCATGGTTTTTTCAGGGTCTATATAATCAGGCTCAACCACAATCACTGGATCTGTAGTGAATGCTGAATCGCCGGTGAGAATATTCTGCGAATATAGCACCTGATTTCTATCATCCGAAAGAGATTGTAAAAGTAATTCACGCAGGCCGGTGTCACTTAGAGCATTTATCCCATACATGGCAAGATATTTTCCCGATTCATATTGAAAAACCGGGATTCGCTTATTATCAATGAGGAATTGCAACGTTTGATCAGGTACGGCCTCAAAGTATATATAGTTTGTTTTTCCTTGCTCAAATGGAAAAGGATTGATTGATAAATCTTGAATTTCTATATGATCTTTATTGATTACTTTAGCGGTGATTTGAGAGAAATCATTTTCCCAAATTGAAGTGTTTTCAATTGAGAGCTGTAAAAATGGAGAAGAAAAATTTTCCAATGCTATATTTTCAGAAGGATTTTGTTGGGCATCACGAATAGGAAGAATAATATCTTTTCCAGCAATGAGTTCATTGGGAGAGGTGATATGATTGATTTTTATAAAATATGTCTTATCGATTGAGGCTTTCTCCAGGAGATTTGAAAAGGTATCCGCAAGAGATATTGTATAGGGAATAAATTCTCCACTTATACCTTCAAATCCAGGAATTCGAATCATGTCACCTTCTGAAAGCCAATCCGGATTTGCCAATGAATTTACTTCCAGTATTTCGTCAATTGTTAAATCAAATTGATCCGCAATTGTATAAAGCGTATCCCCGGGTTGAACAATGTAAACTGGCAGTTCTGGTGTTTGTGCAGACACGGGAAACGCAACGCCAGAAAGGAGAAATGCGATAAGTACTAACGAAATTTTAGTTTTCATAGTCAAAAATGATTTTATCCCCTATTTTAAATTCGTCAATATGTTGAGCATGTAATTCGAAAATTGTATTGGCTGGTTTGCTCGGTGCATAGGCTAATCGCCAAGGCAAAGCCAGTACTTTGTCAACAATGACTTTATTTTGATTTACCCATAAAACAGTAATTGGGAAGCGCATAAATAACATATGAATTGTTGAATTTATTCTACTTTCCTGATTATATAAAAAAACAATGCCTTCATTTTTTGATAACGATTTGCGGAACATTAATCCCGATAATTTATCAAAATAAGATATACATTGTTTTACATGAATGTTTTCCCCTGATAATGTTGTTATTGAAAGTTTTGCCATAGTGAATCATTTCCCTGGATAAGATTATCCAGCAAGAACATCGTTTATCCTTTCAACTAAATCTTTTGGGTGGAAGGGTTTGCAAATATAATCATCAACTTTTGCAATCCTTAGGCCAAGGACTTTGTCAATTTCTTGTGATTTTGCCGTAACAATGATAACAGGTGTTTTTTTGAAACTATCAATGTTTCTGATTCGTTGAAATATTTCCCACCCATCTAAATCTGGCATCATTAGATCAAGAAGGATCAAATCAGGTTCAACTTGCGATATAAGAGAAAGCCCATCTTGACCATCTTTTGCAGTGTAAACTATAAAATGATTTTGTTCCAAAATTACACGCATCAGATGAACCATATCCGTATCATCTTCAACATAAACTATTTTATATTTCTTATTAAAAATCATTGGCACACCGTCCAATTTAACAATAATAACGTACTAAATAATGCCACGGATTAAAATAAGTGTACCACAATCCGAATTGGATTTATTCAAAATTCCTCATGAATATCGTAAAAAGAAGAGTATGATAATACTAGAAGAAATCAATAGAAAGCTTGACATGCTGACACACTTCGATATACTACTTAATGATGGGAGTAATCAAGAATGGAAAAACAAAGAATATTAATTGTTGATGATCATGAAGTTGTCCGGTTGGGATTAAAATCTCTTCTTGGCCATCATCCACAGTTTGAGGTTATTGGTGAAGCAGGCGCAGCAAAAGAAGCAATTGATTTGGTCGAAAAATTAATGCCTGATATTGTCTTGATGGATATTCGTCTACCTGGTGCATCAGGAATTGATGCATGTGAAGAAATTACCCAACGATTTGAGGGGGTACGCGTTGTGATGTTGACTTCATATGCAGAAGACGAAATGTTGTTTTCAGCAATACGAGCAGGTGCTTCGGGCTATGTATTAAAACAAATCGGTGGCGATGATTTAATCCGTGCATTAGAAGCAGTAGGGCGGGGCGAAGCATTGCTTGATAGCGCAGTTACACAGCGTGTTTTCCAGGAAGTGCGCCGGGCTGTTAAAGAGGAAGAAGCATCTGCATTTGCTAACCTGAGTCAGCAGGAGAAGCATGTATTAATTCTGGTCTCAGAGGGTAAAACGAATCGTGAGATTGCAAAAGCATTATTCCTGGGCGAAGGTACCGTAAGGAATTACGTGAGCAGTATTCTATCAAAACTTGGTGTTTCAAATCGTGCAGAAGCAGCAGCTTACGCGGTAGAGCACAGCTTAAGAGAATATTTATAGTAATTTCAAAATGTAAAAGTGATTGAGAGAAGATGTGCTGCCTTATTTACACATCTTCTTATATTTATGATTCATCATCAGGTTAAGGGCCAATTAAACCATGATCTATAATTGATTTCCCGATTCTACGATCCGTAACGGTTTTGCTCTATTGAGAACAAGCTGCAATTATTTTCACTTCAAAAAAAAATATTTTTTTGAAGTAGTTAATAAAAACTTTTGAATAATGTAATTATGTAGGGCATAAAAATCAACAGTCCAATTATGATGGAAATAATTGCAGAAAATAGAACCGCTGCTGCCCCTACATCTTTTGATATTTTTGCCAGTGGATGATAAAACGGACAATAAATATCTACCATAATCTCAATAGCTGTATTTAATATTTCTGAACTGATAACCATACCAATTACCAAAAGAATAATTACCCATTCAAGCAAAGCTGCTTGAAATATGACCAATAATAACAAAGCAGCAACCGCGAAGGAGAAATGAACACGAAAGCTTTTCTCTGTTTTGATAAGGTGAGCCATTCCAGAAAACGCGTGTTTAAAGGTCAGTACCCAGGAAGTGTCTGATTTGAATAATTTCATAAATAATATTGATCCGGATTCGCAGGACAATGTAATAATTGCAGTAATCTTGCCTGGTATTCCCACATTACTTTTTTATTGTTGACCGTGTCATGATCATAGCCTAGTAAATGTAAAAGGCCGTGAATAATCAATAAATGGATCTCGTCAATAGGAGCAACGTTGTCTTCTACTGATTGACGTTCTACTGTATCCATAGATATTACAATATCTCCAATATATACGGAATCATCTTCAGGATTTGATTCTTCGGATGGAAACGATAAAACATCTGTCGGTGAATCAATACCGCGAAAATCAAGATTTAATGCTTGTATGGCAGGATCATCAACAAAGGCAATTGTAAAATCAGTGGAATCCAATATTTCCATCTCTATTAATAGAAGTTGAATATTTTTGCGCAACGCCAAACTATCAATACTGGATTGGAACTTTTGTGGAATATCCAAATATATACCCATTAGTATTCTCCAGACGACTAATCACTTTTATTGTCTTTAGCATGGCGAATTTGCTTGATCGTTTTGGCTTCAGGCTGCATTTTGGGATATTCAATTCGTGGATGGTATGTGTTTTTCAAGGTTGAAGCAAACGATTCCATTGCAAGATGGAGATCACGCAACGTAAAAGTCGTATTATCCAATTGGCCTTCTGTTTGGCAAAATTCAAACACTTTACGAACGATTGACTTTAAATCATCTTCACTTTTCGGCATTTCAGCTCTAGCTCTTGCTTCACAACCATCTGCCAACATTATTAAGGCAGTTTCCCTTGAACGAGGTTTAGGGCCGGGATATTGAAAATCAGCTAAATCAACTTTTGATGGATCATTGCCTGCAGCTTGTACAGCTTTCATATATTGATAGCGAGTCACTAATGTGCCATGGTGTTCAAGGACAAAATCGTGAATACGGTTTGGCAAGCGATGTTTTTTGGCCAGCACAATGCCATCATTGACATGCTCTACAATTATTTTTGAACTCGAAATTGGATCCAACTCATCATGGGTATTAATTTCTGAACGAACTTGATTTTCAATGAAAAATAGGGGATTCATTGATTTCCCTGCGTCATGGAATAATGCGCCAACACGTACAAGTAATGCATCAGCACCAATAGCCCTTGCAGCTTGTTCTGCCAAATTAGCAACTTGCAGGCTATGTTGATATGTGCCAGGAGCGTTTACCAGCATGTGTTGAAGCAATGGATGATCCGGGCGGGAAATTTCCAGTAACTGCAATGTTGTCGTTACGCCCAAAATTTGAGCAAATATATATTGTAGAACCATAGCAGCGATGGCGGATGCTATTCCATAAAAGAATGAAGCACCCAATAAAGTCAGTATGCCAATTAAGTCAGTGTTCATCTCAGTGAAACGATATCCTAAAATGATTGCTGATCCGGCCAATGAGATTAATACACCTGTCCATAAAAAAGTTGAGATGCGACGCCCTTTACCTAAAACCAGCATACCAATGATGACTGGTAAGGAATAATAGATCGTCAAACTTAAACTTTGTTCTAATCCAAAAGCACCTAACACTGCCAGTGCCAAACTAAATACAATTCCAATTTCAAGAACAAATAAACTGGATATCGCTAATCCAAATGCTGCAACAGGGAATAAATAGGGTAGCACAGTATGATCCGGAATGACCATGCGCATGCTATAGAGGATAATAAAAAATGTTATCAGAACTAATGCAATGCTACGATAATTTTGAAATTGATTTGCTCGCCTGAAGCGAATGTAATACAGGAATAATGCACTAATAAAAAGGGAAAATATTACTGAACCGAAAATAAATTGGGTTTCTTGTTGACGCTTTACCAGGCCGAACTGTTGTAATGCTTCCCAGACAAGCGGGGAAACGATTTGTCCTCTTTGAATGATTGTTTCACCGGCAACATAAACTTTTTCTACCTGAATGACGTCTTCAACAGCTTGTTCGATAGCTAATTCGGTTTGCTCACTGCTTACCAGGCTATTTGGCACAACAAATGGTGTCACGAGTTCGGATACCAGCGTTGCTTGAGATTCAGGTAAGGATAGATCAATTAATGTTGAAATATTACGTCTTGCATCATTTAAACGATCCGTTCGGATTGTTGTTCTCATGACTTGCTCAAGAACATTCATCGCTTCAAGATTAACAGTTTCCCAGCGTGTATCAGAGATATTCAAAATTTTTAGAGCCATGTCCGCATTAATCGATACATCAACCATATGAGAGAGATCAGCGATTTTCTGATCCTGACTTGCATAGGTATCAGCTCGGACTGAATTTATATAGGCAACAGATAGACGTAGTCTTTCAATTTGTCGTCGAGTAATACCCGGATCAGCGGGTAAATAAACATTGGAAATGGAATTCTCGGCCACGTCTTTTGCTCTTTGCGTTAATTCATCACTAAAATATACAATATCTGATGGCGCTTGAATATCGTATGGTGATACTTCACCTTGATTAATTGCATAGGAAGCTGGATGCAAAATAATTGGTAATAAGAGGGCACCAAAAATTAATGCGGCAATTATAATACCCCAAAGCAAGTAAATAACAAATCGCTTATTTGATCGGATTATTTTCCTGGTTGTTAATTTTATTTCAGTCATAACTAGTTTAGTAATAGATCGCGCAGAACCTTGCTGACAGCGGAATTTGCTGCTCGGCCCGCAATGGCTTTAATGGCTATTGGCATGACTTTGCCCATATCCTTTTGGGAGGAGGCACCTTCCTGTTCGATAATTCCCTTCAATATACCTGAAATTTCTTCATCGGATAATTGTTCAGGTAAATACTTTTTTAAATTTTCCAATTCTTTTTCATTGGATTCGATAATATCATCACGATTCCCTTTTCTAGCTTCTTCGATTGCATCATTTCGCATTTTGATTTCTTTCTGAATAATCACCAGATACTCTTCATCGGACTCCAATTTAACAGCTTTTTCAACTTCTACGTATTTTACCGCGGACATAATGCCACGAATAATATTCTTTGATAAAACATCCTTACTTTTCATGGCAACAATTAGATCAGCTTGAAGGCGCTCTTTGAGCTTCATATTTATTATCCTTAATCTATTGATAGTGACTGTTCAATTTTATCAAATATTGCCTCTCCAATACCAGGCACATTCAATAAATCATGAATATTGAGAAAATCACCATGTGTTTCACGGTATTCGACAATATCATTAGCTTTACTCTCACCAATACCCGAAAGTTTGCATAATTCTTCAATGGAAGCTGTATTGATATTGATTTGATCAAGCACATCCTGTGATTCTACACTTGAGATGTGCTTACTCAAATCCTCACCAACACACGGTATGTAGATTTTTTCTCCGTCAGACACTTTTTCTGCAAAATTAATTTGGGTTATATCTGCATTGTTCGTTAACCCACCTGCAGTTGAAATTGCTTCTTCAACCCTGTCGCCTTGATTAAATGAATATACACCAGGATTATTTACTGCGCCATCCAAATGGCAAATAATTGGAGAAGGTGTACTGGTTGATATCAGAATGGAATCTCCCTTTTCAGGCAATACAAATAAGAATATTGCACCAGCAAGGAGCAAACCGCTCAGCACACCAATTACCCCAATCATTATTGATTTCATTATTTTACGCGCTATCCTCTGAAATGCCATTCTCCAGTTCATACATTGTATTGAAAGCAGTTATGGCGACTTCCACCATACCATCCTCTGGGGGGCGAGTTGTTAGACTTTGCAGCTTTAGATTGGGAACCATTAACCAGCTCACAAATTTTGAGTCTAGATGATTGCTTGTGAAGCGAATATATTCATAAGCTATACCAACAATTACCGGTAACAGTAAGATTCTGGAAATTAAGCGAACCAAAACCGTTTGTGGACCTACAAAGGCAAATACCAATACCGAGATAATAACCAGGGTTAATAAAAATGAAGTTCCACATCTTGGATGAACGATACTGGCTTTTTGCACAGATTCAACGGTTAATGGTTTATTTCCTTCAAATGCATTTACCGTTTTATGTTCAGCACCATGATACATAAAAACACGTTCAATATCATCCATTTTGCCAACGAGCCAAATATATCCAATAACAAAGATCAATCGGATGATGCCTTCAATAACATTGCTCCACCAAGATGATATTCCCAGCCATTTTTCAAATCCCTGTCCAATCGCTGAAGGGACAAGGAAAAAGGCGACAACAAATACAGTCATTGAGATGAGTAGGGTAAGTACTAGCGAAGTGCCTTCTATTTTTTCATCTTCTTCTTCAGCTTGCATATTGGCTGAAATAGTCAAATATTTTGTACCGAGTACCAGACTATCCCATAACATAATTAAACCGCGTAAAAAGGGAATTTTACGAATCGCTGATTGATAAATACCTGAAAGTGTTTCTGTAACAGTTTCAATTGTGCCATCTGGTTTTCGAAATGATGCGGCCATGTGATTTTTGCCACGCATTAATACACCTTCAATTAATGCCTGACCACCATAGGCTGGGAGTTTTAGATTGTCACTCATAATATCCTTTTATTTTTGCTCGCAATAATAAACGAAGAACAATGCAAAAGCTTCGATTCCCATTGCCCAGCACTCTAAATCTAATTTTTCATTGGGGCTGTGAATGCGGTCATCTGCCAATCCAAAGCCAGTTAAAATTGATTCTACCCCTAAAATATCTTCCATTTGATTTACAACTGGAATACTACCGCCTTCCATTTTGTAAATGGGTTCAATATTCCAAATTTCTGATATTGCCTTTACTAATGATTTATTTGATAGGTGCTGCGGATTTGTTTTAGCCGCTTTTGCACCACTGCGGTATTCGATGTTCCAAGTAACTGTATCAGGTATATTGTGATCAATGAATTCCTGGAACAATTGATAGATTCGTTGTGGCTGTTGATTCTTCACCAATCGAATCGTAATTTTTGCTGTGGCTGAAGCAGGGATTATTGTTTTTGAGCCTTCTCCAGTGTAACCACCATACATACCGTTAACACTCAATGATGGTCGAATGCCAGTACGTTCAGGAACCGTGTATCCTGTCTCGCCCCATAAATTTGGTGCGCCAGTCTGAAATAGAATAATTTTTTCATTGGTTGGATTTTTATTAATAGACTCGCGTTCTTCAACAGAAAGATCCAACACATTGTCATAGAAACCAGGTATTGCTATTTTGCCGTCCTTATTGTGTAATTTGTCAATAAGTGTACTGAGAACATGAATGGGGTTGTCAATTACACCGCCGTAGGAGCCAGAATGTAAATCATGATCAGGTCCAGAAACTGTTAGTTCCAGATCAACCATACCCCGTAAACCCAATGTAATAGCGGGGATACTTTTGGCTATCATCCCAGCATCTGGATTCAGTGCTAAATCAGCCTGCAAAAGATCCTTATGATCTATTAAAAATTGTTTTAAACTTGGGGAACCGCTTTCTTCCTCACCTTCCAATATAAATTTAATTTTTATCTGACCAGGATAAAACTTTCGAAAAGCTGCCGCAGCGGCTGCAGTTGCGATAAATTGTCCTTTCATATCAGATGCGCCACGGGCAAACATCTGACTGCCAATAATCGTTGGCGTGAATGGGGGCGTTTCCCATAATTCATCCGGATCGCTTGGCTGTACATCGTAATGTCCGTAGATAAGGATTGTCTTACAGGCTTCAGCTGAATCAACATCATTTGATTCAGCGACAACGATAGGGTGTTTGGGCGTCTCATACACAGTGGCAGTAAAATCCAGATCTTCTAAATAGGATTTTAGCCACTTTGCAGCTTTTTTTACATCATTAGCAAAATCAGGGTCAGTGGACACGGATGGTATTTTAATGAGTTCCATTAAATCATCCTGATATTTTGAAATATTTTCTTTAATATAAGTTAACATCTCTTGTTTGCTATTCATTGTTTTCCCTTGTGTACTGCGATTATATTTTTCAATTATATACTATTGGGGCGGGAATTTCATTTATTACATATAAGCATACTATAAGAAAAGGACTCAATTATGCTAAAATAATTGAACCAAGAATATAAATCAAAATATCATCACCCATTAAACAACAATGGAGATGGAAAATGAAACTTATTACGAACGGTCGTCTGGTAACGTGGGATAATCCGAACCGAATTATTGAAGACCATGCGATTTTAATTGATGGAAAAACAATAAAAGAAATTGATAATCAAGATCGTTTAGTAATCAAATATGCGGATGCTGAAAGAATCGATGCCAAGGGCAGTTTTGTGTTCCCAGGCAACATTTGTGCTCATACTCATTTTTATGGCGCTTTTGTGAGAGGAATGAGCATTCCTGGTACGCCTGCAAGGAATTTTCCAGAGATTCTAAGTAAGTTATGGTTTCCTCTTGATAAATCACTAAAACGGGAAGATATTCGTTATTCAGCGTTGGTTTGTTTGATTAATGCCATCAGGCATGGGACAACGACGTTGATTGATCATCATGCGTCAAGCACAATGATAGCGGGTTCTTTAGATGAAATTGCGAATGCAGTTGATGAAACGGGACTCAGAGCAGCATTGTGTTATGAAGTAACTGATCGAAATGGGGAAGAAAATACGAATGATGCCATCAAGGAAAATCAGCGGTTTATTGAGTATGTAAAAAAGGAAAAACCGGCAGACGGCCGTCTATCTGCTCATTTTGGATTACATGCAAGTTTAACCCTTAGTGAACAAACACTGGAACGATGTCGAAAAGCCGTTTCAGATGATGTTGGGTTCCATATTCATGTGGGAGAGGATTCAGCCGATCAATACGACAGCATTCAAAAATGCGGACTGCGCGTAGTCGATAGATTGTTCAAGCATGGCCTCCTGGGGGAAAGAAGTATTGCAGTACATGCCGTGCATGTTGACCAAAAGGAATTAGAACTTCTGAAAGAAACAAAAACCTGGGTAACCCATCAACCACGTTCCAATATGAACAATGCTGTTGGTGTTGCTTCAGTTGAATCAATGTTACGGGCGGGTATCCGTGTATGTATGGGAAATGATGGCTTTTCAAATGCGATGTGGGAAGAATGGAAAACAGGTTATTTCCTGCATAAATTGAATCAACGAGATCCACGGGTTATGCCGGCCACCACTATTGTTCAAATGGCTGTATATAATAATGCCGCATTAGCTTCTCAGGTATTTGACGAAACAATTGGTGTGATAAAACCCGGCGCACTTGCTGACCTGATATTTGTTGAATATCATCCCATAACGCCGATCAATGAAGGGAATTTGCCCTGGCATATCATTATGGGATTTAATGAAAGTATGATTAATTCCACAATGGTTAATGGTCAAATGATCATGGAAAATCGTGAATTAAAAACGGTAGATGAAGAAAAAATTGCCTATTATGCTGAGAAAATTCTGGTTCCTGAAGTATGGAAAAGATTCCAGGCTCAGTATAAAGAGAAAAGGAGATAAATTGGATACGTCACTCGTGGAAAATAAAACAATTGCAATTATTGGTGGCACAGGAAACGAAGGGAAAGGTTTAGCGTATCGATGGGCAAAATCCGGTATGTCAGTCATTATTGGCTCCAGAACTTTGGAAAAAGCACAAAAAGCAGTTGAAGAAATAGCACAGATGTCAAAAGAAAAGGCGTTCTCCTTATCAGCGATGGAAAATATGGAGGCGGCTGCTTCAGCGGATATTATTGTCCTCACTGTGCCATATAAAGTTCATGCAACAATGATACAAACTATTGCACCACATTGTATAGGAAAAATTGTTGTCGACGTAACTGTTCCTCTAAATCCTCCAAAAGTTACGAAAGTATATGTGCCTGATGCTGGCAGCGCAGCACAGGAAGCTCAAATTATTTTAGGAGATGAAGTATCTGTCGTAGCAGCTTTCCAAAATGTTTCTTTCGAGCATTTGTTAAGTGATAATGAAATTAACTGTGATGTGCTTGTCAGTGGGAAAGGAAAAATTTCTCGTTCTGTCGTTATACAATTGGTTGAACTGGCAGGTATGATTGGTTGGGATGCAGGCCCTATTGAAAATTCCGTCGTGGTTGAAGGTTTAACGTCAATTCTTATAGGAATTAATAAGGAAAATGGAGTGAAATCTTCAGGCATTCGAATTAGCGGCATTCCAGGGAAAAGTGTACTTTAAAAAATGAACCTGATTGGAAATCCTTCACTCACCATAACACCGATATACGGAATTCCGGATATTGATAAACATACAGCGCTTGAAGAAGCGATCTTGATTTCTATAAAGAATCTAGACATTGATGTCATTGATAACGATATTCTTGTTCTGGCACAGAAAATTGTCTCCAAAAACGAAGATCGTTATATCAATTACGCAAAATTGACACCCTCAAAAGAAGCCCTGGAAATTGCGTCAGAATGTGGAAAAGACCCACAATTTGTTCAGTTGGTATTGGATGAATCAAATGCAGTTATTCGGGTTGCTCCAGGAATATTAATTGTAGAACATAGATCCGGGTTTATATCTGCTAATGCCGGTATTGATCATTCGAACATAAAGGGTTCTACAAATCCTGAAGAGAAATGGGCTTTACTGATTCCTGAAGATGCGGATGAATCTGCTAGAAAAATTAGAATGGCTATTGCAGAAATAACTGATAAAAATATCGCAGTTTTAATCATCGATTCTCATGGAAGAGCCTGGAGACAGGGCACTGTCGGAGTTTCAATTGGTTTTTCCGGTTTACCTGCCCTGATAGATATGCGTGGGAAGGCAGATTTATATGGGAATATTTTGCAATCAACCATTATCTGTGCAGTTGATGAACTGGCTGCGGGTGCCTCATTAGTTATGGGGCAAACCAACGAAGCTATCCCGGCTGTTCTCGTCAGAGGATTTCCATATCTTCTGAGTGATGGAAAGTTTTCAAATTTATTACGGTCAAGGGAGTCAGATTTATTTCGATGACATTTTACACTTTAGCAAGTCCAATCAATATTGATGAGAATTCAAAAATTCATGCGATATGGAATGAATTGGATTTAACGTGTAATGTAAATCATGTAAAGTACTCACCGATTCCACATTTTTCATGGATTACCTTCAAAGGAATTAATAACCACGCATTGTTAAATGAAAAACTTCATCAATGGGCTGGTGGATTTGATCCTTTTCAGATAAAAGTTAGTGGGTTAGGTATCTTCCAGGGTGAACAGCCCATTGTTTATTTGCCAATAGTAAGAACATCTCAATTATCTAAACTCCATTCTGGTTTACTTAAACACATTGATCAATACATTGAAGATGCATCATCATTCTATTTTTCTGAGAATTGGATGCCGCATATTACATTAGCAATTCGTGACATAACGCTAGAAAATTTATCTTGTGCAGTGGGTCAATGTATGCAGTTTGATCTGACTTTTCGCTTAAATATTGATCACCTTGCTATACTGTATATGGATGAAAAGTCATTTGGTATACAGCAAACGTTTCCATTTGGAACGACATAGTTTTTTCCGTGGAGGAAAGCAATGAATCTCTGGGCTGTCATCCCAGTAAAACCATTGAAAAGGTTGCGTTCGGATCACAATAATACACTAACTGATGATGAGTGGTCAAAATTAAATACAACCATGCTGGAATCGATCATTCAGGCGATTCGTAATGTGCAAGGTGTTGAGGAAATTCTGGTGGTTAGCAAAGATACTTTCTTGCTATCCATTGCAAGGGATAGGAATGTAAAAACACTTCATGAAGGGAGTGGTTCGGATATCAATACGGCATTGAAGCGTGCTGCAACAGTTGCGTCAATGTATAAATCTCATTCGCTGCTGGTTTTGGCAGCAGACCTGCCTTTAATTACAACAGATGATGTTGAATCATTCATTAATATATCATCAATGCAGCCAGAAATGGTTATTGCACCAGATCGACGGAATATTGGAACAAATGCGATATTATTAAATCCATTAAGTACAAATTACCGTTTTCAATTTGGTGGCAATTCTTTTGATAAACACTTGAGTGAGGCACAAAGATTGCAATATCATATCGCCATAAGCGATTTAAAGTCATTAAGAATTGATATTGACTCCCCTGAAGATTTTGAATGGATAAAAGAACAGTATTTAAAATCTATATAGCTTGATTTACCCTTGATAAGGAGAAAATAATGTCGGAAAAAGTTGCCTTGTATTTGCAAGACTCCCATGATATTCGTGAAGGTCTGGATTGGGTTAAATATGCAGAAGAAAAAGGATTTGATGCCGTATGGCAAGCTGAAAGTCGTTTGGTTCGCGACGCTATTGTTCCGATGGCTGCGTATGCAGCAGTAACAGAAAAAATTAAAGTTGGTTCAGGTGTGATAAACAACTGGACAAGAAATATTGGTCTATTGGCAGCAACTTATTTAACCTTGGATGATTTGGCTCCAGACCGCATTATCTGTGGTATTGGCGCATGGTGGGATCCGCTTGCAAAAAATGTTGGTATTAATCGCAGGAAACCCCTTTTAGCAATGAAAGAAACAGTTATGGTTATGAAGCGCTTGTTAAATATGGAGCGGGTAACTTTTCATGGTGAACACATCCATGTTGATAACATCGAGTTGGATGTTGTGCATGGCCGCAGAGAGCCGCGCAATGTTCCAATTTATATTGGGGCAACCGGTGACAGAATGATGGAATTAACCGGTGAGATTGTTGATGGTGTGGTGCTCAACTATTGTGTTGCCCCTGAATATAATCTGAAGGCAATGGATTTATTAGACCGTGGAGCTAAGAAATCAGGACGCAGGGTAGATGATATTGATCGTCCGCAGCTAATTGTTTGCTCAGTAGATCATGATCATGACAAAGCCATCGATGCATCTCGTCAATTGTTGACTCATTATCTGGCGCAACAACCGCATATCGCTAAAGCATCCGGTGTGTCAGATGAGGTTGTTGGAAAAATACAATCCATATTAGGTTGGCCTGCCACTCATGAGCAAATTGAACAGGCAAAGCATCTTGTTCCAGTTGAATTGGTACATCGCATCACCGCATCAGGTACACCCGAAGAAGCCAAACAAAAAGTTGCCGAGTATAGAAAAAATGGATGTACCTGCCCAATCCTTTATTCTGCAGGTGGTGATGTAAAATTGCTTATCGAAACATTTGCTACCAAATAGTGGTATTTAATGATAAATGAAACCCGTTCATGTATAATGTTACTTATTTGAGATACTATAAGGACTTCATACATGTTAACATCGATATATGTAATAGGACATTTAAACCCGGATACTGACTCAATCGCTTCTGCGATTGGTTATGCCTGGTTATTGCGTGAACGGGATAATGTAGATGCAATTGCAGCCCGGGCAGGTGCTATAAATACACAATCTGCCTGGGTTTTAAAAAAGGTTGAACTTGAATCCCCCTTTCTATTAAATGATGCGTCACCCCGTTTCTTGTCAGTAATGCGTAGATTAGATACAACAACAATTGATAAACCGCTTAAAGATGCCTGGGCGATTGCAAGTCGCACTGGTGGTGTTGCACCGATATTAGCTGAAGATGGTAAACCTTACGGTCTGATTAACGGTAGAAGCCTTTTTCGTTTTTTAAGTCAGAAAGTTGGTACGCATCCCAATCAGCAAATGCAAAAGATAAGTGATATATTGCAGATGCCTTGTCATGAAGCCGCAGAAACGGTTGTGCCCAAGTTTCAGGGGTCTACAAAAATTCGTGATGTAATCAATCGTATATTACGTGAAGAAAGCGATGAGTTTTTTGTAGTAGACGAGAAAAGCAATTATCTGGGGATCTGCCGTCAGAGAGATCTTTTGCATCCACCGCGGTTAAAACTTATTCTTGTAGACCATAACGAAGCTCAACAGGCTGTTAGTTCACTTGATGAGGCTGAATTACTGGAAGTTATTGATCATCATCGCCTAGGCAACCCATCAACACATATGCCAATCAAATTTTTCGTGGACATCGTAGGTAGCACATCCACGCTTATCTCGGAAAGAATTGAAGAGGCAGGGTTAAGTGCTCCACCTGCGATAGCTGGTATTATGTTGGCTGGTATCTTAGCTGATACGCTGATATTAACTTCACCCACCACAACCGAAAGGGATCATATTGCAGCAGAACGGTTAGGCCGCTGGGCATTTATATCAGGATCACCTTTAGAGGGTCAGGATATTCAGTCCTTTGGACAGGAAGTAATTACTGCTGGCGCCGGACTAGGAGTGCGCACTCCTTCAGATATTGTTTCCAGTGATATGAAAACGTATCAGGCAGGCGGCTATGAATTTGCAATATCTCAGGCTGAAGTAAGTGATCATCGAGAGGTAAGCAAGTATCTTGAGACATTATCGAATGCTTTGTCTGATCTTCAGGAATCTAAAGGGCTTGATTTCACTGTATTGATGATTACGGATGTGGTTCGTGGATCGAGCAGGCTTATTATCCATAACTCGCCACCCCTATTAGAAGAATTACCTTATGCACCGTTGGCAGATGGGACACGCCTGGCTGAAGGTGTTGTCTCTCGAAAAAAGCAATTACTACCAGCCATTTTTGGCTTATTGGAAGACTAATTTTATTGGAGGGCAATAATGTGGAAATCATATTTTCAGGCTAAAACAATATCAGACGCTCTCAAGCAGCTATCCGCTTATGCCGGTAAAGCAAAGATTATTGCAGGTGCTACTGATTTAATGCTGGAAATGGAGCATAAGCTTCATCCGGAGATTGAACAATTAATTGATATTACCAGAATTCCAGAATTGGATCAGATTGTCTTAGATGAGGATGACGTTATTCATATTGGACCAATGGTGACCCATAATCATGTTGTCGCATCAAAATTAATTCGTGAACGCGCTCTTCCATTGGCAATCGCTTCATGGGAAGTCGGTTCACCACAAATTAGAAACCGTGGCACAATAGTTGGAAATATTGTTACCGCTTCACCAGCCAATGACACGATCTCGCCACTTATTGCATTAGAGGCTTCAGTACTTATCGGTTCAAAAAATCAGAACAAATTAGTAAATTTAAAAGATTTTTATACTGGTATCCGGAAAACGATATTACAACCTGATGAGATGGTTTTAGAAATACAATTTAAGGCACTAAATGAAAACCAGCGCGGCACATTTATTAAATATGCATTGCGCAAGGCACAAGCGATTTCAGTTGTAAATATTGCACTTGTACTGGATATAGCCGATGACAAAATATATGATGCCAGGGTTGCTTTCGGTGCAGTTTCACCTGTTATACAGCGATCCACTGCACTGGAGCAGAAATTATCCGGGAAGAAACTAAATACAGAGTTAATTGAGTACATCAAAGGCGAAGCAGCGAATGAAGTTTTCCCAATTACAGATATTCGAAGCTCTGCTGATTTCAGAAAACATATTGTTTCTGTGATTACCGAAAAAGCATTGCAATTTTGTCAAACAGGTCAGAAAGATTTCCCGATTCCAAATGAACCTGTTTTATTGTGGGGAAAAGGGGGTCAGCAATCATCAAATAAAAAGGAAGGGCCTAGTTTTTGGCAGGACGAATCTATGCCTATTGAAGTTACGATTAATGGTGTAGAAAAGAAGATTTATACTGGACATCATAAATCGTTATTACGGTTTATTCGCGAGGATGTTGGTTTAATCGGGACGAAAGAAGGTTGTGCAGAAGGGGAGTGTGGTGCATGCACTGTTTTTCTGGATGGAATCGCTGTGATGAGCTGTTTGGTTCCCGCACCCAGAGCACATCAGGCCAAAATCGATACGATTGAGGGTCTGGTACAGGGTGGTGAATTGCACGCGGTACAACAAGCATTTATTGATAAAAATGCCGTTCAATGTGGGTATTGCACGCCTGGATTCATTATGTCCGCTGCAAAATTACTTGAAGAATTTGAAAACCCGACAATTGATCAGATAAAACAAGGCATAACCGGGAATTTATGCCGATGTACGGGTTATTACTCAATCGTTGAAGCGATTCATGCTGCTTCAGAAGGAAAAACTAATGGGAAACTATAAGTTTACTGATGGCGTAAAGCCTGCTGAACGTAAAGTCCATCCGGTATGGAGAGGAATTGGATGTGTGTTAATGATCCTAAATCCCATCATGGCATATGCAGGCATGATTCTCTTGCTGCAACTAAACAGACAAAATGGTTGGTTTCGTATACCATATGATTTATATGTTGAAGGGAAAGACCCATTATTGCTTGTAAAAGGTCTGGTGTTTTTGGTTTTATTGTTTTTATTGTTCAGTGTTTATGCACTATTTTCCTTTTTAGTCCAGCGTATTGCTGGACCATCTAGGTTTGGCTTATACGATGTACCCCCGGTTATATATAAGGGAAAACGTTATAAACGATAAGTCACATGTATTGCATTGGAGGATCGCATGACAGAAATTGGAAAAGCATATTCCAGAATTGATGCTTTGGCAAAAGTTACTGGTACTGCACATTTTCCTGGAGATATAAAACTGAAGGATCAACTATATATGAAGATCCTTTTTTCGCAGCACCCACATGCAATTGTAAAAAGTATTGATATCAGTGCAGCAATGAAAATGTCCGGTGTCGTGGATATTTTAACGGCGGCGGATGTTCCGAATAATGAGTACGGCTTAATCATATTTGATCAGCCTGTGCTCTGTGGACCAGGCTCAAATAAAAAATATGGAGATAGGGTACGCTTCATAGCCGATCAAGTAGCGGCTGTTGTCGCTGAATCTGAGGAAATTGCATCAAAAGCCTGTGAAGTAATTCGTGTAGATTATGATGTATTGCCTTTTTTTGCTGATCCTCGAGAATCAATGCATAATACTGATGTTTTAATACATCCAGATAAAGAATCAAATGTCTTTTGCCATGACCGAATACGCCATGGGGAAATCGCAGAAGGATTCAAAAACGCGGATGTAATTATAGAAAGTACCTATGAAACGCCTGCACAGGAACATGCGTTTTTGCAACCTGAAGCCGGTGTTGCATATATTGATGAAGAGGGCAGGGTTACTTTTGAGGCAAGCGGTCAATGGATTCATGAAGAAGCGGAGCAGGTTGCCCATGCATTGAATTTACCAATGGAGAAAGTGCGCTGTATTCACCCGGCAATCGGTGGTGCATTTGGTGGACGCGAAGATATCTCAATTCAAATTGTATTGGCACTTGCGGCATATCGCCTGCATCAAAACGGAATTAACCGACCGGTAAAATTAATTTGGTCTCGCGAGGAATCTATCCGTGGGCATCATAAACGTCATCCGTTCTTCATCAAGACCAAATGGGGGGCCACAAAAGATGGCAAAGTAATCGCTGCAGAAGTTGAAATGATTCAGGACGGTGGCGCCTATGCATATACCTCTACAAAGGTCCTTGGGAATGCAACGCTCATGTGTACTGGTCCGTATGAAATACCTAATGTAGCTGTTGACACCTATTCAGTATATACAAACAACATTCCAAATGGAGCTTTTCGTGGATTTGGTGGTCCACAGGGTGCATTTGTTGCAGAACAGCAAATGAATAAACTTGCAGAAGCATTAAATATGGATCCAATTTCTATACGATTAAAAAACTGCTTCCATGATGGTTCAATCCTATCCGTTGGCTCAGAAATTCCAAAAGGCGTTTCCATTGAAAAAGTTATCCGCACATGTGCAATGGCAGCGGGCTGGAAAGAAGACAAAGAATCTTGGAAGAATAATCTCCTGGATAAAAAAAACACCGGTACAACAAAATTGGGTTTAGGCTTTGCCTGTGCCTATAAGAATGTTGGGTTTTCATTTGGAGCACCTGAACAGTGCTTCGCAATAATTGAGTTACATGGCAGCGAAAAGATTGAAAAAGTGATATTACGACACGCTGGTGCAGAAGTTGGTCAGGGTTCTCACACTGCTTTCCGTCAAATGGCAGCTGATGCAGTAGGTGTATCAGTAGATATTGTTGAGCTACTTGCCGCAGATACAGCTACATCAAAGAATTCTGGAAGTGTTTCTGCCTCTCGTATGACATTCATGGCCGGAAATTCCATAATCGGAGCCGGAAAAGCCGCTCTTGAAAAATGGAGCAATGAAGAAAGACCTGCTATAGCTGAATATGAATACAATCCACCAAAGACCACACCCTATGATCCGGAAACAGGACAGTGCAATCCGAACTTCTCTTATGGCTATGTTGCAGAATCAGTGGAAATAGAAGTAAATATTGAAACTGGGCACATAGAAATCAAAAACGTCATTGTTGCAGATGATGTCGGTAAAGCAATAAATCCTAAACTGGTTGTTGGCCAGATTGAAGGCTGCATCATTCAGGCAACTGGATATGCTGTTTTGGAGAATTTTATTCAGAAAAATTGTATTCCCTTAACCGACAGATTATCTACATATCTAATCCCTACCGTATTGGATATTCCGGATTCAGTTCAATCCATCATCGTTGAGGAGCCGGATCCAATCGGTCCATGGGGTGCCAGAGGCATGGCAGAGATGCCTTATTTGCCATATGCTGCAGCGGTAACAGATGCAGTTCATCAGGCAACAAATAAATGGCATGATGTTTTTCCACTTACACCTGAAAGAATTGTAATGAAAATGAAATAGGTGAAATAGATTGTCTTTGATTCAATCCTGGGACAGAATTTCGTTCCAGGATTATTGTTAATAAGCATATGAATATACTACAGGCCTTAAGGTTAAAAAAGAATATAAAGCTCGCCGCTGTTGGTGCAGGTGGAAAGTCAAGTTTTTTGTTTGATCTTGGCTACCAGTTGCCGGGCAAAGTCATTATTTCAACCACGACGCATATTTCGATTGAACAATCCCGTATGGGTGACATACACATCGTCGAAAATGATCCAATGCTATTTGATAAGATTCGGCTGGCAGAAGACAATGCAGTCATTGTGATAACAGGCTCGTATTTTGAAGTAGAACGCGTAAATGGACCTTCAAACGAAGTGTTAGAACGAATCAGCCGGTTTTGTGATGATAATGATTGTTCTGTTCTTCTGGAAGCAGATGGTTCGAAGAAATTACCATTAAAAGCACATGGAGAGAATGAACCAGTTGTACCGAGTTGGATCAATGTGGTTGTCCATGTTGTGGGATGTAGTGCATTTAATCAACTTGTTGGATCAGATACCATTTTCCGATTGGAAAAATATTGTCAGTTAACAAACCAGATACCAGGTGAAATAATTTCAGTTCCTGCAGTGTGCAGGTTATTGAATCATGCAGAAGGGGGATTGAAGCATATCCGTGCAGCCCAAAACTCGATTATCCTTTTTAATCAATTGGATCAGATTACACCAGGTGTATTGTCCGAGATTGAACAGTATATACCGGATTTGCTTACATGCCATAATCAAGTATTGTTCGGGACAACATCCAATAGTCCAAAAGAAATCAATGAGATTCGATATTGTTATGAAAATACTGCAGGCGTGATTTTGGCTGCGGGTGGCTCCAACAGATTGGGAACTCTAAAGCAATTATTAATAATTGGAAATGAATCCTTCTTGCGATTAACAATAAAGAAAGCAATAGACAGTCACTTGGCACCAATTATTGTTGTTTTAGGCCATGAGTATGATCGATTAAACAAAGAAATTGAGGATTTGCCAATCACCATTGTCAACAATAATAATTGGCAAAAGGGACAAAGTACATCAGTCATTGAAGGAAGCAAGCATTTGTCAGCATTTGCTCCCATTGGTGGGGCATTGTTCATGACCATCGATCAACCATTTTTGAATGAAGCTACGATTCAGAAAATTGTCAGATGTCATACATCCAATATTGGGAAATCAATTGTTCCGCGTTGTGATGGACAAAATGGCTCACCGGTTCTTATCGATGCTGATTCTTTTTCCGAAATCCGAAAAGTAAAAGGGGATAAAGGAGCTAGATCGATCTTGCATACTTTACCTCATACATATCTGGATATTCACAATTGCAAAGAATTATTAGACATTGATACAAAAGCCCAATATGATAAACACTTTGGATCTGAATAAATCTATTGCAAGTCTTGCTCAATTATTTTCAAACAAGTATCAATCGTGATCTGATCGTCTGCTAATTCAACATCGGGTAAAACACCATGTTCAGAAAAATCATAGCTTAATCCGGGGATATACCAGATCGCATTGGTGATATGTACACTCGAACCATCCTCAAGATCAAAAACGAGCTGTACGGAATTCTTTCCATAAGTGGTAGTACCAATTACTTTTGCGCGTTGCTGTGCCTGTAGAGCGCCTGTTATGATCTCCGCTGAACTGGCAGTATTATGATTGACAAAGACGTATAAGGGAATCTCCTGGTAAGCGCCATCCTGAGGATATGTCAATAGAATATCTTGCTCTGGATCATGGAACTTTTTGCCAATAATATCTCCTCTTGGCAAAAACATACCCGCAATATTTACCCCAGCGTCAACATAACCACCTGAATTATCACGCAAATCCAATACAACTGCTTCTGCATTTTGGGAAATTAGGGCATTTAATGCAGTTTCAATTTCCGCCGGTGTGCTGGCTGCAATAATTGTTACCTTAATTACGCCGATTGGTATATTCTTTATGGGAAAGGAGTATGAGACAGAAGGAATGGAAAATTCCTGTCTGGTAACACTGAGTATTTCTGATTCTTCTATGTTCTGATGCAAAATTATTAATGTAACTTCGGTGTTGACTGGTCCGCGAATAGCTGAAATTACGTCATCCATTGTACTTTCAGGTAAAACAATGAAATCATCAACTTGCAAAAGTACATCTGCATTCAACATTCCTGCTTGCTGGGCAGGAGAATCATCAACAGGATAAAGCAGAAATACATTCTCAGCATTTTTTTCAATTTGCGCGCCAATACCGCCAAATACGCCTTCCAAACGATCCATCTCTACTTCATGCACGGAAGGAGCAACAAATCTGGAATGAGGATCGGCAAAAGCTTGAAATAAACCGCTAATCATGCCGTATTCCAATTGTGTGGCTTCATCATCGTCAGCCGGTGGTTTGTATGCGTAATCCTCTAAAAGTTTGTATGCTTGATGAAGAATCGGTAACTGTGAATTGCTATGATCAATCCATGTTTTTGTACCCATACCAGCAGCAAACGAAATGCTGATAATCATTAATATAGAGAGAAATTGTAGAAATTTACGACGTTTCATGTTGCTGATTATATAGGAAATTTGAATATAAGGTGTATAATTCACAAAATCATTGCTTACAACAGGATTTTACTTATGGTATTAGCATCATGGAAAGCTGTTTATCAGAACGCAGCATATGTTTTATCAGCGATTGATGCCCAATGGGTTTTGCAGCATATTCAGAATAACGGGCATAGTGCGTACACAACATTGCGAACGTTTAATAAGTCATATGTTTATCGGTTAAGTGAACATTTTAAACGACTTGAGTATTCTGCAAAGTTAATGGGCATTCACAGCCAATACGATGAAGATGCACTTCGTCTGGCACTCCATCATATTCTGCTAGATTGCGTGGAGCGAGCTGATTATCTAATAAGAGTTTACTTCATGTTTGATGAACCTTATGGCACAATCTATGTTCAAATTCATGAATTGACCACGCCTACAAAACAAGACTATTTTAATGGTGTTAAGTGTATGACTTGTACTTTACAACGCAATTCACCAAAAGCTAAATTAACTCGGTTTATGAAAATGGCAGAAAAGATTCGTGATGGTTTTGCTGGGGATATCTATGAAGCGATCATGAAAACCGAGCAAGGTGAATTATTAGAAGGGATTAGTAGTAATTTTTATGTTGTAAAACTTTCGAAGGTATTTACCGCTGAACATGGTGTTTTGGGCGGGATTGTAAGGGGATTAATTTTGGATGTGATGGACAAAGAGAAAATTCCCTATACTTTGGCATCTGTTTCAGACACTCAGATTAATGATTTTGAGGAAGCTTTTATTACCAGTTCTAGCAGAGGCGTTGTACCCGTGACAGAATTGGATGGTATCAAAATCGGAAATGGTAAACCTGGTCCTGTTACAAAAGCAATAATGGATGGATATACAGAACAATTGCTACGGGAATTTGAGACTATTCTTCCTCAATCAAGCGATTAAGTCTTTGTATTCTATGATTTATTTCCTCATGAAAAGTATAATTTGTCGGTAATTGCGTCTTGCATAGCGTTTGTGCTACCATGGTGTAGGCTAATGCGGGTTTATATTCTTTGTGGGTATGTTCGTATAATTTAGCTAATTCAATATATGCAAATATATTGCCGTTATCGGCGGCTAATTGCCAATAGGGGGCAGCATCAAAAATACTATTTTGTTGTTTCAATCGAATACCGATCATTAAAGCAGTTTTTGCATATTCTTCTTGTAAGTTATCATCAATCGGCATTTCATCGAAAACAGCCCTGGCGATCTCGATATTTCCAAAATCCAGAAAAAACCGAATTAGTGATAATTTTACAGCGAAGGGTATATTTTCTGCTTCGCGATTTGTGAAAGATTCTAATAGCAGATTGATGTGTTGATATAAAGCTGCTAAAGAGACAATATCAATCTCATTATGATACAGGACACGCTTTATGGGTTCAGAATCATGATTTTGCAGGAAATCAGTGTATATTTCTGGCACCATCCAGCCAGGGACTTCGATTTCATCGCGAGTGAGATGTAATATTTCTTTTTCTACCACACCAAGATTTCTTTCTGGGAGCAATAATTTATAAATCTTGCGGGTGATATGAAGTAAATCAGCATGGGCATATGGCTCAAATGGACTATCAATTCGATTGAGGATCATTCTGTTCCGCAGCAATGGAATATCAAAGGATTTTCCATTGTATGTGACAAAAACAGAGGTGTCTGTCATATCTTTTATTAACTGAGCCAACATCGCTGGCTCATTGGCGGGGGATTCTAAAAAGTATTGAATCAGTTTAAAACCCTGTTCCGTGAACATCCCAATACCGACCAAAAAAGCAAATGTACCGGTTCCGCTGGATAAACCGCTTGTTTCGGTATCTAAAAAAAGGTAGGCATTCGGGTTTACTGCATCCGAAAGTGATGCCCATGCCTGAAAAATATCATGTGTTTGGGGTGGATCGCATTTTTGATTACCATGTTGAAATGCTGGAGGAAAATATTTAACGATACGAATAATGGGACCATAGATCGTTTCAATCTCTTCACCACCCAATTTTTCAGCCAGACCAGCGCATGCATTCGCATTTTGTGGATTGGGAGAAATATCCGAAGTTCCAACCGAAACCCCTAATGCCTTTAATCGATCCATTAAACTAGACACAATGATCTTCCTTACGCTATCAAATAATGTAGCAACTGTTTCACTGCTTTTTTGCTTCCTGTGCCAAATTCATTGACAGGGCCCACACATGCCGGGCAACCATTAATGCAAGTACAGGTACTAATTGTATCAAAAGCCATCTGGATTAATTGATCACACTGTTCATAAAGAATATCAACCAGACCAATACCACCAGGCGACCTTTCATAGATCATCACGTATGGAGAATAAAGCTTATCCATTGCATCTAAACTGTACTCAAGGTCTTTTGCGTCGCACATGGCGATTAAAGGCGCCAGAGCATGCAATAAATGCGCTGTTCCATGCAATATGCTTTGTACTTTTACTTTTTGTTCAGCAATCATATGACATCGGTCACATAAAGTAACCAGATTATCAGGATGATTGGCTTCGGATAAGGAATAGAAAGTTTTAAATGGTTTTTTATGATGTACGTGATGTCCGGTATTGGTGCTGAGACAAACCTGGCAAGTAAACTGATCCCGTTCTAATACAGATTGTCTTGTTGTTGCCCAAAATGAACCGTAGTTGTTGGGCGTATTATTCCATAATCCTTCATCAGCTAATTTTGATACAAGCTCCTCATTAAATTGAATAAAATAAGCACGTGTTTGAATGGTATTGGAAGGTAAATCCAATGGATATTCTGCTCGCACAATTTGTGTCTCCAATTCAATACATTTATAACCATTAATCTCTGAATAGACTTCGATTTCAGCCATGTAGCGAGTAGCCTGGTGTATATTTTCGATGTTTAAGTTCTGAAGGATGGTAATCTCTATAGTACCCTTGGGCATTGTATAATAATCCACGTTGATAGGTGTGAGGATAGCTCTTTTATGCTCAATATCCAATTGCTTTACTTCATAGGTTTCACCCATATGAAAGTATATGGCACTTGGATGAACCATTGAAAATGCACTTTGCTCATCTACTTCGCCAACCCATATGGATTGTCCATTACTATTCATATATAATTCGTATGGTCCATTAGATATGGATCGAATTGAAACGTTTTCGGCAGGATATTGATTCCCCACCCAAAAATAACGGTTTTGATTGTGATGTAATACTCGGGTATCAACCAACATAGAAAGAAATTCGTTGAGTAAGTGAATATCGGTATCCCCAAAATGCTCTCCATCCTCAAATGGCAGTTCAAAGGCGGCACAGCGGATATGCTCCATCAGGATCAGCAAATTATTCGGATTGATATTTGCGTATTCAGTGGATGTTTCTAATAGAAACTGTGGATTACGCACAATAAACTGATCAAGCGCAGAATTTGATGCTACAAATATTGCAATGGATTCAGAGCCTTTTCGACCGGATCGCCCGAATTGTTGCAAAGTTGATGAAATAGTGCCGGGGTATCCTACCAACAAAACAGCATCTAACCCGCCTATATCAATACCCAGCTCCAGGGCATTGGTGGCAAAGATTAGTTTCGCTTGACCAGCTTTTATTTTACGTTCAATCTCCCGGCGTTCTTGTGGTTTGTACCCACTACGATAACTGGCGATATCAGTAGCCGCAACCTGTCCGTGATCACTGATTTTTCTGGTTAATATCTCAACTGCACGCCGGGATTTCAGGAATACCAATGTCTGTTTATGGAACGTAATAAAATCAGGCAGAATCCGTAAAGAAAAAGAGGAAGCACTTTCGCGCAGGTTTAATTCCTCATTATGAATGGGTGGATTGCAAAATAAAAAATGTTTTGCACCACGAGGAGCCGCATTCTCACTGATTAGATGCACTGGTTTTCCAAATAATTTATTGCTAAAATCAATGGGGTTTGCAATCGTGGCTGATGTACCAATAAACAGGGGATTTGCATAATAAAATTTGCTAATGCGATCCAGGCGGCGAAAGATATTTGCTACATGAGAGCCAAATATTCCACGATAAATATGGATTTCATCTACAACAACAAATGCCAATGATTCTATAAAGGTTTTCCAAGCTGTATGATTGGGTAAGATACCTAAGTGCAGCATATCCGGATTTGTAAGTAAGATATTTACATTTCCCCTTATTTTTCTGCGTTGGTGCTGAGGTGTATCTCCGTCATAAATACCTGCTGTAAGTTGTGCCGATGCAGGCAAGGCAGCATTTATGTGCGCGAGATAGGATTGAATTAATTTGTATTGATCCTGTGCCAATGCTTTCGTTGGAAATAGAAGTAATGCAGTGTTTTTGGAATGAGTAATCAATGCTTGCAGAATGGGTAATAAATATGCCAAGGTTTTACCACTGGCAGTTGGTGTGGTTAAGATAATATTGTGCCTGTGGGCAATATTGTCCCAAGCAGTTCGCTGATGCTTAAAAAACAGCGATATACCCTGGGCAGTTAGTTCTTGTTTTAAAAGAGGATGTAGTTCCTTTGGAAACTCAGAAAACTCTCCCTCATAGGCATTCTCTAGCGTATAATAGGAGGACGTTGGATCGGCAACAGATTGCCTCTTCCAGAAATTTATCAAATCTATAATTTTTGGCATTATTTATCACTTCTATAAAAGTAGTAATACATATTATAGCACGGACGTTCTAAACAAGGAACTGATATGGAATTTTTTATTGCGATCTTTAGTGGCATTGTGCTTGGCTTATTTTCAAACTTTATATTAGATTATTTACCATTTGGACGAGTATTAGAAAATCGAAAAATCAGACAAATGAAAATAAAAGAGGGTGTGACTACTGTACAATTTTCAATTAAGCAGTATATGCAATTTAAAACCACGACATTGTTTGAAGAACTTAAATTTCCATATTGCCATCAGTGTTACCAACAAAGAAGCTGGGGGGACTATCTAGCCGCAAAAAAATGTGTGCATTGTCAGGAGCATCCACCCAAGCGATTCTGGGTAGTATTACTGAATTTGCCTGCCGCTTTTTTGATTTTAACCATATTTCCGGTTTTAGAATTTCGTATAGTTGACATGTTTTTGCTGCTCACTTTTTATCTTATTGTTTTTATCATGGATGTTGAACATCGAGTCATATTATTTCCAATAACCGTTGCAGGAATCCTGTTTGGCATTTATTTTGGCTTGAGCTACCATTCATTTGTATCCACCTTGATTGGCGCCTTGGTTGGTGGGGGAATTATGCTGCTGTTTTATTGGATTGGCATTCTTTATATTCAATATGTACGTAAAACGTCTGATCCTGATATGAATGAGGTAGCGCTAGGTTTTGGAGATGTCTCATTAAGTTTTATTCTGGGCTTGATCCTTGGTTGGCCAGGTATATTAGGAGGACTCTTTTTTGGTATTTTACTGGGAGGAATCATTAGCGGTGTGTTGCTACTATTCAAATTTCTGACAAAAAAATATGCACCCAATGACTTGATATTGCCTTACGCGCCGTTTCTCATCATAGGTGCATTTATTATTATGCTAATGTAGTGTTATTTATTGAGTTAGTTTGGGATACCAATATTTAATGATTTCCATGGCAGGTTTACCAAATACTGAATTTGATTGATCCTGTAAACGAATTGTAGGATCAAAATTGCTGGATATGACACCGCCTATCCATGATTGGGCATTAATTTCTTCAAATACCAACTGATATAGACTGGCTTGTTTTTCCGGAGAAAGATTTTCTTGGAAAGTGATCCCAATAATGACCGGCTTGGAATGATTGTTATACACTAAATGTATTTCATCAAAATAAGCCGCCATATCTTCGGAAGGATTTTCAGTTGATATTAATGCAGTATCCAATTCTGCATAATATACTTTATCTACAAGTGAGATAATCTCTGATAAATTTTCAAGATTAGTGTCTTCATATACTGCCCAATATATATCACCCGCATAAACAGAACGAATGTCTTCAATGATACGCTGCCAGCGTGAAAACGCATCGCCTGGTACACCGGATGGTGTTGCATCCGGAAGCAATCCTGAAGGTAAGCCAGGATCAATATTCCCGTCGTTTAATACAAATGCCTCAGCTTGAACTTGATTGGCAAGAACTGCGTAATTCATCAAATAGGAGCGATAGCGATCAAACCAGCTTTGCCACCAACCATCGGACCGTTCTGCTTCTAACCACCATTCATCCATACTTATACGCATTGTAGATGTATTTAATTGAGGATAAATAGCAATTGGCATGGAAGTATCGTTTACCCATTGAGCAATTTGTTCAAAATCTGACTTCAGCATATCATGTCCGGGTTTTGGTTCAAATAATGGGGGAGAGCTATGCGTTACCGACCAAGTTGGAGAAATCATGATTAAATTGGATTGACTTTGATACATGCTGCTGATTGCATCAGTATAATGCGCTTGATAATTGGGGGAATAATCGGCAGTAAGCTCAAATCCGGTGATAAATCCATGCACTTTGGGGGAAATGTCAACTGCAACAATTGCAGGGGATTCCAATGTAACAAAATTTGACCAACTGGAAATTACGTCGGTGATATCTCTTTGCTCGGTAGCGGCATTTATCACCATTGAATCAACAGATTTATCAACGAGAATCGCGGAAGATTTATTGCATTGATCATTACGGCAATAACGATAGGCAATGTCTCCCAATAATTGGTAAGGGCTATACAAAACATAGATATATTGATGATTACCTAAAGACCACATTTCTAAAGGTGGTGTCCAATCAAATGGATTGAGTTGAATGGATACAGAATCTCCTGCAGGTGTATTTTCGGGCACAGTAACTCGAAAAACAAAAGGAGTGGCTTTGTTGATGCTCCAGGTATCAATAACATCTGTTATCACTACATCGCTTGCAGGGACAATGAGTTGGCGTAGTCTAAAATTGCCATTACTATGATGTTCTGCATTCCAGAAACCATCACCCAGAGAATATTTATAGCGTAAATCAAATCCTATGGGTAATTTTATGGAGTAAGCGTAACTGCCATCTTCACGAACAGTCATGATTGGACTGCGGTTATCCAAAGTACTAAATCCTGCAGAAACATCAGAATAGGTGTTACCAAGTTGATATAAATTACCGACCATACGGATGGGTAACCCGCCTGATGCATCAGCGGGTGTGTTTGTGATAAACGTTACTGTAACCAGATCCGCTGGGCGAATTTTGATATTTGCCGGGGTCGTTGCATTTTCGGCGACCATGGCACCTTGTTGATACAAAGTATATTTTCCATCAATAGAATACGCAACAAGATTGTGCGTACCAATAGGCAAGCCTTCCAGAATATAATCACCTTCAGAAGAAGTAAATGTTGTTATGCCGCCAGCAGTGACCATGATGTTGCCAATTCCAGTATTGCTGGTTTCATCAAGAATACGCCCTTGAATTCTACCAGTTGGTTTAGTAAGTGGTAAATCTCCCCAGGCATAAATGACATCTTCTACAATTGCAGGGCCATTGATACTCACCATGCGATATCGCACAGAATTACCGGCCGATGTGTTTTCGTTTATTGAAACTCCATTTAATTTGGAATACCGATATTTCAGCATAGATCCTATATTAACCGGTACATGCACTTCGTATAAGAATCCATTGGATTGTGACAACGTATAACGAATGGGGTAGATCGCTAATCCTGTCACTTCATCAAGAATATCCAGATTGATTACAGCGTCAACAGGTGTGTTTTCAGGAACCCATACTTTGAAAACAACTTCTGCCTGTTTCATGGATTGTCCATTTTCAGGATTACCAGACTGATTATCAGTGGGCAACACACTACAAGATGAAAGTATCAAACCAATAATAACGATATAATGAAGTAGAAGAGCAGGTTTTTTATTCATGGCTGTATCTTAGTCCCCAAATGGAATTATGGATTTGCGATCTCTTTGAATAACAGTTGAATTTCTTCTTGTCGGTTCGCTAGACTACCTAAAACACCATTAACAAAACGAGATGAACTATCAGAGCCATATAGCTTTGCTAATTCAATAGCTTCGTTAATGGCCACTTTAAGAGGGGTTTGTGAATCAACACAAAATTCCCACAAGGCAATACGCAGTATATTTAGATCAATTATGGCTACTTGATTCAATGGCCATTCAGGTGCATGTTGGGCAATAAAGTTATCCAATGTACCTTTATGTGGAACAATACCAAGCACCAACTTTCTGGTAAAAGCCTGTATTTGCTCATCGATATTATCCTGTGATAATCGAAATTCCAATACCTCAACAGGATTATGGTTTGCGATATCAATTTCGTATAGAATTTGTAACGCAATACCGCGTGCTTTTGTTCTTTGCTTCATTTTTTACTTTTTGCTGGAATCGGCTGAAAAATCAATATCTTCGACATGAATATTTATTTTTCCAACTTCCATGCCAACCATCTCGGATATGGCCCGAGACACTTTGTGTTGAATGGATTTTCCAACTTCGCGTACATTTATATCATGATGTAAAATAACAAAAATATCTGCGTTGACCACATTATTTTCAACAGATATCTTAACACCATCATCAATACCACGACTAAAGAAGCGATCTACACTGGTGGGGATAACCGCTAATGCGCTTACACCGGTAACCTTCAATGTATTTAAGCGAATCACCGATACAATCACTTCTGGCGCAATGGTAGTTTTTCCTAATGCTGAGAGTCTTTCACTCATTTTCACTCCATCGTTAAAAAGTTGAATATCAATATTATAACCTTAAAACTGTTTTCCTTATCTATTTGTTCCCTTTTATGAAAGGCAAAAGAAAACTTGAAAACAGAAATAGTAGTGCATAAATGACAAATAATACAAAATAACCGATGCCATTTGATTCAGGATGACTAACTGTAACCCGGATTCCACGTCGCCAAATCAGTCAAATTGCGAAATTTGGTTAATGGCCCCACTTTAAGTGTAATATCGGA